>NZ_JBIRLM010000001.1:0-576983 GCF_044330565.1 Streptomyces sp. NPDC017448 | reverse complement strand
CGCGGCGCGCGGGGGCCGCCACCCGCACCCCGCGCCGGCCCGGGGGCCCCCGCTGTCGCGGCGCGCGGGGGGGGCGCCGGGGGGGGCGGGCCGGCCCCCGGGGCCGCGCTGGGGGGGGGGCCCGCGCCGTTCGAGCGTGCCCGGGAACCGGGCTCAGGCTCAGATTCAGGCGCCGAGGATCTCGCGCGCCAGCTTGGCGGTCTCGGTCGGCGTCTTGCCGACCTTGACGCCGGCGGCCTCCAGGGCCTCCTTCTTCGCCTGGGCGGTGCCCGAGGAGCCGGAGACGATGGCGCCGGCGTGGCCCATGGTCTTGCCCTCCGGGGCGGTGAAGCCCGCGACGTAGCCGACGACCGGCTTGGTGACGTTCGCCTTGATGAAGTCGGCGGCACGCTCCTCGGCGTCGCCGCCGATCTCGCCGATCATCACGATGAGGTCGGTCTCCGGGTCCGCCTCGAACGCCGCGAGGGCGTCGATGTGCGTGGTGCCGATGACCGGGTCGCCACCGATGCCGACGGCGGAGGAGAAGCCGATGTCACGGAGCTCGTACATCATCTGGTAGGTCAGCGTGCCGGACTTGGACACGAGACCGATGCGGCCGGGCTTGGTGATGTCGCCCGGGATGATGCCGGCGTTGGACTGGCCCGGGGTGATGAGACCGGGGCAGTTCGGGCCGATGATCCGGGTCTTGTTGCCCTTCTCCTTCGCGTACGCCCAGAAGGCGGCGGAGTCGTGGACGGCGATGCCCTCGGTGATGACGACCGCGAGCGGGATCTCGGCGTCGATCGCCTCGACGACGGCGGCCTTGGAGAAGGCCGGCGGGACGAAGAGCACGGACACGTTGGCGCCGGTCTTCTCCATCGCCTCCTTGACGGAGCCGAAGACCGGTACCTCGGTGCCGTCGAAGTCGACGGACGTACCGGCCTTGCGCGGGTTCACGCCACCGACGATGTTGGTGCCGTCGCCCAGCATGAGCTTGGTGTGCTTCATGCCCGTGGCGCCGGTCATCCCCTGGACGATGACCTTGCTGTCCTTGGTGAGGAAGATAGCCATGGTGTTGGAGTCCCTCGTCCCTTACTTCGCAGCCGCGGCGAGCTCGGCGGCCTTGTCGGCCGCGCCGTCCATGGTGTCCACGCGCTGCACGAGCGGGTGGTTGGCGTCGGAGAGGATCTTGCGACCCAGCTCCGCGTTGTTGCCGTCGAGACGCACGACCAGCGGCTTCTCGACCTTCTCGCCCTTGGACTCCAGGAGCGCGAGCGCCTGCACGATGCCGTTGGCGACCTCGTCACAGGCGGTGATGCCACCGAAGACGTTGACGAAGACGGACTTGACGTCCGGGTCGCCGAGGATGATCTCCAGGCCGTTCGCCATGACCTCGGCGGAGGCGCCGCCGCCGATGTCGAGGAAGTTGGCGGGCTTCACGTTGCCGTGGTTCTCACCGGCGTACGCGACGACGTCCAGGGTCGACATGACCAGGCCGGCGCCGTTGCCGATGATGCCGACCTCGCCGTCGAGCTTGACGTAGTTGAGGTTCTTGGCCTTGGCGGCAGCCTCGAGCGGGTCGGCTGCGTCCTTGTCCTCGAGGGCCTCGTGGTCCGGCTGGCGGAAGTCGGCGTTCTCGTCGAGCGAGACCTTGCCGTCCAGGGCCAGGATGCGGCCGTCCTTGGTCTTCACCAGCGGGTTGACCTCGACGAGGAGGGCGTCCTCGGCGACGAAGGTCTCCCACAGGGTCACCAGGGCCTCGGCGACGCCTTCGGCCACGTCGGCCGGGAACTTCGCCTGGGCCACGATCTCGCGGGCCTTGGCGATGTCCACGCCGGAGTTGGAGTCGACCGGGACCTTCGCGAGGGCCTCGGGGGTCTTCTCCGCGACCTCCTCGATGTCCATGCCGCCCTGCACCGAGGCCATGGCCAGGAAGGTGCGGTTGGTGCGGTCGAGGAGGTACGAGACGTAGTACTCCGCCTCGATCTCCGGGGACAGCTCGGCGATCATCACCTTGTGGACCGTGTGGCCCTTGATGTCCATGCCGAGGATGTCGGTCGCCCGGGCGACCGCCTCGTCGGGGTCGGCGGCCAGCTTGACGCCGCCGGCCTTGCCGCGGCCCCCGACCTTCACCTGCGCCTTGACGACAGACTTGCCGCCCAGCTTCTCGGTCGCCTCGCGGGCTGCCTCAGGCGTGTCGATGACTTCACCGGCCAGCACCGGTACACCGTGCTTGGCGAAGAGGTCCCTCGCCTGGTACTCGAACAGGTCCACGCGCGTCCGTCCCTTTTAGTGGTATCGCGGTTCGTTCTTCTGCGTGGGCGTGCCGCGAAGGGCATCGTGACTGCTCTGTCACCAGGAAGGCGCACACGGTGTCCGAATACGCGGCATGTCCATCCGGCAGGTTATCCCCGCGCCCCGTGTGACCCTAAATCGCAGATCACACCTGAGCGGTGATAACGGTCACAGAGGGTGCCGGACGGACGCCCCGGGGCGGGCGGAACGCGATCGGCTCCCCACCCGCCGCGCGGACCCGTCGGACGCCTCTCAGGGCGGGGGCTCCTTGTCCGGCACGGGCAGGGGCCGCTTCTCGATCGCGGCGGCCATGACGTCCGGGAAGAGGTCCGGCGTACAGGCGAACGCGGGCGCGCCGAGTGCGCCGAGCGCCGCCGCGTGCTCGTGGTCGTAGGCGGGCGCGCCCTCGTCGGAGAGGGCCAGCAGCGTCACGAACTGCACGCCGGACGCCTTCATCGCGGCGACCCGTTTCAGCATCTCGCCGCGGATGCCCCCTTCGTGGAGATCGCTGATGAGGACGACGACGGTGTCGGCCGGCCGGACGATCCTGGACTGGCAGTAGGCGAGCGCCCGGTTGATGTCGGTGCCGCCGCCGAGCCGGGCGCCGAACAGGAGGTCGACCGGGTCGTCGAGCTGGTCCGTGAGGTCGACGACCGCCGTGTCGAAGACGACGAGCCGGGTGGAGAGGGTGCGCAGGGAGGCGAGCACCGCGCCGAAGACCGAGGCGTACACGACCGACGCGGCCATCGAACCGGACTGGTCGACGCACAGGACGACGTCCTTCCTGACGGACCGGGCGGCGCGGCCGTGGCCGACGAGGCGTTCCGGTACGACCGTGCCCCTCGACGGCGCACCGTCCCGCCCCGGGAGCGTCAGGTAGTTCTTGAGGTTGGCCCGCACGGTGCGGTCCCAGTCGATGTCGCGGTGGCTCGGCCGGCTGATCCGCGCCGAGCGGTCGAGGGCCCCGGACAGGGTGGCCCGGGTGCGGCTCTCCCACCGCCTCTCCAGCTCCTCGACGACCTTGCGGACGACGGTGCGTGCGGTCTCCCTGGTCGTGTCGGGCATCGCCTGGTGGAGGGAGAGGAGGGTGCCGACGAGGTGGACGTCCGGCTCGACCGCCTCCAGCATCTCCGGCTCCAGGAGCAGGGACGCCAGGCCGAGCCGGTCGATCGCGTCGCGCTGCATCACCTGGACGACGGAGCTGGGGAAGTACGTCCGGATGTCGCCGAGCCAGCGGGCGACGGAGGGAGCCGACGCGCCGAGACCCGCCGAACGGCCGCCGGGGCCCCGGTCGCCGGGCTTCCCGCCCGCGCCCCCGCCGTACAGCGCGTTCAACGCACCGTCCATCGCCGCGTCCCGGCCGGTGAGGGTGGGCCCCGTGCTCTCCGCGCCGTCCGCGCCGAGCACCATCCGCCAGCGCCGCAGCCGCTCCGCGTCAGGTGCGGACGCGGATGCGGGCGCGGTCTGTGCGGTGGTCGTCGCCCGGGTCGCGGTCGTCGGCCGTTCCATGGTCTCCCCCGTCGGGTCGGTCGGGCCCGGGTGCGCCCGGGTGGTCGTCGTCATCCGGCCGCCTCCACGGGCTCGGGCGGGCGGCCGAGCAGCAGGCGCACCACCGGCTCCACCGCGTCGGCCCGGCCCCGGTCGAGGCCGGGGCCGTAGCCATCGGTCGGGCGGCCGGCGTCGCCCCGCCGGGCGCCCTCGGGGGCGGGCCCGCGCCGGACCAGCTCGCCCAGGGTGCGCCGTACGCCCGGTTCGTACGCGGAGAACGTGCGGCGCAGCAGCGGCAGCACGTCGGTGAACCGGTCGGCGGGGATCGCGGCCAGCCAGCCGTCGACGAGGGCGAGCAGCCGCTCGTCGTGGACCAGCAGCATGCCGCCGCCGGACGCCCCGCCGACGAACCCCTCGATCCAGGCGGCGGCGTCGGCGGGCGGGGTGCCGGGCGAGAGGGCCAGGCCCATCAGCCGGGCCGCCTCGTCCTCCGCCAGCCGCCCCTCGTCCAGGAGCAGCCGGGCCGCCCGGCCCCGGACGACCCCGGCGACCGTGTCCCGGACCGCCAGCTTGTGCAGGACGGCGTCCCAGCGCTCCCGCAGTCCCGCGGCGGGGGCCGCACCGGCCGTGAGCAGCCCGATCGCCCCGTGCACCGCCTCCACCCGGCGGCGCAGCGCCTCGGCCCCGTCCGCGTCGAGGCCGGTGCAGGCGGGCGGCAGGCCGACGCAGATCCGCTCGGCGAGCCCGGCGGCGACCTCCGCGAGCGCCGCCGTGTCCGTGGAGCGCACGTCCCCGTACCGCAGGGAGCGGGCGAGGGCGGGCAGCGCGTCCGCGAGGTGGCCGACGTCGGCGTCGAGTGCGGCCCGGTCGGAGAGGGCCCTCATCACCACGGGCAGCGCGTCCGGCAGATCGGCCAGGAGGCAGTGCTCGGCGAGGGCGGTGACCTCGGCCAGCGTGGTCGCCGCCGCCGCCCGGGACTCGGCCTTCGCGGTGGCGGCGGTGAGGACGGTGGTGCCCCACACCCCCGCCTCAGCGACCCGGACGGACAGTTCCGGCTCCCAGCTCAGCCGCCAGCTCTCCCGGAAGGTGCCGGTGCCGCCCCGTCCCGCGACCGGGTCGCCCCAGTCGACGCCGAGGAGGCGCAGCCGGTGCAGGAGGCGGCTGCGGGCGGCGTCGGTCTCCTTGCGCAGGTCGAGGTCGAGCTCGCGCTCCGACGCCTCCGGCTTGAGTCTCAGGGTGCGCCGGACGCGGGTCAGGTCCCGTTGCAGCGGGACGGCCGGGGCGGAGTCCGGCACCTCGCCGAGGGCGTCGCCGACGATCAGCCGGTCCTGGACGAGGGCGAGGGGGACGTCGGACCCCTCGCACATGACGGCCCGCACGGCGTCGGTCGCCTCGCCCAGCCCGGCCAGCGGCCGCCCGCGGAGGGCGGCGAGGGTCTCCGCGAGCCGGACCGCCTCGATGACGTGGGCGGTGGAGACGGACCGGTCCTCCTCGCGCAGCAGCCCGGCGACCCGGGTCATCCAGCGCTCGACGGGCCGGTCGGCGGCGGCGAAGAGGTGCCCGTACCAGCCGGGCGCGTCGATCCCGGCCCCGTAACCGCTCTGCCGGGCGAGGCGGCGGTGGGTCCACGGCACCCAGGTCAGCTCCGTCCTGACCTTCGGAAGCCCCTTCAGCAGGGCGCGGTCGGCGGTGAGGGTGGTCCGCGCGGCGAGGGCGGGCACGTGCCAGGCGCCGCAGACGACGGCGACGGCGTCCCCGAACTCCTTGCGGGCGGTACGCAGTTGGATCCGCATGTACGCCTCGCGCACCGCGTCCCGGGGCTGCCCGCCGTCGCCGTAGGCCTCACGGAGGGCGCTCATGGCCTCCGCCAGCGCGGCGAACGGTGCGAGCGCGCCGTCCGCGCCGTCCCCGCCTCCCGCGTTCCCGCCGGGGCCGTCGGCCGGGGACCGGTGTTCGACGACGTCCTCCCACCAGCGCTCGGGGTCGTCGTACCCGGCGGTCTCGGCGAGCACCCGGATCGGGTCCACGACCGGCGTGGCCTCGTCGTCCTCGGGCCGCTCCCCCGGGGCCCGGGCCTCCTCCGCTCCGGGCGCGGGGGCCTTGAGCGCGAGGGAGTTCGCGGCGGGCAGGTCGATGAACCGGACGGGGACGCCGTGGTCGAGGGCCCAGCCGATGGCCACCCACTCGGGTGAGAACGCGGCCATCGGCCAGAAGGAGGCCAGCCCCGGGTCGTCCACGGCGTGCGCGAGGAGGGCGACCGGCGGGCGCATCGCCGGGTCGGCGGCCAGGGGCAGCAGTGCGTCGCCCTCGGGCGGCCCCTCGACGAGGACGGCGGCCGGCCGGGCCGCCGCGAGGGCGGCGAGGACCGCCCGGGCCGAGCCGGGGCCGTGGTGCCGCACCCCCAGGAGCCACGGTCCGGTGGGCTCGCGGGGTTCCGGTGCGGGCGCACCGGCCGCCGCGGGGGCCGTGGCCGTACCGGCGGGGACGGCGGGCGCCGGGGGGCCCGGCCCGTCCGCCGCGGGCGTGGCGGACGCGGCCGTTCCGGCGGGGAGGGTCATGCGGACACCTCGCGGCAGGCGCGGTAGAAGTCCTTCCAGCCGTCCCGCTCGCGGACCACGGTCTCCAGGTACTCCTGCCAGACCACCCGGTCCGCCGCGGGATCCCGGACGACCGCGCCGAGGATGCCGGCCGCGACGTCGCCGGGGCGCAGCACTCCGTCGCCGAAGTGGGCGGCGAGCGCGAGGCCGTTGGTGACGACGGAGATCGCCTCGGCGGTGGAGAGCGTGCCGGAGGGGGACTTGAGCTTGGTGCGCCCGTCGGTGCTCACCCCGTCGCGCAGCTCGCGGAAGACCGTCACCACCCGGCGGATCTCGGCCAGGCCCTCCGGCGCGGCCGGGAGGTCGAGCGACCGGCCGATCTGGTCGACGCGCCGGGAGACGATGTCGACCTCCTCGTCCGGGGTCGCGGGGAGCGGCAGCACGACGGTGTTGAACCGGCGGCGCAGCGCGCTGGACAGCTCGTTGACGCCCCGGTCCCGGTCGTTGGCGGTGGCGATGAGGTTGAACCCCCGGACGGCCTGCACCTCCTGGCCCAGCTCGGGAACGGGGAGCGTCTTCTCGGACAGGATCGTGATGAGCGCGTCCTGCACGTCGGCGGGGATCCGGGTCAGCTCCTCGACCCGGGCCGTCATGCCCTCGGACATGGCCCGCATCAGGGGGCTGGGCACCAGGGCGTCGCGGCTGGGGCCGTGGGCGAGGAGCTGTGCGTAGTTCCACCCGTAGCGGACGGCTTCCTCCGGCGTCCCGGCGGTGCCCTGCACGAGCAGCGTCGAGTCGCCGCTGACGGCGGCGGCCAGGTGCTCGGAGACCCAGGTCTTGGCCGTGCCGGGGACGCCGAGCAGGAGCAGCGCGCGGTCGGTGGCGAGGGTGGTCACGGCCACCTCGATCAGACGGCGCGGGCCCACGTACTTGGGGGTGATCACCGTCCCGTCCGGCAGGACCCCGCCCTGCAGGTAGGTGGCGACGGCCCAGGGCGACATCCGCCAGCGGGCGGGCCTGGGGCGGTCGTCGGTCGCCGCGAGCGCCGCGAGCTCGTCGGCGAACGCGTCCTCGGCGTGCGGGCGCAGCGCCTCCGCCCCGGCGGCGGATGCGGCGGCTCCGGCGGCCGCCGTGGTCGAGGCGCTCGGCGTGGCCGGGGTGGTCGGGGTGGTTGCGGGCACGGTCATGGATCCCCCTCCAGATCGGTCGACCCGATGTGGTTCCCACCGTGCACCACGGCACTGACAACGGGCCCCGACCGCAGGTCGGAGCCCGTTCGCGCCTGCCGGGCGCCGCCCCGCGCGATCCGGTCGGGCCGGTCGCCGTGCGGGATCCGGCCGACCGGCCGGGGCCGGTCCGCCGGGGTCAGCCCACGATCGGCGACACGGCGACGCAGCCGCCCGTCGACAGCATGCCGTCCCCCTTCGCCTCCTTGATCACCTTGCCCTTGTAGGTGATGGTGCACGCGACGTCCGTGCCGTTCACGTCCACGGCGAGCGGCATGACGGCGGGCGGCATGACGCCGCGCAGCTTGACGGTCTTCTTCCACGGCAGGGCCGGCGACTTGACGGTCTCCAGCTCGGGCTCCATGGCCTTGCCGCCGCCCCCGTGGTACGTGATCTCGTCGACGCTCGTGCCGGTGACCTCGTAGGTGACCTCGTAGGTCTCGTCCACGGTCTCGTCGACCGCCTTGTTGACCGCCTTGTCCACCGACTCGGCCGAACAGGCGCCGAGTCCGAGCACGAGGACGCAGACCGCGAGGGCGCGGGTGACACGGGTGGTGCGGTTCATGTGGGATCCCCCCTGGATCGGTCCGCCCGGATCCGTTCCGTAGGCGGCGACCGCAGAGAAACGCAAAGGGCGGGCAAAGTCAAATCGCCCTCGGAGGAACGCCTTCGCAGGTCGGAGGGGATTGTCAGTGCCGCCCCCTACCGTCGGGGACATGCAGCTATCTCACGGGGGAGAGTCCTCGCCCACCGGCGGACCGGTGGCGCGCTGGACGGTGGAGCAGGTGCTGGCCCTGGCTCCCGACGCGGCATCGCGCACGGCGGGTACGCGGCTCGGTGCGGCCGGTCCGTGGTCCGGCACGGGAGACGACGGAGCGGGGGCGGTGTGGGGTCTGTGCAAGGGCGGCGGGAGCACGCCGTACCGGACGGTGGTCGACCTCACGGGGCCGGCGTACCACTGCACGTGTCCCAGCCGGAAGTTCCCGTGCAAGCACGCGCTGGGGCTGTTGCTGCTGCGGGCGGCGGACGGGGCCGCGTTCCCGCAGGGGGATCCGGTCGACTGGGCGGCGGCGTGGGTCGAGGGCCGGCGCGGACGCGCGGCGGAGAAGGGCGGGCCCCCGGAGGGGGGCGGCACCGCGCGGGGGCCGGCCGACGCGGCCGCCGCCGGGAAGCGGGCGGAGCGCCGGGCCGAGCGCGTCACGGGCGGGGCCGAGGAGTTGGAGCAGCGCCTGGCCGATCTGCTGCGCGGCGGGCTCGCCGCGACCGAACGCTCGGGTTACGGCCTGTGGGAGGAGACCGCCGCCCGCATGGTCGACGCCCAGGCGCCCGGCCTCGCCGCCCGGGCGCGGGAGTTGGGAGCGATCACCGGGTCCGGCCCCGGCTGGCCGGTCCGGCTGCTGGAGGAGTGCGGACTGCTCCACCTGCTGGGCAGGGCCTGGCTCGGCCGGGAGCGGTTGCCAAAGCCGCTGGCCGCGACCGTGCGGACGCGCGTGGGGCTGCCCGTCTCCGCCGAAGGCCCCCCGGTCCGGGACCACTGGACGGTCCTCGCGCAGTACGACGTCCCGGACGGCAAGATCGTCGCGCGGCGGATCTGGCTGTACGGGCAGGGGTCGGGCCGTACCGCGCTGCTGCTCTCGTTCGGCGCGGCGGGGCGGCCCCCGGCGCAGGCGCTCCCGGTGGGCACGGCGATCGACGCCGAACTGAGGCCGTATCCGGGCGGCGCGCAGCCCCGCGCGGAGCTGGGCGAGCAGTTCGGTGCGGTGGCCCCGGCCGGTCCCCCGCCGGGGATCGCCGCGGCGGACGCGCCCGCGGTCTACGGGAACGCCCTGCGGGAGGACCCCTGGCTGGACGCCTGCCCGGTCACCCTGCGCGACGTCATACCCGTGCCGTCCCAGGACGGCTGGCAGGTGGCGGACGCCCGGGCCGGCTCCGCGCTGCCGATCGCCCCGGCGGCGTTGTCCCGGCCGGGGCTGTGGAAGCTCGTCGCCCTGTCCGGGGGCGGGCCGGTCACGGTGTTCGGCGAGATCGGCCACCGGGGCTTCGACCCGTTCGCGGCCTGGGATCCGGGTGAGCCGGAGGAGGGGAGGAGCACGCCCGCCCCGGTCGGCCCGGTCGTCCGACTGGTCTGACCCGGGAGGGGCCGGAGGCCGATGCCCCCCGGCCCCCGGCCCCGGCAATCGCGTTCGGGACCGGCGCCCCCGGCGTGCCCGCGCCGCCCCACCGTCCGCGTGCCCCGCCCCCCCGTCCGCGTGCCCCGCCCCACCGTCCGCGTGCCCCGGCCCGCGACGCCCGCCTCGGTCCCGGCCCGCCGGCCGGTTTCCGTCCGCTGACCATCCGACATCCGCGCATCTCCGCCACGGGAGGGGAAAGATGCCTCGCACGACCGGCCCCGCAGCAACCAGCACCACCGCCGCCCCCGCCACCGTCGCCGCCCCCGGCCCACGCTCCGGGGCCGGTGCCGACGCCGCCGACCCGCTCCCCTGGGAGGAGTTGGTCACCTCGGCGCTCCTGGGCACCGACCGCCGCCCTCCCGCGCCACGCGGCGGCGGCCCCGCGCCGGCCGACGCTCCGGCGGCCCTCCTGGACGCCGCCGCGCTGCACACCGTGCGGCGGCGGGCCGGGCTGCGGCCCGCCGTGCCGGGGACCCGGCCCGAGCCCGCCGCGCCGGACCCGCGCCCCGCGCTCCCCGGCGCCGCCCGGGACCGGCTCGCCCACCTGCTGGCCGACCGCGCCGCGCCCCCGGGCGGAGGGCGGCGCGGCGCCGCGCCCGACCTCACGGAACTGATACCGCAGTGGCTGGCCACCGCCAACCGGATGGGCTTCCGCGCCCCGGCGGCGCTGCTGCCGCCCCTGCTGGACGCCGCCCGCGCCCGTACGGACCTGCGCCCGCAGGCACTCGCCTTCGCCGGGCCGCGCGGGCTGTGGCTGGCCGGGCTCAACCCCGACTGGAAGTTCGCCCTGCGCGGCTCGGCGGGCGGCGCACACCGCCCCGACCTCACGGACCCGGACGCGGTGGCGCGGGTGTGGGAGGAGGGGCTGTTCGCGGAGCGGGTCGCGCTGCTCGACGCCGTACGGGCGCAGGACCCGGCGGCCGGGCTCGCCCTGCTCGCCGCCACGTGGGCGACCGAGCGGGCCGAGGACCGGCTGATGTTCCTGGACTCCCTGCGGTCCGGACTGGGAAGCGCCGACGAGCCGTTCCTGGAGCAGGCCCTGTCCGACCGCAGCCGTAACGTCCGTGCCACCGCAGCCGAGTTGCTGTCCGCCCTGCCCGATTCGGCGCTCGCCGGGCGGATGGCCGCCCGCGCGCTGTCCTGCGTCCATCCGGACCGTACGGGGGACACCGCGTCCATCGCCGTGGAGGCCCCGCACGAGTGCGACGCGGGCATGCAGCGCGACGGGGTCGCGGCGGTCCCGCCGACCGGACGCGGCGAACGGTCCTGGTGGCTCGGGCAGTTGGTGGAGGCTGCTCCGCTCGCCGTGTGGGAGGAGCGGTTCGGCGGGCGCCCCGCCGAGGAGATCGTGGCCCTGCCCGTCGCCGACGGCTGGGCCGGTGAGCTGCACGCGGCGTGGTGCCGGGCGGCGGTGCGGCAGCGGAATCCGCAGTGGTCCCGGGCCCTGCTCGGGCGCCCGTCGGCACCCCCGGAGAGCGGTCCCGGGACGGCCTCGATCGCCGAGCGTTCGAAGCTCCTCGCCGCCCTGGACGAGGCCGAACGCGCTTGCTGGGTGGCCGAGTTCATCGCCGCGCACGGCCTCTCGGAGGCGTTCCAACTGCTCGGGGTGTGCACGGTCCCCTGGGCCGGCCCCCTGGGGCGTTCCGTGGTGGACGCGCTCGACATCGCCCGGGACGGCGGAAGCTACCCGTGGAGCTTCAGCGGGGTGATGGGCCTCGCGGAACGGTGCCTGGACCCGGCCGAGGCCGATCGGCTGGAGGTCCTGACGGCCGCCCAGGACGAGCAGGAGGGGGCGTCGCCGGGGGCGGGCGGCTACTGGTCGGAAGCCTTCCAGCGGCTGGTCTCCACCTTGCGCCTGCGCGCCACGATGGAGGCGGAGCTGCTGGCGGTCTGACGGCGCCGGAGGAGGACGCCGCAGGAAGGGGGGTGGCAGGTGGAGGGCGGGCCGACCACCGTCCACCGCCACTCAGCATCGGGTGGCTCGGCCCCGTCCGCCCGGCCCGCGCCCGGCGTCCGCCCGCGCCCGACCCGCTCGGGCCCGGCCCCGTCCGCACTGCGCCGCCCGTTCGGCCCGAGCTCCGCGCAGCCCCGTCCGTCCGGCCCGGTTCCGCTCAGGCGCCGGGGGGCCGGTCAGGTCTGGGCGGCCTGCCGGACGTTGGCGTTGACCCAGGTGACGATCTCGGTCGTCGTCGCCCCCGGGGTGAAGAGTTCGGCGACGCCCAGTTCCTTCAGCGGGGCGATGTCGTCCTCCGGGATGATCCCGCCGCCGAAGACCTGGATGTCCTCCGCCTCCCGGGCCTTCAGCAGCTCGATCACCTTCGCGAACAGCGTGTTGTGCGCGCCGGAGAGGATCGAGAGGCCGATGGCGTCGGCGTCCTCCTGGATCGCCGTGTCGACGATCTGCTCGGGCGTCTGGTGGAGCCCCGTGTAGATCACCTCCATGCCCGCGTCCCGCAACGCCCGCGCGATGACTTTGGCGCCGCGATCGTGGCCGTCGAGTCCCGGCTTCGCCACCACCACACGGATCGGACCGGTCACACCCATCACTGCCTCCACCTGGTCTCCCGCGCCTGAAGGGCGGGGGATGTGAACGAACGTTATCCACAGCATCTCGTACGGCGCAGTTTCGCGGCAGGCGGGGAGGGGGAAATCACACGTGGGACATGTTCCGTCAGGCGTCGTCCTCCGCACACCCGGCCGTCCGGCCGCGCGGGGGCAGGCGAGGCGCATTCCCCAGGGAGCCGCTACGAGGTCGCCGTACCACCGCGCCGCCAGCCGCACGGCACGGCGGTACGGCCCCGTCGCCGCCCGGTCCCCCCGCCCCCCACCGGACGGCGGACCTCATACCGGCCCCCGCCGGGGCGTACGGGAGGGGCCGCCCCTTCCCCGTACCGTCCGCCTGTGCAGGAGGCCGGCCGTGAAGCTCCCCCCGCCCCTCTCCCCCGGCTCCCTGGTCCCCGCCCTGCTCTCACCGCTGCGCCGTCTTCCCCGGCTGCCCGGCCCCCGGCTCCCGTCCGCCCGGGTCGGCGCCACCGCCCTGGAGCTGGCCGTCCTCACCGGGCACCTGATCGCCTACCCCTTCGGCCTCGCCCCCGAGCGACCCGAGCAACCCGAGCAGCGACCCGAGCGACCCGGGCAAGGCGGGCGGGGCGGGCAGGGCAGGCAGGCCGGACGACGCCATTCCTCCGGTGCCACGCCCTCCGCGACCGCCGCATCGCCGCTCACGGCCGCCGTCTTGCCGGACACGCCCTCCGCAACCGCCGCCCCGCCGGTCACGACCCCCGCCCCACCCCTCACGGCCGCCACTCCCCCCGCCGCGCCGCCCGTCGTCCTGCTGCACGGCTTCATCGACAACCGCTCCGTTTTCCTCGTCCTGCGGCGCGCGCTGACCCGGCACGGCCCCCGTCGGACGGTATCGCTCAACTACTCGCCGCTGACCCGCGACATCCGTGCCGCCGCCGCCCTGCTCGGCCGTCGGGTGGAGGCCGTCTGCGCGCGCACCGGGCACGACCGGGTCGACATCGTCGGGCACAGCCTCGGCGGCCTGATCGCCCGGTACTACGTACAACGGCTGGGCGGTGACCGCCGGGTGCGCACCCTGGTCACGCTCGGCACACCGCACGGCGGCACCGCCGTCGTCCCGGGGGCGGGCCTTCACCCCATCGTGCGGCAGATGCGCGGCGCTTCCTCCGTGATCGAGGAGCTGCGCCGCCCCGCCCCCGGCTGCCGGACCCGGTTCGTCAGCTTCTGGGCCGAGTGGGACCGGGTGATGGTCCCCGTGCGGACGGCGTGCATCGACCATCCCGACCTCGACGCGGTGAACGTACGGGTCACCGGCATCGGCCACCTCGCCCTCCCCGTGCACCCGGCGGTGGCCGCGGCGGTCCGTGAGGCTCTGGAGGCTCGGGGGGCCGGTGAGGATGACGTTCCGGTTACCGGCGCGACACCCGCGGCCTGAAATAGAACACGTGTCGAACGTAGAACCAAGGCTGCGTCTGCCCTCCACCGAAAGACGGTCGATTGCCCGTTTCCTGCGGGCGTAAAACCTGTCGAAGATTGTCGTCCTCACATACCGCCGGGTACAGTCGCGGCCACTGCTTCCCCCTGGGGCGCCCCTGGCGGCCCCCCAGAACAGTCCTACTGCCGAGGCGAGAGAGAAGTTGGTGAACGACCAGCACCCCCCCGCCGGGCATGTCGGCTACGACGGCCGATCGACCGGCAGCTTCGACACCGACCCGCTCTTCGGTTCCCTTTCGGGCGACCACTCCGCCGGCTACGACACGGGGCATCCCGCCGCCGGATACGGCGACGGCGCCCACGGCGCCGGTTACGCCACCACCTACGCGACCGGACAGCCCGACCACCACAGCGGCCAGTACGACGCCTCCGCGTGGAACACCGGCGCCCAGCAGACGCTCACCTACGACGACGGCTACACCGAGCGGGACCAGGTTTCTCAGGTCCCGGGGCAGTGGGACGCCTCCGACACCTGGCAGCAGGTCGCCGACCAGGATCAGACCGGCGCGTTCCCCACCGCCGGCTTCTCCGAGGCCCCGTACGGCACGGGCTCCGCGTACCAGGCGGAGGCGTACGGCGCCGGGGCGTACGCGACGGACGGCTACGACACCGGCACGTACCCCGCCGGCACGGCCTACGGGACCGGCGGCGCGTACGGGAGCGACGCCTACGAGACCGGCGCGTACCCGGTCGGCGCGTACGGCGCCGCGGCCGTCGCCGCCGACACCGGCACGTACGCCACCACCGCCTTCACCACCGGCACGCTCGACCCGGGCGCCGCCCAGGACAACGGCGCCTACGACACGGGCGCGTACACCGTCTACGGCACGGCCGCGTACGACACCGGCGCCTACGACGCGACCGCCTGGAACTCCGGCGCCACGCCCGGGGACACCGCGTACGGGGCTGAACAGATGTCGGACTCGCCGTACGAACAGCGGTCGGCCGACGCCGCGGCGCCCGAGGGCCCCGCCGAGCCGGACCGTCCGGCCGAGGAGCCCGGGGCCGACCCGTCCTCCACCGCCGCGTTCGCCGTCCTCGACCAGGAGATCGCACCGGAGAGCGGGCCGGACGCCACGCCGGCCCCGGACGCCGAGGACGGTTTCCCCGCCCCGCCCTCCGTGGGCCGCACCGCCGTCCGCGCCCCCGCCCCCCGTGGCCGGGCCCGCCGCCGCTCCCCCGCCAAGCGCTCCGCGCTGCTGACCGTCGCGGTGCCCTCCGCCTGCGTGATGAGCGTCGCGGGCATCGCGGCCGCCTCGGTCGGCGGGCTCCCCGGCGGCGACAAGCCGGAGGAGAAGTCCACATCGCTGGCGGTCGCGGACCCCACCTCCGCAGCGGTGGCCGCCGCGAACAGCCGGCTCGACAGCCAGCTGGAGCAGCTCTCCGAGGGCAGCGACGACTTCCGCGAGCGCGCGAGCCGCACCCAGGAGCGCATCGACCTGCGCGAGCGGCAGGCCGCGGAGAAGAAGAAGCGCGCGCAGGAGGCCGCCCGCCGCGAGGCGCTGCGCCCCAAGTTCGTCCTGCCGGTCAAGCAGCACGGGCTGAGCGCCTACTACGGCCAGGCGGGCCTCAACTGGATGTCCGTGCACACCGGCATCGACTTCCCCGTGGACTACGGCACTCCGGTCATGGCCGCCACCGACGGCACCGTACAGACCCGGTGGAACAGCGCCTACGGGAACATGGTGATCGTGACCGCGGCCGACGGCACGGAGACCTGGTACTGCCACCTCAGCAGCACCCGGATCCGTTCGGGCCCGGTGAAGGCCGGCGACGTCATCGGCTACGCGGGCAACTCGGGCAACTCCACCGGCGCGCACCTGCACTTCGAGGTCCGGCCCGCCGGCGGCGCGTCGATCGACCCGCTGGCGTGGCTGCGCAGCAAGGGCCTCAACCCGACCTGACGGGCGGCGCGACGGAACACTCTGCGGAAAGGAGGGGGAGGGCCGAGGCCCTCCCCCTCCGTCCGTACCCGTCCTACAGCTTCTCGACCGGCGCGTACCGCAGGAGCAGCTTCTTCGGGCGCTCGTCGCCGAAGTCGACCGTCACCTTGGCCTGGTCGCCGTAGCCCTCGACGGCCGTCACCGTGCCCAGGCCGAACTGGTCGTGCGTGACCCGGTCCCCGACCGCCAGGGTGACCGTGGGCTTCTCCGCGCCGCGCCGGGTCGCGAAGCCCGAGGGGCCGGAACGGGAGCGGGAGGAGGACAGCGAGGACGTGATGCCGGAGGTGGGTCCGGCGGGGGCGGCCATCGGGCCCTTGCGCCGCCAGTCCAGGTGCTGTTCCGGGATCTCCTCCAGGAACCGCGAGGGCGGGTTGTACGAGGGCTGGCCCCAGGCGCTGCGCATCGCGGCGCGGGTCAGGTAGAGCCGTTCGCGGGCGCGGGTGATGCCGACGTAGGCGAGGCGGCGCTCCTCCTCCAGCTCCTTGGTCTGGCCGAGGGCCCGCATGTGCGGGAAGACGCCGTCCTCCAGGCCGGTGAGGAAGACGACCGGGAACTCCAGGCCCTTCGCCGTGTGCAGGGTCATCAGCGTGATGACGCCGGAGCCGTCCTCGTCCTCGTCGGGGATCTGGTCGGAGTCCGCCACGAGGGCGACCTTCTCCAGGAACTCCGCGAGGGTGCCCGTGCCCTCCTCGGCGCCGCGCTCCTGCTCGAACTCCAGGGCGACGGCGGCCAGTTCCTGAAGGTTCTCGATGCGGGTCTCGTCCTGGGGGTCGGTGGAGGACTGGAGCTCGGCCAGGTAGCCCGTGCGCTCCAGGACGGCTTCCAGGACGACGGCGGGTCCGGCGCCGGACTCGACGATCGTGCGCAGCTCCTCCATCAGCGTGTTGAAGCGCTTGACGGCGTTGGACGAGCGGGCGGCCATCCCGTACGCCTCGTCCACCCGGCGCAGGGCCTGCGGGAAGGAGATCTTCTCGCGCATCGACAAGGCGTCGATCATGGCCTCGGCGCGGTCGCCGATGCCCCGCTTGGGGACGTTGAGGATGCGGCGGAGCGGGACGGCGTCCTCGGGGTTGGCGAGGACGCGGAGGTAGGCCAGGACGTCCCGGACCTCCTTGCGCTCGTAGAAGCGCACGCCGCCGACGACCTTGTAGGGCAGGCCGACGCGGATGAGGATCTCCTCGAAGACACGCGACTGGGCGTTGGTGCGGTAGAAGATCGCGACATCGCCGGCCTTGGCGTCCCCGGCGTCGGTGAGCCGGTCGATCTCGTCCGCGACGAACTGCGCCTCGTCGTGCTCGGTGTCCGCGACATAGCCGGTGATGCGGGCGCCGGAGCCGGCGTTGGTCCAGAGGTTCTTGGGGCGGCGGCTCTCGTTGCGCTCGATGACGGCGTTGGCGGCGGAGAGGATCGTCTGCGTGGAGCGGTAGTTCTGCTCCAGCAGGATCGTCGTGGCGTCGGGGTAGTCCTCCTCGAACTGGAGGATGTTGCGGATGGTCGCGCCCCGGAAGGCGTAGATCGACTGGTCCGCGTCGCCGACCACGCACAGCTCGGCGGGGGCGTCGTTCTCCCCGGCCGGGCCGACCAGCTCCCGTACCAGCGTGTACTGGGCGTGGTTGGTGTCCTGGTACTCGTCGACGAGGACGTGGCGGAAGCGGCGGCGGTAGTGCTCGGCGACGTCCGGGAACGCCTGGAGCAGGTGGACCGTCGTCATGATGATGTCGTCGAAGTCCAGGGCGTTGGCCTCGCGCAGGCGGGCCTGGTAGAGCGCGTACGCCTGGGCGAGGGTCTTCTCGAACCCGTCCGCCGCCTGCCCGGCGAAGGTCTCCTCGTCGATGAGCTCGTTCTTGAGGTTGGAGACCTTGGCGGTGAAGGACTTCGGCGGGTAGCGCTTGGGGTCCAGGTCCAGATCGCGGCAGACCAGGGCCATCAGCCGCTTGGAGTCGGCGGCGTCGTAGATCGAGAACGACGAGGTGAAGCCGAGCTTCTTCGACTCGCGGCGCAGGATGCGGACGCACGCGCTGTGGAAGGTCATGACCCACATGGCGTTGGCGCGCGGGCCGACGAGCTGCTCGACGCGCTCCTTCATCTCGCCGGCGGCCTTGTTGGTGAAGGTGATCGCGAGGATCTGCCCGGGGTGGGTGCCGCGCTCGGCCAGCAGGTGGGCGATGCGGTGGGTGAGCACCCGGGTCTTGCCGGAGCCGGCCCCGGCGACGATGAGCAGCGGCGACCCGGCGTGCACGACGGCGGCGCGCTGCTCGGTGTTCAGCCCGTCGAGCAGCGCGGCGGGCTCGACCGCCGGGCGGGGCTGGCCGCCCCGGTAGTACCCGTCCCGGGGCGGCGGGGACGCGTCGTGGACGTCCTCGAAAAGTCCCTCCGGCACCTCTTCGGGCGCGTGGTCCTCGGGGGGCGGCGGGGGGCCGTCCTCCGCGGGCTGGAGGCCGGTCAGGAAACTGTCGTCAAAGAGGCTGCTCATCGCCTCCCGAGTCTAGGCCGCCGGACCGACAACCTTCCCCCGAAGCCGTCGAGCGGCCCTCCGGGCCCGGACGCACGGAGAGCGGACGCCCACGTTCCGTGAGGGAGTGCCCGGTCGGAGGGGGCGCCGGGCCTCTGTTCCGGGAAGGTCACGAAAATGTATCGGGCATATCGCTCACCGTCCTTCCCAGCGGCGGGGGGCTTTGGCTAGCGTGCTCGCTCAGGTGATCCGTACCTCCCTGGGGCGAACCGCGCCCGACGGTCGCCTCCGCCGAATCCGTCCCGGCCCCCCGGCCGTTCGGAACCGGGGACCCACACGCAGAACCGGGGTGAATCGGTCCGCGCCCCGGCGCGCGGACCGTAGGACAGCCTTCCGTTCCGTCCGAACCCGACAGCTAACCCGGTAGGCGGTCCACGGAAGGAGATGCCGGTCGTGGCATCGCATCGCAAACCGCGTACGAAGGTGCGCTCCACCACCCCCGCCGTCGGGCTGACGACGGCCGCGCTGGCCTCCGTGACGCTGCTCTCCACGCAGAGCGCCGCGGCCGCGCCCGCGGAGCCGAAGCCCGCGATCGAGGAGGTCCGCAAGAAGGTCGACGCCCTCTACCGGCAGGCGGGGGCCGCGACCCAGGAGTACAACCGGGCGAAGGCCGCCTCCGGGACGCAGCAGAAGAAGGTCGACGCGCTCCTCTCCGACGTGGCGAAGCGGACCGAGGAGATCAACGAGGCCCGCCGGGCGCTGGGCTCCTACGCGGCGGCCCAGTACCGCAGCGGCGGCATCGCGCCCACGGCGACGTTCTTCCTGGCGGACGACCCGCAGGGGTACTTCGACCAGAGCCGGCTGATGGACCGGGCGACGGAGCGGCAGCAGAGGGCCGTGAGCGAGTTCCGTACGCAGCAGGCGTCGGCGGCGAAGAAGCGCGCGGAGGCGGTGAAGAGCCTGGAGGCCCTCACCGAGACGCAGGCCACCCTCGCCTCCAGCAAGAAGGACGTGCAGAGCAAGCTCACCGAGGCGCGCGGCCTGCTGTCCCGGCTGACCGCCGAGGAGAAGGCGCGGCTGGCGGAGCTGGAGCGCGAGAAGGAGGCCGAGGCCAGGGAGAAGGCGGCGCGGCTGGCCGCCCGGCAGGCCGCCGAGGCGAAGGAGCGGGCCGCGGCCGAGGAGAAGGCCCGCGAGGAGGCGGCGAAAGGGTCCGGCGACGGCTCGGGCGGCGGGACGGGCACGGGTTCCGGGACGGGCACGGGTTCCGGCTCCGGCACGGACAGCGGTTACGCCGCCAAGGCGGAGAAGGTGCTGGCCTTCGCCCGCGCCCAGATCGGGAAGCCGTACGTGTGGGGGGCGACGGGCCCGTCCTCGTACGACTGCTCGGGGCTGACGCAGGCGGCCTGGCGGGAGGCGGGGGTGGCGCTGCCCCGGACGACCTGGGACCAGGTCGAGTTCGGCACGCGGGTCGCCACGGCCGACCTCCGACCGGGCGACCTGGTCTTCTTCTACGACGACATCAGCCACGTCGGGATCTACCGGGGCGAGGGGATGATGATCCACGCCCCGAAGCCGGGCGCGAACGTGCGCGAGGAGTCGATCTACTCCATGCCGATCTACGGGAGCGTGCGACCGGCGTAGCCGCCCCGCCCCGGGGTGCGGGGCGGGGCGGCCCGGGCACGGCCTACGCGGGGCGGGGCGGCCCGGACACGGCCGGCCCGCCCCGGCCTTCTCAGGTCCAGACCGTGGCGATGAAGATGTTGGCGACGGTCAGCCCGCCGACCGCCATGAACACGCCCTTGTCGACCTTCTCCTCGTCGCGCTTGACGTAGACCAGGGCCAGGATCACGACCAGCAGCGCCAGCTTGACGCCGATCTTGACGTTGTTGACGGCCTGGTCGTCGGCCTGGTTGAGGCCGACCAGGGCGATGCCGGTGATCAGCATGGTCAGCGCACCGTGGAGCATCGCGGGGCCGAACCGAACGGCCCCCTCCCCCACGGCCTTCATCTGGGTCAGAAAGCCGCCCAGCAGGGAGGCGATGCCGATGACGTGCAGGGCGACGACAACATTGATGAGTACGTCCATAGCTCCGGAGCCTAGCCATGGCCAAGGTTTTACCTTCCATTGAGGTAAGCCTTCCCCGGGGACGCTCTCCGGTATCGACCGGCCCGGCACAGGGGCACATCGGTGATCACCTGTGCGCGGCGAAACGTCACATCAGGGCAATAGCTGTCATGACGCTTCTTTTCCTCGCGCCGGGATTAGCGTCCTTCCCGGACCCGCCGCCCTTCACGGCGGGCAGCCGAGAGGAAGGATGCCGCCCCCGTGGCAGCACACCGCAGGTCAGCCCATCGAAAACCCAAGCAGCGCCCGCTCACCGGCTCTGCTGCCCGCACCGCCGCCACCCTGGCGCTCGCCGGGGCCGCCACCGCCGGCTCGGTCGCCCCGGCGGGCGCGGCCCCCGCCGAGCCGGCCCCCGCCGCCGCCCAGGTCCGGGCGAAGGTCGACCGGCTCTACCACGACGCCGAGGTCGCCACCGAGAAGTACAACGGGGCGAAGGAGGAGGCGGACGCCGCCACCCGTGCCGTGGACGCCCTGGCCGACGAGGCCGCCCGCCGCACCGCGCGTCTCAACGCCTCCCGGCACGCCCTGGGTTCGCTGGCCACCGCGCAGTACCGCTCCGGCACCCTCGCCCCGGCCCTGCAACTGGCGCTCTCCTCCGACCCGGACGCCTACCTGGAACGCGCCTCCTACCTTGACCGGGCGGGCGACCGGCAGACGGGGTTGCTGCGCACCATCAAACGGCAGGTCTCCCAGATCACCCGGGTCAAGGCCCGGGCCGACCGGGAGAACGAACGCCTCGCCGCCCGCCGCGCCGAACTGCGCGAACACCGCACCGCGATCCGCACCAAGCTGGCGGACGCCCGGAAGCTGCTGGCCACCCTGACCGCCGAGCAGCGCGCCGCCCATGAGCGCTCCGCCGACGCCCGGCACGGCGGCGGCCCCGCCCGCGCCGAACGCTCCACCGCTCGCGGCGGCCCGGTCGCCGCCCCGGACTCCCGGGCGGGCCGGGCCATCGCCTTCGCGCACGGCGCGATCGGCAAACCGTACGTCTGGGGGGCGACCGGCCCGAACGCCTTCGACTGCTCCGGTCTGACCCAGGCGGCCTGGAAGGCGGCGGGAGTCGACCTGCCGCGCACCACCTACACCCAGATCAACGCGGGACAGCGCATCCCGCGCTCCCGACTGGCCCCCGGCGACCTGGTGTTCTTCTACTCCGGGATCAGCCATGTCGGCCTCTACATCGGCGGCGGCCGGATGATCCACGCCCCGCGCCCGGGAGCACCGGTCCGCATCGCACCCATCGACCAGATGCCTTTCGCGGGGGCGACCCGGGTGGCATAGTCCGCCCCACCTGTCCCGATCTCCCGCCGAAGGAACTCCCGTATGACGTTGGCGACCGCCGTCCAGGAGTACGCCCGGGCGCTCGCGCTGCGCTCCCCGTCCCACTACCGAGTGGGCCCGTTCACCGTCCGGCACAACCCCGGCTGGGAACTGAAGTACGCCAACTACGCCATCCCCGACCGGGAAACGGAGCCCACGGCGGACGAGGTGGCGGCGCTGGTCGACGCGTTCGGGGAGCACGAGCGGCTCCCCCGGCTGGAGTTCCTGCCGGCCTGGGCCCCGGCCGTCGAACCGGCCCTGCTGGCCGCCGGTTTCACCGTGGAGAACCGCGCCCCGCTGCTCGCCTGCGTCCCCGAGGGCCTCGGAACGCCGCGCCCGGTCGACGGCCTCCGCATCGCCGTCCCGGCCACCGACGCGGAGTTCACCGAGGCCGCCCGCGTCCAGCACCACGGTTTCGGCGGCGAGGGCGACCCCGACGCCGGCATGGCCCAGTGGCTGCGCGACGCGGCCGCCGGGGACGGGGTGGCCGCACTGGCCGTCCTCGACGGGGCGCCCGCCGCAGCCGGGGGCTGCTCGCCCGCGATCGACGGGCTGAGCGAACTGGCCGGGCTCGCCGTCGCCGCCCCCTTCCGCCGCCGGGGCGTCGGGGCGGCGCTCTCCGCCTGGCTGACGCGGCGGGCCTTCGACCAGGGCTGCCGGACGGTCTGGCTGGAACCGGGCGGCCCGGACGTCGAACGCGTCTACGCGGGCATCGGCTACCGCCGGATCGGCGAGAAGCTCAACATCTCGCTCGCCCCCGGGCCGCACCCGGGGTGAGGGCCGAGACCGGCCCGGGACGGCCGCCGGGACCGGGACGGCTCCCGGGCCCGGGCCGCCCGGGCAGGCCCGTCACACCAGTCGGCGCGCCGTCGCCCAGCGGGTCAGCTCGTGCCGGTTGGAGAGCTGGAGTTTCCTCAGCACCGCCGAGACGTGCGACTCGACCGTCTTCACCGAGATGAACAGCTGCTTGGCGATCTCCTTGTACGCGTAGCCGCGCGCGATCAGCCGCAGCACCTCGCGTTCGCGCTGGGTGAGGCGGTCCAGGTCCTCGTCGACCGGCGGGGCGTCCGTGGAGGCGAAGGCGTCCAGCACGAAGCCGGCCAGCCGGGGCGAGAAGACCGCGTCGCCCTCCTGGACCCGGAAGATCGAGTCCACCAGATCGGCGCCGGTGATCGTCTTGGTGACGTAGCCGCGCGCCCCGCCCCGGATGACGCCGATGACGTCCTCCGCCGCGTCCGACACGGAGAGCGCGAGGAAGCGGACCGGGTCCTCGGCCGTGCCCATCAACGGGGCGCAGCGGCGCAGCACCTCGACGCCGCCGCCGCCCGGGAGATGGACGTCGAGGAGGACGACCTCGGGGCGGGTCGCCGTGATCACGGTGACCGCCTGGTCGACGTCGGCGGCCTCGCCGACCACCTCGACGCCGGTCTCCTCGGTGCGGCCGATCTCCGCCTGCACCCCGGTGCGGAACATCCGGTGGTCGTCGACGAGCACGACCCGTACCCGTCGCTCCGGGCCCCCGGTGGCTTCGGTGTTCTCGGTCATTCGCTCGCCCTCTCCATCTCCAGCTCGACCTCGGTGCCTCCGCCGGGCACCGAACGCAGCCGGGCGGTCCCGCCGTTGCGCTGCATCCGGCCGATGATTGATTCTCGTACGCCCATGCGGTCGGCGGGAACCTCGTCCAGGTCGAAGCCCGGGCCCCGGTCCCGGACGGAGACGAAGACCGTGCCTCCCTCGACCTCCGCGAAGACCTGCACCGCCCCGCCCTCGCCACCGTACTTGGCGGCGTTGACCATCGCCTCGCGCGCGGCCTGCAGCTGAGCGGCCAGCTTCTCGTCCAGGGGGCAGTCGCCGACCACGACGACCTCCAGGGGCACGCCGTGCTTGTCCTCGACCTCGGCGGCGGCCCGCTTGACCGCCTCGGCCAGGGTCGCCGGCTCCTCGTCCTCGTCCTTGCCGGTGCCCTCGGGGTTGTAGAGCCAGTTGCGCAGTTCGCGCTCCTGGGCGCGCGCGAGGCGTCGGACCTCGCCGCCGTCGTCGGCGTTGCGCTGGATCAGGGTGAGGGTGTGCAGCACGGAGTCGTGGACGTGGGCGGCGACCTCGGCCCGCTCCTGGGCGCGGATGCGCATCAGCCGCTCCTCGGAGAGGTCCTGGGTCATCCGCACCAGGTAGGGGCCGGCGAGCAGGAAGATGCCGGTCAGCACCGCGATGGCGGCGGTGAGCAGGTTGCCGAGCTGGGCGGCCGAGCCGCGGACGACGAGGAAGACCGCGAGGCCGAGGCCGACCAGGGCGACCCCGGCCAGGCCCCGGGCCAGGTGGAGCAGCTTGCGGTTGCGGCCGACCTCCATCCAGCGGGCGCGGCGGGCGTTGTCCGCCTGCCGCCAGACCAGCACGGAGCCCGCGCCGATCAGGAGGGTGGGCCAGATGTAGCGGCCGGTCTCGCCGCCCATGTCGACGTTGACGAAGTACGCGACGGCCCCGACCGCCAGGGCGACCAGCGCGAAGACCTGCCCCTTGTCCGGTTTGCGGAGCTTGCGGCGGCCTTCCGGAGAGGTCTCGAACACGGAACGGGTGGGTTCGACGCCGCCGACGCCGAGCGGGACGACGATCCAGAACACCGCGTAGAGCAGGGCGCCGAGGCCGTCGGTGACGAACAGGCCGAGGAAGACGAGCCGCACCCAGGCGACGGGCAGCCCGAGGTGCCCGGCGAGCCCGCGCGCGACGCCGCCGAGCAGCCGTCCGTCGGCGCTGCGGTAGAGCTTGCGCGGCGCGGGCTCCTCCGGCTCGGCGGCGAGGGAGCTGGCGGCTCGGGCGGTGGCGGCTGGCATACCCCGATCGTCACACGCACGGGCGCGGGGCGGCATCAGGGTCGGCCCCCGAAGTGACCCTGAGGCTCTCCCCCGCGCCCGCCCCGGTGCCGGCCCCCGGTCCCCGCGTCCGGCGCGTACGCCCCGGCGTGATCGGCGACCCCGCGTCGCGGAGTGCGCCCGCCGTCCGCGCCCCGCCCCGTCCGGACACCGCCCAGCAGCCCGCCACCCGCCACCTACCGCCCGCCGGTCACAGCCCGCCGCCCGCAGCCACGGTCACGGCCCCGGCCCTTCCGGGGCGTACGCGGGCAATATCAGGGACCGTCCAGGGTCGGGGCGGGCCCCGGCGGGCGGTCCGGCCCGTCACCATGGACACATGACCGCTCCCTCCAACGCCGCCCCCGGCGTCGCGCCCCCCGAAGCGCCGAAGCCGACGCTGCGGCGCACCCCGCGCCAGAAGGTCGTCGCCGGGGTGTGCGGCGGGCTGGGCCGGTACTGCGACGTGGACCCGGTGGTCTTCCGGATCGTGCTCGGCGTCCTGTCGGTGACCGGGGGCGTCGGCCTGATCTTCTACGGCTTCGCCTGGCTGCTGCTCCCCGCCGACGGCGAGGACGAGAACGAGGCGCGCAAGCTGCTGTCGGGCCGGGTCGACGGAGCCGCCCTGGTGGCGCTGCTGCTGGCGCTGATCGGCTGCGGGCTGTTCCTCTCGATGCTGCACAACCGGGGGATGCTGTCGTTCGCCGCGCTGCTGGCGGTGGCCGTGGTCGGCTTCTCCGTGTGGACGCAGTCCCCCCGGTCGTCGGCGCCCGAGGACCCGGCGGCCCCGCCCGGCGCTCCTGCCGCCCCGGCCGGCCCCGCGCACACCGGGGGGCTCGGCGCACCGCCGCCGGAGGTGAAGGCCCCGCCGCAGCCGGGCAGTCCGTCGTGGTGGCGGGATCCGATCGTCAAGGACGGCACGACCGGGGCGATGGGCCCGGACTACCTGTGGGGGCCGCCGGACACGGACGCCGGGGCGGCGCGCGCCGGGATGAAGGCGGGGCGGCCCAGCCCGGACGCGCCGTTCCGGACGCCGTCTCCGTCGTCCGCGCCGCGCGGGCCGCGCTCCATCGGCGGCCCGGTCTTCCTGGCGGCGCTGGTGGCGGGCGGCCTGGGCGCCGGGCTGAGCTGGGACCAGCAGCCGCTGGGCACCGCTCTGCAGATCGGTCTGGCCGCCGCGCTCGCCGTCTTCGGACTCGGTCTGCTGGTCGCCTCGGCGCTGGGGCGGACCGGCTTCGGCACGGTCTTCGCGGCGCTGGTCACGGCGGGTCTCCTGGCGGGTGCGTCGGCGCTGCCGAAGGAGATCGACACCTCGTGGGGCCGGCGGGAGTGGCGTCCCGCCTCGGTGAGCGCGGTGCTCCAGCACTACGAGCTGAGCACGGGCGACGCGCGGCTGGACCTGTCCGGAGTGAAGGTCCCCGAGGGCGGGACCGTACGCACCGGTCTCGATGTGGCGGCGGGCCGGGCGGCCGTCGTCGTTCCGCAGGGCGCGACGGTGAAGGTGCGGGCCCAGGCGCGTCTCGGGGAGGTCCGGCTGGAGGACGGGCAGCGGGTCCAGGTCCGGATCGACGACGGCCGGGCGACCGAGCGCACGCTGCCGCCGCCGTCCGGTGCGCCACCGGCCGGAACGATCGAGCTGCTCGTGGAAGTGGGCATCGGACAGGTGGAGGTCACCCGTGCTGCGTCATGAGTTCCGGCCCGGCCGCGCGGTGGCGGGCCTGGTGATGCTGGCCCTGGCCGGCGGGTACGCCGCCGACGCCGCCGGGGCCTGGGACGCCCCGTGGACGTTCTTCCTGCCGCTGTTCCTCGGCGGCCTGGGGCTGGCCGCGGCGGTGACCTGGGCCTCCTACAGGGTGCGGCGCCGGCGCGAGGCGAGGAAGGCGTCGGCGGAGAACACGGTGGCGCCCGCCAGCACCAGCGGCAGCCACGCCATCAGGTAGGGCAGGTCGTTGCCGTAGTAGTACGGGGTGGACTGCCAGCTCACCGTCAGCCAGAGGCTCAGCGAGATCAGCGCTCCGCCGAGCGCGGCGAGCCGGGTCCAGAGGCCGACGAGGGTGCCGAGGCCGACGAGGAGTTCACCGATCGCGATGGCGTGGCCGAAGCCCTCGGGGCTCTTGAGCGCCAGGTCGACGAGGGCGGGGACCGCGGAGGAGTCGCGCACCCCGCGCATCAGCTCGCCGATCGATCCGGCCCCGTCCGCGGAGAGGAAGGCGCTGTCGGTGAGCTTGTCGAGCCCCGCGTAGACGAAGGTGACGCCGAGGAAGACCCGCAGCGGCAGCAGGGCGTACGTGGCCGCCCGCTCCTTCAGCGTCCTGCGCCCGCCCAGACCGTACGATCCGCCGCCGTAACCGTTCATCGTCTCTGCCCCACTTCCCGGATTCCCGTCGTTCCGACCCTACGTACGCCTTCCAGGCGTCGCTCACCAGGGGCCGGACGCGGTCGGCGGCGGAACGCGTCCGGGGCGCGGCGGCGGTCAGTCGGTGACGTCGATCGGGACGCGGTCGGTCTCCACCCCGGCGGCGGTGATGACCTGGACGTCCACGGTGCCCGGCTCGACCTCGACCGGGACGGGCACGGTGAGGACGGTGTCGGTCGGGTTGGCGAAGCCCCCGGCGACCGGGACCAGCGGGACGTGGACGTGGACGGTCCCGATCCGGACGACGAGCCGGGCCAGCCGGTCGGGGGTGCCCGCGCCGGGCGGTACGAACCCCGCGCCCCGGATCTCGATGTCGTCGCCGGTCCGGATCGGGGCGTCCAGGTCCCCCGCCTCCCGGGCCCGTACGACGGAGAGCACGACCGGCCGGCCGCCCTCCGCGTACTTCCCGGCGAAGTAGGTCGCCGCCGAGACCGCCACCAGCAGCGCGAGCCCCCACGGCAGGTCGGGCACCTGCTCCGGACGGCGGGCCAGGCGGACCGCGGCGAACAGCACGGCGACGGCGCTGACCAGCACGTACTGCACATCGGTGAACGACCCGCGTCCGGAGTCGTCGGTGAGCAGGTCGGCGGCGCGCGGCCGGTCCGCGCGCAGCTTCTGGAGCCGCCGGCCCAGCACCCGTACGGTCACCACGCGGCGCACCACGACGGCGACCGCGCACACCAGCGCCAGTACGGCGACGAGCCCGGCGGAGCGTACGAGGTCGAGCCCCTCGATCAACGCGTCCCGCTCGTCCGGATCGGAGGCCCCGGCCAGTTGGAGGGCGAGGACGAGGACCGCGAAGACGACGAGCAGCACCCAGGCGGCGGCGACCGTCCGCGAGGTGGAGAGCCGGTTGTCCTCCCCGATCAGCGGGGCGAGCAGACCGCCCCGGGCGCGGTGGTAGCGGGCGGCGGCGGTGAGCAGCGCGGCCGTGACGAGGGCGGCGAGCAGGGCGGCGGTGCGCGCGGTGGACCAGCCCGCCCCGACCGCGGTGGCGCAGGTCCCCACGAGCAGCGCGCCGACCGCGCCCCCCACGGCGAACAGGGTGGTCCGCCAGACCTGGTGGAGCCAGGCGTCCCCCGCCTCCCGGGCCCGCTCGGCGACGGTGCGGGCGGAGCCGGTCAGCTCGTCGGAGACCCACTGCCGGGAGGCGGAGGGCGACTGGGCGACCCCGGCGGGCAGCCCCCGGCCCGCCGCCAGCTCGTCGCGCTTGGCCAGGAACGCGGCGACCGCGCGCCGATGCCCGCGACGCGCCCCGTGCGGGCAGTCGCCGCACGTGCAGCCGCCACCGTGCGTGCCGTTCGCCTTTGCTTCGTCCAACGCCACGGAGGATTACGCCCTTTCCCGGCCCGTCCAGCCAACTCACCCGCGATATCAGCGAATTGTGCCGTACCGGGCAGGCCGGCCGCGCATCGGGGCGGGCCGGGGGCGGGTGTCGTCAAAACGTTCGACCGATCCGCTGCCGCAGGGGCTGGGGGTCGATCCGGGCCGCCGGGCCGCCGCCGAGCCGGTCTCGGCCCGGTCGGCTCCCCGGCGCGCCCGGCGGCCGGCCGTGCGCGGAGCGGGTGCGCGCGACGGCCTCGTTCTCCGGGCGGGGGACGGTGGAAGGGGGGCGCCGTCGCGCGGGATCAGGTGGAGAGCACCAGGTAGGCGAGGGTGAAGGAGGAGCGGTAGCCGCCGTAGTAGCCGGTGCGGCGGGCGTCGACCTCGGCCGTCACCTCGGCGTGCAGCGGATGGTCCGGGTGCTCCAGGGCCCAGCGCTGCCCGCGCCCGATGGGGCCCTCGGACTCGAAGAGGTCCCATTCGCGTTCGTCCGCGACGGTGGCCTGGAGCGCGCGCAGCCCGAAGGACTCCGCCAGCCGGATCAGCTCCAGCAGCGAGCCGTAGTCCCCGGGCCGGGCCCCGAGCCCCGCCAGCGCCTCGGGGGCCGGTTCGCGCTGCCAGACCCCCTCCCCGAACAGCACCCGTCCGCCGGGCCGCACGGTGGCGGCGAGGGCGGCGAGGGCGTTCCCGGTCGACTCCCGGGCCGTGCCGCCGGGCCAGGCGTGCGAGGAGCCGATGGAGACGGCGAGGTCGTAGCCGTCCTCGGCCCACTCGGCGGCGGGCGCCTCGTGGAACCGCACCCGCTCCGCGAGCCCCCGCTCCCGCGCGAGCCTCCGCCCGCGCGCCACCGCGGCCGGGTCGGTCTCGACCCCGTCCCCGGCGGACCCGGGCGCGGCCTCCACGAGCCGCATCAGCAGCTCGCCCCACCCGGAGCCCAGGTCGACGATCCGGGAACCGGGGGCGGGATCGCAGGCGGCGATCAGCCGGGCGGCGTGCTCCTCGGAGAGCGGGGTGTTCCAGGTGAGCCGGTCGTTGCCGGCGGCGGAGAGGAGGGCGCGGACTTCTTCGGCGGACATGAGGGAGGAGCCTGGCACGCGGGCGGGGGCGACGCCAGGGAATTAGGGGCGGCCCCGGCGGTACGGGTACGACGATGCCGCCGCCCGGACGAACGGGCGACGGCATCGGCGTGGGCCCGGACCCCCGGGAGCGGGGCCGTAGAGCCCCTGCTCCTCAGGGGGCGGGAGGGGTCACTCCCACTCGATCGTCCCCGGCGGCTTGCTCGTCACGTCGAGCACGACGCGGTTGACGTCGGCGACCTCGTTGGTGATGCGGGTGGAGATCTTCGCCAGCGTCTCGTACGGCAGGCGCGACCAGTCGGCCGTCATGGCGTCCTCGGAGGAGACCGGGCGCAGCACGATCGGGTGGCCGTAGGTGCGGCCGTCGCCCTGGACGCCGACCGAGCGGACGTCCGCGAGGAGGACCACCGGGCACTGCCAGATGTCGCGGTCCAGACCGGCCGCCGTCAGCTCCTCGCGGGCGATGGCGTCGGCCTCGCGCAGCAGGTCCAGGCGCTCCTTGGTGACCTCGCCGACGATGCGGATGCCGAGGCCGGGGCCGGGGAACGGCTGGCGCTGGACGATCTCCTCGGGGAGGCCCAGCTCCTGGCCGACCATGCGGACCTCGTCCTTGAACAGCTGGCGCAGCGGCTCGACGAGCTGGAACTCGATGTCGTCGGGGAGGCCGCCGACGTTGTGGTGCGACTTGATGTTGGCGGTGCCGGTGCCGCCGCCGGACTCGACGACGTCCGGGTAGAGCGTGCCCTGGACGAGGAAGGCGACCTCGGGGCCCTCCTCCTGGAGGATCTCCAGCTGGGCCTGCTCGAAGACGCGGATGAACTCGCGGCCGATGATCTTCCGCTTCTGCTCCGGGTCGGAGACCCCGGCCAGGGCGTCGAGGAAGCGCTTCTCCGCGTCGACCACCTTCAGCTTCGCCCCGGTCGCGGCGACGAAGTCCTTCTCGACCTGCTCGGTCTCGCCCTTGCGCATCAGCCCGTGGTCGACGTACACACAGGTCAGCTGGGAGCCGATGGCCTTCTGGACGAGGGCGGCCGCGACGGCGGAGTCCACGCCGCCGGAGAGGCCGCAGATGGCGCGCTTGTCGCCGACCTGCTCACGGATGAGGGCGACCTGCTCCTCGACCACGTTGGTGGTGGTCCAGTTCGGCTCGATGCCCGCACCGCGGTAGAGGAAGTGCTCCAGGACCTGCTGGCCGTGGGTCGAGTGCATGACCTCCGGGTGGTACTGGACGCCGTACAGCTTCTTCTCGTCGTTCTCGAAGGCGGCGACCGGGACCACGTCGGTGGAGGCGGTGACCGTGAAGCCCTCGGGCGCCGCCGAGCAGGCGTCGCCGTGCGACATCCACACCGGCTGCTCGGTGGGCGTGCCCTCGAAGAGCGTCGAGCCCGCCTTGGCGACGTGCAGCGGGGTACGGCCGTACTCACGGGCCCCGTTGTCGTCGACCGTGCCGCCGAGCGTGGTGGCCATCAGCTGGAAGCCGTAGCACATGCCGAAGACCGGCACCCCGGCCTCGAACAGCGAGCGGTCCAGGGAGGGCGCGCCCTCCGCGTACACCGAGGAGGGGCCGCCGGAGAGGATGATCGCGCGGGGGTTCTTGGCCAGCATCTCCGCCACCGGCATGGTGGACGGGACGATCTCGCTGTAGACCCGGGCCTCACGGACGCGGCGGGCGATGAGCTGGGCGTACTGCGCGCCGAAGTCGACGACGAGGACCACGTCGGCCGTGGCGTCGGGGGCGGCGGGGGGTGCTGCTGGCACGGGAGCGGCCTTCCGGCGGTGGTGATGGGGGTCGGTTCTTCCGATTCTACCGGCCGTGCGCGCATACCCGCCCGGGCCGCCGTCCGCGCCTGCGCGGCCGCCGGCGTCTCACGATGCGGGCCCGGTGGCGGCGGGGCCGCCGGCGCGGGCCATACTGGGTCCATGCGTCAGCACACGACCTTCGTCTTTACCTATGGCATCCGGCCCGCCGGCTGCCATGGTCGTGCTGCTTGAGCCACTGACAAGCAACGTTCCAGGCGCCCCGGGCCATCAGGCCCGGGGCGTCTCGCGTGTCCGGGTCCGTTCGCCCCGGGGGCCGTCGTCCACCACCGGCCCACCGGGAGTCACCACCATGAGCACCACTGCCACCACTGCCACCACTGCCGCCACCGCTGCCACCGCCGAAACCGCCCCCGCCGAGCGGACCGGCGCCCGCACCGACGAGGCCGCCGCCCTGATCGGCGGGGCCCGGGAGCGCATCGACGCCCTCGACGACCGGATCATCGGCCTCGTCCAGGAACGGATGGCCGTCTCGGCGGTGATCCAGGAGGCGCGGATCGCCTCCGGCGGCCGCCGGGTCAACCTGTCGCGCGAGACCGCCGTGCTCGGCCACTACAGGGACGCGCTGGGCCGGCCGGGCACCGCGCTGGCGATGACGCTCCTGGAGCTGTGCCGCGGCCGGGTGTGAGGGCCCCGGGCGCGGACGGCCCGCGCGGGGGCCGGGGGCGGGGCCCTCCGGCCCCTCGTGCGGAGACCGGCGGTGGAGAACCGGCGCCCCGGCCCGGGCTCTCCGGCCCCCCGGGGGGCGGCCGACGGGGCGCGGGCGGGTCCTCGCGGGCCCCGTCGAGGGAACGGTTCTCCGCTTGGCGGGGCGGGGGCGTATCTGCGTTCGGGAGCCCTCTCACCCGTACGGTGCGTGACCGGGAGCGCGGTGCCTTCGTTGTTCCCGGTGTCCGTGCCACCCAGGGGCGGCGTCGAGAGGAAAACCACGCGTGGCTCCGCCGGGACGTGTGACGCACCGCAGGTGCGTCGTGGGACCGCATTCCGGCGTATGTGACCGGTCCGCAGGGGACAGCAGGCCGGTCACCCCATATGCGGCCGGTCCCGGGGACGCCCGGGGCCGGCCGCATCGGAACGTCTCCGGGCGGAGGCCCGCTCCCTCCTCCGCCGCACCCCCTCCGGCTCGGAGGGGTCAGGTGTGCCGGCCTGCCCGCCGCCGTGCCGCCGCGACCAGCGCCAGACCCGTCGCCAGCGCCACCGCCGCCGCGACCGCGACCGTCCCGGCGGCCGATCCCGTCGCGGCGAGGCCGTCCCCGGAGCCGGAACCGCCGGGTGTGCCCGTCGCGCCTGCGCCCGAGGCGGTGGAGGCCGAGGGGCCCGGGGCGCCGGACGGGTTCTCCTCCGGGGCCGGGGCCGAGATCGGCGGGGTGGACGGCTCGCCCGCGCCACCGCCCGTACCGCCGGGCGCGGAGCCGCCGTCCCCGGCGTTGAGGACCAGCCGGGCGGTGTTGTTGGCGGGGGCCGGGTCGAAGGGGAGCGCCGGGTCGCCTGCGTGGGGGCCCCGGACGGCGACCTCGCCCTCCGCCCCGATCAGGACCTCGTCGATCCGCAGCTCGAACGGCAGGTCGAGCCCTTCACCGTCGCGTACGGCCGCCGAGGTCGGGCAGAGGTAGCGCGGCGCGGGGCCCGTCCGGTCCTCCCGGTACGCGCCGGCGGCGGTCACCCCCCGGCAGCGGTCCGGCTTCCCGACGACCGAAGCGCCCCGGGGGACGGTGAAGTCGACGACGGCGACCTCCTCGCCTGAGCGGATGTGGCCGATCCAGGCCGGGCCCTCGTTGCGGAAGCCGATGCGGGCCGTGACGGTGGCGCCCCGGGCCCCGGAGACCCGGTCGCCGTAGGCCGCGAAGTCGGCCGTGTTCTCCGTGCGGAAGTCGGCCTCGCGCTGGTTGTCGTGCGGGGTGGGGTCGGCGTTGCGCGCCGTCGTCCGCCGCGTCGGGGCCTTCACCGGGACCGCTGTCAGCACGTCGCCGGGCTCCAGGAGCGCGCGGGCGGGCCGGGCCCCGTCGGCGTCCTCGACGCGGTAGAGGAAGGTGTCGTGGTAGGCGCGGTCGGTGGCCTCGATGGTCAGCGGGGTCGCCAGCGTGTACGTCCCGCCCGCCTCGAACACGCCCTCCACGGAGCAGAGCGCCGTGGTCCAGCCGAAGTCCGGCAGCTCCGGGCCGCCCTCGGAGTACCGGCAGTTGGAGTAGCGCTGGGGGATGTCCAGCCCGCGGGTGTACCGCAGGGTGAGCAGGACGCCGTCGGCGTCCCCGGCGCCGCGGTTGGCGAAGGTGATCGGGGCCTGCTGCCGGTCGCCCGGGGTCAGCTCCGTCCGGAACGGCAGCTCCTCCATCACGAGGTCGGGGCCGCCGACCGTGACCCGCGTGGTGAACGGCGCGAGCGCGGCGCCCTCCGCCTCGCCGCTCACCGTGATCGTGCCGCTGTCGCCGGTCGCGCTCCCGGCGGCGGCGGTGACGACGAGGTCGGCGACGGACCGCGTGCCCGGCCGGACGCGCCGGTCCTCGCAGACCGCCTTCGCGCCCGTGACCTCGCAGTCCGGCCCCGCCCCGCCGTCGAACGCCACGTCGGCGACGCCCGCGACCCCCTGGAGGTCGAAGGTGAGCGTGAGGTCTCCCCCGAAGCCGCTCCCCTCCCCGGCGGCCGGGGCGTCGAGGGTGATCCCGATCGTGGACGCCTTCGGCCCGCCGTCGGCCGGGTACGGGTGCAGATCGGTCTCCGGAGGGCCGCCGAGCGTGGCCGCCGGGGGACCGGCGGCCTGTGCGGGGGCCGCCGCCCCGGCGAGCGGGGCCACGGCCAGCAGGCCCGCGGCGGCGAGCGGACCCGCTGCGCGGCGCAGCGCGGTTCCCGGGGACAAGCGTGTCATCGAAACCTCTGGTACTCGGCGGGGCCGTGCCGCCCGGCAGCGGCCCTGCGGCTGCTGCGGTGGTTGCGGCGGTGAACGCGGTACGGGTTCGACCGCGCGGCTCCCCGAACGGTTGCCCGGAGGAAGATCACGGATTGGGCACGGCTCCCGGGCGGGGCACGGGCGGGTGCGCGCGCCCCGGACCAGGCACGGTCACGGGTGGGATACCGGGGTGTCCCCCACGCCCTCCACCTCCTTCCCGGCCTCCGCCGTCCCCTTCGGCGGCACCACGGGGATGCCCAGGAACGGCAGTTTCAGCGCGCCGAACGCCTCCTTCGGCACGGCGGGCGTGCGCGGGGCGACGGCGGTGAGCCGTTCGTACGCCTCGCCCTGTGCCGGGCGCGGGTCCGCCTCGCCCTTGTTGGGCCAGAAGGACATCGCGCGCTCGGCCTGGGCGGTGATCGTCAGGGACGGGTTGACGCCGAGGTTGGCGGAGACCGCGGAGCCGTCGACCACGCTGATGCCGGGGTGGCCGTAGAGGCGGTGGTACGGGTCGATGACGCCTTCCTCCGCGCTCGCGCCGATCGGACAGCCGCCGAGGAAGTGGGCGGTGAGCGGGGTGCCCATCAGCTCGCCGATGTTGGACCCGGGGAAGCCGTTGATCTCCTCGGCGAGCAGGGTGGCGCCCCGGGTGGCGTCGGGTATCTGGACCGGGTTGGGGGCGCCGTGGCCCTGGCGGGCGGTGAGCAGGCCCTTCCCGATGCCGCCCGGTTTGCGGTACGTGGTCAGGGAGTTGTCCAGCGACTGCATGACGAGCCCGATGATGGTGTGCTCGGACCAGCGGTGGTTGGAGAGCGAACGGAGCGCGAGGACGGGGTGCTTGGCCACGTTGCCGAGCCAGCCGAGGACCCGGTGGCCGCCGTAGGGCACCTGGAGGATCGTCAGCGAGCCCATGGCGTTGGAGCCCTTGCCGTAGCGGGCGGGTTCGATGTGGGTGTTCTCGTCGGGGTGGATCGAGGAGGTGATCGCGACGCCCCGGGTGAAGTCCGCCTTGGGGACGCCGTGCTTCTTGCGGTAGCGGCGGTCGCTGGTCTGCGCGCCCACCAGCCCCTCGGAGTTGGTCCGGGTCAGCTCGCCGAGCTTCGGGGAGATCCGGGGCAGCAGCCCCCGGTCCTTCATGGTGTGCAGCAGGGTCTGGGTGCCGTACGTTCCGGCGGCGATGACGACCTTGCGAGCGCGCAGCTTGGCGGGCTTGGCCCGGCGGCGGCGGTCGGTGGGGACGGTCAGGACGCGGTAGCCGCCCCGGGCGTCGTCGGTGACCGCGACGACGGAGGTCATGGGGTGGATGACCGCTCCGGCCTGCTCCGCGAGGTGGAGGTAGTTCTCGTTCAGCGTGTTCTTCGCGCCGTGGCGGCAGCCCGTCATGCACTCGCCGCACTCGGTGCAGGCCGTGCGGTCGGGGCCCGCGCCGCCGAAGTACGGGTCGGGGACGGTGTCGCCTGCCGTGGCCTTCGCGGTGCCGTCGGCGTCCTTGCCGTCGCCGAAGAAGACGCCGACCGGGGTCAGGTGGAAGGTGTCCCCGACGCCCATGGTCTCCGCTACGGCCTTGAGGTGGACGTCGGAGGGGGTCATGGTCGGGTTGAGGCGGACCCCGAGCATCCGGCGGGCCTGGTCGTAGTACGGCTTCAGCTCGTCCTGCCAGTCGGTGATCGAGGCCCACTGGCGGTCCTGGAAGAACGGGGCGGGCGGCACGTACAGGGTGTTGGCGTAGTTGAGCGATCCGCCGCCGACGCCGGCCCCGGCGAGCACCATGACGTTGCCGAGCAGGTGGATGCGCTGGAGGCCGAAGAGGCCGAGGGCGGGGGCCCAGAGGTAGTTCTTGATGTCCCAGGAGTTCTTGGGGAGCGTGTCGCGGGTGAAGCGGCGGCCCGCCTCCAGGACGCCGACGCGGTAGCCCTTCTCGGTCAGCCGGAGGGCCGTCACCGCGCCGCCGAAGCCCGAGCCGACGACCAGCACGTCGTAGTCGTACGCGGCGTCGTCCTCGGCCGGGACATGGCGCACGGCCTGTTTCTGGGCAGGGCTGACCTGGGACATGGCACTCCTCGGAACGGAATCGGTACGAAAAGGGCGGACGGTGCGGCGGCCGGGGCGGGCCCGGCGGCGGCCCGGACACGGCCGGACGGGCCGACCCCGGCCCCGGGAGCGGCCGGAGGGGCCGCGCCCCGGGGCGGCCCCGGCACGCGGCGGCCTGCGGGTTCAGCGCAGTCGGAACGCCTTCATCGCCTTGAGGCTGCGGGTCATGAACGCGGCGTACTTCTCGTCGTCCATCCCGAAGGCGGGCGCGAGCGGGATCAGCCGCTGCTGGGCGACGGTCTGGGCCTCGGTGTACTTGAGGATGCCCTCGGAGCCGTGCCGCCTGCCGAGGCCGGAGTCCTTCATGCCGCCCATCGGGGACTGGACGCTGCCGTAGGCGGGGGCGTACCCCTCGTTGATGTTGACGGTGCCGGTGCGCAGCCGGGCGGCGACCTCGTGGCCGCGCCGGGAGTCGGTGGTCCAGACGCTGGAGTTGAGGCCGTACGGGGTGGCGTTGGCCAGCGCGACCACCTCGTCCTCGTCGCTGAAGCGGTAGATCGAGACGACCGGCCCGAAGGTCTCCTCGGTGCAGACGGCCATCGGGGCCTCCACCCCGTCCAGGATGGTCGGCTCGTAGAACAGGGGGCCGATGTCGGGGCGGGCGACCCCGCCGGCGACGAGGGTCGCGCCCTTCTCGACGGCCTCCTCGACATGGCGGACGACCGTCTCCAGCTGGCGCTCGCCGACGAGCGAGCCCATGTCGGCCCCGTAGGCGAGGGAGCTGCCGAGCCGCATGGCGCGCGTCCGGGCGGCGAACCGCCGCACGAAGTCGTCGGCGACCGACTCGTGGACGTACAGCCGCTCGATGGAGATGCAGAGCTGTCCGGCGGAGGAGAAGCAGGCGCGGACGGCTCCTGCCGCGGCCTTCTCCACGTCGGCGTCCTCCAGGACGAGCATGGCGTTCTTGCCGCCGAGCTCCAGGGAGACGCCGACCAGCCGGGAGGCGGCGCCGACGGCGACCTCGCGGCCGGTACGGGTGGAGCCGGTGAAGGAGACGTAGTCGGCGCGGGCGACGACCTCGGGGCCGACGACCGGGCCCTCGCCGAGGACGACCTGGAAGACCTCGGCGGGCAGTCCGGCCTCGATCAGCAGGTCGCGGGCCCACAGGGCGGTGAGCGCGGTCTCCGTGTCGGGCTTCATCACGACGGCGTTCCCGGAGACGAACGCGGGCAGCGCGTCGCCCACGGACAGCTCCAGCGGGTAGTTCCAGGGGGCGATCTGTCCGACGACCCCGCGCGGCTGGCGCAGTTCGGTGACCTTGGTGAGGGTGGGGACGACGCCGGTGTGGCGGCGGGGCTTGAGGTAGGCGGCGGCCTTGCGCCCGTAGTGGCGGGCGGCGACGGCGACGGCCTGCACCTCCTCGTGGGCGTGCAGGCGCGCCTTGCCGGTCTCCAGCTGGATGAGGTCGAGGACCTCGGACTGGCGGCTGAGGACGAGGTCGTGGAAGCGCAGGAGGATCGCGGCCCGCTGCCGTACGGGGACGGCGGCCCAGAGGGGCTGGGCGGCGCGGGCCCGGTCGAAGGCGGTGGCGACGTCCTCGGGGGTGGACTCGGGCAGGTCGGCCAGCTTCTCCCCGGTGAAGGGGGTGTGGTTGGCCGTACGGCCCGACCCGACGACACCGCGGGTCAGCTGGGCGATCACCTCGGGGGTGACCACGTCGGCGGCCGTGCGCACGCCGGCGGGGGCGACCGCCACGGGGTTGGTACCGAGAGGGGCGTCAGGGGCCTGCGAGTCCGTCATGGGGCCGAGAGTATGTCCCGCCGGAGCCTTTGGGTACCCGTGGGTAACAGTTTTTCACAGGACCCGCCACCGCCGCGCGCCGCACCCCTCAACCCAGCCAGTGATCGCTGGCGACATAACCGCTGATCAGTGGCGTTGCGGCCGACCGCCGGGCGGCGGTCGGCGCGCGGCGCTCAGGGGGAGTGAATTTTCAACCCCTCGACGACCTCGTCGAAGATCGCCTCGCCGTCCTTCGCCGCCTGCCCCTTCGCGGGCATCCGCACCCGCACCTTCCAGTAGGGGTCGCTCTTCTTCTCGCCGGGGATCAGCAGCTCCCGGAAGCGGTGGCGCAGCGGGTCGTCGTCGGACGAGCCGTAGGGGACGTACACGATGTCCATCTCGAACGCCTTCCGCCCCTGGTGCGTGGTGTCCTCGGACGTGACGGAGACCTCCTTCATCTCCGTGGTGCCGGACCCGCCCTTCTCGTAGTGCCGCTTGAGCGCCGCCTTGTCGGCCCCCGGGTCTTCGTCGGTGGGGCCGTCTCCCTTCAGGGCGAGGTGCCAGAAGTCGATCTCGAAGACGCCGCTGGGGTCCGTGTACCAGACCACTTCGCCGCTGTCGTTCTGGGACCTCTTGTACTCCTCCGGCACCGCCACGTCCGCCGACAGGACCTCGTTCTCCGGCCGGACCTGCCAGCCCTCCGGCGGCCCGTCGCCCGCGAACGGGTTCAGCAGGACCAGCACGAGTGCGACCACCACGGCCAGCGCCCCACCGCCGAGGGCGAACTGCGCGGCCCAGTTGCGGTGCAGCACCGGCGGCACCCACTTGCTGCCGTCGCCCGCGCCCGCGGTGAGAGCCGCGTACGGGGAGGCGGCCGGAGCGGGGGCCGCGAGCTGCTGGAGCACCTGGCGGACCTCGGAGGCCGGCGGGCGCGCGGCCGGGTCCTTGCGGAGCAGCTGCATCACGAGCGTGCCGAACGCGCCCGTGCCCCGGGCGGGCGTCTGCGGCTCGGCGGACAGCACGGCCTGGAGGGTGGCGGGGGTGTGCGAGCGGCGGTACGGGGACATGCCCTCGACCGCCGCGTACAGCAGGACGCCCAGCGACCACAGGTCCGACTCCGGTCCGGGGCGCTGCCCGAGGACCCGCTCCGGGGAGATGTACTCGGGCGAGCCGATGAACGCGCCGGTCTCGGTGAGCCGCTGCTCGCCCTCGACCTGGGCGATCCCGAAGTCGGTGAGGACGACCCGGTCGCCGGCGCCGAGCATGACGTTGTCCGGCTTGACGTCCCGGTGCAGGATGCCCATCGCGTGGGCGGCCGTCAGCGCGTCGAGGACCGCGAGGCCGATCCTGGCCGCCTCACGGGGGTCCAGGGTGCCTTCCTGGAGGCGGTCGCCGAGCGAGTGGCCGCGCACCAGCTCCATGACGATCCACGGCTTGCCGTCCTCGATCACCACGTCGTGGACGGTGACGACGGAGGGGTGGTCGATCCGGGCGGCGGTCCGCGCCTCGCGCCGCATGCGCTCGTACACGGTGGAGTGCTCGCGCTCGCCCAGGTGCTCCGGTACGCGGGGCTCCTTGACGGCCACCTCGCGGTCGACGACCTCGTCGTGGGCCCGCCACACCGTGCCCATCCCGCCGTGCCCGAGCCGGGCGAGCAGCCGGTAGCGCCCGCCGACCATCCGGTTCGCCGCAGGGGCCGGGGCGCTCGCCGGGACCGTCGGGGAGGGGATGGGCGCCGGGGGCGCGGGATGCGGTGCGCCGAAGCCGCCCGGCGCGTGCGGCGGTTGGAGTCCGTAGCTGGTGGGCTCGTGGGCCCGTCCCCCGTGATCTGTCATGCCCATCATCCTGGATCACCCGCCGGGTCCGGCACCACCTGGAACGGGCGGCAGGTACGAAGCCGTGACCGTACGGCGGTCCCGACGCGGCGCCGAAGGCCGCGTGCCCGGGCCGACGCGGCGCGGGGCCGCCGCCGGGGTCACTGCCGGGCCCGGGGGGCGCGCCAGCTCCGGAGCATGATGTCGAACTTCTCGCGGCTCTCCGCCCAGCTGTCCTGAGGGGCGGTCAGGTACAGGGCGTACTCGGGCCCGCCGGGGCCGCCGTAGTACATCTGGTCGATGCCGTGCCGGGGTCCCGCGTGGTCCTTGGTCTCGTTCCAGGTGAACTCCCAGAGGGCGCCGGGACGGTCGCGGAAGGTGTTCTCCTCCATCCCGATCCGCCGGTAGCCGGGCAGCCGTTCGGAGAGTTGCTCCTCCATGCTCTGCATGTGCAGGTACGGGTGGTCGAAGTCCGGATCCGGGTCGACGCTGATGCGGATGCGGTGGGCCCCGCCGTCCGGGGTGTAGTCGATCTGGCCGTCCTGTACCTGCCGCGTCCAGCCGTCGGGCACCACCAGACTGAAGCCCGCCGGGTCGTCGACCCGGGTCCAGCCCTCGGGCGTCCCGGACGTCCCCGATGCGGGGGCGTCCGTCTCCGGTGGGGCGGCGGGCGCGGACGGCGTGCTCCCGGCGGCCGTGCCGCCACGGGGGGCGCCGGGGGTGGCGCCGGGGGTCTCCGACCCTTCCCCGTACTTCATCGCGATCAGCCCGGCCGCGCCGCCGAGGACGGCCGCGGCGACGACCACGGCGAGCACCGTGCGCCACCGGGAGCCGGCGCGCCGGGTCGCCGGGGCGGTGGCCGGGGGCGCCCGGTCCGGGACGGGGGCCGGGGCGGCGTGCGGGGCCGCGGAGGCCGCTCCGGGCAGTCGGGCGGTGGCCCCTTCGGAGCCGGGCGGGCCGGCGGGGGCGTCGGAGCCGTGCGGGCCCCGGTAGCCGTACCGGGACTCCTCCGGGTAGCGCTGGGTGGGCACATGGGCCTGGGCGGCCCGGGGTTCGCGCCCCTCCATGGCGTCCAGCAGCATCTGCTCGGTCTGCGCGGCCGTGGGCCGGTCCTCCGGCTCCTTGCGGAGCAGCGCGGTGATCACGGATCCGAGCGGACCGGCGTTGACCGGCGCGGGCGGCTCGTCGGTGACGACCGCCTGCATGGTGGAGATCGGGGACGTACGGCGGAACGGGGAGGCCCCCTCGACCGCCGTGTACAGCGTGGCGCCCAACGACCAGAGGTCGGAGGCCGGGCCCGGGTCGCCGCCGCGTACCCGCTCCGGGGCCAGGTAGTCGATGGAGCCGACCAGTTCGCCGGTACGCGTGATGGTGGAGTCGCCCTCGATGGCGGCGATCCCGAAGTCGGTGAGGAGCACCTGCCCGTCACGGGCCAGCAGGACGTTGCCCGGCTTGACGTCGCGGTGCAGCACCCCGGCGCTGTGGGCGGCGCGCAGGGCGCTGAGCACGTGCAGCCCGATCCGGGCCGCCTCGCGCGGGGCGAGCTCGCCGCTCTCCTTGACGGCGTCGGCGAGCGAGGGCCCGTCGACGTACTGCATGACGATCCAGGGCCGTTGGTCGTACTCGATCACGTCGTGGACGGTGACGACCCCGGGGTGCGTGATACGGGCCGCCGCCCGCGCCTCCTTCTGCGTCCGGGCGTGCAGGACGAGCCGGTCGGCCTCGGCGACGTACAGCCCGGCGGTCAACTCCTTGACGGCCACCGTGCGGTGCAGCAGTTCGTCATGGGCCTGCCAGACCTTGCCCATGCCGCCCCGGCCGAGCACGTCGCCCAGCCGGTAACGCCCCGCCAGCACCAGTCCCGCGTCCGTGCCCTGTGATCGATCCACGTGATGTCCCCGCCCCGTTCCTCGGATTCGCCACATTACGGAGGCGGGGCGAGCGGGCGGAACGGGGGATCGCCCACGAGACCGCACTGTGATGGTTGTCGCCCTCGCACAACCCCCGCGGCGGAGCTGCCGCGGTGACGCGGGGTCAGCGGGCCACCCGGTAGGAGGCGACCGCCTGCTCGTAGACCTCGGTGACCCTGTCCCGGTCGTTGACGGGGCCGATGACCTGGATGACGTGGTACCGGCCGTCGACGATCATCGCGAGGTTGCGGACGAACACCTCGCGCCCCCCGCTCTCCTGCCAGGTGAACTGGCCCTCGGCCATGGCCTGCCGCCCGACGTCGACCCGGCGCACTCCGGACGAGGAGGACCAGCTGGAGTCCCGGAACGGCTGGAGTTCGGGCTCCTTGTCCCGCTGGTAGGCCAGCGGATCGCCGCCGCCCGACGCCACCGTGTCCCGACCGGGCACGACGAGCAGGGTGAACCCGTCGCTGCCGTAACGGATCTGACGGTCGGCGTTGGCGGGGCTGCGCTGCCAGTCCTTCGGCACTCCGACCTCGAAGCCCTCCGCGTCCTTGCGGAGCGCGTAGCCGGCGGGCAGCGCGACGGCCGACCGGCTGGTCTGCGGCTGCTGGGAGCCGGTGTCGGCGGAGGCGCTCCGGGAGGCGGACGGGCTGGGCCCGCCCGACGCCGGGGGCGGTGCGGCGGAACCGGTGGACGCGGGGGCGCCGCCGCCCTCGACCGGCTCCTGCTTCGGCAGGAACAGCACGGCGTACGCGACGGCCGCGGCCATCAGGAGCAGGATCAGGATGAGCAGCAGCCGGCCCAGGTTGCGCGGGGAGGAGGACTCCCCGCCCCGGCGCGGCGGTTCCCGCAGCACCCGGGGGCCCTTGGGCGCACGCGGGGCGCGGGCCGGGCGCTCCTCCTCCCAGGTCCCCACGGTCATGGGCGCGGACCGGTCGGGCGGCAGCAGCGACTCCTGAGGATCGGACCGGTCGAACCGCTTCGCGGTCTGGCGGCCCCGGCCCTGGCGGTGCCGCCCCTGGGCCGCGCCGCCGCCGAACCGGCCCCGGCGCCGGCGGACCAGCTCGCCCCGGCGGCGCACGATGGGGAGCCGGGCGGCGTCGGGCGCGGGCAGCGGTACGACGTCGGCGCCCGCCTCCGGTTCCGGCGCGGAGCGCACCAGCGAGCGGAGCCAGCCGCTCAACTCCTCGACGTCCGGACGCTCGGTGGGGTCCTGGCGCAGCAGCGACTCGACGACGGGCCGCAGCGGACCGCACTCCTCCGCGAAGGCGGGCGGCTCGCCGCACACCATCTGGACCAGTTCGGCCGCGTTCTCCTCGGGGTAGGGGGCGTGGCCCTGGACGGCCCGGTACAGCAGCGCGCCGAGCGCCCACAGGTCGGTGGAGGGGCCGATCGGCGGGGCGAGCTGCCAGTTCTCGTGGACCGGCCCCGCCTGCTCGGGGGCCCAGCGCTCGGTGACGGCTCCGACGACGGCTATCCGCGCCTGACGGGCGCGTTCGGCGGCGAGCGGGGTGGCGGGGCCCCGGTGGACGGCGGGTTCGCGACCGCCCGCGACGGCTTCCTCCCAGCCGCGGGGGGCGTTGCGCCCGCCCGGGTCCGGGGCGGTACGGACCGGCGGCTTCGGGAGGCGGTCCGGCAGGCCCGGCCGCCGGGAGTCGGCGCGCAGGGCGTCCTCGCCCGAGCCCCCGGCCGGGACGGGCCGCCCCGCGCCGGGACCGTCGTCCCAGGTCCCGGCGAGGTGGACGCGCCGGCCCGGCGGCCGGGGGCCCTCCTCGTCGTCCTCGTCGTCCTCGTCGTCGTAGGGGTCCTCGGCGGGGTCGCCCCAGGGGGCGGCCGCCGGGCGGGGAACGCCGGGGGCGGGGCGGCGCTGGAGGGGGAGGACGCCGGGGGCGGCGTCGGTGGTGGGGTCGGCGGCGTCGGTGGTGGGGTCGGCGGTGGTGGAGTCGGCGGCGTCGGCGGTGGGGCCTGCGCCCGTCTCCTGGCCTGTGTCCGTGGCGGGTCCGCCGCGGTCCGCGTCCCTGCCGGAGCCGGGGCCGGTGCGTGCGTCGCCCGGCGCTCCCGGCGCGGCGGGGTGCGCTCCGCGCTCCTCCGGCCGCGGGGGCTTCGTGAGGCCGGCCGGGGCGTGGCCGGACCCCTCCCGGTCCTCGGTGACGCGAGCGGCGGCGCGCGCGCCCGCGCGGTAGGCGGCGATGGCTCCGGCGCGGGCGGCCCGCAGCTGGGCGGCGCTCGACGCGCCCGGCTCGGCGGGCGGTACGGCGGTGTACGGGACGGCGGGCGCGACGGGACGCGGGACGATCTCCTGCGCGGCCTCCGGCGCGGAGGACCGGCGGGGCTCCCCCGGTGCGGAGGCGTCGAAGGGCTCCGGGTCCGGCGTCCGCCCCGGCCCACGCGAGGGCCCGGCGTCCCGGCCGGACGGCTCTCCCCCCGGCGGCAGACCGTACCGGCCCTCCCGGCCGTCCCCGCGCGGCACGTACCCCCGGGGCAGCGGCGGAACCGGGAACCCGCCGGTGGCACGGCCCTCCCGGCCCCCGCCGTCGTACCCGGCGTACTCCTGCCCGTCCTCACCGTCCTGGAGGTCCGCGTACCCCCGACCGTCCTGGACGTCCGCGTACCCCTGAGCGCTCCCGTCCGCCCGGCCCTCCGCGAACTCCCCGGCGCTCCCGTACTCCTGGACGTCCGCGTACTCTCCCGCCGCCCCGTACTCCTCGACGTCCTCGACGCCCTCGTAGGGCGCGTGGCCCCCGTGCGCGCCGCTCCCGCCCGGCGGGAGCGGCCGGACGTCGCCGAACTCCCCCCGCGGGGCGGGCTCGGGGGCGGGGATGCCGTACGTCGTCGGGCCGTCCGCCGGCTCGGCGTCCGGCAGCGGCGCCGGGGCGTACCCGCAGAGCGCCTCCTCGGCGGCGCCCGTCGCGAGGCCGGTGAGCACGACGCGGCCGTCGTCGCAGACCAGGACCGTGCGCACGGTGATGTTGCGGTGGGTCCAGCCGTGGGCGTGCAGCACGCGCAGGGCGGTGAGCACGTCGGAGCCGATCTCGGCGGCCCGATAGGGGTTGAGGGGGCGTTCGGCGAGGAGCGCGGCGAGCGGGCGGGCAGCCACCAGCTCGCTCACTATCCACAGCGAACCCGCCTCGGCGAACACGTCGTAGACCTGGTCGAGCCGGGGGTGGTCGGGTACCTGGGCGGCGGCCTGCGCGGCCTCGATCGCCCGCCGGACCACGGGGTCCGCGCTGCGGCGGACCGCCCGCTCGGCGGACCGCCCGGCCGCCGGTGCCCGCCCGTCCGCGTCGAGCACCTCCGCGTCCACGATCTCCGGCAGCGGCACCTGGCGGACCAGGACCTCCTGCCCGCTGTAGGTGTCGAACGCCCGCGTCTCCGCCAGTTCGTACCCGTCCGAAGGGGGCAGCGGAAGGCGGTAGCGGTCGGCGAGCACCCGACCCGCGTAGTCGTCCACGTCGCCTCCCCAGAGCGCGCTGTTCCCCGGCCGGCACAAGCCGAACGTATCCGCCGGTCACGGCCGGGCGGCGGGCTGTCGGCCCGCCGTACCGGCTGCGTACGGTCCTCGTCCTCTTACGATACGTGGCAAGGCGGGCGGACGGGCCGGGTCGCGCCAACCCGGCCCGAACAAACGTTTACCCGTCACCCCTCCCGGGGCGCGGCGGTCACTTCGTGGGCGTGAACGTGCCGAACGCCGTGTCGCGGAGCGTCCTGCACTCCTCGCCGTCCCACGCGTCGATCCTGCAGCTGATCATGATCGAGTAGCCGCGCCCGGCGTCCACCTTGAAGCCCCGGTTGAGCACCCGGACCCGGACGCCGTTGTGGCTGCGCTCGAACGTCCAGTCCGCGACGGTCGGATAACCGTTGTACTCGACCTTCTTTATGCTGCCGTGCTTGTAGCCGTCGCTGAGGAGCTTGGCGCTGCCGACCGCTCCGCGCCAGGCGGCCGCCGCGTCGTCCCGGGGCGAGCTGTTGAAGTCGACCTGGACGCGGGGGAAGCTGCCCCGGCGGACGTTGTAGATACCGCCGGAGTTGCTGCCCGCGATCCCGGTGCGCTTGAAGTCTCCGGGCATCGCCATGGTGAAGTGGAACCGGCTGTCGGTGATCTCCCGGTAGCCCGCGGGCAGGGCGTCGCCCCGACCGGACCCGTCCCCCTCCTCGTCCTCGGGACCGCCTGTCTTCGGGGCGTCGGAGGCGTCGCCCGAGGGGTCGGCGGAGGCGCGGCCGTCGTCCGTGCCCTGGCCCTCCTTCTGGCCGCCGCCCTTCTCCCCGGCCGAACCGCCGCCCGTGTCCTCGCCCTTGCCGTCGGCGCCGGCCGACGCGGCGGTGCCGCCCTTGCCGCCCTTGCCCGGGTCCTCACCGCCCAGGGTGAGGGCGAGGACCGTGCCGAGGATGGCGAGGGCGACGACGGCCGCGATGATCGCGAGGGTGCGGCGGGGCACCACGTCGGTGATCGAGGCACGGGTGGAGGCGGGACCGTACGGCGGACGCCGGCCCGGTACGGAAGGGCTCGCCGTCGTCGTGGACGCGGCGGCGCCGGAGGCGGCGGCCCCCTTCGCGGCCCCCGCCGCGGACGCCGTGGCCACCGCGGGCTTCGCACCGGTGGCGGAAGTCCCGGGCGGGGCGGGGGGCTTGGGCGGCGCGACGGGCGTTCCGGCGGCCGCGGCCGGGGCCCCGGCGGCGGCCGCGCCCGCGGCGGCTCCCGCGGCGACGGCCGGGGTCTTCGCGTTCCGTACGGAACGCAGGGCTCCGCGCAGCCGGTCGCGGGCGCCCTCGCCGGTCTCGCCCGGTCCGGTGGACTGCTTCGGCGGCTTCACGGCCTTGGGCTTCGGCGCCCGCTTCACGAGGGGGTCGAGGGCGGGGGCCGGCGGAACGGCCATGATCTGGGTCGAGTCCACCGGAGCGGGGGCCGGGGCGTCGGGCGCGTTGACGACGGCGTTGAGCAACGCCCGCGCCCCGGCGTCGTCGAGCCGCTGCTCGGGGTCCCGTTCGAGCAGCCCGTAGATGACGTCGGTGAGCGGCCCGGCGTTCTTCGGCGGGTCGAGCGGCTCGGTCATCACCGCGGTCAGGGTGGCGATGGCCGAACCCTTGTCGTACGGCGGGCAGCCCTCGACGCTCGCGTACAGCAGTCCGCCGAGGGACCACAGGTCGGCGGGCGGGCCGGGCTTGTGGCCGCGCGCCCGCTCCGGCGAGATGTACGAAGGGGCGCCGACGAGCATGCCCGTGGAGGTGACCGAGGGGTCGCCCTCGACCTGGGCGATGCCGAAGTCGGTGAGCACGACGCGCCCGTCCTCGGCGATCAGCACGTTGGACGGCTTCACGTCGCGGTGCAGGATGCCCTCGCGGTGCGCGGAGCGCAGCACGTCGAGGATGGCGAGTCCGACCTCGGCGGCGCGTCTCGGCGTCAGCGTGCCGTCCTCGCGGATCGCCTCGGCGAGCGACTTGCCCTCGATCAGCTCCATGACGATCCACGGGCGGTCGTCCTCGTCGACCACGTCGTAGACGGTCACCGCGCTGTTGTTGCGGATGCGCGCGATCGCCTTGGCCTCGCGCAGGGTGCGCGTGATCAGGCGGCGCTTCTCCTCCTCGTCGATCGCCGAGGGGAACCGCAGTTCCTTCACGGCGACCGTGCGGCCGAGCGTCTCGTCGTCGGCGCGCCAGACCGTGCCCATGCCGCCCCGGCCGAGCACCTCACCGAGCCGGTAGCGCCCCGCGAGGAGACGACCGTCCTTGTCCCGTTGGGGCTCCCGTGCCTGCTCCGCCTCCGACATGCGTCCCCTCTGCGATCAACCCGCCCTGGCAGAGCGTTCATTGTCCCTCACCCCGGGACCGGTCCTGGTGCCGGGTCCGGGGTCCGCCGCGACACGGCCCGGGAGGGAATCCCCCACAGCCTCCTCCCTACCGGGCCCTCCCGTCCAGGCCGGACCGGACGCGCGCCCCCGCTCCACCCGGCCGGGGAAACGGGGGCGGCCCGGGCCCGAAGGGCCGGTGAAGCCCAACTGGCCCGGGACCGAAGGGTGGTGATCACCCCTCCGCCGAAGCAGACCGCCGTCCGGATCAGCCCCGCACACTCACCGAAGCAGACCGCCGTCCGGACCAGCCCGGCACGAACGCCGAAGCAGACCGCCGTCCGGATCAGCCCGGCACGATGTCCGGCGCCCCGAGCCGGGCCGCGTCCGCCGTGAGGTCGTCGGGCTGCCGCTGCGATTCGCGTTCGGCCTCCACCCGCTTCTCGTAGTGCTCGACCTCCTGGTCGATCCGCTCCTGGTCCCAGCCCAGCACCGGGGCCATCAGCTCCGCGCAGAGGCGGGCGCTGCGGGTGCCCCGGTCGAAGGTCTCGATGGAGATCCGGGTCCGCCGGGTCAGCACGTCGTCGAGGTGGCGGGCGCCCTCGTGGGAGGCCGCGTAGACGATCTCGGCCCGCAGGTAGTCATCGGCGGCGGGCAGCGGTTCGCCCAGGACGGGGTCCGCGAGGATCAGTTCCAGAATCTGCTCGGTCATTGAGCCGTACCGGTTGAGCAGATGCTCCACCCGGACGACGTGGAGCCCGGTCCGGTCCGCGATCCGGGCGCGCGCGTTCCACAGGGCCCGGTACCCCTCGGCGCCGACCAGCGGGGTGTCCTCGGTGACGCAGGCGGCGACCCGCTGGTCGAGGCCGTGCACCGCCTCGTCCACCGCGTCCTCGGCCATGACCCGGTACGTCGTGTACTTGCCGCCCGCCACGACGACCAGGCCGGGGGCCGGGTGGGCCACCGTGTGCTCGCGGGACAGCTTGCTGGTGGCATCCGACTCGCCGGCCAGCAGCGGTCGCAGCCCGGCGTAGACGCCCTCGACGTCGTCCCTGGTCAGGGGGGTGTTGAGGACGGCGTTGACGTGCTCCAGGAGGTAGTCGATATCGGCGCTGGAGGCGGCCGGGTGGGCCTTGTCCAGGTCCCAGTCGGTGTCCGTGGTGCCGATGATCCAGTGCCGGCCCCAGGGGATGACGAAGAGGACGGACTTCTCGGTCCGCAGGATGAGGCCGGTCGAGGAGTGGATGCGGTCCTTGGGGACGACCAGGTGGATGCCCTTGGAGGCGCGGACGTGGAACTGGCCGCGCTCGCCGATGAGCCCCTGGGTGTCGTCGGTCCACACGCCGGTGGCGTTGACCACCTGTTTGGCCCGGATCTCGTACTCCCGGCCGCCCTCGGTGTCCCGCACGAGCGCCCCCACGACCCGCTCGCCCTCCCGGAGGAAGCCGGTGACCCGCGCCCGGTTCGCCACGCGGGCCCCGTAGGAGGCGGCGGTGCGCACCAGCTCGGTGACGAAGCGGGCGTCGTCCATCTGGGCGTCGTAGTACTGGAGGGCGCCGACCAGGGCGTCCTTCCGCAGGGCGGGGGCCACCCGCAGGGCGCGCTTGCGGGAGAGGTGGCGGTGGACGGGCAGACCGCGACCGTGGCCGGAGGAGACCGACATCGCGTCGTACAGCGCGACGCCGGAGCCCGCGTAGAGCCGTTCCCACCCCTTGTGCTGCAAGGGGTAGAGGAAGGGCACGGGCTTCACCAGGTGCGGGGCGAGCCGCTCCAGGAGCAGGCCGCGCTCCTTGAGGGCCTCGCGGACCAGGGCGAAGTCGAGCATCTCCAGATAGCGCAGCCCGCCGTGGATCAGCTTGCTCGACCTGCTGGAGGTGCCGGAAGCCCAGTCGCGCGCCTCGACCAGCCCGGTCCTCAGCCCTCTGGTGGTGGCGTCCAGCGCCGTGCCCGCGCCGACCACGCCCGCCCCCACGACCAGCACGTCCAGTTCGCGCGCGGCCATGGCGGCGAGCGCTTCGACGCGCTCGACAGGTCCCAGTGTCGCTGTCCTCACTGCTGCCTCCCGGTGGATCGGGGTGGTCGGACACGGGAGTGCCACCCGGCCGAGGGGCCGGCCGCCCGTGTCCACTCCTCGATTCTGTCCGCGGTCCGCGACTTCAGCCACCGCCTGTGGACAACACCCCGGCGACCGGAGCCCCGCAATGCGACATATAGGTCATATTTACGCCTAGTCTGACATTGCGCTGTCCACAGCAGTTGCGATCTTCGTTCTCCGCCGTTACGGGGGCTCCTCCTATGCCAGCAGACCTCGCCGTCATCGGACTCGGTCACCTCGGCCTGCCCCTCGCCCAGGCCGCCGTGACCGCAGGCATCGACACCGTCGGCTACGACCCCGACACCCGCCCGTACACGGAGCTGCGGGCGGGCCGCACACCCGTCGAGGGCACCCTCACCGCGTCCGAGGTCCGCCGCATGCTCTCCGGCGGCTTCCGGCCCACCACCGACGCCGCCGAGCTGGGCCGGGTCCGCACCGCCGTGATCTGCTCCCCCACCCCGCTCGGCCCCGACCGCACCCTCGACCTCACCGCCCTCGGCGACGCCGCCCGCGCGCTCGCCGCCCGGCTGCGCCCGCACACCACCGTGCTGCTGGAATCCGCCGTTCCGCCCGGCACCACCGAGGACTTCCTGCGCCCCCTGCTCGAAGAGGGCTCCGGGCTCGTCGCCGGGCGCGACTTCCACCTCGCCTGCTCCCCCAGCCGGCTCGACCCCGGCAACCGCACCCACACCCTGGCCAACACGCCCAAGGTCATCGGCGGCCTCACCTCCGCCTGCACCGAGTCGGCCGCCGCCTTCTACGGACGGCTCACCGACAAGGTCGTACGGGCCCGGGGGCCGCGCGAGGCGGAGATGACGAAGGTGCTGGAGACCAACTTCCGGCACGTCAACATCGCTCTGGTCAACGAGATGGCGGTGCTCTGCCACGAGCTGGGCGTCGACCTCTGGGACGTCATCCGGTGCGCCGAGACCAAACCGTTCGGCTTCCAGCCCTTCCGCCCGGGGCCCGGCGTCGGCGGACACGGCGTCCCGGTGGACCCGGGCCGCCTGCCCCACGGCGCCCACACCCCCGGGCACCCGCTGCGGATGGTCTCGCTGGCGCAGGAGATCAACGACCGGATGCCCCGTTACGTCATCCAGCGCTGCGCCACCCTCCTGAACGAGCACGGCAAGTCCGTCCGGGGCGCGCGCGTCCTGCTGCTCGGCGTCACCTACAAGCCGGACTCCGCCGACCAGGAGGCCGCGCCCGCCCAGGAGATCGCCGCCCGGCTGATGGAGATGGGCGCGCAGATCGGCTACCACGATCCGCACGTCCTGGACTGGCGGGTGCGCGAACGCCCCGTCCCGCGCGCCGACTCGCTGTACGAGGCGGCGGCCGCGGCCGACCTGACCGTCCTGCTCCAGCACCACCGCACCTACGACCTCCAGGGCCTCGCGGTGAAGGCCCAACTCCTCCTGGACACCCGGGGAGCCACCCCGGCGGGGGCCGCCCACCGGCTGTAGTGCGACCCCTCGGCGCACGGCCCTCCCGGCGGCTGACGGCCCTTCTCCCGATGGTGACGGTCCACCCATTGAGACGTGACGGGCCGTCGAAAGATTGCCAGTGACCGGATCGGGGGGGTGCTGCTACTCTGCGGCGTCACAGAGCGCACACACGTGCGATCCCGCACATGCGTGCGCCGTCGTCCCAGGGGGAGCCCCACTGTGAGTCAGCCCGTGCAGCCGCCGAACCAGCCCCAGCAGCCCTACGGCCGGCCGGCCGCCGGAAACCCGTACGCGGGCGGCCCGGACCAGGGCGCCCCCTCCGCGCCGTCCGGCAACCCCTACGGCCAGCAGGCCCCCGCCTCGTCCGGCACCCCCTACGGCCAGCAGCCCCCCGCCCCCTCCGGCAACCCGTTCGCGGGTCAGCAGCCCGGCGAAGGAGCCCCGTTCGGCGGCGGCGCGCCCTACACTCCGGCGCCCCCGGCCCGCGGCAACCTCCTGCTCGGCATCGGTGTCGCGCTCGGCGTGGCGATCGTCGCGGGCCTCCTGTACGGCGTGATCGCGGGCTCCATCGAACGTGAGGTCGGCTACGCGGCGGTCGGCGTCGGTTTCCTGGTCGGCTTCGCGGCGAGCAAGGTCGGCGGCTCCAATCCGGCGATCGTCGCCGCCTCGGCCGTCTTCTCGGTCGGCGCGGTCTACCTCGGCCAGCTCGTGGGCATCTCGATGGTCCTCGCCGACCTGGCGCAGATCCCGTTCTCCGAGGTTGTCGGCGACCACTTCGACACCGTGACGAAGGCGTGGTCGGAAGAGGCCGACTTCATGACGTACCTTTTCCTCGCCCTCGGCGCGATCGCCGCCGTCGGCGGTGCGAAGAAGGCCCGCTGACACCGCACGGCAGGTATGCCGAAGGGCCCGGACCGAACCCCTCGCGGGACGGCCCGGGCCCTTCGCGCACGTACGGGACGTACGGGGCGGGTCAGCGGCTGTGCTGCGAGTCCGCCACCGTCACCTCGACGCGCTGGAACTCCTTGAGGTCGCTGTAGCCGGTGGTGGCCATCGCGCGGCGCAGGGCCCCGAAGATGTTCATCGAGCCGTCCGGGGAGTGCGAGGGGCCGGTGAGGACCTCCTCCGTCGTCCCGACCGAGCCGAGGTCGACCAGCTTGCCGCGCGGCACGTCCTCGTGGACGGCCTCCATGCCCCAGTGGCGGCCGCGGCCCGGCGCGTCGGTGGCGCGGGCCAGCGGGGAGCCCATCATCACGGCGTCCGCACCGCAGGCGATGGCCTTCGGCAGGTCGCCGGACCAGCCGACGCCGCCGTCCGCGATGACGTGCACGTACCGGCCGCCGGACTCGTCCATGTAGTCGCGGCGGGCGCCGGCGACGTCCGCGACGGCGGTGGCCATCGGGACCTGGATGCCGAAGACGTTGCGCGTGGTGTGCGCCGCGCCACCGCCGAAGCCGACGAGGACGCCGGCCGCGCCGGTCCGCATCAGGTGCAGGGCGGCGGTGTACGTGGCGCAGCCGCCGACGATGACCGGGACGTCCAGCTCGTAGATGAACTGCTTCAGGTTGAGCGGCTCGGCCGCGCCGGAGACGTGCTCGGCGGAGACCGTCGTGCCGCGGATGACGAAGATGTCCACCCCGGCGTCCACGACCGCCTTGGAGAACTGGGCGGTGCGCTGCGGGGAGAGCGCGGCGGCGGTGACGACGCCGGAGTCGCGCACCTCCTTGATGCGCTGCCCGATCAGCTCCTCCTGGATGGGAGCGGCGTAGATCTCCTGGAGGCGGCGGGTGGCGGCCTCGGCCGGCATCTCCGCGATCTCGTCCAGCAGCGGCTGCGGGTCGGCGTGCCGGGTCCACAGCCCTTCCAGGTTCAGCACGCCCAGGCCGCCGAGCTCACCGATGCGGATCGCGGTCTGCGGGGAGACCACGGAGTCCATCGGAGCGGCCAGGAACGGCAGCTCGAAGCGGTAGGCGTCGATCTGCCAGGCGATCGAGACCTCCTTCGGATCCCGGGTGCGGCGGCTCGGAACGACGGCGATGTCGTCGAATGCGTAAGCCCGGCGGCCGCGCTTGCCGCGCCCGATCTCGATCTCAGTCACGATGTGTGGCCTTTCCCTCTGCGTCTGCGCTGACCAGTATCCCCGACACGCCCCGAGGGGCGGTACCGGGAACTCCGGTACCGCCCCTCACCTGCGGCGACGCGTTACTTCTTGCTGTAGTTCGGCGCCTCGACCGTCATCTGGATGTCGTGCGGGTGGCTCTCCTTGAGGCCCGCCGAGGTGATCCGGACGAAGCGGCCCTTGCTCTCCATCTCGTCGACCGTCGCGGCGCCGACGTAGCCCATGGTCTGGCGCAGCCCGCCGACGAGCTGGTGGAGGACGTTGGCCAGCGGACCGCGGTAGGGCACCTGGCCCTCGATGCCCTCGGGGACGAGCTTGTCGTCCGAGGCCACCTCGGCCTGGAAGTAGCGGTCCTTGGAGTAGGACCGGCCCTGGCCGCGGGACTGCATCGCGCCCAGCGAACCCATGCCCCGGTACGACTTGAACTGCTTGCCGTTGATGAACATCAGCTCGCCCGGGGACTCCTCGCAGCCCGCGAGCAGGCTGCCCAGCATCACGCTGTCGGCGCCGGCGGCCAGCGCCTTGCCGATGTCGCCGCTGTACTGGAGGCCGCCGTCGCCGATCACCGGGACGCCCGCGGCGCGTGCGGCGAGCGCGGCCTCGTAGATCGCGGTGACCTGCGGGACGCCGATGCCGGCGACCACGCGGGTGGTGCAGATCGAGCCGGGGCCCACGCCGACCTTGACGCCGTCGACACCGGCGTCGACCAGCGCCTGCGCGCCGTCGCGGGTGGCGACGTTGCCGCCGATGACGTCGACGCCGACGCTCGACTTGATCTTCGCCATCCAGTCGAGGGCGTTGCGGTTGTGGCCGTGCGAGGTATCGACGATCAGGAAGTCGACCCCGGCGGAGGCGAGCGCCTGCGCCCGGTCCAGCGCCTCGGGGCTGGCGCCGACGGCCGCGCCGACCAGCAGCCGGCCCTCGGCGTCCTTGGCCGCGTTCGGGTACTGCTCGGCCTTCTTGAAGTCCTTGACCGTGATGAGGCCCTTGAGGAGGCCCGCCTCGTCGACCAGCGGCAGCTTCTCGATCTTGTGGCGGCGCAGGAGCTCCATGGCCTCGACGCCGGAGATGCCGACCTTGCCGGTGACGAGCGGCATCGGCGTCATGACCTCGCGCACCTGGCGCGTGCGGTCCGACTCGAAGGCCATGTCCCGGTTGGTGACGATGCCGAGGAGCTTGCCCGCGGCGTCGGTGACCGGCACGCCGCTGATGCGGAACTTCGCGCAGAGCGCGTCCGCCTCGCCGAGCGTGGCGTCGGGGTGCACGGTGATCGGGTCGGTGACCATGCCGGACTCGGACCGCTTGACCAGGTCGACCTGGTTGACCTGGTCCTCGATGGAGAGGTTGCGGTGCAGCACGCCGACGCCGCCCTGCCGGGCCATGGCGATCGCCATGCGGGCCTCGGTCACCTTGTCCATGGCGGCGGACAGCAGGGGGATGTTCACCCGTACGTTGCGTGAGATGAGCGAGGAGGTGTCCACAGCGTTGGGCAGGACCTCGGACGCGCCGGGCAACAGCAGCACGTCGTCGTAGGTCAGCCCGAGCGTCGCGAACTTCTCGGGCACTCCGTCGACGTTTGCAGTCATGACACCTTCCCCAAATGGCCTTGATCGGTGCGGATGTCCATGCTAACGGCCCGAGGAGGTGTCTCATTCCACGAGCAAGATCACTTGACGGTTCCGTAGCTTCGCACCAAGCGGCTCCGGCGGCCTCCGGCGCCCACCTGCTCCGCGCCCCGCGGCGGCCGTCGTCCGCCCGGCGGGCGCCGGGCTACTGCTCGGCGAGCGCCCGGAGTCTGCTGAGCGCACGGTGCTGCGCGACCCGGACCGCGCCCGGCGACATCCCCAGCATCCGCCCGGTCTCCTCGGCGGTGAGTCCGACCGCGACCCGCAGGACCAGCAGCTCGCGCTGGCTCTCCGGGAGGTTGGCCAGCAGCTTCTTGGCCCAGGCGGCGTCGCTGCTGAGCAGGGCCCGCTCCTCCGGGCCGAGGGAGTCGTCGGGCCGCTCCGGCATCTCGTCGGAGGGGACGGCGGTCGAGCCGGGATGGCGCATCGCGGCGCGCTGGAGGTCGGCGACCTTGTGGCCGGCGATGGCGAAGACGAAGGCCTCGAAGGGCCTGCCGGTGTCCTTGTAGCGCGGCAGCGCCATCAGCACCGCGACGCAGACCTCCTGCGCCAGGTCCTCCACGAAGTGACGGGCGTCACCGGGGAGGCGGTTGAGCCGCGAGCGGCAGTAGCGCAGGGCGAGGGGGTGGACGTGGGCCAGCAGGTCGTGGGTGGCCTGCGCGTCGCCGTCGACGGCCCGGTGCACGAGGGCACCGATCACCGTGGTTTCGTCGTCGCGCATCGGACCATGGTGCCCTGATGCCGTCGGGTCCGCTCCACCACGTCCCGAGTTGTGCACCGAAGCGTTATGAGCGGGTGCGCCGGATGTCATGTCCTGCGCCCTCCCCTTCCGCTCGACCGAATCGTTCCTGAGGAACTCCACGACTCAAGGATGCGTCATCGGCCGGGAAGCGTCACATGGCGCCGGAGCCGGCGCCCTCATGCGGGGTGCGGGGCGGCGGGCCCGCTCCGTGACCCCGCCCGCGGAGCGGCGGACGGGGCGCGGTCCGGGCCGGCCCTCAGCGGACCAGGCCCCAGCGGAACCCGAGGGCCACCGCGTGAGCGCGGTCCGAGGCCCCGAGCTTCTTGAACAGGCGCCGGGCGTGGGTCTTGACGGTGTCCTCGGACAGGAACAGCTCCCGGCCGATCTCCGCGTTGGAACGACCGTGGCTCATGCCTTCGAGCACCTGGATCTCCCGCGCGGTCAGCGTGGGGGCCGCCCCCATCTCGGCGGACCTCAGCCGGCGCGGGGCCAGCCGCCACGTCGGGTCGGCCAGCGCCTGGGTGACCGTGGCCCGCAGCTCGGCGCGCGAGGCGTCCTTGTGCAGGTAGCCGCGGGCCCCGGCGGCGACCGCGAGCGCGACACCGTCCAGGTCCTCGGCGACGGTCAGCATGATGATCCGGGCGCCGGGGTCGGCGGAGAGCAGGCGGCGGACCGTCTCCACACCCCCCAGCCCGGGCATGCGTACGTCCATCAGAATCAGATCCGAACGATCGGCGCCCCAGCGGCGGAGGACTTCCTCGCCGTTGGCAGCCGTCGTCACGCGCTCGACGCCGGGCACGGTGGCCACCGCGCGACGGAGCGCTTCTCGGGCGAGCGGGGAGTCGTCGCAGACGAGAACGGATGTCATGACCGTCCTCCGCAGCTGATGCGCGTCACCTTGAGCCTCCAGGCTGAATCAAGTCGTCACCTGTGCGGTCGACCCCCTCGGACATGTGCCCGAGCCGGATATTCGTCAACCGCATCCGTTCCCTTAACGACGGTCACTCGAAAGAGTTACGGGTCGGGCGGCCGAGTTCGGCACTCTACGTGAAGGTCCGAACACGGAGGAGAGCGGCGCGGATGTTTCACTCCTCAACTTGATCTTCACCCTCCGGCGTGCCCTATTTGGCAGCTTTTCTTCCCTTTCGAGGGTGTCTATGGCTAGATTCGCAATCAGTCATATTTACATCTACTAACACCGTAGATGTACGGTCGAGACTTCGGTCACACCGAGCACCGACGGTCCGCACACCGCAGCCGTCGATCCCAGACGGTCGAGATGCCGCTTCCGACGCAGCACAGCTCCGAGGGGACAAGCAATGGCAGATTTCTCCCGCCTTCCCGGACCCAACGCAGACCTGTGGGACTGGCAGCTGCTCGCCGCCTGCCGCGGCGTGGACAGCTCCCTGTTCTTCCACCCGGAGGGCGAGCGCGGCGCCGCCCGCAGCGCTCGCGAGACCTCCGCCAAGGAGGTGTGCATGCGCTGCCCGGTACGGGCCGAGTGCGCCGCGCACGCCCTGGCCGTACGGGAGCCCTACGGCGTGTGGGGCGGCCTGACCGAGGACGAGCGCGAGGAGCTGATGGGCCGGGCCCGGACCCGGCTGATCACCGCCGCCGCGGGAAACCCCGCGTCCCCGGGCCCCGGCGCCACCTGACCCCCGAGCGCGCCATGTGAACGCAGAAACGTTTCTTCGACGCCTCCGGACCCTCCGGCCTCCGGGCTCTCCGCCCCCGGCGCCTGCGGCCTTCCGGACCTTCCGTCCTCCGGCCCGCGCCCCCTCGCGGCCGGCGCCGGGCGGTACGGCTCGGCACGGCCCGGCACGGTCTCAGCGGGCGGCCGTGCGCGCGAGCTGGTCCAGCGTGGCCGCCACCGCCGGAACCCGGGCCAGGTCCGGCAGGGTCAGCGCGACGATCTCCCGCTCGATGGCGGGCTCGACCGGCACGGCTCTGGCCCCCTGGGGGCGTACCGTCTCGACGGCCAGCTCCGGCAGCACCGCCACCCCGAGCCCGGCCCCGACGAGGCCCATCACCGCCGGGTAGTCGTCGGTGGCGAAGTCGATGCGCGGGGCGAACCCGGCCTCCTCGCAGACCTCGACCAGCTGACGGCGGCAGCGCGGGCAGCCCGCGATCCACGACTCCCCGGCCAGCTCCCCGATGGACACGCTCTCCGCCTCCGCCAGCCGGTGCCCCTCCGGGAGCAGGCCGATCAGCCGGTCGGTGAGCAGCGGCCGGACCACCAGGTCGTCCCACTCGCCGCCGCCCGCCCCGTAGCGGAACGCCAGGGCGATGTCGCAGTCGCCCTCGCGCAGCAGGTCCACCGAGCGCGGCGGCTCCGCCTCGACGAGCGAGACGCGGGTGCCGGGGTGTTCGGCCCGCAGCGCGGCCAGCGCCCCCGGGACCAGGGTGGAGCTGCCGCTGGGGAAGGAGACCAGGCGGACCCGGCCGGCCCGCAGCCCGGCGATGGCGGCGATCTCCTCCTCGGCGGCGGTGAGCCCCGCCAGGATGCCCGTCGCGTGCCGTACCAGCGCCTCGCCGGCCTGCGTGAGGCGCATCTCGCGCCCGGTGCGGATCAGCAGCGTGGTCCCGGCCGACGCCTCCAGGGCCTTCATCTGCTGGCTGACGGCGGGCTGGGTGCAGCCGAGTTCGCGGGCGGCGGCGGAGAACGAGCCGGTGGTGGACACGGCGCGCAGGACACGGAGGTGGCGGGCTTCGATCACCCCTCCACTATAAGGAACGCTTGGGGAGGGAGCCCGTTGATCTCGGATGACTTGGGGGCGGGGGACGGCTAGCGTGACCGCATGAAGCTGCTGACCGTGAACACCGGCCGCCCCCGCCGCTCCGCCCACACCGATGGCCCGCAGGGGCTGACCGGAATCGACAAACGACCGGTGGACGGCCCCGTCGAGGTGCGCGACCCGGGGCCCAAGGGGTCCGGCGGGAGCGGTCTCGCCGGGGACACCGTGTGCGACCTGCGCCACCACGGCGGCAGCGACCAGGCGGTGTACGCCTACGCCCGTGAGGACCTGGACGCCTGGGAGCGGGAACTGGGCGGCCGGACGCTCGCCAACGGGGTGTTCGGCGAGAACTTCACGACCCTGGGCCTCGACGTCAGCGGCGCGCTGATCGGGGAGCGCTGGCGGGTGGGGACGGACCTCGTGCTGGAGGTGACCTCCGGGCGCATTCCGTGCCGGACCTTCGCCGGCCACCTCGGCGAGCAGGGGTGGGTCCGGCGGTTCACCCGGCAGGGCGTCACCGGCGCCTATCTGCGGGTGGTCGAGCCGGGGACCGTCCGCGCCGGGGACCCCGTCGAGATCGTGCACCGGCCGGACCACGAGGTCACCGCCGCCCTGCAGTTCCGGGCCGTGACGACCGAACGCACCCTGCTGCCCGCCCTGCTGGCCGCCGGGGAGGCGCTGCACCCCGAGGCGCTGCGCAAGGCGCGGGAGTACGCCGGGCGGCAGGGCTGAGGCGGCGGCGGTACGGGCCCGTACGAGGCCGTCGGCGCCGCCGACCGGTGACGCGGGGTCACCCCCGCTGGAAGCGCGGCGTGTCGGCCGGGAACTGGAGCGGAGCACGGCGCGTCCCCCACCAGTGACCCGCGCCCGTTCATCAGATGCCGAGCCGAGCGGCACGTCTCAGGGAGAAGACCATGCCCGACCCGCAGCAGCCCTGGTACACGCCGGGCCCGCCGCAGCAGCCCGTCCCCGGTAATCCGTACGTCTCGGAGCCCGGTACGCCGCAGGGGCACGGGGCGCCGCAGCCGGCGGGGGCGGGCTACGGGCCGCCGACGCCTCCCCCGCCGCCGGGCCGCCGCCGGTTCGGCCGGGGCCCGGTCGTCGCCGCCGTCGTGGCGCTGGTGCTCGCGGTCGTGGCGGGCGGGGTGTACGGCCTCACCGACTGGGGGCGGGGCGAGCCCGCGAAGCCCGCGGCGAAGAAGTCGCCGGGCCCCTCCGCCTCGGCGTCCCCGTCCGCTCCCGCAGCGGGCGCCCCGAAGCTGAGCCACATCCCGACGACGAAGGAGGTCGCCGCCGCCCGGAAGCCGGGCGAGGCGGCGGCGTGGATCGCCGACGACAAGACCGACATACCCAAGCAGATCAACAAGGTCCACGACCTGTGGATCGTCGGCGACACCGCCGTCCAGGCGCTGTACCGGAAGGTCACGGCCTACCGGCTCTCGGACGGCGCCGAGCTCTGGAGCGTGACGCTGCCCTCCGCCGTGTGCGAGACCCCGGCCGACCCCACGCCGGACGGCAAGGTCGTGGTGTTCCGTCACGAGCGGCCGGACAACGAGCGGAGCAACCTCTGCAACCAGATGCAGATGATCGATCTGAAGACCGGGAAGCAGGGGTGGAGCAAGGAGCTGGACGAGCCCGGTGACAGGAACAGCACCTTCATCGTCTACAGCGCCATCAGCGGCGACGTGCTCTCCGTCGCCCGGGGCATGGTGGCCGTCACCTACCGGATGAGCGACGGGAGCAAGCTCTACGAGATCCCCCGGGAGAACAAGGGGAAGTGCGTCCCGGACGACGTGGCGGGCGGCGCTTCCCGGCTCCTGGTGAGCTCCGAGTGCATGGTCGCCGTCGAACGGGGCACGAACTACGGCCAGGTACGCGAGCTCGACCCGCACACCGGCAAGGTCCTGTGGCGCTACCGGACCGAAGCGGGCTGGAGGTTCGGCAGCCTGATCTCCATGGATCCGGTCGTCTTCACCATCTTCAACGACAAGGACACCGCATCCGACTGGCGGATCACGGTCCTGGACCCCGGAGGCAAGCACCGCGTCACCTTCGACGCCCGGGGCAAGGGGTTCGAGGAGTGCGCCGGCACCGGCTCCGGCGGGGACATCCAGCCCTGCCGGGGCGCCTCGGTCGGCAAGGGCCTGATCATGCTGGGCGGCCAGAACCAGGTCGGCGCGTACGACGTGAGGACCGGGAAGTTCCTGTGGGGGATCAAGGACAACCGGATGCGGACGCTCTACCCCCTGCGCGCGGAGGACGGCAACGCGATGCGCATCTACGAGGCGGCCGGCCCCAGCAGCCCGGGCCGGACCTTCCTGATGGGCCCGCGCGGCGTCGGCACGGAGACGGAGGTCGTGAAGCACCCGGCGGCGACCGCCCGGTGGGAGTACGAGATGTTCTCCGCGCATACCGCGTACGTGGACGGACGGCTCGTGCTGACGCCGACGCACATGAGCGGGGACGAGAACCACAAGCCTGTGCGCGAGGCCCGCATGCTGTCCTTCGCGCCGGGGTCTCCCTGACCCGTGGTGTCGGGCCGGTTCGTGGTGGTGGAGCAGGGGCGGCAGGCGGGTGCGCCGTCGGAGCACGCGGGGCACTAACGTGCCGCGTATGACGACTGCACTGATCACGGGCGCGACGGCGGGCATCGGGGCCGCGTTCGCGCGGCGGCTCGCGGCCCAGGGGCACAACCTGGTGCTGGTGGCGCGGGACACCGAGCGGCTGCGCGACCAGGCCACCGAACTGCACGACCGGCACGGCATCGAGGCCGAGGTGCTGAGCGCCGACCTGTCCACGGACGGCGGCATCGAGGCGGTCGAGAAGCGGCTCGCGGACCGCAGACACCCGGTCGACCTGCTGGTCAACAACGCCGGGTTCGGCAACAAGGGGCGCTTCCTGGAGGTGTCCATGGCCGATGAGCTGACGATGCTCAAGGTGCACTGCGAGGCGGTGCTGCGGCTGACGGCGGCGGCGGTCGCCGGGATGAAGGAGCGGGGCCGGGGCGGGGTCGTCAACGTGGCGTCCGTCGCGGCGTTCGTGCCGCGCGGTACGTACGGGGCGTCCAAGTCGTGGGTGGTGCAGTTCACCCAGGGCGCGGCGCGGGACCTGGCCGGGTCGGGGGTGCGGCTGATGGCGCTGTGCCCCGGATTCGTCCGTACGGAGTTCCACGAGCGGGCCGGGATGGGCACGGACAACATCCCGGGCTGGATGTGGCTCGACGCGGACAAGCTGGTGGCCTCGGCGCTGGAGGACCTGGCCCGGGGGAAGACCGTGTCGGTCCCGGACCCGCGCTACAAGGCGCTGATGGGGCTGGTGAAGATCGCCCCGCGGGGCCTGCTCGGCGGGGTCACCTCGCGGACGGGGCGGAAGTACGGCCCGCGGTAGCCCCCGTACCGTACCGGCGCCCTGGCGCGCCGCCGTCCGCCGCCGCGTCCCTGACGCACCGAGGCCCGGCGCCCCCGCGACGGGGGCACCGGGCCTCGGGCGTACCGGGAGGTAGGGGCCGTACTAGTGGGAGTGGCCGTGGCCGCCGTGACCGGCGTCGGCCTCTTCCTCGGCCGGCTTCTCGACGACCAGGGTCTCGGTCGTGAGCAGCAGCGACGCGATGGACGCGGCGTTCTCCAGGGCGGAGCGGGTGACCTTGACCGGGTCGATGACGCCGGCCTTGACCAGGTCGCCGTACTCGCCGGTGGCGGCGTTGAAGCCCTGGCCCTTGTCGAGCTCGGAGACCTTGGAGGTGATGACGTAACCCTCCAGGCCGGCGTTCTCGGCGATCCAGCGCAGCGGCTCGACGGCGGCGCGGCGGACGACCGCGACACCGGTGGCCTCGTCGCCGGTCTTGCCGAGGTTGCCCTCCAGGACCTTCACGGCGTGGACGAGGGAGGAGCCACCGCCGGAGACGATGCCCTCCTCGACCGCGGCGCGGGTGGCGGAGATGGCGTCCTCGAGGCGGTGCTTCTTCTCCTTGAGCTCCACCTCGGTGGCGGCGCCGACGCGGATGACGCACACGCCGCCGGCCAGCTTCGCGAGGCGCTCCTGGAGCTTCTCGCGGTCCCAGTCGGAGTCCGTGGACTCGATCTCGGCCTTGATCTGGTTGACGCGGCCCTTGACGTCCTCGGCGTTGCCGCCGCCGTCGACGATGGTCGTGTCGTCCTTGGAGACGGTGACGCGGCGGGCGGTGCCGAGCACGTCCAGACCGGCCTGGTCGAGCTTGAGGCCGACCTCCTCGGCGATGACGGTCGCACCGGTGAGGGTGGCGATGTCGCCGAGCATGGCCTTGCGGCGGTCGCCGAAGCCCGGGGCCTTCACCGCGACGGCGTTGAACGTGCCGCGGATCTTGTTGACGACGAGGGTGGAGAGCGCCTCGCCCTCGACGTCCTCGGCGATGATCAGGAGCGGCTTGGAGGCGCCGGCCTGGATGACCTTCTCCAGGAGCGGGAGCAGCTCCTGGATGGAGCCGATCTTGCCCTGGTGGATCAGGATGTACGGGTCGTCGAGGACGGCCTCCATACGCTCCTGGTCGGTCACCATGTACGGGGACAGGTAGCCCTTGTCGAAGGCCATGCCCTCGGTGAACTCCAGGTCCAGGCCGAAGGTGTTGGACTCCTCGACGGTGATGACACCGTCCTTGCCGACCTTGTCCATCGCGTCCGCGATGAGCTCGCCGACCTGCGGGTCCTGCGCGGAGAGCGCGGCCACGGCGGCGATGTCGGCCTTGTCGTCGATCGGACGGGCGGTCGCGAGGAGCTCCTCGGAGACGGCCTTGACGGCGGCGTCGATGCCCTTCTTCAGGGCGGCCGGAGAGGCGCCCGCGGCGACGTTGCGCAGACCCTCGCGGACGAGCGCCTGGGCCAGGACGGTCGCGGTGGTGGTGCCGTCACCCGCTACGTCGTTGGTCTTGGTCGCCACCTCCTTGACGAGCTGGGCGCCCAGGTTCTCGTACGGGTCGTCGAGCTCGACCTCGCGCGCGATGGTGACACCGTCGTTGGTGATGGTGGGAGCGCCGAACTTCTTGTCGATGACGACGTTGCGGCCCTTGGGGCCGATCGTCACCTTGACCGTGTCGGCAAGCTTGTTGACGCCGCGCTCAAGGGCGCGACGGGCGTCCTCGTCGAACTTCAGAATCTTCGCCATGGGCTGTACTTCCCTCTCGAACGAACTGCGCCCCTCGCCGCCCGGCTAGTCAGTCGCTGGGGGCCAGGGGCGCAGAACACAAGCAAACGTGGGTGAATTACTTCTCGATGATCGCGAGGACGTCGCGGGCCGAGAGGACGAGGTACTCCTCGCCGTTGTACTTCACCTCGGTGCCGCCGTACTTGCTGTACAGGACGACGTCGCCGGTCTTGACGTCGAGCGGGAGCCGCTCGCCGTTCTCGAAGCGGCCCGGGCCAACGGCGAGGACGACGCCCTCCTGGGGCTTCTCCTTCGCGGTGTCCGGAATGACCAGGCCGGAAGCCGTGGTCTGCTCGGCGTCGAGCGGCTGGACCACAATGCGGTCCTCGAGCGGCTTGATCGCAACCTTGGAGCTGGTGGTCGACACGATCCGGTCTCCCCCTTCGGAGATCTCACGGGGTTTAACAGTCAGTGGGAGGCGATCGGACCGATCCGTCGTCGCGGGTGCCGGACCTGCCCTGTCGCGCAGAGTGGTGCTGGCACTCTCCAGGGGGGAGTGCCAGACCTGAGACTATGACCGCGATTAGCACTCGGTCAAGCGGAGTGCCAATTCACCACCCTCGCGCCGCCCCGGCCCGGGCCCGGCGCAACCGCCCCCGCCACCCCACCCGGGCTCCGCGGAGCCGCCGGTGGGACAACGCGGGGAGGGCGCGCGGGGTTCCGTACGACGCCGTACGCCGGGCCCGGGCGGGCCGCCCGGGCGCGGCGGGGTCAGACGTAGTCCTCCAGCTTCGCCACCGCGTAGCCCTTGTCCGTGATGGTCTTCATGACCTGGCGGATCATGTCGGGCATCGAGCCCTTCCAGTCGTCCTCGCCCCGGAAGTGGGTGAGGACGATGTCGCCGGGGTGCAGGTCCCGGTCCCACTCGCGCCACTCCATGCGGTCCGGGAACGCCTCGGAGGCCCACAGGGGCACGGCGGTGATCCCGCAGGACTCGGCGGCGACGAGGGTGTCGCGGTTGTAGTTGCCGTAGGGCGGCCGGAAGAGGGTGGGCCGCTTCCCGTACTGCTCCAGCATCTTCTCCTGCTGGCCGCAGATCTCCCGCTTCTGCTCGGCGGCGGAGAGGCCGGGCAGGTAGCGGTGGTTGAGGGTGTGGTTGCTGAGGGCCACCCCGAGCCGCTGCATCTTCCGGAAGTAGCCGTAGTCGTCGTTGGTGACGTAGTCGCTGAGGAACGCGCTGTAGGGAATGGACAGTTCGGTCATCATCCGCAGCAGCTCGGGGTCCTTCTCGGCCCCGTCGTCCATCGTCAGGAAGACGATCTTCTCCTTGGTCGGGACCGTGGTGAAGACGGGTGGGAGCCCCGCGTCGTCCTGGACCTCGAACCCCTGGCGGGTGGTGATGCGCGGCTTCACCCGCGGCGGCTCGGGGGCTGCGAGCGGGGTCTTGGCGAGCCCCCACCGCTTCGCGGCGAGGGCCCGGGCGGCCTGCTTCTTCGCGGTCTTCTCCGCGTACGTCTCCGGGGCACGGGCAGGCCCGGCCTGCGGGGGCGCCTCGCCCTGCCGGCCGGCGGCGGGCTTCACGGGTCCACCGCCGGCCGCCGTCTCGCCCCCGCCCTTCTCCGGCGCCGCGCATCCGGAGGCGACGGCGGCGACCAGGAGGGCCACCGGCACGACAACGCCCTTTACGCGCCATTTCATGGGTGATTTTTCTTTTTGTCGTACTAGCTGCATGGCGCCGCATCCTGCCAGCCGCCGACCCGCGCCCCCTCCCGACACCGCGAGCGGCCGGGCCCGGTCCCCCGGGCGGCCCACAGGGCGCCCGGGGCCCTCACCTCCGGCGCCGTCGCCCCGGCGCACCGCTCACAATGGACCGGGTGAACGCTTCGACCTCCTCCGCCGCCTCCGACGACCCCGCCCGCGCCGCCTTCGCCGCGCTGCGCACCCCCGAGGGCGAGCAGCTGCTGGCCGGGCTGCGCGACCACGACCCCGCCGACGAACTGGCCACCGCGACCCGGCTGCGCCGCACCCATCCGGCGGAGCTGGTGTCGGCGGCGCTGGGCCAGGCGCGGCTGCGGCAGCGGGCGGCGGTGAAGTTCGGAGCCGATGACGCCCACCGGATGTTCTTCACGCCCGACGGGGTCGAGCAGGCCACCCGCACCTCGGTCGCCGCCCACCGCGCGGCCCGGTTCGCCGGGCTGGGCGTGCGGAGCGTAGCGGACCTGTGCTGCGGGATCGGGGGCGACGCGATCGCACTGGCCCGCGCCGGGATCTCGGTGCTCGCCGTGGACCGCGATCCGCTGACCGCCGAAGTGGCCCGCGCCAACGCCGGGGCGCTCGGCCTGGACGGGCTGATCGAGGTGCGGTGCGCCGATGTCACGGAGATCGACACCTCCCCGTACGACGCGGTCTTCGTGGACCCGGCCCGGCGCGGCGCACGGGGAGGGGGCGCGCGGGGCGCGTCAGGCCGGGCGACGGGCGGGCGGATCTTCGATCCGGAGGCGTACTCGCCGCCGCTGTCCTGGGCGACGGCCGCCGCGCTGCGGGCCCCCCGGGCGGCCCTGAAGATCGCTCCGGGCGTCCCGCACGAGGCGATCGGCCCGGAGGCGGAGGCCGAGTGGGTCTCGGTCGGCGGGGACGTGAAGGAGGCGGTGCTCTGGTACGGGGAGGGCTTCGCGCCCGGCGCGTTCCGGGCCACCCTGCTGCCGTCCGGTGCGACCCTGTCCGCCCCGGCCCCGCTGCCCGCCCCGCCGGTGGGCCCGGTCGGGCGCTATCTGTACGAGCCGGACGGCGCGGTGATCCGGGCGCACCTGGTCGCCGACATCGTGGAGCGGTGCGGGGGGCGGCTGGTGGACGAGACGATCGCGTACGTCACGAGCGACGAACCGTACTCCTCCCCGTACGTCTCCGGGTACGAGATCACCGATCAACTTCCGTTCAACATGAAGAAGTTGAAGGCGTTGCTGCGGGTGCGGGAGGTCGGCGTGCTGACCGTCAAGAAGCGCGGCTCGGCGGTCGAGCCGGAGGAGGTGCGCCGCCGGATGAAGCTGGCGGGGCCCAACGCGGCGACGGTGTTCCTGACCCGGGTGGCCGGGGCCCCGACCATGCTGATCGGCCGTCCGCTGGGCTGAGCCGCCCGGCGCGGCGAGGCGCGGCCCGGCGACCCGGCGCGGCGAGGCGTGACCCGGCGACCCGGCGCGGCAAGGCGTGACCCGGCACCGGGGGGCGGCGGAGTGCGCGCCGAGCGGTCCGTCCTCTCCCGGGCCCGGTTCGGCGGTGGGCAGAGGACGGTGGGGCTCCTGGGCGGCCGGGCCCCCAGGCGGGCGGGCGTACGGGCTTACCGCTCCGCGCCGGGGCCGCCGCCCGTCGCGACGCCGGCCCCGGCGACCGGCCCGGCCCCGCCACCCGTGGCCGGCGCGGGAGCGGCCGCCGCCGCGCCCGGCCCCGTACCGCCGCCCATCAGCACGCCCAGCACCCAGCGGCGGTGCGCCAGGGCGGTCACCGCCCCCGTCAACGCGGTCAGCCAGGCGACCATGCCGACGCCCACCACCAGGACGACCAGGCCGTACGTGTCCCGGCCCGGTTCGGCGCTCGCCGGCCCGATGACGCAGAGGGCGAGCCCCACCGCGCCGAGGAGGAACGACAGCAGCAGCCAGGTGAGGCTCATGCCGGGCATCCGCAGCCGCCGGTCGCGCTCCGGGTCGCGGTCCAGCGCGCCCCAGGAGGCCAGCAGCACACGGACCTTCCGGTCCCGGAGGATGCCGACCCAGAAGAAGACGGCGGCAGGGACGAAGACGGCGGCGCCGAGGACCAGGCTGACGCCTCCGCCGATGACGCTGGTGAAGTCGACCAGGTCGATGGCCTGTTCGAGCATGACGATCCCGGCGCCCACCAGGCTCCAGCCGATCGCGGCGAGCGCCGCCCACATCCCCAGCAGGCCGAACCGTCCCGGCCCCACGTGCATCCTCACCAACGCGCCCAGGACCACGGCCCGGTCGGCGAGCATCGCCTCGCGGTCGGGCCAGGCCCGGAGCTCGACGGGCGGCGGAGGGGGCGGGAGCGGGGCACGGCGTGACATGAGCGGAACATTACCGAGCCGGGCCGGCCCACCGCCGAGGACCGTACGCTCAGACGTCGCGCAGGACTGGCCCCGGACAGGCGTCGCGCAGGGCTGGTCCCGGACAGGCGTCCCGCAGGACCTGGTCCCCGTCAGGCGTCGCGCAGGGCCCGGCCCCGGTCAGGCGTCGCGCAGGGTCTGAACGTCCAGCTTGGTCATGCGGAGCATCGCCTTCATGGTCCGGTCCGCCTTCTCCCTGTCCGGGTCGGCCAGCAGGCGCGGCAGTTCGTTCGGCACGATCTGCCAGGAGACCCCGAACCTGTCCTTGAGCCAGCCGCACCGCCCCGTCTCGCCGCCTTCGGAGAGCGCGTCCCAGAACCGGTCCACCTCGGCCTGGTCGGCACAGTCCACGGAGAACGAGATCGCCTCGGTGAACGGGAACTGCGGGCCGCCGTTGAGCCCCGTGTACTCCTGCCCCGCGAGCCGGAAGTCGACGGTGAGGACGGAGCCCGCCCCGCCGGGGCCGGACTCGCCGGAGTAGGTGGTGTCCAGGATCCGGGAGTCGCCGCCGAAGATCGCGACGTAGTGCTCGGCGGCCTCCTGGGCCTGTCCGTCGAACCAGAGACAGGGGGTGATCTTCTGCATGGTCTTCTCCTCGTCGCACCCTCCGTACGCCCGGCCCGAGCGGCCGTGACGTCCGGAAGGTAGACCGGTCCCGCCGCCGGGACTCATCGGACGCGCCCCGGATCACGCGCCCGTACCGCTGCACCACCGGTACGGCCCCCACCGGAAGCCGGGACGACGAGGACGGCCCGCCGGGCGGCCGCCACCCCGGGAGCGGCCTCACCGGGGCGCGGCAGCCGCCGCCACCGCCCTCCCTTCCGGTGGCAGCAGCACGTACGCCGTCGGCGCCGCCACCGCCAGGAGGCCCGCCGCGGCCCACAGCGCGGCCGCGTACCCCGAGGACAGCGCGGCGGGCCCGGCGGCGTCGCCGGTGACGTGGACGGCGACGGTGACCAGGACCGCGAGGCCGAGCGAACCGCCCACCTGGCGCGAGCTGTTCAGCAGCCCCGAGGCCATTCCGGTCTCACCGGGGGCCACACCGGTCGTCGCGGCCGTGCCGAGCGGGACGAAGCAGAGCCCGATGCCGAAGGAGCAGAGCAGCGACGGGCCGAGGACGGAGACGGGGAAGGAGCCGTCGGCCGTGGCGGTCGCCGCGAACCAGGCCATGCCGAGCGCCGCCGGCACCGCGCCCGCCGCCATCAGCCGCCGCATGCCGAGGACCGCGATCGCGCGGGGGGCGAGGACCGAGCCCGCGACGACGCCCGCGCAGAACGGCAGGAACGCGAACCCGGCGGCGGTCGGCCCGAAGCCGAGCACCAGTTGCAGGTGGAGGGAGAGGAAGTAGAACGCGCCGAACTGGGCCGAGGCCAGCAGCAGGCAGAACAGGTTCGCCGCCAGCACCGGCCGCCCCCTCAGCAGGCCGGGGCGGAGCAGCGGGGAGGCGGTCCGCAGCTCGACGGCGACGAAGGCGGCCAGGAGGAGCACCGCCCCGCCCAGCGAGGTGAGCGTGGTCGGCGAGGTCCAGCCGTGGTCCGGGGTCCGCACCAGGCCGAGGACCAGCAGCGTCGTCCCGGCCGTGGCCAGCAGCGCCCCGGCCACGTCGAGCCGCGCCCCGGCCCGCCGCCGGGTCCCGACCGGTCCGGTGCGCGCGGCGGCGGCCAGCGCGAAGGCGACGATCGGCACGTTGACCAGCATCACGGACCGCCAGCCCGTCGCGTCGGTGAGCACCCCGCCCGCCAGCACCCCGACCGCGCCGCCCGCCGCGCCCGCCATGCCCCACAGCCCGAGCGCCCGGGAGCGGGCCGGCCCGGCCGGGAAGGCGAGGGTGATCAGGGCGAAGGCCACCGGAGCGAGGGCCGCCGCGCCGGCCCCCTGCACCGCCCGCGCCGCCACCAGCGAACCGGGCGACCAGGCGAGCCCGCCCGCCAGACTGGCGAGCCCGAACAGGGCCAGCCCCGCCGTCAGGACGCGGCGGGGCCCCGCCAGGTCGGCGAGCCGGCCGCCGAGCAGGAGGAGCCCGCCGAAGGCGAGGGCGTAGGCGTTCACGACCCACAGCAGCCCTTCCCCCCGGAAGCCGAGGTCGCCGCGGATGTCCGGCAGCGCGATGTTCACCACGGACAGGTCCAGCGACACCAGGAACTGCACGGTGAGCGCCACCGACAGCAGCCACCGCGCGTGCTTCTCCCCCGCCCCCGGCCCGTCCTCCGCCGCGCCCCCTGCCCTGCCCTCCCCCGTGGGCTCCGCCCCTCCGCTCCTCACGCCGTCCATGGCGTCCCCTCCCCCATCGCGGTTCCCTCGGCCGGATAATTACCGTACGCGTATAGAAAACAAACGCCCCGGTCCGCGGAGGACGCCGGAAGGGGAGAATGCCCGGGTGCCGGCCAGCGAGAAGTCCGATCAGCAGAAGAAGAGGGCGCCGGGGCGTCCCGTGGGACGACCCCGCCGGCTCGATCCGGACGTGATGGTCGCCACCGCGCGCCGCATCGTCGAGGAGGAGGGGGTCGGCGCCCTCTCCATGCGACGGATGGCGAAGGAGCTGGGCAGCACGCCCATGGCGCTGTACCACTACGTGCAGGACAAGGACGAGCTGCTGATGCTCGCCCTGTCCGGCACGACGGCGGCGTTCCCGCGCCCGGAGCTGCCCGAGGACCCGCGCGAGCGGATGGTGGCGGTGGCCGCGCACATGCACGCCGTCGTCGGCCGCGTCCCCTGGGTGCTGGACATCCTGGCGCTGGGCGGCCTGACCGACCGCGGCGCCCTGTGGATGGTGGAGGAGATCATCGACTGCGCGCTGGCCTGCGGCCTCTCCCCGGCCCGCTCGGTCCGGGCCTACCGGACCATCTGGAATTACGTGTACGGAGACCTGGTCTTCCGCAGGGCGGCGGACCGCCTGGCCGAGAACCCTCCGCGCCGGGAGCTCTTCCCGGAGCTGATCACGGAGGCGGACGCGGCGGAGCTGCCCCGGCTCACCGCCGTCAAGGACCGCTGGCGGGAGTACGCCGCCGACTACGAGGCCGTCGAGGAGCTGGACGCCATCGTGGAGGGGCTGCTCCGCCGTGGGAGGCCGGCCGGGGACGACGACGGCGATGGCGACAGCGATGGCGACGGGGAGAGCGGGGGCGGGGCCGACGGCAGGAGCACGAGCGCCTGACCCGCCCGCAGGGGCACGAGCGCCTGACCCGCCCGCGGACGCGCGGGGCCCCGGGGCCGGCGGGCCCAGGATGCTCTGCGCCGCGGTCCCCGCCCGCGGACGCCCGGGGCCCTCACTCCACCGCCTCGAAGCGCCAGCGGTGCACCGGGCGGGTGATCAGGTCGGCGTCGGGCTCGGGGAGTTCGGGGAGGTCGTCGCCGTACGAGGCGTCCTGCCACCACGTCATCACCAGCACCCGGTCCTGCGGGGCGCGCAGCAGTTCGCGGCGGTGCGGTACGCGGGCCAGCTCGGCGGAGCGGGCCCGCGCCCATTCCAGGAGTTCGGCGCCGCGGCCCTCCGCGGCGCGGGCCTCCCACATCAGGACGATGGTCGCGGCGCTCATGAGTACAGGTTGTCCTTGCTGATCTCGTGCACGTGGTCGTGGTCGTGGGGGTGCCCGTGGCCGTGCGCGGTCCCCGGCACGTGCGGCTCCGTGACCGGCAGCGAGGAGTCGGCGGACAGCTCCAGGTCGGAGGGGAGCCGGTTGCGGGCGACCATCTCCGCGCCGAGCGCCGCGACCATCGCGCCGTTGTCGGTGCAGAGCTTGGGGCGCGGCACGCGCAGCCGGATGCCAGCGCGTTCGCAGCGCTCCTCGGCCAGGGCCCGCAGCCGGGAGTTGGCCGCGACGCCGCCGCCGATCATGAGGTGGTCGACGCCCTCGTCCTTGCAGGCGCGGACCGCCTTGCGGGTCAGCACGTCCACCACGGCCTCCTGGAAGGACGCCGCCACATCCCGTACCGGCACCTCCTCGCCCGCCGCGCGCTTCGCCTCGATCCAGCGGGCGACGGAGGTCTTGAGCCCGGAGAAGGAGAAGTCGTACGGGGCGTCGCGCGGGCCGGTCAGCCCGCGCGGGAAGGCGATCGCCGCCGGGTCGCCCTCCTTGGCGAGGCGGTCGATGACCGGGCCGCCGGGGAAGCCGAGGTCCAGCACGCGGGCGATCTTGTCGAACGCCTCGCCCGCCGCGTCGTCGATCGTCGCGCCGAGCGGGCGGACGTCGCTGGTGATGTCGGGGGCCAGCAGGAGCGAGGAGTGGCCGCCGCTGACCAGCAGCGCCATCGTCGGCTCGGGCAGCGGCCCGTGCTCCAGCTGGTCGACGCAGATGTGCGAGGCCAGGTGGTTGACCCCGTAGAGCGGCTTGCCGAGCGCGTACGCGTACGCCTTCGCGGCCGAGACGCCGACGAGCAGCGCCCCGGCGAGGCCGGGCCCGGAGGTGACGGCGATGCCGTCGAGGTCGCGGGCGGCGACGCCCGCCTCCTTCAGGGCGCGCTCGATGGTGGGGACCATCGCCTCCAGGTGGGCCCGGGAGGCGATCTCCGGGACGACGCCCCCGAAGCGGGCGTGGGTGTCGACGCTGGAGGCGACGGCGTCCGCGAGCAGCGTCGTGCCGCGCACGATGCCCACGCCGGTCTCGTCGCAGGAGGTCTCGATGCCGAGTACGAGGGGTTGGTCGGCAGCCATCATTCAGTCCCGTTCTCCGCTGCGTGTTCGTGCATGGTGAGGCGCATGACCAGGGCGTCGATGTTCCCCGGCTGGTAGTAGCCGCGCCGGAAGCCGATCGGTTCGAAGCCGAAGCGCTCGTACAGCTTCTGCGCCCGGGCGTTGTCGACCCGGACCTCCAGGAGGACCGTGGCGCACTCGAAGGCGGTGGCGGCCTTGAGCAGGTCGGTGAGGAGTTCGGAGCCGAGGCCGGAGCCCCAGGCGTCCCGGCTGACCGCGATCGTCTGGACGTCGGCCAGGTCGCCGAGGGCGGCGAGGCCGGCGTACCCGACGATCCGGCCGGTGGCGGGGTCCTCGGCGACGGTGTAGTGGCGGGTGGCGCCGGGGCCGCGCGCGTGGGCCAGCTCGGACCAGAACATGCCGGGCGACCAGGCGTCGTCCGGGAACAGCGCGTGTTCCAGGTCGAGCACCGGCGCAATGTCCCACCAGCGCATCTCGCGCAGTACGGCGGGGGTGGCTGCGCTCACTGGGGGGTGACCACCTTGTAGTTCTTCGGGACCTGGGCGTCGGGCCTGCGCAGGTAGAGCGGCTGCGGCGGGAGCAGCTCCCGTCCGGCGGCGAGGCGTTCGGCGGCGAGGGCGGCGAGCGCCCCGGCGGCCACGTGCTCGGGGCCGCGCGCGTCCGGGAAGGCGTCCGGGTAGAGCACCGCGCCCGCGCCGACCACCGGGAGCCCGGCCAGCGCCGCGGCGATGTCGGCGGGCCGGTCCACGGCGGGCTCTCCGGTGCGGGTGCGGCCGTCCTCGTACCGCGCCCAGTAGACCTCCTTGCGGCGGGCGTCCGTCGCCACGGCGAACGGCCTCTCCAGCCCTTCCGCCCCCGCGGCGTACGCGAGGCCGTCCAGGGTGCACAGGCCGTGGACCGGCACGGAGAGGGCGGAGCCGAAGGTGGCGGCGGTGACCAGGCCGACCCGCAGCCCGGTGTAGGGGCCGGGGCCGACGCCCACGACGACGTCCGTCACGGCGTCGAGCGTCGTCCCGGCCTCCGCGAGGACCCGGTCGACGGCGGGCAGCAGCAGCTCCCCGTGCCTGCGGGCGTCCACCTGCCCCGAGGAGGCGATGACGGACGTACCGTCGTGGAGGGCGACGGTGACGGCGGGCGTGGCGGTATCCATGGCGAGCAAGAGCACGCAAACAGCCTACGGCTCCGCCGACGGCGTTACGGCGTCCGTACGGCGTCCCGGCCCCCACCCGTGCTGCTGCTACCGTCACCGGGTATCCGACGGGTACGACGTAAACGCTTGTAGGACATGCGGCAGAGGGCCGCCGAAAGGGGACGCACGGTGGCAAGGAGCAGCTCGGGAATCGTGGCCGGGCTCACCGCGGCGGCGGTCGCCGCGGTCGCCTTCCTCGCCTACCAGGCATCGGCCAACGCCCCCGCGTCGGTGGCCTCCACGGCCGGTCCGAAGGCGTCCGTCTCGGCTTCGGCCGAGCCCACCGCGAAGCCGAAGCCCTCGGTCGACCCGCTGGCGGTCCCGGCGGCGTCCGGGAAGGGCGAGCGCGTCGTGTACGCGCTGAAGGACCGCCGGGTGTGGCTGGTGGACGAGAACGGCAAGGCGCTCCGCACCTTCACCGTGATGCCCAGCCCCGTCAGCCCGCCGCCCGGCGTCCACCAGGTCACCTCCCGCTCGGGCACGGTCCGGGGCTCGGACGGCGTCCCGATCGAGCACGTGGTCCGCTTCGCCAACGTGGACGAGGTGGCGATCGGCTTCAGTGCTGCCCAGGACGGCTCGATGGCCAGCCCGGATCCGACCTCGAAGACCGGCGGCGTCCGGATGACGCGCGAGGACGGCGACGCGATGTGGAGCTTCGCGACGGTCGGCGCGAAGGTCGTCGTGGTCCCGTAGGGCGTATCGGTCCCCGCAGCCGCAGCTGGCAGGGACGGCATGGTTCCGTGGCGCTGCTCAGCGCCCCGCGAAGCCCCCGTGGACCGGGTCCACGGGGGCTTCGCACGTTACGCGGCCTGCGGCCGGACGGCCTCGGGCTGGACGCCCGCCTCGTCGCGGGGCGTCGCGCGGGCCGCTTCGTCGGGCGGGGTGGAGACGGCGGTGGCCGCCGCACACGAGGCGAGCAGCTCCTTCATCGACAGGGCGGACGGAGTCGGTCGGGCCTTCGGTCGCGCTGCGCGCTCGGGCGTCGGCATGGATGCCTCCTCGGTGCTCCGGTGGAGGGCACGGTTAGGCAACCCTAACCATGCCTCGTACCCATGTGACCACGCCCACGGGCCCGTACGCAACAATTTACCGACGCCCTGTCGGGAAGGCCACTCCCCGAGCGTTACGCCAGCTCCGCCCGCAACCCCGCCCAGCGCGCCCCGATCCCGACCAGGGTGACCTCGCGCCGCTCGTCGTCGGTGTCGCCGGTGGCGCGGTCGATGAGGACCCGCAGCCGGTCCTCGGACAGCTCCTCGACCTTGCCGTCGCCCCACTCCACGACCACCACCGACTCCGGCAGCGACACGTCCAGATCCAGGTCCTCCATCTCGTCGAGCCCGCCGCCCAGCCGGTAGGCGTCGACGTGGACGAGGGCGGGTCCGCCGGTCAGGGAGGGGTGGACGCGGGCGATGACGAAGGTCGGGGAGGTGACCGCGCCGCGTACGCCGAGGCCCTCGCCGAGGCCCCGGGTGAGCGTCGTCTTCCCGGCGCCCAGCTCGCCCGTGAGCATCACCAGGTCGCCGGGGGCCAGCACCCGGGCCAGGCGGCGGCCCAGCTCCTGCATCTGTTCGGGGGAGGTGACGGTGAGCGTCACGCTGACGGCCTCCGGCACGGCTCCGGCGGGCTCGCCGGTCCCGCCGGGAGCGGCCGGAGCGGCGGGTCCGGGAGCGGTGGTCCCGGCGGGGTCCGGGGCGGCGGGCCCGGGAGCGGGGGGTCCTGCGGGGTCCGGGGCGGTCTCAGCGGCCGGGCTGTCGTGCGGTGCTTCCATGCCCGCCAACGTTAGCGGGCGGCACCGTGCCGCTGCGGACGAGCAGGTCGGCCAGCCGGTCGGTGACGGTCTCCGGGTGCTCCAGCATCACCAGGTGTCCGGCGTCCGGCACGATCACCAGCTCGGCGTCGGGCAGCACGTCCGCGATGGCCTCGCTGTGCGAGCCGGGGGTGACCAGGTCCTTGTCCCCGGCCAGGATCAGCACGGGCACGTCCCGGAAGGCGGGAAGCGCGCCGCTCTTGTCGTGTTCGGTGAAGGCCGGGTAGAACTCCGCGACCACGTCGATCGGGGTGGACTCGATCAGCCGCTCCGCGAACCGGGCGACCGCCGGGTCCACCTCCCGCGAGCTGAACGAGTACCGCTTGATCAGACCGGCGAAGAGGTCCGCGGTGGCCCGCCGCCCCTTCTCCACCAGCTCCGCCTGCGAGCCGAGCGCCCGCAGCACCCCGGGCAGCACCCGGCGCACCGCGTTGACGCCCGCCACCGGCAGCCCGAAGTCCACCTCGGCGAGCCGGCCGCTGGAGGTGCCGACCAGGGCGACGGCGGCGACCCGGTCGCGGACGATCGCCGGGTACTGGTCGGCCAGCGCCATGATCGTCATGCCGCCCATGGAGTGCCCGACCAGCACCAGCGGGCCCTCGGGGGCCGCCGCGTCGATGACCGCCTTCAGATCGCGGCCGAGCTGGTCGATGCCGAGCGGCACCCCCTCCGCCTGCGACCGGCCCCGCCCGGAGCGGCCGTGGCTGCGCTGGTCCCAGTAGACGGCGCGGACGAGGCCGCGCAGGGCGGCGCGCTGGAAGTGCCAGGAGTCCTGGCCGAGGCAGTAGCCGTGGCTGAAGACGACGGTGACCGGGGCGGGGGTCTTGTGCCCGAAGAGCCTGCGGCGACGGGGTCCGGAGGCGTTCTCCTCGGGAGCGGCCCCGCCCGCGGGCGTTTCGGCCTCCACCTCGTCGACCTCGTAGTACAGCTCGGTGCCGTCGTCGGCGACGGCCCGGCCGGGCGTGCCGCGCAGGGAGCCGTAGGGCCCGGTGGCGTCCAGCGCCAGGCGGGCCTTCTTGCGCATGCCGCGCCCGACGGTCAGCCGCTCCACGGCGACCCCGGCCGCCGCGCCCGCCGCCAGCACCCCTATCGCGGCCCCGGCGAGCCCGGCCCGCCGCCAGCCGGCCGCCCCGGCGGCGCCCGCCGCGTTGGCGGTCGCGGCCACCACGGCCTCCGCGCTGCTCTCGCTCACCGCTCCACGCCCCCGCCCGCCCCGAAGGCCCCGGTCGCCTCGAACAGACCGGCGGTACGGGCCCCGCCCGCCGGATCGGCCGTCTCGTGCACGTACACCCTCGGCACCCGGGCCCCGATGCGGGTGACGATCTCGTACGCGATGGTGTCGGCGGCCTCCGCCCAGTCCTGCGCGGTCGGCTCGCCCCGGTCGCCCGGCCCGAACAGCACCGCCTCCGCGCCCTCCTCGGGCCGGTCGCCGTGCAGGTCGACCACGAACTGGTCCATGGCGACGCGGCCCGCGACCGTGCGCACCTTCCCGCTGATCAGCACCGGGCCCCGGCCCGACGCGTGGCGCGGGACGCCGTCCGCGTACCCGACCGGGACCAGGCCGAGGGTCGTCTCCGCGGACGTCGTGTAGTGGTGGCCGTAGCTGACGCCGTGGCCGGCGGGGGCGTCCTTGACCAGGGCGACGGAGGCGGCCAGCGTCATCACCGGGCGCAGTCCGAAGTCGGCGGGCGTGCCCAGCTCGGGGGCGGGCGAGATGCCGTACATCGCGATGCCGGTCCGGACGAGGTCGAAGTGGGACTCGGGGACGGTGAGCGTGGCCGGGGAGTTGGCGATGTGCCGCACCTCGGGCTCCACGCCCTCCTTCTCGGCGTACGCCACCATCGCGCGGTAGAGGTCGAGCTGGGCGGCGATCGAGGGGTGGCCGGGCTCGTCGGCGCAGGCGAAGTGGGACCAGAGCCCGGTGACCTCGACGCGTCCGGCCCGTTCGGCGGCCAGCGCCTCGGAGACCAGCTCCGGCCAGTCGGCGGGCCGGCAGCCGTTCCGGCCGAGCCCGGTGTCGGCCTTGAGCTGGACCCGGGCGGGGCGGCCGGCGGCCTCGGCGGCCGCGACGACCTCGCGCAGCGCCCACATGCCGCTGACCGACACGTCGATGCCGGCCTCGATCGCCTCGCCCCAGGGCCCGCCGGGCGTCCACAGCCAGCACATGATCCGGCCGTCGATCCCGGCCGCTCGCAGGGCGAACGCCTCCTGCGGGGTGGCGGTGCCGAGCCAGGTCGCCCCGGCCTCCCGCGCGGCCCTGGCGCAGGGCACCGCCCCGTGCCCGTAGCCGTCGGACTTCACCACGGCCATGAGCTGCGCACCGGCCGCCCGCTCGCGCAGGACGCGCACGTTGGCGCGCAGCGCGGCGAGGTCGATCTCGGCACGGGCTCTCAGGGACGCTGTCTCGTTCATCGCGCCCAGTCTCTCAGAGGCGTCGGCGGCCTCCCCGGCATCGCACGCCGTCGACCGGACTTATGTACGTTTCATCACATGCTTCAGGTGGTCGACCAGGACCGGGACATGGCTGTCCTGCACGTCCTCGGCCGCCGTGACGAGGGTGACCGGACCGCCCTCGCGCACCAGGTCCACGAGCCGGCCGACCGCCTCCGTGTGCGTCGCGTCGCCGAGTTCGGCGCGGTAGCGCTCGACGAACGCGTCGTGCCGGTCCTCGCGGTCGTGGTGGTACCAGGAACGCAGCTCGTCCGAGGGCGTGACGTCCTTCAGCCACAGGTCGATGCCGGCCCGCTCCTTGGAGACGCCCCGGGGCCAGAGCCGGTCGACCAGCACCCGGGCGCCGTCACCGTCCTCGACGGGGTCGTACGCCCTGCGTACCCGTACGGGACCGCTGCCGTGCGCCATGTCCGACCGCCCTTCCTCGGCCGCCTCGCCCCCGCGGGCCGTCGCGCGGGGCGGGCCTTCCACTCTGTCCCCGGCTCAGCCGGCCCGCACGTCGCGCCAGGCGGCCGGGATGCCGGCCGCCACGTCCTGCGCGGAGACCGGGGCCCCGTCCGAGCGGCGCCGGGCGGCGAGCCCGTGCAGGTACGCGCCCACGGAGGCGGCGTCGCGCGGGGCGAGCCCGGCCGCGAGCAGGGAGCCGGTCAGCCCGGAGAGCACGTCGCCGCTGCCCGCCGTGGCGAGCCAGGACGTACCGGTCGGGTTGACCCGCACGGGGGTGTCCCGGGCCTCCGCGACCAGGGTCGTGGAGCCCTTGAGGAGGACGGTGGCGCGGTAGCGGGCGGCCAGTTCGCGGACGGCGGCGAGCCGCCCGCTCTCGACCTCGTCCCGGGCCCTGCCGAGGAGGGCGGCGGCCTCGCCCGCGTGCGGGGTGAGGACGGTGGGGGCGGTCCGGGTCCGTACGGTCTCCGCGTCCAACAGGTGCAGCCCGTCCGCGTCGACCAGGACGGGGACGTCGGCGGCCAGCACGTCGGCGACGGCCGCCGCCGCGTCCTCGCCGTCCCCGAGCCCGGGCCCGACGACCCACGCCTGTACGCGTCCGGCCTGCGACGGCGGTCCTTCGTGCACCAGCGTCTCGGGGAACCGGGCGATCACGGCCTCCGCGCCCGGCCCCACGTACCGCACGGCCCCGGCCCCGCCGTGCAGCGCGCCCGCGACCGCGAGGACGGCCGCGCCCGGGTAGCGCTCGGACCCGGCGACGACGCCGACCACTCCGCGCCGGTACTTGTCGCTCTCGGCCCCGGGCACCGGCAGCAGGGCCGCCACGTCCGCGTACTGGAGCGCCTCCAGGTCCGGCGGTTCGGGCAGCTCCGGGCCGAGCCCGATGTCCACCAGCCGCAGGGCGCCGGCGTGCTCGGCGGCCGGGTCGATGAGGAGGCCGGGCTTGTAGGTGCCGAAGGTGACGGTCGCGTCCGCCCGGACCGCGTCGCCGTGCACCTCCCCGGTGTCGGCCTCCACCCCGCTCGGCAGGTCGACGGAGAGCACCGGGGTGCGGTCCCGGGCCACGGTGTGCAGCAGCTCGGCGGCGTCCGGCCGCAGCCCGCCGCGTCCGCCGATGCCGGTGATGCCGTCCACGACGAGGTCGAGCACGCCGAGCCCGTCCGGCCCGTCCACCACCCGCCCCCCGGCGGCCAGCAGCGCGGCGAGGCCGCCGGGGTGGGCCCGGTCGGGAGCGAGCAGCAGGGCCCGGACGCCCGCGCCCCGGCGGGCGAGGCGGGCGCCCGCGTAGAGGGCGTCGCCGCCGTTGTCGCCGCTGCCGACGAGGAGCAGGACCCGGGCCCCGTACACCCGGCCGTTGCGCCGCAGCAGATCGCCGCAGGCCACGGCGAGCCCGGCGGCGGCGCGCTGCATCAGCGCGCCCTCCGGCAGACGCTGCATGAGGGCGGCCTCGGCGGCCCGTACGGTCTCCACGCTGTAGGCACGTCGCATGGTCCCCACCCTCCGCGATCACGGGGCCGGACGCCAACCCCGGGGGGCGTGGCGCGCGCCGTGGTCCCCGGGGCGGGCGCCGGCTCCGCCCGTCGGGGAGCGGGCGGGCCGCGGTCGGCGGGCTCCCCGCTCGTCCCGGCCTCCCCGGCGCACGCGCAGGCCCCGGCCTCCTCCGGCGCACACGCGGGGTTCGCCCTGCGCACGCCCCCCTCTCCCCGGCGGCGCCCTCCGGGCTCACCCCTCCGCGATCACCACCGCCGACGCCACGCCCGCGTCGTGGCTGAGGGAGACGTGCCAGCCGCGCACGCCCAGTTCGGCGGCGCGGGCGGCGACCGTGCCGGTCACCCGCAGCCGGGGCCGCCCGCTCTCCTCGACCCAGACCTCGGCGTCGCTCCAGAGCAGTCCGCCCGGCGCGCCGAGCGCCTTGGCCAGGGCCTCCTTCGCCGCGAACCGGGCGGCGAGCGAGGCGGTCCCGCGCCGCTCGCCGCTCGGCAGCGTCAGCTCCCCGGCGACGAAGAGCCGGTCGGCCAACTGGGGCGTACGCTCCAGCGCCGCACCGAACCGCTCGATCTCGGCCACGTCGATCCCGACTCCGATGATCACGAACCCACCCTCGCCATCCCCATCACCCGGGGCGCGCCCCGGCTCACTCTACGGTCACGGACTTCGCCAGGTTGCGCGGCTGGTCCACCTCGTTGCCGCGGGCCGTCGCCAGCTCGCAGGCGAAGACCTGGAGCGGCACGGTGGCGACCAGCGGCTGAAGCAGCGTAGGCGTTGCGGGGACGGTGATGAGGTGGTCGGCGTACGGGGCGACGGCCTCGTCGCCCTCCTCGGCGACGACGATCGTGCGCGCGCCCCGGGCCCTGATCTCCTGGATGTTGGAGACGATCTTGTCGTGGAGGATCGAACGGCCGCGCGGCGAGGGGACGATGACGACGACGGGCAGCCCCTCCTCGATGAGCGCGATCGGACCGTGCTTCAGCTCGCCGGCCGCGAAGCCCTCGGCGTGCATGTAGGCGAGCTCCTTGAGTTTGAGCGCGCCTTCGAGGGCGACCGGGTAGCCGACGTGCCGGCCGACGAAGAGGACGGTGTCGTGGTGGGCGAGGGACCGGGCCAGCTCGCGCACCGGCTCCATCGTCGTGAGGACGCGGTCCACCGCGCGGGGCACGTCCGCGAGCTGGCGCACCACGGTGCGGATCTCGTCGCCCCACTTGGTGCCGCGCACCTGGCCGAGGTAGAGCGCCACGAGGTAGCAGGCGACCAGCTGGGTGAGGAAGGCCTTGGTGGAGGCGACGGCGACCTCGGGCCCGGCGTGGGTGTAGAGGACGGCGTCGGATTCGCGCGGGATGGTCGAGCCGTTGGTGTTGCAGACGGCGAGGACCTTCGCGCCCTGTTCGCGGGCGTGCCGCACGGCCATCAGGGTGTCCATGGTCTCGCCGGACTGGGAGATGGCGACGACCAGGGTGCGCTGGTCGAGGATCGGGTCGCGGTAGCGGAACTCGCTGGCCAGCTCGGTCTCGCAGGGCAACCGGGTCCAGTGCTCGATGGCGTACTTGGCGATCATCCCGGCGTGGAACGCGGTGCCGCAGGCGACGATGACGACCTTGTCGACCTCCCGCAGCTCGGCGGCGGGGATGCGCACCTCGTCGAGGTGGAGCAGCCCCTCCCCGTCGACCCGGCCGAGGAGGGTGTCGGCCACGGCCCCGGGCTGGTCGGCGATCTCCTTGAGCATGAAGGAGGCGTGGCCGCCCTTCTCGGCGGCGGAGGCGTCCCAGTCCACGTGGTACTCGCGCACCTCCGCCGGCTCCCCGTCGAAGCCGGTGACGACGACGCCCTCCCGGCTCAGCTCGACCACCTGGTCCTGGCCCAGCTCGATCGCGGAGCGGGTGTGCGCGATGAAGGCGGCGACGTCGGAGGCGAGGAACCACTCGTCCTGCCCGACGCCGACGACGAGCGGCGAGTTGCGCCGGGCGCCGACCACCACGTCCGGCTGGTCCGCGTGCACGGCGACCAGGGTGAACGCCCCCTCCAGCCGCCGGCACACCTGCCGCATCGCTTCCGCCAGCTCCCCGCCCGCCGAGAACGCCTCGGCCAGCAGATGTGCGACGACCTCGGTGTCCGTCTCGGACTCCAGGGCGTGGCCGCGCCCGGTCAGCTCGCGCCGCAGGGCGGCGAAGTTCTCGATGATCCCGTTGTGCACGACGGCGACCCGGCCCGCGTTGTCCAGGTGCGGGTGGGCGTTGGCGTCGGTGGGCGCGCCGTGCGTCGCCCACCGGGTGTGTCCGATGCCGGTCCGTCCGGCCGGCAGCGGCCGGTCGCCCAGCTCCTTCTCCAGATTGACGAGCTTGCCCGCCTTCTTCGCGGCGGCGAGCCCGCCGTCCGCGAGCACGGCGACGCCCGCCGAGTCGTAGCCCCGGTATTCGAGGCGCTTGAGTCCCGCGACGACGACGTCCTGCGCCGACTGTCCACCGACATAACCCACGATTCCGCACATAGCGGCACCATAAGGCCGAAAGCGGTTCGCGGGAGGAATGTTGGTCACACACGATTCTTCGTACATGCCCCACATGGCGCAGGACGCACGACGGGAGGGCCGGACATGTCGGTGACCCAGATCGACATAGACGATGAAGCTCTGGAGCGGGCGATGGCCCTGTCCAAGGCCCGGACGAAGAAGGAGACCGTCAACATCGCTCTGCGCTTCTACGCCGAGCAGCAGGAGCGGGCGGCACGCCTCAGCCGCCATTTCGACCGCGCGCGCACCTGGGGTGCGGTCGAGGACGCCGAGCGGCGGCACCGGGCGGAGAAGGACGCTCAGTGATCTACCTGCTCGACACCTCGGGCCTCGTACGACTGCTCTCCAGCGCAGCCCTCTCATCGGCTTGGTCCGAGGCGATCGAGGCCGGAACGATCGCCTCCTGCCATCCGCAGCGGGTGGAGTTCCTGTACGGCGCCCGTGACGCGCGCGAGTACGACGAGATCGTGGAGATGTTCGCCGACCTCTACCCGGACGTTTCCGTACCGAAGGGCGCGGGACGCCGGATCACCTCGGTCCAGCACCGCATGGCACGCGCCGGGCGGCATCGCAGCGCCTCCGCGGTGGACCTGGTCCTCGCCGCCACGGTGGCCCACCACGGGCTGACGGGCCTCCATGACGACCTCGCCTACCGGACGGTCGCCCGTCACGCCCCGGACCTCGGCGAGCACAGCGTCCACGACGTGGCCTGACGCCGGTACGGACCCCAGCGGCCACACGGCCCCGCTCCGGTGCGGGCCCTGTCGGGTCGCGCACCGGAGCGGCGTCGGGCTCGCCCCGTCAGGAGCGGTCAGGAGCAGTCCGGAACGGTCAGGAGCAGTACTGCGCCTCCTTGCCGATGGACCGGTACATGCAGTCCGCGTTCTCGATCAGTTGCAGGACCGCGTCCCGGTTGCGGGACGTCTCGCGCTCGATGACCTCGTCGGGCGGGTAGAAGCCGCCGCCGGAGGCCGAGCGCGGGTACATCTCGAAGGTGTAGCCGAAGATCTTCTGCGAGCCCCACAGCCAGTCGTCGATCGACCCGTCGGTGATGTAGAGGTCGCTGGACTGCTCGGCGGTGTACCCGTTGCTGGCCGCCATCTTCTTGCCCACCGCCGCGAAGGCGTTGCGGTCGTCGGCGGTCATGCCGGGGGCGGTGTCGTTGTACGTGTAGCCGAAGGGCCACAGCACCAGCTCGCTGTACGTGTGGAAGTCGATGGCCGCCGTGATCTGCTGCTTCCCGCCGACCACCCGGCTGCGCACGAAGTCCGCCACGACCTTCGTCTCGGGCGCGGACTCGGCGGCCGTCCCCCGGTAGGTCTCGGAGGAGGGGCTGGAGGAGGAGCCGCCGCAGCAGCCCCACTTGTAGGCCCAGTTGCGGTTGAGGTCGGTGCCGACCGCGCTGGAGCCGGAGTTGGGCTGCCGGTTCTTGCGCCAGCTGCGGTACGAGCCTGAGGCGATGTCGTACTCACCGCCGTCCGGGTTCATGTCCGGCACGATCCACAGCTCGCGGCCGTTGACCGCCTGCGTGATCCGGGAGTCGGAGCCGTACCCCTGGCCCAGCTCGCGCAGCAGGTAGAGCGCCATCTCGACGGTCAGGTGCTCGCGGGCGTGCTGGTGGGCGGTGAAGAGGACTTCCGGCTCTGCCTCGTCGGTGGCGACGTTGTCGCTGACCTTGACCGCGATGACGTCCCGGCCCTGGTACGTCTTGCCGATGACGCGCTTGCTCATGATGGCCGGGTTCGCCGCGATGCGGGCGGTGATCTCCGCGTTCATCTCGGCGTAGTTGTGGTAGCGGGAGTCGGCGGGCGGGAAGTCGAGGGCGTTCACGCCGTCCGCCGCGTGCGGGGCGGCGGCGGGGGCGGGCAGGGCCTCCAGGGTGTGGCCGCGCGCCCGGAGCTTGCGGGCCTGGGCGGCGTCCGCGGTGACCACGACGCCGTGGTCGTGGACCTCGTCGATCGAGACGCCCGCGCGGGCGATGTCGGTACGGGCGGCGGGGGTGGTGCGCCCGGGGATCTCGTACTGGAGCGTCCGCTCGTCCGCGGCGACGGCCGCGTCCGGGGCCGAGGGTCCGGCGGTCGCCACCGTGGCGGCGGGGGCGGCGAGGCCGAGGGCGAGCAGGACGGCGAGGGCGGCGGTGCGGCGGGGCTTCGCCGGCCGGGTTCTCGGCCGGGGCGTCCGCGGAGTGGCAAGTCGCATGCTGGCTTCTCCTGGGTCCGTCGGGGTGGGGGGTGGAGCTGTGCGACGGGTTCAGAGTCCTGCTATGTCATGGTCAGGTCAAGGTAACCATTCCGGCCACGGCCTCTCCCGCGCACCGCCGTTGCCGTTGCCGTTGCCGTCCAGCGCCGCACACGCGCCGGCACGGGCGGTACGAGAACAGGCGGCGGCCGTACGAGACCAGGCGGCAGCGGTACGAGAACGGGTGGCGGTGCCTCCGGGCCGAGCGGCTCGTACACTCACGGAAATGGAGGACCACACGGCCCCCGGGATCAGTGCCCGTCCGGCGCCCGCCCTGCGGCAGTACGTCGACTCCTACGTGGGCTTCGACCTCCGCGGGCTCCCGGCGGGGGTGCACTGCGGCCCGCCGGGCCGCGCGCTCACCGCGGTGATCAGCCTGTCAGACCCTTTGGAGCTGGCGGCGGGCGTCGACGACGGGTCGCCGGTCACCCGGTTCGGCAGCGTGGCCGGCGGTCTGATGTGCCGGTCCGTCGCGCTTCACCACGACGGACGCCAGCAGGGTGTTCAGGTGGCGCTGACACCGCTCGGGGCACGGGCCGTCTACGGCATGCCCGCCGCCGAGCTCGCCCACCGGCTGGTCCCCCTGGACGAACTTCTCGGAGCACTCGGCGCCGAGCTGGTCGACCGGCTCCGGTCCGCGCCGACATGGGCGGCACGGTTCACCGTGGTGGACGAACTGCTCCTGCGCGCTGTCGGCCGTGGCGGCTGCGGCGACCCCGTGCGGCGGGTGCGCCCCGAGGTGGCCGAGGCGTTGCGCCGCCTCGTCGCGGCGCGGGGCCGCGCCCAGGTCGGTGCGGTCGCCGCCGAACTCGGCTGGAGCCGCCGGCACCTCACCGAGCGGTTCCGCGGTGAGGTGGGCCTGTCGCCGAAGACCTTCGCCCGCGTCCTGCGCTTCGAGCACGCGCACGAACTGGCGGCGGCGCGGAATCCGCTCCCCTGGGGCACGGTGGCAACCGTCTCCGGCTACGCCGACCAGGCCCATCTCGTGCGGGACTGGCGCGAGTTCACGGGCCGGTCACCGACGGCCTGGCGTCGCGGAGAAGTCCTGCTAGGAGCCGGGTGACCCCCGGCCCTCCCCCCGCCACCCCGGCTCCTTCTCCTCTCCTTCCCTTTTCTTCAAGACCGGCCGAGCGCCGTCGTGGACGATCCTCGGCATGAGACTCGTCGACCACCCACGCGATGCCATAGACCTGCGGACCACCCCCGTCCACCTCGGGCTGGGATCGCGAGCGAAACCCGTCGAGGGCTTCGCCTGGAGCCCGGAGGTGCTCCGGGCCTACAGCGACGCGGTCGCGGCGGACGGCGCCGAAGGCCGAATGGTGATGATCTTCGACGGCGAGGGGCCCGGCGACCACGAAGAGAGCCACCCCGCGGGCGACGAACTGGTCGTCTGCCTCAGCGGGTCCGTGACGGTCACCCGCGAGGTGGACGGGGTTCCCGAGCGCGTTCCGCTCGGGCCGGGGGAGGCCACCGTCAACCCGGCCGGGGTGTGGCACGTGGTCGACATGGAGGGCCCGTCGTCCCTCCTGTCCGTCACCGCGGCCCTCGGCACCGACCACCGCCCTCGGACCGACACCCGCCCTCGGGCCGACGCCCGTGCGACCGGACGCGCCGGCACGCCCAGCCCGGAGGAAGCGCCGTGACGACACGCGTCGCGTGCCTCGGCGACAGCCTCACCCGCGCCCAGTTCAGCGTCGACTACCTGGATCTCCTCGCCCGACGCCACCCGCCCGGCGACGTGCGCCTTGCCCGTTTCGGCGCCAACGGCGACTTCGCCTACAACCTCATGCAGCGCCTCGATGCCGTCGTCACGAACCCGCCCGATGTGATCACCGTGCTGATCGGGACCAACGACGCCCGAGCGAGCCTCGCCGGCTACCCCGTCGAGCGGGCCATGAAGCGCAAGCAGCTTCCCGAACGCCCGTCGGCGGGCTGGTTCCAGCAGTGCCTGGAAGCCGTCGTCACACGGCTGCGTACGGAGACCGACGCGACGATCGGCCTGCTGTCGCTGCCGGTGCTCGGCCAGCGGTCCGAAGGAGCGGCGGCCCGCGCATCGCAGGCGTACAGCCGGATGATCTCCGAGGTCGCCGCCGCCCACGAGGTGGCCTACCTCCCGCTCCACGAACGCCAGGTCGAGGAGTTGCGCCGAGCGGACCCGCCGCCGGTCCCGTACCGGGAAGCGACGCCCGCGGCGGTCATCGGCGTCCTCGTGCAGCACGCGGTACTGCGCCGCAGCCTCGACACGATCTCCCGGCGGCGGGGTCTCGTGCTCACGACCGACCACATCCACCAGAACAGCCGCGGCGCGACCCTGATCGCCGAGGCCATCGACACCGGTCTGCTGGACCACAGCGGGTAGCCGGTTCCGGCGTCCGGCCGTCGGATGCCGCCCACCGGGCCGAGGCGGCATCCGGTCCGGCCGGCCACCGCGTACGCCGCACCCGGTGGGCGTGAGGGGCGTACGCGACGCCCGGTGCGCGGCGACGGCCGGTACGGCTCGGCCGGCTCTGTTCCGCCCGGGTGTTCCAGCCTTTCAGGACTGCCCCACAGGAGGACGACGAACGGGGCCGGGACGGATCGGGAGGCCGTCCGCGGTTTCTTCCGCGCTCACCGGGCGGGGAGCCCGAGGAAGAAGGCCCGGACGTCCTCGGCGAACAGCTCCGGCACCTCCATCGCGGCGAAGTGACCGCCCCGGTCGAATTCCGACCAGTGCCGGATGTCGTACAGCCGCTCGGCCAGCGGCCGCACCGAGCGCGTGATGTCGTGGGCGAACACCGCCACCCCCACCGGCACCGGGCACGGCACGGTCGCCCGCACCATCTCCCGGTGCAGCCGTGCCGAGGACGCGGCGGTGGCGGTCAGCCAGTACAGCGAGACGTCGGTGAGCATCCGCTCGTCGTCCACCGGCGAGCGGGGATCGGTCCACTGGGCGAAGCGCTCGGCGATCCAGGCGAGCTGGCCGACCGGCGAGTCGGTCAGCGCATAGCCGATGGTCTGCGGGGTGGCGGACTGGAGGGCCTGGTACGGCGGGCGGTTCGCCATCAGCCGCCTGACCCCGTCCAGGCGGGCTTCGTCCTCCGGCGAGAGGTCGATCCCGGCGTCCGGGTCGGGCCGGGTCGGCAGGTAGTTGACGTGCACCCCGACCACGTGGCCGGGGGCCGCCGCGCCGAGCGCCGTCGAGATGCCCGAACCGAAGTCGCCCCCCTGTGCGCCGTAACGCTCGTAGCCGAGGCGGCGCATGAGTTCGGCCCAGGCCCGTGCGATCCGGTCCGCGTCCCAGCCCCGTTCGCGGGTGGGCCCGGAGAAGCCGTAGCCCGGAAGGGACGGGATCACCAGGTGGAAGTCGCGCGCCAGCGGCTCGACCACATCGAGGAACTCCAGGAAGGATCCGGGCCAGCCGTGGGTGAGGATCAGCGCGAGTGCGCCCGGCTTCGGAGAGCGGACGTGGACGAAGTGCACGTTCTGGCCGTCGATCTCGGTGGTGAAATGGGTGAACTCGTTGAGCGCGGCCTCGTGCTTCCGCCAGTCGTAGCCGGTGTGCCAGCGGTCGGCCAGCTCCTTGAGCCGTGCCAGCGGGAAGCCGTAGTCCCACCCGGCGTCGGCGACCTCGTTGGGCCAACGGGTGCGGGCGAGGCGGTCGTTCAGGTCGTCGAGGTCGGCCTGCGGGATATCGATGCGGAACGGTGTGATCACGGTCGCGGTCCTCCATATCATTGGTGCAACCAACGTTGGGGCGACCCACCATACGGCCGGTTCGTGGGTCCGGCCAACGAGTTGTATAGGTTGCGTTCATGGACACCCAAGAGGGGACGCCGCCGCAGCGGCTGCGCGCGCTGCCGAGCAGGTTGACCAACCAGGCGGCTCTGGCCGCCAACCGGATCGTGGACCGGGCGCTCGCCGAGGCCGGCGTCCGGCGCTACCACTACGCCCTTCTCGCCGCCTCGGAGGAGTACGGCCCGTCCAGCCAGGCCGACCTGGGCCGCCGCACGGGCATCGACCGCAGCGACATGGTGGCGACCGTCAACGACCTGGCCGAGCGGCGGCTCCTCGACCGGACGCCCGACCCGCAGGACCGTCGGCGCAACATCGTCAGCATCACCACGGCGGGCCGGAGGGAGCTCGGCCGCCTCGACCGGCTGCTCGCCGCCGCCCAGGACGCGTTCCTCGCGCCGCTGCCCCCGTCCGACCGGCAGGTCCTGACCGACCTGCTCACCCGCCTCGTCGACCACCACGGGGGCCGGCACGGCTGACCGTGCCGCACGGACGAGGCGTGCGCGCGGGGCGCGCGGGTGGGGGGTGTGCGGACAAGGCGTGCGCGGGCGGGAGGCGGGAGCGCGCGGGCGGGCGGTCCGCGGACCGTCCAGACCGTCTGACCGGGAAGGCCGATCACGCTCCGGTCGGGCAGCGCTCGTCGGCGTACGCGCGTACCTCGCGGCACTCCCGGCACCACCCCGGCGCCGCCGACCGGAAGGCCCGGTCGCAGCCGTCGCAGTTCTGGAGCGGGGCGACGGCGGGCAGCGGTGGCGGGAGGAGCGCGATGAGCCGGTGCCGCAGCAGCTTGGCCGGATGCCGGAGGGGCACGGGCGGATCGTCGGTGAGCGCCGCCCGTACGGCCTCCGGTCGCACCCCGCGCTCCAGCCAGGCCGCGACGCCGGGGGCGAGCCGCTCGACGTCCGCCTCGGAGAGGACGAATCCGGGTGCGGAGAGCTGGAGCCCGGCGAGCAGCCGGACGGCCTCGCCGGACAACGCGGCGCCGGGCTCGCACGGGCGGGACAGCGGCGGGGGCGGCGGTTTCGGCGCGGTGGGCAACGGCACGAGCCGCCGGACGGACTCCGGTACGGGGGCGGGGGCGGGGGCGGGGTCAGCCGGGTCGGGCACGGTCTCCGGTACCGACACCAGCACGTGGGCCGGTGCGGGTGCGGGTGCCGGCTGCGGCACAGGTACGGGAACGGGTCGGGGGACGGGCGCGGGCTCGGGCGCGGCTCCGGTCACCACCAGCCGTACGGTCCCGCTCGCCGTCGCCCGCCGGACCGACGCCTCCGGATGGTTGTACGACTCCGTGCGCACGGTCACCCGCCCGCCCGACGCCCGCACCCGGACGCGGCGCAGAAAGCCGTGCCGCTCCAGCTCCCGCAACGCGGCGGCGATGCGGGCCTCGCTCTCCGGGAAGATCGCGGCGAGCGCCTTGATACCGACCCGCCACCCATCGGGAACCGACTGGATGTGGGTGCAGAGGCCGATCGCCAGCAGGGAGAGGCCCCGGTGCTGGGAGAGCCGGTTGGAGATGATCGTGTAGCCGTCGGTGAGCCGGATGTTGACGTGTACGACACCGGCGGACGGAACGGGCGGGGGCGCGCTAACCTGCTGGGTATCCATCGGGAAGCTCCGTACTTCCTTGGTGGCCAGGCCTTCGGTCGGGATGCCAGTCCCGGCCGGGGGCCGTCTCATGTCTGGGGTGGTGGTCAGCGTGAGCATATGCCCGCCAACAGGGCCAAAAGCCAGCCCGATCAGCACGCTCCACCCGCGCGGGTGATGGCGCCTCGCGCCCGCTGACGCGGGGCCCGCAGAGGTACACCCGGGAGGGTGGGTGGGGTGTTTTCTCCAGGGATCACAGACAGGTACTCAAAAGCTTTTGCGTCGTGCGTCACCGGAGGCGGAACGGCCCTGCGACGCCGGCTCGAACACCTGCTGGAGCTGAGCCGGTTGCGGTATGTCGAGCTCCCGGTCATGCCCATGGAGGCGGAGGAACACGCTGGACCGGGCGGCTCGCACCGCCTCCTTAAACTCCATGGCGGAAAGGCCGTCGGGCTCAACGAGGCCCAGCTGGTCAGCGGGCTGACCAGCGGACCGATCAGCGATCCGAGGCAGGTGCAGATCCTGGAGATGCGCTCCACCCTGCTCCGGCCGCAGGCCCTCGCGCCCCGGCTGTCGCGGGAATTCATCGAGAAACTGTCGGGAGAGACATGAGCACCCCCGAGCCGACCTGGTTCAAGAGCAGTTGCAGCACCAACGACGGTCCGTCCTGCGTCGAGGCCGCCACCGACCTCACCGCCATCCGCGTACGCGACTCCAAGCAGCTCCCCGCCGGCGGACCGCACCTGGGCTTCACCCCCACCGGCTGGGCCGGCTTCACCACGTACACCTCGGAGGTCTGACCGTGCCCATACAGCCGATGGTCCAGGTCAAGGACTTCGACCACCTCGTCCTCAACGTCGGTGACGTCGAGAGGGCCCTGGAGTTCTACTGCGGGCCGCTGGGCCTGGAGCCGGTCCGGGTGGAGGAGTGGCGGGCGGGCAAGGTGCCGTTCCCCTCGGTCCGGGTCAGCCCGACGACGATCATCGACCTGCTCGACCGCCCGCGCGGCGAGTCGAACGTGGACCACATCTGTCTCGTCGTCGAGCCGCTCGACTGGCAGGAGGTCATCGACTCCGGAGTGTTCACGGTGAAGGAGGGGCCCGTCCCCCGCTTCGGGGCACGGGGGTCGGCCACGTCGGTCTACGTCACCGACCCGGACGGCAACACCGTCGAACTGCGCTGGTACCCGCAGGACGCCTGAGTGCGAGGCCGGGCCCGCACGGGCCCGGCGTTCGCCCCTCGGTTTCGTCCGGCGCGCAGAGGCCCGGTCCGCAGAGGCCCGGCGCACAGAGACCGGGCGCCCGGGTGCCCGGCCCGGGGAAACTCCCCCGCGCTCAGCCCGCGCCGGGTGCTAGCCTCCCGTTCCGATCATCACACCGCCCTCCCCTCCTTTCCCCCTCTTCCCCCCTCCTGCCGCCCAACTGCCGCCACCTGCCCGTTCGTCGACACGCCGCGCGCGCCTCCCGCGCCCGGGACCCCACCGGTCGCGTCCGCAGCCAGCATCCGAGGACCGACGTGTCTCCGACCGAACCCGACCTGATCCGCGCCGAGTTCGACCTCTGCCGCCAGATCCCCTCCCTCGTGGACCTCCGCACCGCCGTACGCGGGAACGACTGGGACACCGTGGAGGCGTACTTCGCCTTCCTGGGCGACGACGAGGACGAGCGGGCGGTGGCCGCGAGCCTCGTCGCCGGCCTCAGCTCCGCCGAACGCTTCCTGGAACGCGCGGTCGCCGACCACGGGTCGCCGCTGGCCCGCACCCTGCTCGCCGCCCGCTACATCGACGTCGGCTGGGACATCCGCAGCGGGTCCACGGCGGAGCACGTGTCGCGGGAGCAGTTCCAGCAGTTCCACCGCTGGCTGCGGCGGGCCGAGCAACTGCTGATCGGTGTGTGCGCCGACGAACCGTCGTACGCCCTCGCCTGGTCGTACCGGCTGACGACCGCGCGGGGGCTGGAGCTCGGGGCGAGCGAGGCGCGGCGGCGGTACGACCGGCTGGCCGAACACCACCCGCACCACATCCAGGGGCAGATCCTGCTGCTCCAGCAGCTGTGCCCCAAGTGGGGAGGGCGCTGGGAGGAGGCGTTCGGCTTCGCCCGGCAGTGCCTGGAGGCGGCGCCCGCCGGGAGCCATGCGGGGCGGCTGGTGGCCCAGGCTCACCTGGAACGCTGGCTGGACGGCAGCGACGACGGACCCGGCGACTACCTGCGCGCCACGGAGGTACGGGACGACGTCCTGGCCGCGGCCGACCGTTCCGTACGGCACCCGGACTACCGGCCGGGCTTCCACTGGGTGGGCGACCACAACGACTTCGCGGGCGCCCTGAGCCTCGGCGGTCACCACCGGGAGGCCGCCCCGTACTTCCGCACCCTCGGGGACAAGGCGACCGAGCTGCCCTGGGGCTACTGGGGCGACCGGGAAGTGCAGTTCCTCAAGCACCGCAGACGCGCACTGGCGAAGGGCTGAACGACGATGACCCAGCAGACCGACGGCCCCGCCGCCGCCACGACACCGGACGGGCCCGCCGCCGGCTCCGTTTCCGCCGCGCCCCCCGCGCCCGGGTTCATCACCGAGACCGAGGTCGACCGCATCCCGACCCTGCTCACGGCCAGGTCCGGCGGCGGCCCGGTCACCGCGGGCCTGTACTTCCGGGTCGGGGCCGCGGACGAGACACTGGCCACGGCCGGCCTCACCCACCTCGTGGAACACCTGGCGCTCCACCGGCACGGCGTCTCCGACCTGCACTACAACGGGTCCACCGCCGCCACCCACACCCACTTCGTGGTCTCCGGCACCGCCGAGGAGGTCGTCGCCTACCTCAACGGGGTCTGCGCCTCCCTGCGCGACCTGCCGGTCGAACGCCTCGCCACCGAGCGCGAGATCCTGCGCACCGAACAGGCGGGCCGCAGCCGGGGCATCAACCACCAGCTGCCCCTGTGGCGTTACGGAGCGCGGGGCTACGGCCTGGTCAGCTACCCGGAGTACGGCACCCTGCATCTGACGGCCGACGCGGTGCGCGACTGGGCCGCGACCTGGTTCACCCGGGACAACGCGGTCCTGTGGATCATCGGCGACACCGTGCCCGAGGGCCTGGACCTGACCCTGCCGGCCGGGCGGCGGCAGCCGCTGCCCGTGCCGACCTCGGCCCTGCCCGTCACCCCCGCCCACCTCACGGGCGGCAGCGGCGGAGTGGTCCTGGACGGCATCGTGCGGCGCAGCGTGGCGGCCTCGCTCTTCGCGGAGGTGCTGGGCCGGGCCCTCTTCACGGACCTGCGGCAGAAGGGCGGCTACTCCTACGCCGCCGACTGCGACTACCAGCCGCGCGACAACGACCACGCGACCCTCACCGCCTTCGCGGACGCGCTCCCGCAGAAGCAGGACGCGGTGGTGGGCGGGTTCATCGACGTGCTGGCGCGGCTGCGGGCCGGGACCATCGACCCGGCCGAACTCGACTCGGCCAGGGCGAAGGCCCTCAAGCAGTACGAACGCCCGGACATCTGCGCGACGGCCCTGCCCTCGTACGCCCTGAACGTGCTCACCGGGCACCCCAACCTGAGCCCGGACGAGCACCGGGCGGAGGTGGACGCCGTCACCGTCGAGGACCTGCGCGACGTGGCCGGGGAGCTGTACGACAGCGCGCTGATCCAGGTGCCGGGGCGGGCCGTGGACTGGGCGGGCTTCACGCAGGCGCCCCAGTGGTCCGCCCCGGTGCCCGAACCGGCGGGCACCGTGCACCGGTCCCGGGAGCGCGACGGCGTGAGCCTGGCCGTCGGACCGGAGGCGGTCACCCTGGTCACCCCCGGCGGGCAGGTCACCGTCCGGTACGACGCGTGCGCCGCGATGCGGGTCTTCCCGGACGGGGCCCGGCACCTCATCGGCTTCGACGCCTTCGTGGTGGAGGTGGAGCCGACGCTGTACGCCAAGCTCACCCCGGACCGGATGGCGGTCCTCGACGCGGGCGTCCCGGCGTCCGCCGCCGTCCCCATGCCGGAGCGCGACCCGGAGGAGATCCCGCGGCCGCCCGTGCGGCGCGGCGGCCTGAAGGACCGGACGCTGGGCATGCTGCGCTCCCTGCGACCGGGACGCGGCTGACGGAACGGGGACGGAGGGCGTACGGGCATCGCGTCGGCGCCCGCCCGTGCGCGTACGGACACCGCGTCGGCGCCCGCCCGTGAACCTTTCCGGCCGCTACGGACAACAGGGGTGACAGCCACACCGACCGACGCACCCTGGAGGCGCAGTGACCGGACCACCACCGGCCCTCCCCGAGGCAGCGGGTGACGCGGGCGACGGCCGGGACGACGCCGACGTCATCGCCCAGTCCCTCGACGAGCCCGAACTCTTCGCCGGGCTGTACGACCGGCACGCCCCGGACATCCACCGCTACGCCGCCCGCCGCCTCGGGGAGGGCGCGGCGGACGACATCACGGCGGAGACGTTCCTCATCGCGTTCCGCACCCGCGACCGCTACGACACGGGCCGCCGGCTGGCCCGGCCCTGGCTGTACGGCATCGCCGCCAACCTGATCGGCAAGCAGCGACGTACCGAGGTCCGCGCGCTCAAGGCGCTGGCCCGGACCGGCCACGACCCGGTCACCGCGTCCTGGAGCGACCGCTCGGACGGCCGGCTCGCCGTCCAGGCCCCGCTGGCCGGGGCCCTGGCCGCGCTGTCCCCCGGCGACCGGCACGTGCTGCTGCTCGTCGCCTGGGCGGACCTCGGCTACCAGGAGGTCGCCGACGCGCTGCGGATACCGCTGGGCACCGTCAGATCCCGCCTGAACCGGGCCCGCCGCAAGGTCCGCGCGTCCCTGAGCACCGACCCCGCGTTCGCCTCGGCCGAAGAGGAGCTGAGCCCGTCATGGACGAACTGACCCTGCTGAGGGAGTTGCGCGCCGACGCCCCCGTACCCGACCGCGCCGCCCTCGCCCCCGGGCGCGCACTCCTGACCGACGCCATCGCGGACAGGAGCCGCCGAACCCGCAGGCTGCGGGCCGACTGGCGGGTCGCCTCACTCGGTGCGGCGGCCGCGATCACGGCGGCGGCCCTGATCGTCACCCAGGTCGTGGACACCTCCTCGGACCCGGACGCCCTCGCGGACAATCTCGACCTGTCCGGCCCGGCGGTGACCCTGAACCGGGCGGCCGATTTCGTGGAAGGGGAGGAGGCCCCTCCGGAGCCCCGGGCCGACCAGTGGGTCTACACCGTGGCTCTGTCCGCGAAGCCGGAACTGGCGGCCACGGAGAACATCGCCGACCCCGACACCGGCCCCGAGACGTCCTGGGCCCCATACGCGGACCCGGAGATGGAGAAGGACCCGGCGGACGACTCCTGGTCGGCCCGCGAGACCTACCGGGCGGCCGAAAGCCTGCCGGACGACCCCGCGTCCCTGCTGGCGGAGGTCCGCGCCCTCTACCCGGCGTTCGACACCGAGCGGGGACGCGGGGAGAGCGGCACCGCCCGCACGTTCCGCGGACTGAGCACGCTCATCGAGTCCTACCCGCTGCCGCCCGCCGCCCGCGCCCGCATCTACCGGGCCCTCGGCACCGTACCGGGGGTGCGGGTCACCGACCACCTCGTGCGTGACGCGGCGGGCCGCAGGGCGATCGCCGTCACCTACGAGGAACCGGGCAGCCACGAGCGCCAGGAACTCCTGCTGTCCCCGTCCGACTACTCCTACGCGGGCACCCGCCACGTGGTGACCGAGGACCACGACGTGAAGGAGCTGGGCTTCGTCAGCCGGATGACGGCCGGGGACATCACCCTGGACCGCGCACGCCTCACCGCGGCCGTGGTCGGCGCCCGGGGCGAGACGCCTCAGCCGTAGGGCGGAGGGCCGGGGGCGGGCCGGGGGTGGCGGGTCCCGGCCCGCGCCCGCCACCCACGTGACCGACCCCACCCCCCGCTCCGTTGAAACTCCCGTAACAATGGAGGGTGATCACATCGCCCGCACGGAGCCCCCACCGTCGCACCGAGCACGCGCCGACCCCGTATGTCGACCTGTCGCGCGACGAGTGGAGCGCGCTGCGGGACAAGACGCCGCTGCCGCTGACCGCCGAGGAGGTGGAGCGGCTGCGGGGGCTCGGGGACGTCATCGACCTGGACGAGGTGCGGGACGTCTACCTGCCGCTCTCCCGGCTGCTCAACCTCTACGTCCAGGCCACCTCCGGGCTGCGCGGCGCGCTGAACACCTTCCTCGGGGACGCCGGGAACGGGCACGGGGCGCAGCGCGGCACCCCGTTCGTCATAGGGGTCGCGGGCAGCGTCGCCGTGGGCAAGTCCACCAGCGCCCGCATCCTCCAGGCGCTGCTGGCCCGCTGGCCGGAGCACCCGCGGGTGGAGCTGGTGACCACGGACGGGTTCCTGCTGCCGATGAAGGAGCTCCAGGCACGCGGGCTGACCTCGCGCAAAGGGTTCCCGGAGTCCTACGACCGGCGCGCCCTGACCCGATTCGTCGCGGACATCAAGGCGGGCAAGGACGAGGTGACCGCGCCCGTCTACTCGCACCTGATCTACGACATCGTCCCCGGGGAGCGGCTCTCCGTGCGCCGCCCCGACATCCTCATCGTCGAGGGCCTCAACGTCCTGCAGCCCGCCCTCCCCGGCAGTGACGGCCGCACCCGCGTCGGACTCGCCGACTACTTCGACTTCAGCGTGTACGTGGACGCGCGGGCCGAGGACATCGAGACCTGGTACCTGAACCGCTTCCGCAAGCTGCGCGCCACGGCGTTCCAGGACCCGTCCTCGTACTTCCGCAGGTACACCCAGGTCTCCGAGGAGGAGGCGCTGGACTACGCGCGCACCATGTGGCGGACCATCAACAAGCCGAATCTGCTGGAGAACGTGGCGCCGACGCGCGGCCGTGCCACTCTGGTGCTCCGCAAGGGGGCGGACCACAAGGTCCAGAAGCTGTCCCTGCGCAAGCTCTGACCGAGCCGTCCCCGGGAGGGCCGACCGCGTGCTGCATCTGCGTCTGATCGTGCCGGCCGACGCCACCGACGAGGTCGTCGAACTGCTCTCCTCCACCGTCGGCACCGCCCACCTCGTGGTCCTGCCCGGCGCCGCCCGCTCCCCCGTCGGCGACGTGGTGATGTGCGACGTGGCGCGCGAGGCGGGCGACGAGTTGATCGGTGCGCTGCGGCGGCTCGGCATCGATCGGTCCGGGTCGATCACCATGGAGAACATGGAGCTGACGCTCTCCGACCACGCCGACAGGGCCGAGCACGAGGCCCCCGGCGACGGTGCCGACGCGGTGCTGTGGGAGGAGCTGACGGAGGCGACGCACGAGGAGTCGACGTTCTCCATCACCTACGTCTCCTTCCTCGCCCTCGCCACCATGCTCGCCGCCTGCGGGGTGATGCTCGACAACGCGGTCCTGATCGTGGGCGCGATGGCGGTGGGGCCCGAGTTCGGTCCGCTGGCCGGGATCTCCACCGCTGTGGTGCAGCGCGCCCCCCGGCTGGTGGGGCGCTCGCTGTGGGCGCTGGTCGGCGGGTTCGCGGCGGCGATGCTCGTGACGGCCGGTTTCGCCTGGCTGATGGACGCCTTCGGCCTGTTCGACCGTTCGATGATCGCCAAGGCCCGGCCGAACACCGGATTCATCTGGCACCCGGACTGGATGTCGTTCGTGGTGGCGTTCCTGGCGGGCATCGCCGGGACGCTCTCGCTCACCTCGGCCAAGTCCGGGGCGCTGATCGGGGTGGCGATCTCGGTGACGACGGTCCCGGCCGCCGCCAACGCGTCCGTCGCGTTCAGCTACGCGGACTACCAGCAGACCGTCGGCTCCGCCCAGCAGCTCCTCGCCAACCTCGGCGGCATCATCCTGGCGGGCACGCTGACCCTCCTGCTCCAGAAGGCCCTGGAGCGGGTCCGGCGCACACAGAAGCCCCCGGCGAGCACGCCGGGGGCTTCGGTGGGCGGCTGAGGCGACGGACGGCCCTGCGCGACACGGGGGCGGTCCCTGCGCGACACGGGACGGCCCTACGCGACACGGGGCAGTCCCTACGCGCCGCGTGGGGGCCGGAGCGGGACGCGCGGCGGGCCCGCCGCGCGTCCGGGGGGCTCAGCCCAGTGCGGACTTCACGACATCGGCCAGCCGGCCCGCGACGGCCCGCGCCTGCTCGATGTCGGCGGCCTCCACCATGACCCGCACCAGCGGCTCCGTACCCGACTGGCGCAGCAGGACGCGCCCGGTCTCGCCCAGCTCCCGCTCCGCCTCCACGACGGCCGTGGCCAGCTCGGCGGAGGTGTTCACCCGGGTCTTGTCGACGTCGGGCACGTTGATGAGGACCTGCGGCAGGCGCTGCATGACCCCGGCCAGCTCGGCGAGGCTGCGGCCGGTGGCGGCGACGCGGGCCGCCAGCATCAGGCCGGTCAGCGTGCCGTCGCCGGTCGTGGCGTGGTCCAGGACGATGACGTGCCCGGACTGCTCGCCGCCGAGCGCGTAGCCCTCGGCCTTCATCGACTCCAGGACGTACCGGTCGCCGACCGCCGTCTGGACCAGCTGGATGCCCTCGCGCTCCATGGCCAGCTTGAAGCCGAGGTTCGACATCACCGTGCCGACGACGGTCTGCTTGCGCAGCTGCCCGGCGTCGCGCATCGCGAGGGCCAGGACGGCGAGGATCTGGTCGCCGTCGACCTCCTCGCCCGCCGCGTCCACCGCGAGGCAGCGGTCGGCGTCCCCGTCGTGGGCGATGCCGAGGTCGGCCCCGTGCTCGACGACGGCGGCGCGGAGCAGGTCCAGGTGGGTGGAGCCGCAGCCGTCGTTGATGTTCAGGCCGTCCGGGTCCGCCCCGATGGTGACGACCTCGGCCCCGGCGCGCGCGAACGCCTCGGGCGAGACCCGGGCGGCGGCGCCGTGCGCCTCGTCCAGGACGACCTTGAGGCCGTCGAGCCGGTTGGGCAGGACGCCGATGAGGTGGGCGACGTACCGGTCGAAGCCCTCCGTGTAGTCGGTGACCCGGCCGACACCGGCGCCGGTCGGACGGTCCCACGGCTCACCGGTGCGGTGCTGCTCGTAGACCGTCTCGATGCGGTCCTCCAGCTCGTCGGCGAGCTTGTGGCCGCCCCGCGCGAAGAACTTGACGCCGTTGTCGGGCATCGCGTTGTGGCTGGCGGAGAGCATCACGCCGATGTCCGCGCCGAGCGCTCCGGTGAGGTACGCGACGGCGGGCGTCGGCAGCACGCCCACGCGCAGCACGTCCACACCGGCGCTGGCCAGACCCGCCACGACGGCGGCCTCCAGGAACTCTCCGGATGCACGCGGATCACGTCCGACCACGGCCGTCGGGCGATGGCCGGCGAAGGTGCCCGCCTCGGCGAGTACGTGCGCCGCCGCGACCGAGAGGCCGAGCGCGAGCTCGGCCGTCAGATCGGCGTTGGCGACACCGCGTACCCCGTCCGTACCGAAGAGTCGTCCCACTGGTGTCCTCCGAAGTGCTCCGAAACCACAAACCACTACTGCACAGCACGCGCGCTGAGCAACCAAACAACGAAATCCGATGAAAACCCGCAAAAAGGCACATCAGGCGGCAGGGCATGACCGACCCCGAGGTGCACGACGGCGGCGCCCGCCGGGCCGCGGCCCGTCCGGCCCTGCCCGGGCCCGCACGAACCCGTCCGGTCCGATGAACGCCTTATGCCGTTATACGCCCGCGAGCCTCGATAGACGAACGCCCCGGCAGCACGGTGTGTGCCGCCGGGGCGAACGTGGCAGTCGAGCAGGCGATATTTAGCGCTTGCTGTACTGCGGGGCCTTACGGGCCTTCTTGAGACCGGCCTTCTTGCGCTCGACCGCACGGTCGTCGCGGGAGAGGAAGCCGGCCTTCTTCAGCGTGGCGCGGTTGTTGTCCACGTCCGCCTCGTTCAGCGCGCGGGCCACGCCGAGGCGCAGGGCGCCGGCCTGGCCGGAGACGCCGCCACCCGAGATGCGGGCGATGACGTCGTAGCGGCCGTCGAGCTCGAGCACCTTGAAGGGCTCGTTGACTTCCTGCTGGTGCACCTTGTTGGGGAAGTAGTCCTCAAGGGTGCGACCGTTGATCTTCCACTTGCCGGTGCCCGGAACGATCCGGACGCGGGCGATGGCGTTCTTGCGACGGCCCAGGCCGGCGGCGGGCTGCGGGTCGCCGAAGCGGCCGGCGAGCGACTCGGAGGTGTACTCACCCTCGACGGGGACCTCCGACTCGAAGGTGGTCACCTCGGCGAAGGTCTCCTCGCCGTCGGTGCCCACCGTGTCGTCGGTGGTCGTCTCAACAGTGGTCTCGGCCACGATGCTCCTCAGATCTTTCTGTATGTCTTAGGGGGTGGCCGGAACTACTGCGCGACCTGGGTGATCTCGAACGGGACCGGCTGCTGGGCAGCGTGCGGGTGCTGGTCGCCCGCGTAGACCTTGAGCTTCGAGAGCATCTGACGGCCCAGGGTGTTCTTGGGGATCATGCCCTTGATGGCCTTCTCGACGGCCTTCTCGGGGTTCTTCGCGAGCAGCTCGTCGTAGCGCACCGAACGGAGACCGCCCGGGAAGCCCGAGTGGCGGTACGCCATCTTCTGGGTCTTCTTGTTGCCGGACAGGTGCACCTTGTCGGCGTTGATGATGATGACGAAGTCGCCCATGTCCATGTGGGGGGCGTAGATCGCCTTGTGCTTGCCGCGGAGGAGGTTGGCCGCCGTGGTGGCCAGACGGCCCAGGACGATGTCCTGAGCGTCGATGATGTGCCACTGGCGAGTGACATCGCCGGGCTTGGGGCTGTACGTACGCACTTCGTAGCCTTCGCTTCTTCAGTGGATGAGGTCCAGACACATGGCACCCCTGAAGCGATCATGCAGCTGGGGCTCACAATGCCGGGAAACGACGCCCGTATGCGAGCCACTGGTAACTGCTCCAGAGAACCTACGTATGGGCCCTTCGCGCCATGACAGCGCAGCCGATACGCATAACAAACCAGAAGACTACCGGCCGCCCCCCGCGGCGGTCAAAACGCCCCCCGCCCGCACCGCCGACGCGCGAGGCGGCCTTTCCGGCCCCGCCGCCGGCCCCGGGCCCCGCCGCCGGCCGCCCGAGGTCACCGCGCCCGGTCCACCCGCCGCTCGTCCCACACCGGCTCCGCCGTCTCCCGGACCACCCCGTCCGAGCCGAAGACCAGGTACCGGTCGAAGGACTTCGCGAACCACCGGTCGTGCGTGACCGCCATCACCGTGCCGTCGTACACCTCCAGACCGTCCTGCAGCGCCTCCGCCGACTCCAGATCCAGGTTGTCCGTCGGCTCGTCCAGCAGCAGCGCCGTCGTACCGGCCAGCTCCAGCAGCAGGATCTGGAACCGGGCCTGCTGCCCGCCGGACAGCTTCTCGAACGGCTGGTCGCCCTGCCGCTCCAGCTCGTACCGCCGCAGCACCGACATCGCCCCGCCCCGGTCCTTGGCGTGCTCGGTCCAGAGGATGTCCACCAGCGTCCTGCCCAGCAGCTCCGGGTGGGCGTGGGTCTGCGCGAAGTGCCCCGGCACCACCCGCGCCCCGAGCTTCCACTCCCCCGTGTGCGCCACCGGCTCCCCCGCCAGCAGCCGCAGGAAGTGCGACTTGCCCGACCCGTTGGAGCCGAGGACCGCGACCCGCTCCCCGTAGTAGACCTCCAGGTCGAACGGCTTCATCAGCCCGGTCAGCTCCAGCCCCTTGCAGGTCACCGCCCGCACCCCGGTCCGCCCGCCGCGCAGCCGCATCCTGATGTCCTGCTCGCGCGGCGGCTCCGGCGGCGGGCCCGCCTCCTCGAACTTCTTGAAGCGGGTCTGCATCGCGTGGTAGCGGTTGGCCATGTCGGGGCTGTTCGCCGCCTGCTGCCGCATCCGCAGGACGAGCGCCTTCAGCCGGGCGTGCTCCTCCTGCCAGCGCCGCAGCAGCTCCTCGAACCGCGCGAACCGCTCCTTGCGCGCCTCGTGGTACGTGGCGAAGCCGCCCCCGTGCACCCAGACGTCGCTGCCCGCCGGGCTCGGCTCGACGCTGACGATCTTCTCCGCGGCGCGCGACAGCAGCTCCCGGTCGTGGGAGACGAAGAGGACCGTCTTACGGGTCTCCTTCAGCTTCTCCTCCAGCCACCGCTTGCCCGGCACGTCCAGGTAGTTGTCCGGCTCGTCCAGCAGCAGGACCTCGTCGGGCCCGCGCAGCAGCGCCTCCAGCACCAGCCGCTTCTGCTCGCCGCCGCTGAGCGTGCGCACCTCGCGCCACTGCGCCTTCTCGTACGGGACGCCCAGCGCGGCCGTGGTGCACATGTCCCACACCGTCTCGGCCTCGTACCCGCGCGCCTCCGCCCAGTCGCTCAGCGCCTGCGCGTACGCCATCTGCGCGGCCTCGTCGTCGACGGTGAGGATCCTCTCCTCCGCCGCGTCGACCGCCTTCGCCGCCTCCCGGATGCGCGGCTGCGCCACCGACACCAGCAGGTCCCGCACGGTCCGCTCGTCGCGCACCGAGCCCACGAACTGCGGCATCACCCCGAGCCCGCCGCTCACCGACACCGTCCCGCCGTGCGGCTGGAGCTCACCGGCGAGCAGCCGCAGCAGAGTCGTCTTGCCCGCCCCGTTCGCCCCGACGAGCGCGACGACGGCGCCGTCGGCCACCCGGAAGGAGGCGTCGCCGAGCAGCACCCGCCCGTCCGGAAGGTAGTACTCCAGGTGGCCTGCTTCGAGATGTCCCATACCGAGCATTGTCACGGTCCGCGAACGCTTGGCCCAACCGGTTTACGCCTCCCTCTAAACTGCGCGCATGAGCTTTGGGCAAGGGGGGGCCTCCTGGGGGCCCGGAGGCGGCGGGACTCCGGACTGGGCGGCGCTGGCGGAGCAGTCCGCGGCGCGGGCCCGGCGGAGGAAACTCCTGATGATCGGCGGCGGCGCGCTGGCCACGGTGGCGGTCGGCGCGATCGTGACCGCCGCCGTGGTCACGTCGAACGGCGGCGGCACGGGCAAGGCCGACGGCAGCGCGAGCCGGCTGCCCTCCCCGGCCGAACTCCCGGCGGAGTCCGCCGTGCCCGCGCCGTCCTTCTCCTCGGTCGCACCGCCGCCCCCGCCGGACCCCAAGGAGTACATATCCAGCGCCGAGAAGGACAGGGCGCCGGTCACCGTCGACGGGTTCTTCCCCGGCAAGAGGCTCACCATGGGCGACCGCGTCCACCTCAAGGGCGCGTCGAGCAGCTCCGCGACCTGCTCGACGGGCACCCAGGGCGCCCTCGGCGCCGTCCTCACCGACAACGGCTGCACCCAGCTCCTCCGCGCCACCTACCGCAAGGGCGGGGTGGCCATGACGGTCGGCGTCGCCGTCTTCGCCACGGAGGCCCGTGCGAAGAAGGCCGTCGACCAGGCTTCGGGCGGACTGGCCTCCCTCAGCGGCGGGGGCGTCGGCACCTTCTGCCGCGGCGGTACGGTCTGCCTGCGCACGTCCAACTCCTACGGCCGCTACGCCTACTTCACCATCGGCGGCTTCACCAGCGGCAAACGGGTCACCACCGCCGACAAGGACGTCTACGCCGTCAACAAGGACTTGACCAACTTCACGTTCCGTCAGATCCACCAACGGGGCCGGCTCCAGGCGTCCCAGGCCGCGGCCGACCCCGGCTGACGACCCCGCGGGCTCCACGCCCCCGCCGGACTCCCGAGCGGGCGCCCGGGAGTCCGGAGCACCGGTGAGCGGGCAGCCCGCTCAGCAGCAGCCGGCCCCCGGCAGCGTCCGCACGTTCCGGGCCTCTTCGGCCCGCGCCGCCAGCAACTCGTCCGCCGGGTAGGCCACTTCCTCCAGCGTCAGCCCGTGCGGACGCACCACGTGCACCCCGGGGTCGCGCACCTTCGCCGCCAGCACCTCGGCGGGCCAGGAGGCCGGCCGCCGCCCGTCGCCGACGAACAGCGCCGCCCCGATCAGCGCCCGCACCATGTTGTGGCAGAACGCGTCCGCCTGCACGGTCGCGGTGAGCACCCCGGAGTCCGGGTTCCGCACCCAGTCCAGCTTCTGGAGCGTCCGGATGGTCGTCGCGCCCTCGCGCTTCTTGCAGTACGCGGCGAAGTCGTGCTCCCCCACCATCAGCGCCGCCGCCTCGTTCATCGCGTCCACGTCCAACGGCCGGTCGTGCCACAGGACATGGCCGCGCGTCAGCGGATCGACCCCGCCGGGCCGGTCGCCCACCCGGTAGGCGTAGCGCCGCCACAGCGCGGAGAAACGGGCGTTGAACCCGGCCGGGGCGGGGGCCGCGCGCCAGACCCGTACGTCCTGCGGCAGCCGTCCCGCCAGCCGCCGCAGCAGCTTCTCCTCGTGCTCCGCCCAGAGCGCTTCCGGCAGGTCCACATGGGCGACCTGGCCGCGCGCGTGCACCCCGGCGTCCGTGCGGCCCGCCACCGTCAGGCCGTACGTCACCGCCGAGCGGGTCACGGTCCGCAGCGCGTCCTCGATCTCCCCCTGCACCGTGCGCCGGCCGGTCTGCTTCGCCCAGCCCGAGAAGTCCTTGCCGTCGTACGACAGGTCCAGCCGTACCCGTACGAAACCGGGCTCAGCCTCGTCACTCACCGCGTCTCCCTCTCCTCACCCTGATCAAGCGAAACGGGCCCGCACCGCCCCGAAGGGAGATGCGGGCCCGTCCCGTGGTCCGGCTCAGAACGCTCAGGCGTCCTTGCCCTTTTCGTCAGCCGCTTCCGCGGCGGGCGCGTCGTCGGCCGGCTTGGCGTCCTCGGCGGACTCGGCCGCGGGGGCCTCGTCCTTCTTGAGGGCGTCTTCCTTGACCGCGCGCTTCGTGGCGGCCTCGGCCTCACCGGTGGCCTGCTGGGCCACGGTCAGCGCCTCGACCAGCTCGATCACGGCCATCGGGGCGTTGTCGCCGCGACGGTTGCCGATCTTGGTGATACGGGTGTAACCACCGGGGCGGTTCTCGTACCGGGGAGCGATCTCGGTGAAGAGCGTGTGGACGACGCTCTTGTCCGTGATCGTCTGGAGCACCAGGCGACGGTTGTGGATGTCGCCCTTCTTCGCCTTGGTGACGAGGCGCTCGGCGACGGGGCGCAGGCGGCGGGCCTTGGCCTCGGTCGTCGTGATGCGGCCGTGCTCGAAGAGCGACTTCGCCAGGTTGGCGAGGAGCAGCTTCTCGTGCGCGGCGCTGCCGCCCAGACGGGCACCCTTGGCGGGACGCGGCATGGTGATTCTCCTTGTGTGCTGCACCGGCCGTATCAGGTACCGGTGTCAGTTCCCGTGCGGCGGACGCCTCACGGAAGTCGTACGGGTGGTGCTCAGTACTGCTCGGTCTCCACGAAACCGGCGTCCGCGTCGTCGTCCGCGCCGAAGGCGTCGGCGGCGGCGGTCGGGTCGAAGCCGGGAGGCGAGTCCTTGAGCGCGAGGCTCATACCGGCCAGCTTCGCCTTGACCTCGTCGATCGACTTGGCGCCGAAGTTGCGGATGTCGAGCAGGTCCGCCTCGGAGCGGGCCACGAGCTCACCCACGGAGTGGATGCCCTCGCGCTTGAGGCAGTTGTACGAGCGGACCGTGAGCTCCAGCTCCTCGATCGGCAGCGCCAGATCGGCGGCGAGAGCGGCGTCCGTCGGGGACGGGCCCATGTCGATGCCCTCGGCGTCGATGTTGAGCTCGCGCGCCAGGCCGAACAGCTCGACCAGGGTCTTGCCGGCCGACGCCATGGCGTCGCGGGGACGCATGGCCTGCTTGGTCTCGACGTCGACGATCAGCTTGTCGAAGTCGGTGCGCTGCTCGACACGGGTCGCCTCGACCTTGTACGTGACCTTGAGCACCGGCGAGTAGATGGAGTCGACCGGGATGCGGCCGATCTCCTGGCCGACCTGCTTGTTCTGGACGGCGGAGACGTAGCCGCGACCGCGCTCGACGGTCAGCTCCATCTCCAGCTTGCCCTTGCCGTTGAGCGTGGCGAGAACGAGGTCGGGGTTGTGCACCTCGACACCGGCCGGGGGCGCGATGTCGGCGGCGGTGACCAGGCCCGGGCCCTGCTTGCGCAGGTACATCACGACCGGCTCGTCGTGCTCCGAGGAGACGACCAGCTGCTTGATGTTGAGGATGAGGTCGGTGACGTCCTCCTTGACGCCCGGCACGGTGGTGAACTCGTGCAGAACGCCGTCGATCCGGATGCTGGTGACAGCGGCGCCCGGGATCGAGGAGAGGAGGGTGCGGCGGAGGGAGTTGCCGAGGGTGTAGCCGAAGCCCGGCTCCAGCGGCTCGATCACGAACCGGGAGCGGAACTCGTCGACGACCTCTTCGGTCAGCGACGGACGCTGAGCGATAAGCATGCGGTGATCCTTCGATCGTGGGCACCCACTATTTGATGCCCGACAGATGTAACAAGGATACGGGCGGTACGCCCCTTCTGGGGTGTACCGCCCGGACCCGGCGCTACTGACGCGCGGCCGTCACCGGCCGTCGCGGGTCAGACGCGGCGACGCTTCGGCGGACGGCAGCCGTTGTGCGGCGTCGGGGTGACGTCCTGGATCGAGCCGACCTCGAGGCCGGTGGCCTGGAGGGAGCGGATCGCGGTCTCACGGCCGGAGCCGGGACCCTTGACGAAGACGTCGACCTTGCGCATGCCGTGCTCCTGCGCGCGGCGGGCGGCCGACTCGGCGGCCATCTGCGCGGCGAAGGGGGTGGACTTGCGCGAGCCCTTGAAGCCGACGTGGCCGGCGGAGGCCCAGGAGATCACGTTGCCCGAGGGGTCCGTGATCGAGACGATGGTGTTGTTGAACGTGCTCTTGATGTGCGCGTGGCCGTGAGCGACGTTCTTCTTTTCCTTGCGACGCACCTTCTTGGCTGCGCCCTGACGACCCTTGGGGGGCATGTCTTGACTCCAGATGGAGAGGGGAGGTGATCGGTCCTACAGCGAAGACCGCTGGTTGCTGCGGGGCCCGGAGAACCGGAGGTCCGCAGTGCGTCCGCTGAGGACTACTTCTTGCCCGGCTTCTTCTTACCGGCGATGGCGCGACGCGGGCCCTTGCGGGTACGCGCGTTCGTGCTGGTGCGCTGACCGTGGACCGGCAGACCACGGCGGTGACGAATGCCCTGGTAGCAGCCGATCTCGATCTTGCGGCGGATGTCGCCCTGGACCTCGCGGCGGAGGTCACCCTCGGTGCGGAGGTTGGCGTCCACGTACTCGCGGATCTTGACGAGGTCTTCCTCGGCAAGGTCGCGGACGCGGGCGTCCGGGTTCACGCCGGTGCTGGCGAGGATCTCCTTGGACCGGGTGCGCCCGATGCCGAAGACGTAGGTGAGGGCAACCTCCACGCGCTTTTCGCGCGGGATGTCAACACCTGAAACGCGTGCCATTCAATGGCTCCAGTTGTCATATCGGGGGTCTTCCGCAGTACCGCTCCCGACCGCCGACCGCTCACGAGAAGCGGTGGTACGCCCGGGTCCCCGGCCCCCGCCGGAGGTGTCGTCAGCCGTGGCTTGGACGGGTACTGCGTATGTACGTATTACGTGCGTCGCGCGAAGAACTGCGAGATGCAGGCGGTCGTGCGTCAGCCCTGGCGCTGCTTGTGGCGCAGGTTGTCGCAGATGACCATGACCCGACCGTGGCGGCGGATCACCTTGCACTTGTCGCAGATCTTCTTGACGCTCGGCTTGACCTTCATGGGATGTCAGGTTCTCCGGGTCAGTGCCATCATCCGCCGAAACGGGATGGGGGCAAGATCTACTTGTAGCGGTAGACGATCCGGCCGCGCGTGAGGTCGTACGGAGAGAGCTCCACCACAACACGGTCATCGGGGAGGATACGGATGTAGTGCATCCGCATCTTGCCGCTGATGTGCGCCAGGACCTTGTGACCGTTCTGGAGCTCCACCTTGAACATTGCGTTCGGGAGGGACTCGATCACGGTGCCCTCAATCTCGATGGCACCTTGCTTCTTGGCCACGCTTCGCCTTTCGAATCGGCTACCTTGATCGGCTCTCACGTATCGCGTGTGCAACATGCGGGCACACGGATGCACCAGAGCCGACGAGTCAGTCTACGTCAGCGGACTCCAAAAGACGAATCCGTCAAGTTTGCCCACTGCCGGTGATCCTTAGACCTGCCCGGGGGGTGGTATCGGGGCGCCTCCCGTGCGGCGGGCCGCTGCGCCGGGCTCCGCCCGCCGTCCCAGGGCCGGCCGGGCCGGTCCGCCGGTCAGCCGAGCGGGTCCGGCGCCGCCTCGATGCCGTACTCCGCGAGCTTCGCCTTCCCGCAGTCCGGGGCGGTCAGGACCAGCGGGCCCTGCTCGGTCAGCGCGATGGAGTGCTCCCAGTGCGAGGACCAGGTCCCGTCCGTCGTGATGACCGTCCAGTCGTCGGCCAGGGTCTCCGTGCGGGCCGTTCCGAGCGAGACCATCGGCTCGATCGCCAGGCAGACGCCGGGAACCAGCTTGATGCCCTTGCCGCGCTTGCGGGAGACGTAGTTCAGCAGGTGGGGGTCCATGTGCATCTCGGTGCCGATGCCGTGGCCGCCGAAGTCCTCGATGATCCCGTACTTCCCCGTCGCCGGGCGGGGCTGGCGGCGGATGTAGGTCTCGATCGCCCGGGAGACGTCCACGAGGCGGTTGTTCACCTTCATCGCGGCGATCCCGGCCCACATCGACTCCTCGGTCACCCGCGAGAGCTCGACCAGCTCCGGCGCGTGACCGGTGCCCACGAAGGCCGTGTACGCGGCGTCGCCGTGCCAGCCGTCGACGATCGCGCCGGCGTCGATGGAGATGATGTCGCCGTCCTTGAGGACCGTCTTCTCGTCCGGGATGCCGTGGACGACGACCTCGTTGACCGACGTGCAGATGGTCGCGGGGAACCCGCCGTACCCGAGGAAGTTCGACTTCGCGCCGTGGTCGGCGATCACCTTCCGGGCGACCTGGTCCAGGTCGTGCGTGGTGGCCCCGGGCACGGCCGCCTCACGGGTGGCGGCGTGAATGGCGGCGACCACCAGGCCCGCCTCGCGCATCTTCGCGATCTGCTCGGGGGTCTTGATCTGCACCATTGCTCGGCGCCTCTCTGCATCGACGGTGGCGGGTACGGCTCGGCGTGTTCAACGATACGGGCGCAAGCAGTCGGCCGCGGCGCCCAGAGGCGCCGCGGCCGGCTTGCACAGCGGGGTGGTGCGGGAGGCTCAGCCCTCGTTCGAGGACTTCAGCGCCTCCATGGCGCGGGCGGTCACGTCCGCGACCTCGCCCAGCGCGGAGATGGTCACCACCAGGCCCTGGGCCCGGTAGTAGTCGATGATCGGCTCGGTCTGCGTGTGGTAGACCTCCAGCCGGGTGCGGACCGTCTCCTCGCTGTCGTCGTGGCGCTGGTACAGCTCGCCGCCGCAGGCGTCGCAGACGCCCTCGGTCTTCGGCGGGCTGTACGACAGGTGGAAGACGTGCGAGCTGTCCTTGCGGCAGACGCGGCGACCCGCGATCCGCTTCACGACCTCTTCCTCGGGGACCTCCAGATCGAGGACCGCGTCCAGCTTCACGCCCTCGTCCTTGAGCATCGCGTCAAGGGCTTCGGCCTGGCCCACATTCCGCGGGAAGCCGTCCAGCAGGAAGCCGTTCACGGCGTCCGACTGGGACATGCGGTCCTTGGCCATCCCGATGGTGACCTCGTCCGGCACCAGCTGCCCCGCGTCGATGTAGGCGCGGGCCTGCTTGCCAAGGTCCGTGCCCTGGCTCATGTTGGCGCGGAACAGGTCACCCGTGGAGATGTGCGGAATCGACAGGTTCTTGGCAAGGTACGCAGCCTGCGTTCCCTTGCCGGCACCCGGAGGCCCGACGAGGACGATTCGCATCAGCGGAGGAACCCTTCGTAATTGCGCTGCTGGAGCTGACTCTCGATCTGCTTCACGGTTTCCAGACCCACACCCACGATGATGAGGATGCTCGTCCCGCCGAACGGGAAGTTCTGGTTAGCTCCGCCGAAGCCTGCCAACGCCATCGTCGGCACCAGAGCGATCAGGCCCAGATACAGCGAGCCCGGCCAAGTGATCCTGTTGAGCACGTAGCTCAGGTACTCGGCAGTAGGTCGGCCTGCCCGGATACCCGGGATGAAGCCACCATACTTCTTCATGTTGTCGGCGACTTCGTCGGGGTTGAACGAAATGGCCACGTAGAAGAAGGCGAAGAAGACGATCAGTACGAAGTACGTCGCGATGTAGTACGGGTGCGTTCCCGTCACGAAGTTGTCCGTGATCCAGGTCGCCCAGCCCGCGGTGGACTGGGAGAACTGCACGATCAGCGCCGGGATGTAGAGCAGCGACGAGGCGAAGATGACGGGGATCACGCCCGCCTGGTTCACCTTGAGCGGGATGTACGTGGACGTACCGCCGTAGGAACGGCGCCCGATCATGCGCTTCGCGTACTGCACCGGGATGCGGCGCTGGGCCTGCTCGACGAAGACGACGAGGCCCACCATCACGAAGCCGACCAGGATGACCGTGCCGAACTCGATCCAGCCGTCGGCCAGCTTGCCGCTCTCCTTGATGGCCCACAGGGCGCCCGGGAACGTGGCGGCGATCGAGATGAACATCAGGATCGACATGCCGTTGCCGATGCCGCGGTCGGTGATCAGCTCACCGAGCCACATGACGGCGGCCGTGCCGGCGGTCATCGAGATGACCATGATGACCGTGGTGAAGATCGACTTGTCCGGGACGACCTGGTTGGCCACCGAACAGTTCTGGAAGAGCGCACCGCTGCGGGCGGTGGCGACGAGGCCGGTGCCCTGGAGGACGGCCAGTGCGACCGTCAGATAACGCGTGTACTGCGTGATCTTCGCCGTGCCGGACTGCCCCTCCTTCTTCAGGGCTTCCAGGCGCGGGATCACGACGGTCAGCAGCTGGAGAATGATGCTGGCCGTGATGTACGGCATGATGCCGAGCGCGAAGATGGTGATCTGCAGCAGGGCGCCACCGCTGAACATCTGCATCAGACCGAGCAGGCCACCCGATTCGGCCGGGTCGATGCACTGCTGCACCTTCGAGTAGTCCACACCCGGGGCCGGAATGTGCGCCCCGAGCCGGTAGATCACGATGATGCCGAGCGTGAAGAGCAGCTTCTTGCGCAGGTCGGGCGTCTTGAACGCTCGGGCGAACGCGGTGAACACGGTGCCTCCTGCGACCCCCGCGCTATGCGTCAGAGGCGACGGGTCTGGATGGGTCTGGATGGGTTCGGATACAGGGCAGCCCTACATCGTAAGGAGGCCACAAAAGATGAACGGCGCTACCCTACCCGGCCCGGCACTGGGCGGGAAACACGCACCGCACGCCGGTGCACCGCCCACCTGCCGGACCACGCCGTGGAAGACCGGTCGAGCAACACGATTTGGGACGGGTATGTCCCCTCCGCTCCCCCACCGCCGTCGCGGTGGACACCCCTTCAACCTTTCCCGAGCCTTTACGGTTCCCGTACAGCGCCCCGAACACGAAAAAACCCGGCCGGCCACCTCCGAAGAGGCGGCCGGCCGGGCTCAGTCCTGTCCCGCGGCTCAGACGAGCTCGGTGACCGTACCGCCGGCGGCGGTGATCTTCTCCTTGGCGGAGCCGGAGACGGCGTCAACCGAAACCTGCAGCGCCACGGAGATCTCGCCCTGTCCGAGGACCTTGACGAGGTGGTTGTTGCGCACGGCGCCCTTGGCGACCAGGTCGGCCACCGTGACCTCTCCACCCTCGGGGTAGAGCGTCGCGAGCTTGTCCAGGTTCACGACCTGGTACTCCGTGCGGAACGGGTTCTTGAAGCCCTTGAGCTTCGGGAGACGCATGTGGAGGGGCATCTGGCCACCCTCGAAGCGCTCCGGAACCTGGTAACGAGCCTTCGTACCCTTGGTACCACGGCCTGCGGTCTTACCCTTGGACGCCTCACCACGACCCACACGGGTCTTGGCGGTCTTGGCGCCCGGGGCAGGCCGGAGGTTGTGGGCCTTCAGCGGGCTGTTCTCCGCCATGTCAGTCAACCTCCTCAACCGTCACGAGGTGGCGGACGGTGTGCACCATTCCGCGGAACTCGGGGCGGTCCTCCTTGACAACCGAGTCGTTCAGGCGCTTGAGCCCGAGCGAACGCAGGGTGTCGCGGTGGTTCTGCTTGCTGCCGATGTACGACTTGGTCTGCGTGATCTTGAGACGGGCCATTACGCACCCGCTCCCGCACGCGCACGGAGCAGAGCCGCGGGGGCGACGTCCTCGAGCGGCAGACCGCGGCGGGCCGCGATCTCCTCGGGACGCTGCAGGCCCTTGAGGGCCTCCACGGTCGCGTGCACGATGTTGATCGCGTTGGACGAGCCAAGCGACTTCGACAGGATGTCGTGAACGCCGGCGCACTCGAGCACGGCGCGCACCGGGCCACCGGCGATAACACCGGTACCGGGGGAAGCCGGCTTGAGCAGGACGACGCCCGCAGCCTTCTCGCCCGTGATCGGGTGAGGGATGGTGCCCTGGATGCGGGGGACCTTGAAGAAGTTCTTCTTGGCCTCTTCGACACCCTTGGCGATGGCCGCGGGAACTTCCTTGGCCTTGCCGTATCCGACACCGACGGTGCCGTCACCATCGCCCACCACGACGAGCGCGGTGAAGCTGAAGCGACGACCACCCTTCACAACCTTGGCGACGCGGTTGATCGCGACGACGCGCTCGACGTACGCGGTCTTCTCGGCGGCTGCGCCACCGTCGCGGCCCTTCCGGTCCCGCCGCTCGCCGCCACCGGCACCGCTTCCGCGGCGCTGGGGTCCAGCCATGGGAATTACCTCTCTCTGTTACGTCCGCTGTGCGTAGGAACCGGGGCTTAGAACTTCAGCCCGGCTTCACGGGCGGCGTCAGCCAGAGCGGCAATCCGCCCGGCGTACTGGTTACCACCGCGGTCAAACACGACGGTCTCGACGCCTGCAGCCTTGGCACGCTCGGCGACCAGGGCGCCGACCTGCTTGGCCTGGGCGCTCTTGTCACCCTCGCCACCACGGATCGAGGTGTCCAGGGTCGACGCCGACGCGAGCGTGTGGCCCGCGATGTCGTCGATGACCTGGGCCACGATGTGGCGGTTGGAACGCGTCACGACCAGACGGGGACGCTCCGGCGAACCCGACAGGTGCTTGCGGACGCGGATGTGGCGGCGCTTGCGGGCAGCGCGCTTGTACGCGTCGCCCTTGGCGATCTTCACACCGTATGCCATGGCTACTTACCAGCCTTTCCGACCTTGCGGCGGATGACTTCGCCCGCGTACTTGACGCCCTTGGCCTTGTACGGGTCGGGCTTCCGCAGCTTGCGGATGTTGGCGGCCACCTCGCCGACCTTCTGCTTGTCGATGCCCTCGACGCTGAGCTTCGTGGGCGACTCGACCTTGAAGGTGATGCCCTCCGGAGCCTCGATGAGGATCGGGTGGCTGTAGCCCAGGGCGAACTCCAGGTTGGAGCCCTTCGCCTGGACGCGGTAACCGACACCGCTGATCTCGAGCGCCTTGGAGTAACCCGCGGTCACGCCGGTGATCATGTTCGCCACCAGCGTGCGGGACAGGCCGTGGAGGGCCTTGTTCTGACGCTCGTCGTTCGGGCGGGTGACGTTGAGAACGCCGTCCTCACCCTTGGAGACCTCGATCGGCGCGGCGACGGTGTGCGTGAGGGAACCCTTGGGGCCCTTCACCGCGACCGTACGGCCATCGATGGTGACGTCCACACCGGCGGGAACCTGGATGGGGAGCTTGCCGATTCGCGACATGAGCTTTCCTTCCTTTCCCGACTACCAGACGTAGGCGAGGACTTCCCCACCTACGCCCTTCTTGCCTGCCTGCTGGCCGGTCAGGAGACCGTGGGAGGTGGAGATGATCGCCACTCCCAGGCCACCGAGGACCTTCGGCAGGTTGGTGGACTTTGCGTACACACGCAGACCCGGCTTCGAGATGCGCTTGATGCCGGCGATCGAACGCTCGCGGTTCGGACCGAACTTCAGCTCCAGGACGAGGTTCTTGCCGACCTCGGCGTCCTCGACCTTCCAGCCGGTGATGAAGCCCTCCTGCTGGAGGATCTCCGCGATGTGCGACTTGATCTTGCTGTGCGGCATCACGACGGAGTCGTGGTATGCCGAGTTCGCGTTACGCAGACGCGTGAGCATGTCTGCGATGGGATCAGTCATGGTCATGAATTGGCCTTCGGCCTCTCTCGCCGGGGTTTCCTGTATGCGCCATCCCTCTCCCCACTCACTGGCGGGACGGGTGCGGTGCGGGGACCTACGGCGTAGTAAGTCGGTCTAGGGCGGCAGGCGCCCAACCCTTCAAGCCTACGGCATGAAAGGCGGGGCCCCTGCCGACCAGATGCTTACCGAGAGTCTCCGGGAACTTCCAACGCCCAGGGGGCGAAGGAGAGTTACCAGGAGCTCTTGGTCACGCCCGGCAGCTCGCCACGGTGAGCCATCTCACGAAGGCACACGCGGCACAGGCCGAACTTGCGGTAGACGGAGTGGGGCCGGCCGCAGCGCTGGCAGCGGGTGTACCCGCGGACGCCGAACTTCGGCTTACGGGCGGCCTTAGCGATCAGAGCCTTCTTCGCCACGGTCAGTTCTCCTTGAACGGGAAGCCGAGGTGACGAAGCAGGGCACGACCCTCGTCGTCGTTGGTCGCCGTGGTGACCACGGTGATGTCCATGCCCCGGACCCGGTCGATCTTGTCCTGGTCGATCTCGTGGAACATGACCTGCTCCGTGAGACCGAAGGTGTAGTTGCCACGGCCGTCGAACTGCTTCGGCGACAGGCCACGGAAGTCACGGATACGCGGCAGCGCGAGCGACAGCGTACGGTCCAGGAACTCCCACATCCGGTCACCGCGGAGGGTGACGTGGCAGCCGATCGGCTGGCCCTCGCGCAGCTTGAACTGCGCGATGGACTTGCGGGCCTTCGTGACGGCCGGCTTCTGACCGGTGATCGTGGTGAGGTCGCGGACGGCCCCGTCGATCAGCTTGGAGTCGCGGGCGGCGTCGCCCACACCCATGTTGACCACGATCTTGACCAGACCGGGAACCTGCATGACGTTCTCGTACGAGAACTCCTCACGCAGCTTGCCGGCGATTTCCTCGCGGTAGCGCGTCTTGAGACGCGGCGCAGTGGTGGCAGTCATCAGATGTCCTCACCGGTCCGCTTGGCAACGCGGATCTTGTTGCCCTCGTCGTCAAAGCGGTAGCCGACGCGGGTGACAACCTTGTTGCCGTCCTTCTCCACGACCAGCTGAACGTTGCTGACGTGGATCGGAGCCTCGGTGGTCACAATGCCACCCGTCTGCGAACCGCGAGCCGTCTGACCGGCCTTGGTGTGCTTCTTGACCCGGTTGACACCCTCGACGAGGACGCGGTCCTGAGCGGGGTAGGCCACGATGACCTTGCCCTGCTTGCCCTTGTCCTTACCGGTGATGACCTGGACCAGGTCGCCCTTCTTGATCTTCATGCTTACAGCACCTCCGGCGCGAGCGAGATGATCTTCATGAACTTCTTCTCGCGCAGCTCCCGGCCCACGGGGCCGAAGATGCGGGTGCCGCGGGGGTCGCCGTCGTTCTTCAGAATGACGGCGGCGTTCTCGTCGAAGCGGATGTACGAGCCATCCTGACGACGACGCTCCTTGACGGTGCGAACGATGACGGCCTTGACGACGTCACCCTTCTTCACGTTGCCACCGGGGATCGCGTCCTTGACGGTGGCGACGATGACGTCACCGATACCCGCGTAGCGGCGACCCGAGCCACCGAGAACACGAATGGTGAGAATTTCCTTCGCACCCGTGTTGTCGGCGACGCGCAGTCGCGACTCCTGCTGGATCACGTCTATCTCCTGATCGTCTGCCGGTTCCCGGCCGGGAGCCGCGTAAGTGACTTACGCGGCTCCCTCACCGAGCCTGGCGGAACTGACCTGAGGGAAACCCCTCAGGAATTACTTGGCCTTCTCGAGGATCTCGACGATGCGCCAGCGCTTCGAGGCGGACAGCGGACGCGTCTCCATGATGAGGACGCGGTCGCCGACGCCGGCGGAGTTCTGCTCGTCGTGGGCCTTGAGCTTGTTCGTACGGCGGATGACCTTGCCGTACAGGGCGTGCTTCACGCGGTCCTCGACGGCGACGACGACGGTCTTGTCCATCTTGTCGCTGACGACCAGACCCTCACGGGTCTTGCGGAAACCGCGCTCGGTGTTCGTCTCAGTCACAGTCTTCTCGCTCATCAGGCACTCTCCACCGTCTCGATGCCCAGCTCGCGCTCACGCATCAGGGTGTAGATCCGGGCGATGTCCTTACGGACGGACTTGAGCCGACCGTGGTTCTCGAGCTGGCCCGTCGCCGCCTGGAAGCGGAGGTTGAACAGCTCTTCCTTGGCTTCGCGGAGCTTGTTGAGGAGCTCCTCGTCGCCCAGCTCGCGCAGCTCGGACGCCTTGGTACCGGCCGACATCACGACTCACCTGCCTCGCGCCGCACGATCCGGCACTTCATCGGAAGCTTGTGAGCAGCGCGGGTGAGCGCCTCACGAGCAATCTTCTCGTTCGGGTAGGACAGCTCGAACATCACCCGACCGGGCTTGACGTTCGCGATCCACCACTCGGGAGAACCCTTACCGGAACCCATGCGGGTCTCGGCCGGCTTCTTCGTCAGGGGACGGTCCGGGTAGATGTTGATCCAGACCTTGCCGCCACGCTTGATGTGACGGGTCATCGCGATACGAGCGGACTCGATCTGACGGTTCGTCACGTACGCCGGGGTCAGCGCCTGGATGCCGTACTCGCCGAACGCAACCTGCGTGCCACCCTTGGACATACCGCTGCGCTTCGGGTGGTGCTGCTTGCGGTGCTTGACCCTACGGGGGATCAGCATTTCGGTCAGGCCTCCGTTCCGGTGCTCTCAGCAGCCGGAGCAGCGGCGGCGTCGGCCTTGGGGGCCTCGGCTGCCGGCGACTGCTGCGGCTTACGGCCGCGACCGCCACGCTCGCCACCACGGCCACCGCGGCCGGCCGGGCGGTCGGTGCCGCCACGAGCCGGACGGTTGCCGGCGCGGGCCGCGGCGTTCTCGGCGCGAACCTCGGCGATGTTCTTGACGTCGCCCTTGTAGATCCAGACCTTCACGCCGATGCGGCCGAAGGTCGTCTTGGCCTCGAAGAAGCCGTAGTCGACGTTGGCCCGGAGCGTGTGCAGGGGCACGCGGCCCTCGCGGTAGAACTCCGAGCGGGACATCTCGGCGCCGCCGAGGCGGCCACCGCACTGGATCTTGATGCCCTTGGCGCCGGCCTTCATCGAGGACTGCATGCTCTTACGCATGGCCCGACGGAAGGAGACGCGGGAGGAGAGCTGCTCGGCGACGGCCTGGGCCACCAGCTGAGCGTCCACCTCGGGGTTCTTGACCTCGAGGATGTTCAGCTGGACCTGCTTGCCGGTCAGCTTCTCCAGCTCGCCGCGGATGCGGTCGGCCTCGGCGCCGCGGCGGCCGATGACGATGCCCGGACGCGCGGTGTGGATGTCAACGCGGACGCGGTCGCGGGTGCGCTCGATCTCGACCTTCGAGATGCCGGCCCGCTCCATGCCCTTCGTCATCATGCGACGAATGGCGACGTCTTCCTTGACGTAGTCCTTGTACAGCTTGTCGGCGTACCAGCGGGACTTGAAGTCCGTGGTGATGCCGAGCCGGAACCCGTGCGGGTTTACCTTCTGGCCCATTACCGGGTTCCTTCCTTGCTGCTGACGACCACGGTGATGTGGCTGGTCCGCTTACGGATCCGGTAGGCGCGGCCCTGGGCACGCGGCCGGAACCGCTTCAGGGTCGGACCCTCGTCCACGTACGCCTCGCTGATGACCAGCGAAGAGGCGTCGGTGTGGTCGTAGTTGTGTGCGGCGTTGGCGATGGCGCTGTCCAGCACCTTGCCAACCGGCACGCTCGCGGCCTGCGGGGCGAAACGCAGGACCGCCTGAGCCTCCGTGGCGTCCATGCCACGGATGAGGTCCACCACGCGGCGGGCCTTCATGGGCGTGACGCGGATGTACCGCGCCTGGGCCCTGGCTTCCATGGTTGTCCCTTCGGTGTAAGTCATAGTCGTTTCCACCCCGCGCTTAGCGGCGCTTCGACTTCCGGTCGTCCTTGACGTGGCCGCGGAAGGTGCGAGTCGGCGAGAACTCGCCGAGCTTGTGGCCGACCATCGACTCGGTGACGAACACCGGGACGTGGATCTTGCCGTTGTGCACCGCGATGGTGTGACCCAGCATGGCCGGGACGATCATCGAGCGACGGGACCAGGTCTTGATGACGTTCTTGGTGCCTGCCTCGTTCTGTACGTCCACCTTCTTGATGAGGTGTCCGTCGACGAAGGGCCCCTTCTTGAGACTGCGCGGCATCTAAACCCGCTCCTAGCGCTTCTTGTTCGTCTTGCGGCGGCGGACGATGTACTTGTTGCTCGCCTTCTTGGGAGAACGCGTACGACCCTCCTTCTGACCCCACGGCGAGACCGGGTGGCGACCACCGGAGGTCTTGCCTTCACCACCACCGTGCGGGTGGTCAACCGGGTTCATCGCGACACCGCGGACGGTCGGGCGCACGCCCTTCCAGCGCATGCGGCCGGCCTTGCCCCAGTTGATGTTCGACTGCTCGGCGTTGCCGACCTCGCCGATCGTCGCGCGGCAGCGCGCGTCGACCAGGCGGATCTCACCCGACGGCATACGAAGGTGGGCCATGGTGCCCTCCTTCGCCAGCAGCTGCACGGAGGCACCCGCGGAACGGGCGAACTTCGCGCCGCCGCCGGGCCGCAGCTCGATGGCGTGGATGGTCGTACCGACCGGGATGTTGCGCAGCGCCAGGTTGTTGCCGGGCTTGATGTCGGCGGTCGGACCGTTCTCGACACGGTCACCCTGCGACAGGCCACGGGGAGCGACGATGTAACGCTTCTCGCCGTCCGCGTAGTGCAGCAGCGCGATGCGCGCGGTGCGGTTCGGGTCGTACTCGATGTGCGCGACCTTGGCCGGCACGCCGTCCTTGTCGTGACGACGGAAGTCGATCACGCGGTAGGCGCGCTTGTGGCCACCACCCTGGTGGCGAACGGTCACACGACCGGCGTTGTTACGGCCGCCCTTGTTGTGCAGAGGGCGGACCAGCGACTTCTCCGGCGTGGACCGCGTGATCTCGACAAAGTCGGCGACGCTGGAGCCACGACGGCCCGGGGTCGTCGGCTTGTACTTGCGGATACCCATTGTCTCTCAGTCCTCGGAAGAATTCCGGATCCTGGACGACTCGACCTCACTAGGAGGTCGGGCCGCCGAAGATGTCGATACGGTCGCCCTCGGCGAGGGTCACGATGGCGCGCTTCGTGTCGGAGCGCTTGCCGAAGCCGGTCTTGGTCCGCTTGCGCTTACCCTGCCGGTTGATCGTGTTGACCCCGGTGACCTTGACCGAGAAGACCGCTTCCACGGCCTGCTTGATCTGGGTCTTGTTGGAGCCCGGCGCGACGATGAACGTGTACTTGTTCTCGTCGAGCAGCGCGTAGCTCTTCTCGGAGACCACGGGCTTGACGAGAACGTCACGCGGGTCCGAGTACGTCTTGCTGGTAACGGTCGCCTCACTCATCAGGCGGCGCTCCCTTCGGTCTCAGCGGTCTGGGGGCCAGACACGAAGGACTCGAGGGCGGCCTGGGTGAAGACCACGTCGTCAGAGACGATCACGTCGTACGTGTTGAGCTGGCCCGGCTCCAGGATGTGCACCTGGGGCAGGTTGCGCGCGGACAGCCACGCGGCCTCGTCGGAGCGCTCGACGACCAGGAGCACGTTGGGGCGCTCCGAGATCTTGCCGAGCAGCGTCTTGGCGGCCTTGGTGGAGATCTCGCTCTCGACCACGCCGGTGACGACGTGGATGCGGGAGTGACGGGCCCGGTCGGAGAGGGCACCGCGCAGGGCGGCGGCCTTCATCTTCTTCGGGGTCCGCTGCGAGTAGTCACGCGGCTGCGGGCCGTGGACGACGCCACCGCCGGCGAACTGCGGGGCGCGGGTCGAGCCCTGACGGGCGCGGCCGGTGCCCTTCTGGCGGTACGGCTTCTTGCCACCGCCGCGGACTTCGCCGCGGGTCTTGGTCTTGTGCGTGCCCTGACGGGCAGCCGCCAGCTGAGCGACGACGACCTGGTGGATCAGCGGAACGCTGGTCTTCGCGTCGAAGATCTCCGCGGGGAGCTCGACGGTACCGGCCTTGTCGCCTGCCGGCGAAAGGATGTCAATGGTGCTCATTACCTCAAGCCCCCTTGGCCGCGGTACGGACCAGGACGAGGCCGCCGTTCGGACCGGGGACCGCGCCCTTGATGAGGAGCAGACCCTTCTCCGCGTCAACCGCGTGGATGGTCAGGTTCTGGGTGGTGACGCGCTCGTTGCCCATGCGACCCGCCATGCGCATGCCCTTGAAGACACGGCCGGGGGTGGCACAGCCACCGATGGAGCCCGGCATGCGGTGCACACGGTGGGCACCGTGGGACGCCTTGCCGCCCTTGAAGTTGTGACGCTTCATGACACCGGCGAAGCCCTTGCCCTTGCTCTTGCCCGTGACGTCGACCTTGACGCCGGACTCGAACACAGCGGCGGTGACCTCCTGGCCCAGCGTGTACTCGCTGGCGTCAGGGGTGCGGAGCTCGACCAGGTGGCGGCGCGGGGTGACGTCGGCCTTGGCGAAGTGACCCTTGAGGGGCTTGTTCACCTTGCGCGGGTCGATCTCGCCGAAGGCGATCTGGACCGCTTCGTAGCCGTCGCTGTCGTTGGTGCGCACCTGCGTCACGACGCAGGGACCGGCCTTGACGACGGTCACCGGGACGACCCGGTTGTTCTCGTCCCAGACCTGCGTCATGCCGAGCTTCTCGCCCAGGACGCCCTTGATGTTCTTGCTCATCTCGGCCCGTCCCCTCAGAGCTTGATCTCGATGTCGACGCCGGCCGGGAGGTCGAGGCGCATCAGCGAGTCAACCGTCTTCGGCGTGGGGTCGAGGATGTCGATGAGGCGCTTGTGGGTGCGCATCTCGAAGTGCTCGCGAGAGTCCTTGTACTTGTGCGGCGACTTGATGACGCAGTACACGTTCTTCTCAGTGGGCAGCGGCACCGGGCCCGCGACCGACGCACCAGTGCGGGTCACCGTCTCGACGATCTTCTTCGCCGAGGAGTCGATGACCTCGTGGTCGTAGGCCTTGAGCCGGATGCGGATCTTCTGTCCCGCCATGGCTACTAGTAGTCCTGTCTCTCTGTTTAACGCTCTGGAACCCGGGGGTTCTCTGGACTCCCCCTCCGACCCACGCGGTCGGGCGTGTCGCATCCCCTCTACGAAAATCTCCCGCCAGGGAGATCCCAACCAAGGGGGTGCGGGCCGAGGACCGCGGAACCGGGGGTGGAACACCCGCCGGGCGCCTGGTCAGCACCCTGCTGTGCTTCCCGGAAGATTCCCGTACGTCCGGCCCTGGGGGCCGACGAGTACTGTGGGACTCGCTTCCGGTCCTCCCGGCGGGAGGCGCGCAGCATTGACACTCAACCGAGCAACCTGGTCAGTGTGCCATACGGGGTGCGGGCCTGGCCAATCGAGCCGGGAATACTACCCCGAGCGAGCGGCCGCTCAAACGCGGGCACGCATCCGGGGCCTCCGAACCCTCTCGGAACAGTCTGAGGGATGCGCCGGAATCCGGCCATGGCGGCGATCACACCGGACGCCGGGGCGCCCAGCGGGGCGCCCCTCCCCCTGAGCTGCGCGGGGCGCCCGTCGACGCACGCCGGGGCGGCCCGCCCGCCGCCTCCTCGCCCGGCGCGCGGTCACCGCCGGGGCAGGGGGCTCCGCCCACGCGTTCCCGGTGCGCGATCCCACGTCCCGGCCGGGCAACCCGACCGCCCCGATCTCCGTCTACTCCCCCGCAGGCGCCGCCGACCAGCCGCTGACCTGCGCGAAGAGCCAGGAGTACGCAGGACGGGGCGGTCGTTCGCCCGCTGCGGGGGAAGCGGGAGCGGACGGAGTGCGCGGCGTGGTGGATCGATCTGTCCCGGCCCGGATACGGGTGCCCCGGCGCGCCCTGCTCCTGGCGGCCACCGCGACCGCCGCCACCGCCGGATGCGCCGTGCCGGTCCCCCGGCGCCGCGGGCCGGTGGCCGATCCGGCGCCCGGCCTGGCCATAGCGAGCACCCGGCGGGCGCTGGTCATGCAGCTGCTGGCCCACCCGGACGACGACCTGTACTTCATGAACCCGGACACCCGCGAGGCCCTCGACGCGGGCACCCCGGTGGTCTGCGTCTACCTCACCGCGGGCGAGGCCGACGGGGTCAACAAGATCCCCGGGGCCCCTCGCCCGGCCGCCGACCGGGCCGGGTACTCCTCCGCCCGCCACCAGGGCCTGCGCCAGGCGTACGCCGAGCTGCTCGGGCTGGACCGCTTCACGCCCTGGCAGAAGTCGGTGATCGCCCTGGGCGGGGGCCACCGGGCCGAGCTGAACGTCCTGGCCGGCGGGGCGGGGAGGGTCGAGCTGGTCTTCCTCAACACCGCGATGCACACCGGGCGCGGCCGGCTCGGGCTGCCCAGCCTCTGGCGCGACCGGCGGCTGGTGCTGCCTACCGTCGTCGCGGCCGGCTCCCCGCTGGAGCAGACCGGTTCGTACACGTACGACTCCCTGATCGACGTGCTCGCGGGGTTGCTGGAGCGGTACCGGCCGACCGTCGTGCACACCCTCGACCCGGACCCGGACCTCCAGTTCAGCAGCGAGTACGAGCGCCGCCGGGACAGTGAGCAGCGCGGGTACTCCGACCACGCCGACCACACCGCGGCCGGCGGCTTCGCCTGGGCGGCGCTGATCCGCTGGGTGGCGCGGGCCACGGCGGCCGGGAAGCCCGTGCCCGCCTTCGCCGTCGCCTCCTTCCGGGGCTACTACAACCGGCACTGGCCCAAGAACCTGCCGCCCGAGGTGCTGGAGCGCAAGGCCGCCCACCTCGTCCCGTACGGCGGCGCACCCGACTGGGAGTGCGGCAACCCCTCCGGCTGCGGTGACTACAACGTGGGCGGCGACCGGCCGCTGACCAACCGGAAGGGCTGGGTGCGCTCCACCCACCACCGCTACCCGGGGCCCCGCGCACGGGTCGCCGCCGGCGCGGACGGCCGGCTCACCGTCTACGGGGTGCTGGGGCTGCGCGCCGTCCGGTGGCGCGAGAGCGCGCCCGGCAGCGGAGCCTTCGAGGCGGCGGACGACCTCGGCGGCGGTCCGCTCGCACCGGTCCTGGCCTCGGCGGCGACGGCGGACGGGCGGCACCTGCTGTTCGGGCTGCGGTTCGCCGCGCTCGGCGGCCACGGCTCGGCCGACGAGCGCGAGATCGTGCTGCTGGAGCAGGACGCGCCGGACGGCCCCTTCCGCGCCTGGCGGGGGCTCGGCAACCCTGCCGTCGGCGCCGACCACGGGCGGCGGATCGGCGTGCCCGTCGCCGTGGCGGCCCCGGACGGCCGCGTCCACCTCTTCGTGCGGAACGCGGAGAAGGGGGTGAGCACCCGGGTGCGCGACGCGGGGACCGGCCGCTGGAGCGGGTGGCGCGACCTGGGCGGGGGCGAGGTGCAGGACGGTCTGACCGCGGTGGTGGACACGGCGGGGCGCGTCCACGTGTACGCGGCCGGGCACCACGCGGTGCACCACTGGACCCAGGACGCCCCGGACACCGACGTCACCGCCCGTGCCCAGCTCACGGACGCCCCCGTACCTGCGCACGCGCCCGGCGCGCTCGCCGCGCCGGACGGGTCCGTGGAGCTGTACTACCGGCCGGCCGCGCGGCCGGGGCTCGCCGTCGTACGGTCCGCCGCGGCGCCCGCGCCCCGCTTCGGGGGGTACGGTCCGGTGGCCGCCGCCGGTTCGCCGGGCGGCCCCGTCCTGCTGGGCCGGACCCCGGAGGGCCGGATCCGGCTGCGTACCGCCGGGGGTTCCGCCGTACGGTCGCGGGGGCCGGTCGCCCTGGACGGGGCCGCCCTCCACGTCGGGGCGGACGGGCGGCCGGTCGCCGTGGGGTTCGGGACGGACGCCGCGCCCTGGACGTGGCGGCCCTAGCGGAGGACGCGCTCGCCCCAACTGCCGCCCCATAAAACGGTGTTATGCCCAAACGTTAGTACCTCGGCCTCGTCGCGCTCCGGCACCCTGTTGCCCACCATCCCCCACGGACACGCACACCCCGGCGTGTCGCGCGAAACGAGGAACCATGCGTATATCCAGGTTCGTGCCCGCTGCCGCCGCCGCGGCGGCCTGCGTCCTCGCCCTCTTCGCACCGTCCGCTTCGGCCGCCCCGGCGCCCCCGCTCCAGGACGCCCCGCCGCCCACCACCCAGATCATCGGCGGCGGCTACGCCCAGAACGCCCCCTGGGCCGCGCGCCTCTTCTCGAACGGCAGAGAGACCTGTTCGGCGACGATCATCGCCCCGACCTGGATCCTCACCGCCAAGCACTGCGTCACCGGCGGCGGCCTGTCGTTCCGCATCGGCAGCCTCGACCAGCACAGCGGCGGCGTGGTCGCCAACGGTGCCCAGACCTACACCCACAGCTCGGACCTGGCGCTGGTGCGCCTGGACCGCTCCGTGCAGGCGACCTACTCCCGCCTCGGCTCGCCCGGCTCCGTGAGCGTCGGGCAGAGCGTCCAGGTCTGGGGCTGGGGCGCCACCTCGCAGTGCGGCTCCGAGGCCAACTGCCAGTCCCGCTACCTGAAGGTCGCCAACGTGACGGTCACCGGCGGTTGCGGCGACGCGTACGGCGGCTCGGCGATCTGCGCCCGGCGCGGCAACGGCATCACCGCGGGCGGCGACTCCGGCGGCCCGATGACCGCCAACGGCATCCAGGTCGGCGTCGCCTCCACCAGCGACCGGCAGACCACGACCGCGTACACGAACGTCACCGCGTACCGCTCCTGGATCCAGTCGATCGCGGGCGTCTGACCGACGCCGCCGACCGGGACGGCGGGCACCTGACCGGTCCGCCGTCCCCGTGAGACGTAGGGCCCCCGTACCTCACCGCCCTGAGGTACCGGGGCCCTACACCCATCCTTGGCCCTGCGCGATCCGCACCGCGTCGACGAGGGTGCGGGCGTGGAGTTTGCCGACCGCCGACGAGAGCCTGTTGCGTACGGTGCCGACGCTGAGGAACAGGTCGGCGGCGATCTCCCGGGAGTGCGCCCCGGCGGCGGCCAGCCGCAGGACCTCGGCCTCCCGGTCGGTGAGCGGGCTGGGGGCGGACCGCTCACCGTCGCGCATCCGGGGGTCGACGACCCGGCCGCCCGCGGCGATCCGCCGGATGGCGTCGGCGGTCTGCGCGGGAGTGGCGCTCTTGAGCAGGTATCCGGCGGCTCCGGCGTCGGTCGCCCGGCGCAGATGGCCGGGGCGGTCGAGGGCGGTGAGGATCAACACGCGGCAGTCGGGCAGGCTCTCGGTGATCGCGGCGGCGACCGCGATCCCGTCCGGCCCGGGCAGATCGATGTCGAGCAGCACCACGTCCGGGCGCAGCCGTTGCGCCTCGGCGAGCGCCGCCGGGCCGTCCGCCGCCTGTCCGACGACCTCGATGCCGAGTTCGGCCGACAGCAGCGCCGTCAGTCCGGACCTCACCACGTCATGGTCGTCGACCACCAGCACCTTGATCACAGGTGCGATTATCGCCCGGGGCCCGGGCGTTCACGGCGACGAGGACTCCTCGCCGGACGCACCGGACCGCGACCAGCGAGCCGAGCAGCGCGGGCGAGAAGTACAGGAGCACCTTCGGGCCCCGGACCACCGCGCACAGGACGGCCAGGGCGTACACCGCCCCAACGACCGCCCACACGGCGCCGATCTCGGCCTTCTCACGTCGTGTACGCCCCGCCACTGTTCTTGTGCTCCTCGCTGCGTCGCGCGCCGTGAAAGCCTGGCCGGCGGAGGGCGCGGATCGGTCGGCGTCGATCCGACCACGGGGGGAGAGGCGGGGGAAGTGAGATCTTCACTCCCCGCCGGGCGCGGAGGCTCCGTGGCCGGCCCCGCTCACCGGCGGCGGCCGCCGCCCCCCTTGAACAGCAGCCCGCGCAGCCCGGCTCCGGTCGGCCAGACGACGGGCGAGGTGAACGCGTAGACGGCGGCGACCAGGAGGAAGACGCCCAGCGCCGGGTCGGACACCATCGCCCGCACCACCTCGGCCAGGCTCTCGCCGAACGGGCCCGCCCTCCACAGCACGGCCAACGCGCCGACCGCGCCCAGGCTCACCAGCACGATGCTCAGAAACGCCCACGCCCGCGCGGCCCGGGAGAGCGGCCGCAGCACCTCGTCCGGTCCGACGAGCCGGGGCCCCATGGCGGGCAGCGTCCAGGTGAGCACGAGCAGGAACGCCACCGCCCAGCCGAAGCCCCGCTCCATGAGGAGTTCCCCCGCCGCCCGGTCCACTCCCACGCCGTCGGCGATGGCGCCGGCCGCGCTCATCAGGAAGACCGCCCACCCGTAACTGCCGCTCAGCGCCACCCTGTTCCGGATGTTCCACGCCTTCTTCGTCGTTTCGCCCATTCCTCGACTCCTCCTCGCAGGAACGCCCCCGGGGGCGCACCGGACGAGGGGCCCGGAGATCCGGGCCCCTCACCTTCATCGGGGTATCAGCACCATCCGCGCCGCGCGTAACGCCCGAGATACCTGCCGGCACCGATCAGGGTCGCGCCTCCGACGAAGTCGCCGTTGATGCTCCTGCGCTTCCACAGAGCGTAGCCAGCGGTGGCGCCGACCGCCCAGAGACCGCCGCCGTAGGCGGCGCACTGGCGTGCGCCCCGGCCGTTCACCCGGGGTGCGCGGTGACGGCCCCGGCGCATGGACTTGCCCCACTTGTAGCCGCGGTAGGCGTACTTGGCCGCTTTGTACGCCTTCTTGCAGTACCGGAAGCAGGCGACCGCCGCCCGCACACCGAAGACGACCAGCGGCACCCACTTCCCGTCGAGGTCGAACTTGTTGACGGGGTCCGCGTAGCCGTACTCGTAGGCGTTGGCGCTTCCGCCGTACACCGGGTCGCTGGAGAGGAAGCGGCCGGTGGCCGGGTTGTAGAGGCGGACGCCCATGAGGGTGAGGCCGGTGAGGGTCTCGGCGGAGCGCTGCTTGGCGCCGAGCCAGCCGTAGCGGACCGGCTCCCGGCTCCGGCGCTCGTTGCCGTACTCGTCGGCGTCCAGGGCCGTCGGCGCCTCCTCGGGGTTGAGCGGGAGCTGCAGCGCGATGTCGCCGTGGAGGGTGGCGAGCTGGAGGACGGCGCCGCCGGACTTCTCCGTGGTCGCCCCCAGCTCTCCGGCGGCCGACTCGACGTTGCGGGTCAGTTCGCCGGTGGCGGTGTCCTCCACGATCCAGCGGGGGCTGTCGCCGTCGCGGTCGTAGTGGTTGACCTTGGACCCGGTCTGCGTCCAGGTGGACCCGGAACCGGTCTCGACCTTCCAGGAGCGCAGGCGCAGGCTCGCGTCCAGCTCCCAGGTCTGCCGCCGGCCGTCGGCCGTCTGGCGGTGGACGAGGTCGTTGGCGTAGTAGCCGAGCGTGGCGCCGGACAGTGCCGTGGTCCGGCCGAAGGCGTCGTAGCCGTAGCCCGCGTCGACCAGGCGGTCGGCGCTGTCGTAGCTGTGGCCCACCGCGGCGCCCCCGCCCGCGGGGCAGTCGGCGCCGGGGGCCGCGACCGCGGTGGCCAGCGCCGTCCGGTTGGAGCGCCGGTCCAGCGTGTACGTACGTCGGGTGCACTCCCCCTCGACGTTGTCCTCGACGCCGGTCAGCCTGGCGGCCCTGTCGTAGTGGTAGCGCTGTTCGGACCAGCCGGCGTGGGTGGCGACCTGCCCGTGGGCGTTGCGCGTGATCGAGTCGGTGAAGACGGTGGTGTCGTCAGCGTCCCGGGTGTAGGTGCGGTTGACCGCCGTCCCGGTGGTGTCCCCGGTGATCCGGAGGGTGTAGCCGCCGGGCAGTTTCTCCGTGGCCACCGCGCCGTCCGCGTCGTAGGCGGCGCGGAAGACGCCGGCGACGGAGTCGGCCTTCGCGGTGAGCAGACCGCGCGGCTCGGCCGCGTGGTCGTAGGTGTAGGTCACCGTGGAGGGGGCGGAGTCGCTCTCCTTGACCTTCCGGTCGAGCAGGTCGTACTCGGTCCTGGTGACCCCTCCGTCGGCGTCGGTGTAGGAGATCTGCCGGCCCAGCTGGTCGTAGGCGGTGGTGATCGTTCCTCCGGTGGGCGAGGAGACCTTGACGGTCGCCCCGGTGGCCGGGTCGTACTCGGTGGTGGTCGCCGGAACGGCCTGGCCGAGGCCGCCCGTCACCGTCTCGTAGATCTTGCGCCCGGCGGCGTCGTACGTCGTCGCGGTGGTCCGCGTGACTCCGCCGACCTCGTCCGTCACGACGGCCGGGTTGCCCCAGCGGTCGTACTCCGTCGTCGTGTTGGGCAGCTTGGCCGGGTGGGATCCGCCGCCGGTGATGTCACCGGCCGGGCCGGTCCAGCACGGCTGGTCCGCCCACTCGGGCCGCCCCTTGCACCAGCCGGTGCCGGTGGCCGACCAGTACTCGGTGATCCGGGTGGCCGCGTCGCCGCCCGTGCCGCCCGGCAGCACCTGGGAGGTGACCCGGCCCTGGGCGTCGTACCCGGTGCTGGTGGTGATCCCGAGGCCGCCGGGGTCCTGGATCGTCAGGGTGGGCAGGCCCTTGCCCCAGTCGTACTGGGTCTCGGTGAGGCGCTTCTCCCCCATGACGCCGTAGTGGTCGCGGACCCGGACGCCGGTGATGGCCAGCGTCAGCTGGTCCTTCGCCTTGGCGGTTCCGTCGGTGGGACGGCCCTCGTCGTACTCGTTGACCGTCCAGGCGCGCGCCGGCACGGAGGTGCCCGCGCCGACCAGGACCGTGGAGCCGTCCTTGAGGTCCTCGGAGAGGTCCACCCGGTGGATCGGGCCGAGCTGCTCGGTCTTGCGCACGCCGGCCTCGTCGTGGACGGAGAGCGTGGAGAGCAGGTGGGCACGCTCGGCCGAGGGCATCGCGCTGAGCCCCAGGTCGGTGAGGACGTCCCGGTGCTCCGCGCCCGCGCCGAGCGCCAGCTCGCGGTTGCCCGCGGTCAGTTCGCGGACCTTGTTGCCGAACCGGTCGTACTCGGTGGTGGTGATGTGCCCGCCGGGCGTGGCCGAGTTGACCGTACGGCCCGACGCGTTGAGGTAGGTGACGGTGGCACGGCGGTAGCCCGTGGCCGCGAGGTCGGCGCCCGCGTGGGAGGCGGGGACCGCGTCGGCGGGGAACACCGCGGTGGCGTCGCTGGGTGCGTCGCTCTGGCCCCAGGCGCGGACGTCGGCCGCGCCCATGGCGTACGGGGCCTTGGCGCCGGTGAGCGGGACGCCGTACACGATGCTGGTGACCGCGTCGCCCTCGACCGTGGAGGCGGTGCCCTGCTTGAGGGCCTGCCGGGAGGAGCTCAGCAGCATCCCGTCGCCGGGCGCCGTGCCGGCTCCGGCGTTGCCGTAGGTGAAGGTGTACGGGAGCCGCCCCTGCTGCTGCATCCAGGTGACCCGGCCGCCGTGGTAGGCGTACTGGGTCTGGGATGCCTGGCTCAGCCGGGGATCCCACTGCTGGCGCAGGCTGCCGCCCGAGTCGTAGCGGTAGGCGGCGACCGCAGTGGACGTGGCGGCGGAGGCGCCGGGGCTGGTGGCCCAGGCGCGGATCTCGCGCAGCTGGCCGGCGAAGTCGCCGAACTGGGCGTTGGTCTCCGTGCCGGTGGCCGTGGTGGTGGTCGCGTAGACGAAGTCCAGGACCTTGCAGCCCTTGGTGGCGGGCGTCGCCTCGCACGCGGCCGTGGTGGCGGCCGTGGTCGGGGCGATGATCCGCTTCGGCCGGGCCAGCTTCCTGCCGTCGACCGTGACGGTCTCGGAGACCACCTTGGTCGTGGAGTTGGCCAGGCCGTCGTCCAGGACGCTGGAGAGCTGCCAGGTGGTGGCCGCGGCGTCCGCCTTGGTGAAGGTGGTGACCGTGCCCTCGGTGTCGGAGAGGGTGAACGTGCCGCTCACACTGCCCTTGAGGGTCAGGTCCTCGGACCCGGGCTCCGCTATCCACGCGTTCTTCGCCGCGTTGGCGGTGAAGTGGATCGCGTCGCCCTCCTCCAGCACCACGTCGACCGCGGTGTCGGAGATGCGCCGGACGTGGCTGTAGTCGGACTCGGCGGCCTCGGCGGCGGTGCCGGAGACCCACTCCTTGCCGAAGATGGCCGCCTGGCCCTCCTGGCCGGCGCCCCGGTTCGGGGTGCGCGACGCGGCCGTGCGGGAGACCGACAGGTCGAAGAGCGACACATCGGTCTCGGAGAGCGTGTAGTCGCCCGTCAGCAGGTTGACCGAGCCGGGGCCGACCTCCGCGGTGGCCGCGCCGTCCGCGTTGCGGTCCACGACCGCGGTCAGCGGACTCGTGCTGTCGGACGCGGAGTTCGGGCCGGTGAAGTCGGCCTTGAGCTGGATCGTGCCGTCGGGGTCGACGGTGCTGGTGGTGTTCCACACCAACGGGGCGTTGCGGCCGTTCGTCAGCGGGACCGGCCAGGCCGTCAGCGCGCTGCCGCCGGAGGTGACGTCGCCGACCGGGATCCGTACCCAGGGGTCGGCCTCGGAGCGGCGCCAGGAGAAGGCGACGGCGTTGTACTTGCCGGCCTCGGCCTCGGCGACCAGCGGCAGCCGGCGTGCGGTCCGCTCGCCCTCCGAGGGCTGGACGAAGCCGCCCGAACCGGCGTGGAAGACGTACTCCAGCGCCTCGGACTTGTTGTCCGCCTTGTCGACGGAGCGCACCTGGAGGGTGTGGCTGCCGTTCTTCGGCGGTGCGACGGTGATCGCCTTGTTCGCGGCGGCGCCGCCGGTGGCGACCTTGGTCCAGGTCACGCCGTCGAGGGACCACTCCAGCCAGTGGTGGTCGGAGCCGCCCGGCGGGGTCACCGTGAAGGTGCCCGGCTGCCCGGAGCCCTTGACCCACTGCCCGGTGGGGTAGTCGGTGGAGGCGATCTTCACGGGTGCGGAGGGGGCCCTGGTGTCGACCGTGAAGGTCTTCCACGCGGACCATCCGGTGTTGTAGTGCGTGCCGTCGTAGGGGCTCGTACGGAACTTGTACGTCTTGCCCTCGGCCAGCAGCCCCGCGGGGACGGTCACCGACGCGGCCTGCCCGGACGCGACGAACTTCGAGACGATCGGCGAGCCGACCTGGGCGTTCGTGGCGTTGTCGAAGATCTGGAAGGTGCCGTTGACCTTGTCACCGTCGGCGTCGACGAAGGTGTCGCGCAGCGTCGGCGTCAGGGTGTTGACCATGTAGGCGCCGCCGTAGGAGAAGAACGGCGGTCCCGCCTCCTGCTGGGTGCCGGTACGCGGCCGGAAGTTGTAGGTCACCGACAACTTCGGCGGGTTCTTCGCAGCGTCGGCGGAGTTCACCCGCTTCCACTGGGCGACGGTGGTCTCGCTCTTGGCCCGGATGCCCAGGTGACCGCGGGTGGCCTTGGCGGAGGCCCATTCCTGGGCGAGCGTGGTCACGTTCGCGTTGATCCAGCCGTCGGGCTGGGTGGCGCAGCCGGGGTTGCCGCGGGTCTCGGTGGACTCCGCCTTCAGCGCGGTCATCGTCGGCCGGTTGGTCCACCGGCTGGCCGTCGTGGCGGCGGGCGATGACCAGACCTGCCACGGCTGGGCGGCGCAGGTGGTGTTGGCCGAGTGGAAGTTCCACAGGCTCAGCCTGGCGCTGGAGACCAGCGCGTCGGCGATCGGCGCGGTGTTCCAGGTGATGAAGGACTGGGCGGTACGGGGCGTGCCGTTCGCGTTCGTCGTACCGGGGTTGCCGAAGTCCAGCTCCACATCGGTGGACCAGTCGCGGGTCTCGCCCTGCTGGACGTAGGTGTCGAAGACGTTGGACAGCGACGAGGTCGACGGGTCGACCGTGACGGGGTACTTCGTCTCCGGGTCTGCGAGGAACGCCGCGTCCGGGGTGACGACCAGGTCGACGGCGCCCTTCCGCTTGACCGCCTTCATCTCCACCGGCACCCGGCGGGTGTGCTCGCCGGAGACCTTGTCGACGGTGGCGTCCCACATCACCGGCGCGGGCATCACGGCCCGTTTGCCGTTCTTCCGGTCGGTGAACAACACGCTGCCGTCGGGCTGTTCCTTCGCCGTCAGGCCCTTGGCCTTGAGCGGCAGGGTGTACGAGTAGCCCTCGGCCGGACGCTTCTTGATCTCGACGTACTGCTCGAAGCCCGTACGGGTCGACTCGACGACGACGTCCGCGCCCGGCAGGGCCTCGGGGTAGGTGGCGCGCGTCCCGTCCAGTTCGGGTGCGGGCAGGCCGCCCTTCCACTGGAGCGTGATCCGCTCGTCGCCCTCGCCGAGGGTGACCAGGTCGCGGGCGGGGGCGCGGTCCGCCTCGCGCACCGAGCGCGGCAGCGCACCGCCCTTCCCCGCCAGGCTCAGACCGTTCGGGTGGGCCTTGGCCTCGACGCCGCCGCCGGCCGTCTCACGGAGTTCGACGTCGACATCCCTCCAGGCGCCGTCCTCCTCGAAGCGGACCGGGCCGGCGGTCAGCTCGGTCGTGAGCGAGCCGTCCTTGTTCACCCAGGTCGTGGAGGTCTCGGTGCGCTCGGACAGCGCCTCGACCCGCTTGCCGTACAGTTTGGCGGCCACCTTCGCCGAGAGGACGTCCGCGGCTTCGCGGGGCCCTTGGGGTGCGGCCTGCTCCTCGACCGGCGCCTTCGGCGCCTGCTGGGTGAGGGCCACGGCCTGGCCGCTCTCGGTCAGCAGCGCCATCTCCACCGCGAGCACCATGGCCGCGCCGAGGGCGATCCGCGGCAGAAGTCGTCTTCGCCGCTGCAGGGCCAACGATGAGCCCTCCCACCCTGAGGTGGGAGGAATGTGCTCCGACACGTCACACAACTCTCTGTTGTAGTAGGCATGAAACAGAGGTGATCAAAGCAGGGGGGCTCGTGGTGAAGAAGTGAAGATTTCACGACGTGAGGCGCACGGACCTTCCCGCCGTCGGGGGACGCGCGTCGGAAGGGAGACGGTGGGCATGCGGCGTCCGGTACGCCTCGAGGAAGCCGCGCCCCAGGGCTCCAAAGTGGCCTTCGGAGCGCTGGCCGTCCTGGTGATCGGGTCGCTCGCCCTGGTCGCCTTGGAGCTGACGTCCTCGCCGCTCGGCAGGCGCTCGGTGGTCGCCGGTCTGACCGTGCTGGTCCTGATGCCCGCGGTGATGCTGGGCCAGTACGCCCCGCCGCCGTACCGGCTGCCCTACCGCCTGCGGTGGGTGCTGCTGCTCGTCCAGGCGGTGCTGACGTACCTCCCGCTGCTCCTCTTCCACCACGGGTGGATGAGCCTGCTGGGCTTCCTCGCCGGGGCCGTCCTGCTGACCCTGCCGCCGAACGCCTCCGTGCCGCTCGCCCTGGCGGTGGGCGTGAGCGGCCCCGTGCTCTCCACCACCGATCTGATCACCACCGACCGCAGCCCGTTCAGCATCCTGCTCAGTACGGCGATCACCGCGAGCACCGTCTTCGCCGTCGCCCACCTGGCCCTCCTCGCGGCCCGGCTGGGCGCGGGGAGGGAGTACACGGAACGGCTGGCCGAACAGCGGGAGCGGGACCGGATGCGGCAGGACCTGCACGATCTGGTCGGCTCGTCGCTGACGGCGATCGCGCTCCGGGGCGAGGTGGCGCTGCGCGGCGACCCGTCGGACGCCCGGGAGGCCGGCCGCGAGCGGGAGCGCGAGGCGCTGACCGAGATGGTCGCGCTGGCCCGGCGGCTCCACGACGACGTGCGCTCCATCAGCCGGCCGGACGGCGGGGCGCTCTCCCTCTCGGAGGAGCTCGCGCACGCCCAGCGCGTGCTCGCCGCCTCCGGTGTGGAGGTGCGGACCGTGCTGCCGCCGCACGTCGAGCCCGGCCCGGCGGTCGTGGGCTGCCTGCGTTTCGTGCTGCGCGAGGCGGTCGGCAACGTGCTCCAGCACAGCCGGGCCGTCTCGTGCGAGATCACCCTGCGGGCGGAGGACGGGAAGGTCCGGCTCACCGTCCGCAACGACGGCGCCGCCCCGGAGGGCGGGCCCGCCCTCCCGGGGCAGCGCGCCGCCGGCCGGCACGGCTCGAAGCGGCACGGTACGGGGCTGGCCGGGCTGGCGGGCCGGGTCCTCGCGCTGGGCGGGACGTTCGCCGCCACCGCCGAGGACGGCGCGTTCACCGTGACGGCGACGCTGCCCTCCGTACCGGCCGCCCCCCGCCCGTAGCGCACGCCGGGCCTCCCCCGCGGTCCGCCCAGGACACGGCGAAGGGCCCCGCGCCTCTTCCGAGGTGCGGGGCCCTTCTTGCAGCTCAGCGAGCTACCAGGCCGAAGGCCAAGCAGAAACTACTTGACGATCTTGGTGACCTGGCCGGCGCCCACGGTCCGACCACCCTCACGGATGGCGAACTTCAGGCCCTCCTCCATGGCGACCGGCTGGATCAGCTGGACGCTCATGACGGTGTTGTCGCCCGGCATGACCATCTCGGTGCCCTCGGGGAGGGTCACGACGCCGGTCACGTCCGTGGTACGGAAGTAGAACTGCGGGCGGTAGTTGTTGAAGAAGGGGGTGTGACGGCCACCCTCGTCCTTCGACAGGATGTAGGACTGCGCCTCGAACTCGGTGTGCGGCGTGACCGAACCCGGCTTGATGATGACCTGGCCGCGCTCGACGTCCTCGCGCTTGATGCCACGGAGGAGCAGACCGACGTTCTCACCGGCCTGGCCCTCGTCGAGCAGCTTGCGGAACATCTCGATGCCGGTGACCGTGGTGGTGGTCTTCTCCTGCTTGATACCGACGATGTCGACGGTCTCGTTGACCTTCAGGACACCACGCTCGATACGACCGGTGACGACGGTGCCACGACCGGTGATCGTGAAGACGTCCTCGATCGGCATCAGGAACGGCTTGTCGACGTCACGCTCGGGCTGCGGGATGGCCTCGTCGACGGCCTTCATCAGGTTGAGGACGGACTCGCCCCACTCCTTGTCGCCCTCGAGCGCCTTGAGCGCCGAGACCTTGACGACCGGAACGTCGTCGCCCGGGAACTCGTACTCGGAGAGCAGCTCGCGGACCTCGAGCTCGACGAGCTCCAGGATCTCCTCGTCGTCCACCATGTCGGCCTTGTTCAGGGCGACGACGATGTACGGAACGCCGACCTGGCGGGCCAGGAGCACGTGCTCCTTGGTCTGCGGCATCGGGCCGTCGGTGGCGGCGACCACGAGGATGGCGCCGTCCATCTGCGCGGCACCGGTGATCATGTTCTTGATGTAGTCCGCGTGACCCGGGCAGTCGACGTGCGCGTAGTGACGCGACTCCGTCTGGTACTCGACGTGCGCGATGGAGATGGTGATACCGCGCTGGCGCTCTTCGGGAGCCTTGTCGATCTGGTCGAAGGCCGAGGCCTCGTTCAGGTCCGGGTACGCGTCGTGCAGCACCTTGGTAATGGCGGCCGTGAGGGTCGTCTTACCGTGGTCGATGTGACCGATGGTGCCGATGTTGACGTGGGGCTTAGTCCGCTCGAACTTTGCCTTCGCCACTGGGGTCCTCCTGAGTGGTTCTGTACGCCTTGCTTCATCGGCGCCAGGTGATCTTTGCTGGGGTGCCGGCGCCGGGGGCATACGGCACAGTGCTCGCGCGCTGTGCCGCATGCCCACCAGGCTCCGGTGACAAGCCTAAAGCGTGAGCTCGGGAGAGTTACTCGCCCTTGGCCTTCGCGATGATCTCCTCGGCGACGTTCCGCGGAACCTCGGCGTAGGAGTCGAACTGCATCGAGTAGCTTGCGCGACCCGAGGTCTTGCTGCGGAGGTCTCCGACGTAGCCGAACATCTCCGAGAGGGGCACGAGCCCCTTCACGACGCGAGCGCCGCTGCGCTCCTCCATGGCCTGGATCTGGCCACGGCGGGAGTTGAGGTCGCCGATCACATCGCCCATGTAGTCCTCGGGCGTGGTGACCTCGACGGCCATCATCGGCTCCAGGAGCACGGGAGAGGCCTTGCGGGCACCCTCCTTGAACGCCTGGGAACCGGCGATCTTGAAGGCGAGCTCCGAGGAGTCGACCTCGTGGTAACCACCGTCGAGAAGGGTGACGCGGACGCCGACCATCTCGTAACCGGCCAGGATGCCGAACTGCATGGCTTCCTGGGCGCCCGCGTCCACCGAGGGGATGTACTCACGGGGGATGCGGCCACCGGTGACCTTGTTGACGAACTCGTAGGAGGCGTCGCCACCCTCGATGGGCTCGAGGGCGATCTGCACCTTCGCGAACTGGCCGGTACCACCAGTCTGCTTCTTGTGCGTGTAGTCGATGCGCTCGACGGCCTTGCGGATCGTCTCGCGGTACGCGACCTGGGGCTTGCCGACGTTCGCCTCGACGCGGAACTCGCGCTTCATGCGGTCGACGAGCACCTCGAGGTGAAGCTCGCCCATACCACCGATGATGGTCTGGCCGGTCTCCTCGTCGGAGTGCACCTGGAAGGAGGGGTCCTCCTCCGAGAGACGCTGGATGGCGACACCCAGCTTCTCCTGGTCACCCTTGGACTTGGGCTCGATGGCGACCTGGATGACCGGCGCCGGGAAGTCCATGGACTCCAGGATGACCGGGTTCTTGTCGTCGCACAGCGTCTCACCGGTGGTGGTCTGCTTGAGGCCCATGACGGCGATGATGTCGCCGGCGCCCACCGACGCGATCTCCTCACGCTTGTTCGCGTGCATGCGGTAGATCTTGCCGATGCGCTCCTTCTTGCCCTTGACGGAGTTCAGCACCGCGGTGCCGGCCTCCAGGCGACCGGAGTAGATCCGGACGAAGGTGAGCTTGCCGAGGTGCGGGTCGCTCGCGATCTTGAACGCCAGGCCGGAGAACGGCTCGTCGTCCGAGGGCTTGCGCGCGATGACCTTCTCCGGGTCCTTGACGTCGTGGCCCTCGATGGCCTCGACGTCCAGGGGGGAGGGCAGGTAGCGCACGACCGCGTCGAGCAGGGGCTGGACGCCCTTGTTCTTGAACGCGGTGCCGCAGAACACCGGCGTGACGGTGACGGAGTCGGCACTGCCCTTCGACGCCAGGGTGATACGGCGGATCGCCTCGTGCAGCTGCTCCTGGGTGGGCTCGTTGCCCTCCAGGTACAGCTCCATCATGGCGTCGTCGTTCTCGGCCACGGCCTCAAGGAGCTTCGCGCGCCATTCGTCGGCGGACTCCTTCAGGTTGTCCGGGATGTCGACGATGTTGTACATCTCGCCCTTGGCGGCCTCTTCGGGGTACACGAAGGCCTTCATCGACACGAGGTCGACGACGCCGGTGAAGTCCGCTTCGGCGCCGATGGGGAGCTGCATGACGATCGGGGTGGCGCCGAGGCGGTCCACGATCATGTTGACGCAACGGAAGAAGTCCGCACCGGTGCGGTCGAGCTTGTTGACGAAGCAGATGCGCGGCACGCCGTAGCGGTCCGCCTGACGCCAAACGGTCTCGGACTGCGGCTCGACACCCGCGACACCGTCGAACACGGTGACCGCGCCGTCGAGGACGCGGAGCGAACGCTCCACCTCGACGGTGAAGTCGACGTGACCCGGGGTGTCGATGATGTTGATGGTGTGGTCGACGTCGTTGAGCGGCCAGTGGCAGGTGGTCGCGGCGGACGTGATCGTGATGCCGCGCTCCTGCTCCTGCTCCATCCAGTCCATCGTGGCAGCGCCGTCGTGGACCTCACCGATCTTGTAGCTCACACCGGTGTAGAAGAGGATCCGCTCAGTGGTGGTCGTCTTGCCCGCGTCGATGTGGGCCATGATCCCGATGTTGCGGACCTTGGCCAGGTCAAGCGAAGTGGTGGCCATATGGCTCAGTCTTCTCTCGGTCTCGATGGGGGTAGCGACTACCAGCGGTAGTGCGCGAAGGCCTTGTTGGACTCGGCCATCTTGTGGGTGTCCTCACGCTTCTTGACCGAAGCGCCGAGGCCGTTGGAGGCGTCGAGCAGCTCGTTCATGAGGCGCTCGGTCATCGTCTTCTCGCGACGGGCGCGGGAGTAGCCGACGAGCCAGCGCAGGGCGAGGGTGGAGGCGCGACCGGGCTTGACCTCGATCGGCACCTGGTAGGTGGCGCCACCGACACGGCGGGACTTGACCTCGAGCGAGGGCTTGACGTTCTCAAGCGCGCGCTTCAGCGTGATGACCGGGTCGTTGCCGGTCTTCTCGCGGAGGCCTTCCATGGCGCCGTACACGATCCGCTCGGCGGTGGAACGCTTGCCGTCGAGGAGGATCTTGTTGATCAGCGAGGTGACAAGAGGAGAGCTGTAGACCGGGTCGATGATGACCGGGCGCTTCGGGGCGGGGCCCTTACGAGGCATTCTTACTTCTCCTTCTTGGCGCCGTAGCGGCTGCGGGCCTGCTTGCGGTTCTTGACACCCTGGGTGTCGAGCGAACCGCGGATGATCTTGTAACGAACACCCGGCAGGTCCTTCACACGGCCACCACGCACGAGCACGATGGAGTGCTCCTGCAGGTTGTGTCCCTCACCCGGGATGTAGGCCGTGACCTCGATCCCGGAGGTCAGACGCACACGCGCGACCTTCCGGAGGGCCGAGTTCGGCTTCTTCGGGGTGGTCGTGAACACACGCGTGCAGACACCGCGACGCTGGGGCGAACCCTCGAGCGCGGGCGTCTTGTTCTTTTCGACCTTGTCCTGCCGGCCCTTCCGGACCAGCTGCTGGATCGTAGGCACTACTTCTCCGGTTTCTGTGTGCCGTTCGTGAAACTAACCTGGAACATCACCGACCCACGCGGTCGGGTGTGTCGAATACTGCTGACTACCGCCCAAGGGGCGAAAGGGCGCAGATTGCGGTGGCTAATGACGGGCCCGCGGTGCGGTTGATGACACGCACCCGAGCCCAGACACACCCCAGGCACAAGGCTTGAGCGTACCTACCTCACGGAGCTGGGTCAAAACAAATGGGACGGGGCCGGGCGGGGGCGGGGGCCGGGCCGGGCGGGCGCCGTCCGCCCGGCCCGGTGGACCCGCCCCGCCGGACGCTCCCTAGCGCTGCTCCAGCCGCGCCATCCGGGCCCGGGCCGAGCCGAGCCGGTCCTGGTCCGCGGCGGGCAGGGTGGACCAGAGGGCGATCAGGTCGCGGCCCATCCGGAGCCCCTCACGGGGGTCGGCGACCTTGAGCCAGGCGGCCGCCGCGTTCAGCACGCTCTGCAGCGCCTGCGGATCCCCGTGCGCGGCACGTATCCGGGCGATCTCCAGGGAGCCCTCGAAGGCCCGGGTGGCGTCCCCCGCGACGAAGGCCACGTACGCGTTGAGCTCGCGCAGCCGCAGCGTCTCCGGCGCCTCCTGGCCGAGGCGCCCGGCGGCCTCGGCCACGCTCTGCAGGGCGAGCGTGGCGGCCCACTCGATGCGCCCGGCCTGGAGCGCCTCGTGGATCCGGGCGACGGGCCCGGCGGACGGGTCGTCGGCGGGGGGCCGGGGGGCCGGGGCGGGGGACGGAGCCGGTGCCGCTGCGCGTGCGGGTTCCGGCGCCGGGGACGGAGCCGGTGCGGGCGTGGGGGCCGGAGCCGGTGCGGGTACCGGGTACGGAGCCGGTGCGGGGGCCGCGGGTACCGGGGACGGGGCGGGCGCGGGGGCCGGTGGCTGCGTGGGCGTGAACGCGGGCTCCTGCCGGGGCGCGGGTTCCGGTTCCGGGGCGGCGGGCGGAGGGGTCTGCGCCGCCGGAGCCGCCCGGGGCACGAAGCCCTGCCCGGGCACGAGGGCCGGTGCCTGCGCGGAGGCCGGTGCCTGCGCGGAGGCCGGTGCCTGCGCGGGCGTGCCCACGCCGCCCGCGTCCCCCAGCGGCGCCGGCTGCCCCGAGAAGACGCTCGCCCCGTCCTCCAGCACCCACAGCGGCACGACGGACCCGATCCGCTCGTCGCGCACCGTGGCCGCCACGGCCCGCCCGGAGGTCAGGGCGATGCGGTACAGGTAGTCGAGCACGGCGTCCTGGGGGGTCTCCCCCACTCCTGCCACCACGGGCCGGCCGTCGACCTCGGCGAATCCGTCGGCGCGCACCCGCACCTCGACCGCCGTCGGTGCGGAAGCCGACGGCGGAGTCTCTTCCGTCCGCTTTCGGCGGCTGAACACGGACATGGGTGCCTCACTCAGTTCTTTCGTGCGGGCGGGGTGGCGGAGGGGGAGGCCGGGGCGGAGGGGCGGGCTGCGGGCGGCAGGACCTCCTCGACCACCCGGACGTCGGCGACGCGCCACGGGCCGCCGACCTCGCGGGTCAACTTCACCGAGGCCATGAGCCGGGGTCCGGGGCCGGTCCAGCCGTCCCGGCCGTGCGCCGTGCCCTCGACGAAGACCTCGCGGTAGGCGAGGGTCGGGGCGTCGGGCGGGAGGTCGTCGTCGCCGTCCTCGAACGTGAGCCGCACCGTGGTCCACGCCCGGTGCCCCGCCCAGACGTTCCAGTCCCCCCCGGTGCCGCCCGCCGAGACGTGTTCGCGCTCGGCGGAGGCGCGTGCGGCGGTGAGGTAGGGGAGGCTCCGGAGCACCGCGTCCTGGCGTCCCGCGTCGTAGGCGGTGTCGTAGCCGTAGGCGACGGTCGCCCAGGCCCGGGCGACGGAGGTCGGGTCCCGGTCGTCCGCCTTCGGCGGCGCGGGAAGCCTGCTCCCCCCGTCCAGCGGCTTCCCCCGGGGGACGGGGGCCTTGGGCGTGAAGGCGCCGGAGGCCACCGGGCCGGGGTCCGTTCCCCCGCCCGCGCCGTCGGACTCCTCCCGGAGGTCCTTCAGGCCGCAGCCGACCAGCACGGCCGCCCCCAGGGCGGTCACGAGCACGGTGGCGATGCTCTTCCGCACGATCGTCCTCCTTCCGTCCCCGCCCGTCGTCCGACGCCCGCTCATTTTCCGATCCAGGGAGCGGGGTTGACGTACTGGCCGTTCTCCTGCACCTCGAAGTGGAGGTGGGCGCCGGTCGAGTAGCCCGTGCTGCCGACGAGGCCGACCACCGTTCCCACGCCGACGCTCTGCCCCTTGGAGACGTTGATGGCGGACATGTGGTTGTAGGTCGTGGCGATCTGTTTGCCGCCGATCGCCCCGTGGGAGACGATCACGCGGTTCCCGTAGCCGGCCGTCATCCCGGCGAAGGTGACGACGCCCTCCTTGGCGGCGAGGATGGGCACGCCCTGCTTCACGCCGAAGTCCATCCCGGAGTGCAGCTTGCGGACCCCGGTGATGGGGTGCACGCGCATACCGAAGGGCGAGGTGACGGGCGGGTTGCCGGAGAGCGGCATGGCCAGCCGCTGCCCGGCGGGGATCGTGCCCGTGCCGGGGCCGGAGCTGATCGCCGTGTACTTCGCCATGGCGGCCTTGATCTTGACGACGTACCCCTGGGTCTCCTGGTACGGGGGTATGCCGCCGTACTTGAGCACCGCGCCCGGGCCCGCGTTGTAGGAGGCGAGGGTGAGGTCGAGCGTCGGACCGCTCGCCTCCCCCCGGGCCTTGTACCCCTCGACCTGCTTGGCCAGGGCGCAGTCGTAACGCCCCTGGGCCATGATCGCGTCCCCCGGGTCGAAGGGGTCGACCCGGCCGTTGCCGTCGTCGTCCCGGCCCCAGGTGACCCAGGTGCCGGGCATGAACTGGGAGAGTCCCTGGGCCCCGACCGGCGAGGTCAGCCCGTTCACCCAGCCGGATTCGGCCTCGATCTGCGCGGCGATGACCGGCGCGGTGATCTGGGGGCACATGGAGCCCGCCTTCAGCACCCACGGCAGGTACTCCGGCGGTACGTGCTCCGGGTTCAGCGTGCCGCCGCTGACGCCCGACATGTCGGGCCCGACGTCTCCCGCCCCCACCCCCGCGAACAGGAAGACCGGCATGACGACCAGCGCCATGGTGCCCCCCGCGAGCCACGCGAGGGCACTTCCCCCCTTTTCCGACATCGCTCCCCCGTCAGCACATTCCCGATGTCCTCCGCCGGGCCGCGTCCCCGCGCGGCCGGCGGGCCCCTCACCCGGCTGTCGCGTCCAACGACCCGAGATCCGCAGTACGTTATTACTGTCGGACGCTACGCGAGCGAGTTGTCGGACGTCGACACGGGGGGCGAGGACGTATGCAACGGGAAACGATCGGCGGGCCGGAGATCTGGCTCCGCGGACCGGTGGCTCTGTCCACGCCGGGGTCACCGGCCCCAAGTCCCCCACCGCAGGCGGGACTCGACGCGTCCGACGGCTCCACGCCGCCGGGCGCGGAGGGCCGGTTCTCGTGGATGAACGCCCATGGCGGGGCTGGTGCTTCAACCCTGGCACAGCTGTTCGGAGGGCATGACTCCGGTCTCGCCTGGCCGGACGTGGCAGCCGGCCGGCCGGGCGATGTCCTGCTGGTGGCACGCACCCACGCCTCGGGGCTCCAGGCCGTGTCCCGGGTTCTCGACGCGGGCCGCCAGAACGGGATTCCGCCGGGCGTGACGCTCTCCGCGGTCGTCCTCGTCGCGGACGCGCCCGGCCGTCTGCCGAGGGAGCTGGGCCGGCGGATCAAGGTGATCGGTTCGGTGGTGGACGTCCACCGGGTTCCCTGGGTGCCCTCCTGGCGGACCGGTAACCTCTCCGGGCCCCTGCCGCGCGAGGCCGCCGCACTCCGCCGACTCGTCACCGGCAACTGAACCGGTTTCTAGGGAAGTACGCGATGGAACTGATATTGGCCGCTCCCAGCACCAACGTCACCGGCCCCCTCAACCAGATCCTCGGCATCCTCGCCTGGCTGGTCAGCGCCGCGGGCGTCCTGGGCGTCCTGATCGTCGGCGCGCGGATGGCGGTCGCCCTGCGGTCGGGGAACGGTGACGAACACCTCACCCAGCTCGCGGTCGTGATGGGGGCCTGCATCATCGGGGCGACGGCGGGGCCGCTGGTCGAATTCCTCTTGTTCTAGAAGGCTTTCGTCCGTTTCTCTGTTCCGAGCAGGTCACCGGGGCGACCGAAAACGGGCGCGTCGCGAAGAAGTGCTGTCATGATGCGGCGGCGGCAGTGTCGCCGAAGTAACCCGAAACACCAGACATTTGAGCCAGAACCGCTCACTTCCACGGGGGGAAGATTCTCCATGTTGAGCAAGATCCGCCACGTCATCCTCGCGGCCGATGTGCCCAATCCGGGCATGGACGCGCCGCCGGCGCTCACCAACAAGGTCGACGACGTGCTCGGCATCGTCGCCTGGGCCGGCACCGCGGCGGGTGTCGCGGGCGTGTTGATCACCGGAGCCATGATGGCCATCTCGATGCGCCGGGGCGAAGGCTCGGAGCACATGGGCCGACTCGGCATGGTGCTGGGCGGCTGCGTCCTGGTCGCGACCGCGGGGCCGCTCGTCTCCTTCGTCTTCAACTGATCCGGGGAGGGGCGACCCATGAGTCCGCGAAACAGCAGTGGTGAGTGGGAGAAGCCGTTCTGGCAGCAGCCGGGGTGGCTGCTGTCCGCCGGGTTCTTCCTGGTGTTGGCGTTGCTCGGCGCCTTCGTCGTCTTCGCCGACGACGAGGGGACGAAAGCCGGCCCGGCGCCGGGGGCGACGGCGGCGCCCTCCGCCGACCCCGCGCAGGGCGCCCCCTCGGGCAAGCCGTCGAACGGCACGGAGGGCCCCCGGCCGGCCGGCTGCCGCACGGACGACAGCGACCAGGCGGTTCCGCCGAAGAGCCCGGCGGACCTGAAGTGGAAGGTCTACCGGACGGACCTCGTCCCGGTGTCCGCCACGGCGGGCCCCCTCCTGTACAAGGGCGCCGTCTGGTCCTGCTTCGCACGCACCCCCCTGGGCGCGGTACTGGCCCTGCACTCCATCACCTCCAAGATGAGCGGGAGCGAGTGGAGGACGGTCGCCGACCAGCAGGTCGCCCGCGGTCCCGGCAAGGACGCGTTCGTGGCGACGCGGTCCAAGGAAGCCGACGAGAACGCGGCGGGGGCTCCGGGCAGCGACGGGACCTATGTCGGGTTCTCCATGCTCACGTACACCAAGGACCAGGCCACGGCGATGCTCCTCATACGCATCGCCGACGGGAAGTACGGCGCCGCCACCGCGTCCGTGGTCTGGGAGGACGGGGACTGGAAGCTGCGCCCCACCTTGAAGGGGTCGCTCACGGAGAACATCACCTTCGTCGGGGGGCCGGAGGGGTTCGTCCTCTGGGGAGGTGAAGATGGCGCCTAACCTGCCCAGCCCCGGGGACCTCGTCGAGTGCGGGAAGAACCTGAAGGACTGCATCAAGGATGGTGCCAAGGGCGCCGTCGACAGCGTGGTCGGAAGCGCCGTGGAATCGTTCGCGAACGCGATCGGTGAGGCCGCCTCCGAAGTCCTCAAGGCGCTCAACGGCGTCTGGATGAAGGTCGGCACCGGCAACAGCCTCAACCCCGAGGGCGGCACGGGGCTCGACATGATCATCGGTGAGACGAGGTGGATCGTCGCCTACGTGGCCGTCGCCTCCCTCCTCGTCGCCGCGATCAGGATGGCCTACGAGCGCAAGGGCCAGTCCATGCAGCAGGCGTTCATGGGCATGTGGAAGGTCATCCTCGTCTCCACCCTCACCCCCGTGCTGGCCGCCCTGCTGTACCAGGCGTCGGACGCCTACGCCCAAGAGGTGTACCGAAAGGCGAACCTGGGGGAGAACGCGGAGACCCTTCTCGGGGTCACCGCGCTGACCAGCCCCGGCCTGATCCTGATCTTCGGCCTGCTGGTCATGCTGGCCAGCTTCGTCCAGATCATCCTGATGTACATCCGGCTCGGCGTGCTCATCATGCTGATCGGCACCCTCCCCATCGCCGCCGCCGCCTCCATGACGGGGTGGGGGGACGGCTGGTGGAAGAAGCACATCGGCTGGCTGGTCGCCTGGCTGCTCTACAAGCCGGCCGCGGCACTGATCATCTACTCGGCCACGTCCATGACCCAGAGCAGGAAGGACCCGGGCCTGGAGAACACCATCGCAGGCATGGGCATGCTCGTCCTCTCGGTCTTCGCCCTGCCCGCCCTGCTCAAACTGGTCGTCCCGGCGACCGCGGCGCTCGGCGGCACCTCGGGCGGCACCGTGGCCCTCAACTTCGCCAACAGCATCGCGAGCGGTGCCGTCAGCATCGCCAGTGGCGGTGGCGGCGGAGGAGGAGGGGGAGGGGGCGGAGGTGGCGGTGGCGGCGGTGGCGGCGCGAAGGGCCCGGCGGGCTCTCCGTCCTCCGGCGCCGGCGCGTCCCCGTCGGCCGGTGCGGGCGGTGCCGGAGGCGCGGGTGCCGGAGGCGCGGCGGCCGGTGGCGCCGCGGCGGCCGCGGGCCCCGCGATGGTCGCGGTCCAGGCCGCCGCCGTGGTCGCCCAGGCGGGCATGAACGCGGCCAACGAGGTCGCGGGTTCGCTGGACGACAACGACGGTATGAAGGGTCACAACCAGTAGCTCCGGCGGCGGGTGGGGCTGTGCGGCGCCCGCGCCGCCCCGCCCGTCGGCGGCGCCGCACGGAAGGACCGCCCCATGACCGAGAAGCCCTCACTCCGCGCGTACCTCAGCCACTACGCCCAGGGCGGCATCCCCCGCGAGGAGATGATCGCGACCATCGCCGCCTGGGACTTCGAAGAAGAGCTCCACGACGAGCTGGTCGTCGAACCCACGGGGCAGGACAACGTCTTCGCCCTCGTCAACGGCGCCGCCCTGCTCGGCGACATCGCCTACGAGGACGCGGAGGAGATCGTGCGCCGCAAGAACGCGCGCGGCTGACCCGGACACGTCCGAAGCAGGGGAGAGGAGCGCACGCGCCACCACACCCCCGGCCGCCCCGCCGGCCCCGCCCGCCGACCCGACACCACACCCAGGCCCCGCCCACCGGCGGCGACACCGCACAGAAGAACCGAGAAGGACCGCCCCATGACCGAGAAGCCCTCACTCCGCGCGTACCTCAGCCACTACGCCCAGGGCGGCATCCCCCGCGAGGAGATGATCGCGACCATCGCCGCCTGGGACTTCGAAGAAGAGGTCCACGACGAGCTGGTCGTCGAACCCACGGGGCAGGACAACGTCTTCGCCCTCGTCAACGGCGCCGCCCTGCTGGGCACGATCACGGACGACGACCTCGACGAGATCGTACGGAGGAAGCAGGCACGCGGCTGACCGCCGACGAACCACACCCATACGATGATCGGAAAGAGATGCTGACGGGGGAATACGCTCAGCTCTACGCGGAGTTGCAGCAGCGCATGGCGCGAGGCGGAGACCTTTCACCCGGCGCGGGGGACACCGCGGCCCGGTTCCGGCAGGGACTCGCCTGGGACAAGGACCGCCGTGTCATCCAGCGTGCGGTCATCGAGCGTTTCAAGGCGGGGTTGGCCGACCGGCCGCGGCAGGGGAACGCCGTCCTGCTGACGGCCGGCGCGCCCGGCGCGGGGAAGAGCACCGTGCAGCACCGGCTCGGCTCCTGGCAGAGCGAGGACTCCGAGCTGGGGCGGCTGCTCACCTCCACCCACGGCCTGAGGCTGGAGGACTACGTCGTCCTCGACCCGGACGAGTTCAAGCGCGCCCTCTTCGAGGCCGGGGGGCTACCCCGGCTCTCCCCGGAACGGACGGCCCTCTCCTTCGGCCGTGAACTCACCCCGGCCGAGATGTCCGGCCTGCTCCACCGCGAAGCGTCCTACCTGCGCGACCAGGTGCAGGAGTGGGCACGTGCTGAGGGCTGCAACCTCCTGCTCGACGCGACGCTTGCGAACGAGGCCGACAGCACCACGCTCCTCGGCTCTCTCGCCCGGGACGGGTACGACCAGCGCGTCATCCTCTCCGTCGAGGTCCCCCTGGAAACCGCGCTCACCCAGAACGCCTCCCGCTGGCAGACCGGACGCATCGCCCACGAACAGGGCAGCGACCCCTACGGCGGCCGCATGGCCCCCCAGGAGATGATCCGCGCCCTCTACGCCAAGAACACCACCGGCCTCGGCCACTCCATCAGCCGCCAGAACGCCGAAAAACTGGTCGCACAGGGGTTGGCCACCGGGCTGATCACCACCGAGCGCGGTGTGTTCACACCCACCGGCGCCGGCGCGGCCGTCCCCGCACAGCGGACGGCCCCCGCCTTCGCCCGGGGCGAGTTCTCCGTCGGCGTCGCCGCCGCCGGAAAACTGCGCTCCCCCCGGAGCACCACCCCGCAGGCCGCCCCCCACCAGACCCGGAACCAGGGCGCCCGCACCACCGCCCCGCACCACACACCGCCCTCCGGCGGCCCCACCCGCTGACCGACACGGAGCCCTCTCCCCCACTCGTACACCCCTCCCCTGAAAGGAACCCCGTGGCCACCGAATCCATGGCGCGGCCCACCTACGGGAACTGGCGGCGACCCCGTCGGCCCGGGCTCGGGCCCCTCGGCCTGCTCGGGACCGTCGTCGCGTTCGGCGGTCTCGTGGTCGTCCTGCTCGCCTCGCTCGTCTCGCTCTCCGTCGCCCTCACCGTCCTCGTCCCGCTCGCCCTCTTCCTCGGTCCGCTCGCCCTGCGGACCGCGGACGGAAGGAACGTCTACCAGATGGTCGCCGTCCGGATCGGCTGGCTGAAGCGCAAGGCCAACGGCTCGCACACCTACGTCTCCGGACCGCTCTCGCGCCGTCCCGGCGGCAGCTTCTCCCCGCCCGGGCTGCTCGCCCGCGTGAAGATGCTGCACGGCACCGACGCGTACGGCCGCACCTTCGGCGTCCTGCACCACCCGGGCCGGAACCTCTACACCGTCGTGCTCGCCTGCGAGCCCGACGGCGGCTCCCTGGTCGACCCCGAGCAGGTGGACGTCTGGGTCGCCTCGTGGGGCGACTGGCTGGCCCGGCTGTCGCACGAGCCCGGACTGCGCGGCGCCCAGGTCGTCGTGGAAACGGCCCCCGACACCGGCACCCGCCTGGCCGCCGAGGTGCTGCCCCGGATCACCCCGGACGCCCCCGAGGCGGCCCGCGCGGTGATGGAGGAGGTCGTGGCGCGCTATCCGTCCGCCTCCTCCGAGATGCACACGTACGTCGCCCTCACCTACGGCACCCTGCCCGGCCCCCGCCGCAAGCCCGAGGACGTGGTCACCGACCTGGCGATGCGCCTGCCCGGCCTGCTGGCCGGCCTGGTCGCGGCCGGCGGCGGTTCCGCCTCGCCGCTGTCCGAGGAGCGGATCGCGGAGATCGTCCGGGTCGCCTACGACCCGGCCATCGCGCCCGACGTGCTGTCCGTCCGCGCCGGCCAGGCGTCCACCGGGGTGAGCTGGCAGGACTCCGGCCCGGCCGTGGCCGTGGAGACCGTGGACGGCTACCGGCACGACTCCGGCGTCTCCCGCACCTGGATGCTCACCCTGGCGCCGCGCGGCACCGTCCGCTCCAGCGTGCTGCGCGGTCTCCTGGAGCCCGCCCAGGGCACCCGCCGCAAGCGCGTCTCCCTCGTCTACCGGCCGATCGACCCGGCGACCTCCGCCCGCATCGTGGAGGCCGACCGGCGCGCGGCCCACTTCATGGCGGGCTCCCGCCGGGGCCTGGTGCAGGCCCGTGCCGCCTCCGAGATGCAGGCCGCCGAGCAGACCGCGGCCGAGGAGGCGTCCGGCGCCGGCCTGGTGGAGTTCTCCCTCATGGTCACCGTCACGGTGGACGACGAGGAGGAGCTCCAGGACGCCTCGATCACCATCCGCAACCTCCAGGCGTCCTCCCGCATCCTGATGCGCCCCGCCGACCGCATGCAGGCGTCCGCCTTCACCTGCACGCTGCCCGTCGGCCTCCTTCCGTGGGAGTACACCCTCATCCCGTACCAGCTCAGGGAGACGCTGTGAGCAGGAAGAACGACAAGCGGGCCGGGGGCGCGGAGGAGTTCGGGCAGGCCGGGGACGCCAGGCAGCCCTCCCGCCGCCGGACCCCCGTCGCGCCCCCGCGCGGCTGGCCCGGCCCCGGCGGCGGCCAGGTCGCCCATGTGGACCCGCCCTCGATGTGGCGCGCCACCACGGTCCAGGCGTGCGGTCTGTGGCCGTTCGCGGCCGGCTCGGGGGCGCCGATGACCGGTGTCCCGCTCGGCCAGCACCTGCACACCGGTGCGACGGTCTGCGGTGACCCGATCTCCTGGTTCACCCGTGCCCGGTACATCTCGAACCCGTCCCTGTTCATGCTCGGCATGCCGGGACTCGGCAAGTCGACGCTGGTCAACCGCATGCTGATCGGCATGACGGCCACCGGCGTGGTCCCCCTGGTCCTGGGCGACCTCAAGCCCGACTACGCGGACACCGTACGGGCCCTGGGCGGCCAGGTGATCTCCATCGGCCGCGGCGTCGGCGGCATCAACGTCCTCGACCCCGGGGCCATGGGCGAGGCGGCGGAGCGGATCGGCGGGGAGGCCGGCCGCGTCCTGCTGGCCGAGGCCCACGGACGCGTCCTGAACATGGTGGCCGCGCTCATCACCATCATGCGCGGGCGTCCCATGGACGACCACGAGCAGTCGGTCCTCTCGGCCTGCCTGCACCACCTCAGGGAGCGGTCGACGCCAGGCCGGCCGCCGCTCCTGCCCGATCTGCTGAGGGTGCTGGACGAGGGCCCCGACCGGGTCCGCGCGGTCACCCTCGACCGGGGCGACCAGCAACGCTACCGGAAGGCCGTCGACCCCCTGCACCGCTCGCTGATCGGCGTGCTCGACGGCCCGCTGGGCGACACCTTCGCCTCGGAGACCTCGACCCGCATCAACCCCAACGCCCCCGCCGTCTGCGTGGACATCTCCCGCATCGGCGAGGCGGACACCCAGCTGACGGCGGCGGCCATGCTCGCCGCCTGGTCCGACGGGCTCGGCACGGTCGCCGCCGCGCACGCCCTGGCGGACGCCGGGCTCGCCCCCCAGCGCTGGTTCTTCACCGTCCTCGACGAGCTGTGGCGACCGCTGCGCGCCGCCTCCGGCATCGTGGAACGCATCGACGCGCTCACCCGCCTCAACCGCTCCCTCGGCCTCGGCGACGCCAAGATCACCCACACCCTGAAGGACGCCGAGGCGCTGGGCAACGAGGCCGACCGGGCCAAGGCCCGCGGCTTCGTCGAGCGGGCCGGCATGGTGGTGTGCGCCGGTCTGCCCCGTACCGAGATGGAGGATCTCGGCCGGGTCATCGGCATGTCCCAGCGGGAGATCGAGCTGGTCTCGTCCTGGTCGTCGCCGCCCGGCTGGGCCAACCCGGAGGCGAGCTCCGAGCCGCCCGGCCGGGGCCGCTTCCTGATCAAGGTGGGCGGCCGGCCCGGCATCCCCATCAAGGTCGCCATCACCGAGACCGAGCGCAACCTGCACAACACCAACACCCGCTGGGCCGGCAAGGACCTGCCCCAGCCGCGCTCCGGGGAGCACCGATGACCGACCGCCCGTCCCAGCCGCGCTCCGGAGGACGCCCATGACCACCCGTCCGCCCCGGGGCGGCTCCGACTCCGCCGAGGACTACCTGCCCTGGCTGATCGTGGGCGCCGCCGCCGTGGTCTTCCTCGGCTTCCTCGGCGTGTGGCTGGGCGGGACGCTCGGCGCCGCCGTCTCCGGGGCGGGCTGGAACCCGCCCCCGTTCGGCCTCACGACCCTCTCCTCCCTGGTCGAGGACGGCCCGGCCGCCCTCTGGCCGGAGGCCTCGCCGACCGCCGTGCTCGTCGGCATCGCCGTGACCGCGGGGCTGCTGATCGGCCTGATCACGGTCGTCGTCCTGCTGGTCCGCGGGCGGGGCCGCCGCACCCCCGGCCTCGCCGGCCGCAAGGAGCTCGCCGCGATGCTCCCCAAGGGCGCCGCGGCCCGCGCCCTCCAGCTCCGCCCCGGCCTGAGGAAGGCGACCGGCGGCAGGCCCGCCCCCGACGACACCGGCAACCTCCTCGGCAACCTGGAGCCCAACGGACCCGAACTGCGCTCCAGTTACGAGGACGTGGAGCTGGACCTGATGGCCCCGCGCGCCGGCAAGTCCACCGGCATCGCCGTCCCCCGCGTCCTGCGCGCCCGCGGCAGCGTCCTGCTGACCTCCAACAAGTCCGACGTCTTCGCCGTGACCCGGGCCGAACGCGAACGGGTCGGCCAGGTCTGGACGTTCGACCCCCAGGGCATCGCGCACACCCCCCGGGCCCTGTGGTGGGACATGCTCGCCGACGCCCGCGACATCGAGGGCGCCCGGCGGCTGGCCGGCCACTTCGTCGGCGCGGTCAACGACGACGCCTCCAAGCGGGACTTCTGGATCTCCGCCGCCCAGAACACCCTGACGGCCCTCTTCCACGCCGCCGCCACGGGCGGCCGACGGGTGGACGAGGTCCTCGGCTGGCTCGCCGACCCGGCCGACCGCACCCCGGTCGATCTGCTGCGCGACGCCGGCATGCACGCCCTCGCCGAGCAGCTCCGCGGGACGGTCCAGGGGGCGGTCGAGACGCGGGACGGCATCTACGAGACGGCCCGCCAGTGCGTGAGCTGCCTGCTCGACCCGCGGATCGCCGCGTGGGTGACCCCCGACCCGGTGATGCCGGAGTTCCGGCCGGACCACCACGTCCTCGGCTCCGGAACCCTGTACCTGCTGTCCAAGGACGGCGGCGGCTCGGCCGCGGGCGTCATCGCCGCCGTCGCCGACTCCGTCCTGCGCGCGGGGGTCCGCGCCGCCGAGCGGATGGGCGGCCGGCTCGAACCCCCGATGACCGCGATCCTCGACGAGGCCGCCAACGTCTGCCGCATCTCCGACCTGCCCGACCTGTACTCGCACCTCGGCTCGCGCGGCATCAACATCGTCACCCTGCTCCAGAGTTACCGGCAGGGCGCCCGCGTGTGGGGCGAAGCCGGCATGGACGCCCTGTGGGGCGCGGCGACCGTCAAGCTCCTCGGCGCGGGCCTCGACGACGCCGACTTCGTGGAGAAGGTCTCCCGGCTGGTCGGCGAGCACGACGTGCGCACCGTCAGCCACTCCCGGGGCAGGGACGGCCGGACCCGCTCCACCTCGTACCGGCTGGAACGCATCCTCCCCGCCGACCGGATCCGTGCCCTGCCCAAGGGCACGGCGCTCCTCCTCGCCACCGGGGTGCGCCCCGCCCTGATCCGGCTGCGCCCCTGGTACGCGGAGCCGGGCGCCGAGCGCATCCAGGCGGCCGCGGCGGCGGAGCAGCGGGCCATCACCGTCCGCGCCGCGAAGGAGCTGTCCCGATGAGCACCCCCGCCGACCCCGGCCAGGCCGAGCCGCAGTTCATCCTCTACCTCGACGGAGAGGCGTACGAGGAGGAGCTGCGGCTCCTGGTGACCTGGGTGCACGCCCTCCTGCTGCCCGTGTACGGCCGGGAGACCACCTCCGCCCAACCCTGGTGCCCCCGCTGGTGGGAGCACCAGGAGGCGGTCGCACGGCTGCACGGCCTGTGGCTCGCCTGGCAGGAACTCACCGACCCGGCGGCCGGTCCGAGCGGCCCCGCCCTGTGGCATCGCGACCACCTGGGGGCGGTCATGCACGAACTCCGCGGCCCCTCGGGCCCGTTCGCCGGATGCAAGGAGGGCTCCCACCGGCCCAAGGCGGCGCCGGTGGTCGAACCGTTCTGGTACGAGAACCGAGAAGGGCCGTGACAACGATGCGTATGCGAAAAGCCGTGGCGGGAGCCGCCCTGGCCGGAGCGCTCCTGACCGGATGCGGCGGGAGCGACGGCCCGGCTCCGGCCGGGAAGGGCGGCGAGGACGGGACGGGCGGGAAGAAGACGTCCGCGGCGCCCTCCGCCCCCTCCGGCCCGTCGGTCCTCCTCACCGTCCCGCCCGCCTACGCCGCCGACCAGGGCTGGGAGCAGTCGCTCTCCTGGATGCCGGCGAAGTACTCCTCGAAGCCGCCGGTGGCCGTGGGCCCCCGCAGCGGCACCGTCGCCTACGTGAACACCACGGAGGACGGCTACGTCGTCCAGGTCCGCGACGCGTCGTCCGGCCGGATCCGCTTCACCGGCGCGCCGTGGGAGCCGCCCACCTCCATGGCGGAGGCCGGGAAGGGCTCCTACGAGGGCGACGAGGTGGAGCTGCCCTCCGTGTCGACCGCCTTCCAGGACGGCCGCGAGTACGTCGTGCTGTGGGCCCACGGCGTCCTGGGCGGGGACGCCCTCGCCAAGGGCAAGGAGGTCGTCCGCCTCCTGGTCTACCCGATGGACGCCTCCGGCTCCGCCGTGGCGCCGAAGCGCCGGGTGGACGTCCCCGTGGAGGTGTACGAGCCGAACTCCGAGAAGGGGAAGGGCCGCAACGACCTGCGCGTCGAGGACTACGGCGGCGGGCTCCAGGTCCACTGGAACGGAACGAAGGACGGCGCCGTCGCCGTGGACGTGGAGAGCGGCACGATCGACGCGTGCGCGGATGCGTGCGCCGAGGGCCGGGGGCAGGTCAGGACCGCCGAAGGCTGGGTCGTGACCAGCCACGGCCTCGACCTGGTGGAGATGCCCGGCTCCTGGCACATCCAGGACGACGCCCCGCCCGGCGGCAGGCCGACGACGGACGAGTTCTCCCGGGACGGCCAGTACGTCTCGGCCGTCGGCGGGCACCTCCTCACCCGTTGGCACACCGAGACCGGGGGGAACTTCTCCACCCCGCTCGTCGCCGTCCACAACGCCGCCACGGGCAGGCTGGAAACGAGCATCGTCTGCGAGCAGCCGAGGGGAGGCTCCGCCGTCTCCTCCCCCAACGGCCGTTTCGTCGCCGCCGGAACCGTCGCCTTCGACCTCCAGCGCCGCCACGGCGCCTGCCTGGAGGCGGGCGAGAGCCGCAAGGCCGACGTGGTGGTCCGGTCGATCACCGACGACGGGATCGCGTACGGAGAGCTCGCCGCGGGCCCCGGAGGGGAACCCGGTGCGGCCGAGGTCGATCTGTCCGCCGGTGACGGCACCCCTCGCGCCCTCCCCGACGGCACGCGCGTCCCCGAGTGGGCCCTGGGGGACGCCGGGGTCTTCCTGACGCCCCACCCGGTGAACGGCCTGCTCATCTCCGTCCTCAAGCACACGTGACGACCTGACCCTGGAGAGGTACGTGTCCCTTCCTCAGACCACCCAGCTGTTCCGCTGGCGGCACCGGCTCAACGGCGAGGCCTTCTCCCTGCTGCGCGCCGTGTACGACCCGGCCACCGGGCAGGCCGTGGCCGTCGTCTCGGAGCTGGCCGACAGCCCGGTCCACGGCATCACCTACGACTTCGCCGATGTCGCCGACGCCGCGCTCCCCCTGCTCCGCGCCCACCTGAGCCCCCGCCTCGCCTCCCTGCTGTGGATCGCGCACTTCGGGGACTTCTCCTCCTTCGACCCCGGCGGCCCGGAGACCTTCACCGCGATCAACCTGAAGGTCGCGGAGAACGGGTACCGGGACGACGACCGGGGCGACCGGAGGCTGACGGCCGACGAGGTCACCCGCCTCTTCCACGGCCACCCCCTGGCTCCGGTGCCCGAGGTGCTGGCCGGCCTGGGGCCCTTGACGTGACGGAGCTGGTCTCGGGCCGGGACGTACTGCGCCAGGCACGCGCGTTGTACGCGCACTACCGGCCCGCCGTGGAACCGACCGGCATGAAGGTGGCGGTCATCCGCTTCACCCCCGCCTCCACCGACCCGCCCGACTGGCGCGTCCGCCTGGAAGCCTCCCGGATCTCCGCCGAACAGAAGATCAAGAGCTTCGAGCACCTGGGCTTCCAAGCGGACCACGTCGTCCTGCCGCCCGGCGTCGACCGCCGCGCGTTCCGCGAGGTCCTGGAGGGTTACAACGCGGATCCCGCCACCCGCGCGATCATCGTGCAGTTCCCCCCGCCGCGCGACCTGGCCCCCGTCGTGGACGGCATGGACCCGGCCAAGGACATCGACGCCCTGCTCAAGGGCCGCTCCCCCTACCCCGCCTGCGCGACCGCCGAAGGCATCTACCGGGTCGCGGAGCCCTACGCGACCGACCGGCCCGCCATCGCCGTGGTCGGCGGCAAGGGGTTCGTCGGGCAGGGGGTGGTGAACATGCTCCGGGCCAACGGGCACGACCCCATGACCCTCGACCACGGCGACAGGCTGGAGCGGGTCCGCGACGCCGACATCGTCATCTCCGTCACCGGCAGCCCCGGCATCCTCACCCCCGACCACATCCGGCCGCACCACCGCGTCGTGATCGACTCCGGTTTCGTACCGCAGGCGGACGGCAGCGTGCGCGGCGACGTACGGGCCGAGGCGTACACCGTCCCGCAGAACATCACCCCCGTCCCCGGCGGCATCGGCCCGGTCGAGATGGCCACCCTCATGGAACGGGTGGTCCGCCAGGAGGTGGACCCGAACGTCGTCTCCTGGAAGGCCGCCCCCGGCCCCTACCTCGAACGGGCACGGTTCACGGCGGACCGGACCACGGCCGCCCCCACGGCGACGGCCACCGCTCCCTCGGTCGCCGCCGCGGCCCGCCTGCGCGGTACCGCCAGACCCGCGGCCGGCGCTCCCCCGGCCTCCGCCCAGCCGGCCGCGGCTCCCCGGCTCCCGGGCCGGCAGGCGTCCCCCCGGCTCCCGCCCCAGGGGGGCGGCGGCCCGTCCCGGTGACCGGCCCGGCGCCGTGGAAGGGCTAAGGCGACCGGTCGGTTCCCGGGCCGCACACGGCTGAGGGCGGCCACCCCGTCACGTACCGGGGTGGCCGCCCTCAGGCGTTCAAGCGACTCGCTTACTGGTTGTACGGACCGTAGTCGTAGTCCTCCAGCGGAACGGCCTGGCCGGAGCCGGTGCCGAACGGCGAGTAGTCGATGTCGTCGTAGCCGACGGCCGAGTACATCGCGGCCTTGGCCTCCTCGGTCGGCTCGACCCGGATGTTGCGGTAGCGGGAGAGGCCCGTACCGGCCGGGATGAGCTTACCGATGATGACGTTCTCCTTGAGGCCGATCAGGGAGTCCGACTTGGCGTTGATCGCCGCGTCGGTGAGGACCCTGGTCGTCTCCTGGAAGGACGCCGCCGACAGCCACGACTCGGTGGCGAGCGAGGCCTTGGTGATACCCATCAGCTGCGGACGGCCGGAGGCGGGGTGTCCGCCCTCGGTGACCACACGACGGTTCTCGGTCTCGAACTTCGACCGCTCGACCAGCTCGCCCGGAAGCAGCTCCGCGTCGCCGGACTCGATGATCGTCACGCGGCGCAGCATCTGCCGGATGATGATCTCGATGTGCTTGTCGTGGATCGACACGCCCTGCGAGTTGTAGACCTTCTGGACTTCGCCGACCAGGTGGACCTGGACCGCACGCTGGCCGAGGATGCGCAGCACGTCGTGCGGGTTGGTGGCGCCCACGGTGAGCTTCTGGCCCACCTCGACCGGGTCGCCCTCGCCCACGAGCAGACGGGCGCGCTTCGAGATCGGGAACGCCGTCTCGTCGCTGCCGTCGTCCGGGGTGACGACGATCTTCTTGGTCTTCTCGGTCTCCTCGATCCGCACGCGGCCCTTGGCCTCGGAGATCGGGGCGACACCCTTCGGCGTACGGGCCTCGAAGAGCTCGACGACACGGGGCAGACCCTGGGTGATGTCGTCACCGGCCACACCACCGGTGTGGAAGGTACGCATCGTCAGCTGGGTACCGGGCTCACCGATGGACTGGGCGGCGATGATGCCGACCGCCTCACCGATGTCGACCAGCTTGCCGGTGGCGAGCGAGCGTCCGTAGCAGAAGGCACAGGTGCCGACCGCGGACTCACAGGTCAGGACCGAGCGGGTCTTGACCTCCTCGACGCCGGCGCCCACCAGGGCGTCGATCAGGACGTCACCGAGGTCGACGTTGGCGGGCGCGATGACCTTGCCGTCCACCACGACGTCCTCGGCGAGCATGCGGGCGTAGACCGAGGTCTCGACGTCCTCCGTCTTGCGGAGCACGCCGTCGGCGCCCTTGACCGCGATCTTCAGCTTGAGGCCGCGGTCGGTGCCGCAGTCCTCCTCGCGGATGATCACGTCCTGCGAGACGTCCACCAGACGACGGGTCAGGTAACCCGAGTCGGCGGTACGCAGGGCGGTGTCCGCCAGACCCTTACGGGCACCGTGCGTGGAGATGAAGTACTCCAGAACGGTGAGGCCCTCACGGAAGGACGCCTTGATCGGACGCGGGATCGTCTCGTTCTTCGCGTTCGACACCAGACCACGCATACCGGCGATCTGCCGCATCTGCATCATGTTTCCTCGGGCGCCCGAGTCAACCATCATGAAGATGGGGTTGGTCTTGGGGAAGTTCGCGTTCATCGCCTCGGCGACCTCGTTGGTCGCCTTGGTCCAGATCGCGATGAGCTCCTGCGTGCGCTCGTCCTTGGTGATCAGACCGCGCTCGTACTGCTTCTGGACCTTCTCGTCCTGCTCCTCGTAGCCCTTGACGATGGCCTTCTTGGCCTCGGGCACGACGACGTCGGAGATGGCCACGGTGACGCCCGAACGGGTCGCCCAGTGGAAGCCCGCCGCCTTCAGGTTGTCGAGCGTCGCCGCCACGATGACCTTGGGGTAGCGCTCGGCCAGGTCGTTGACGATCTCGGAGAGCTGCTTCTTGCCCACCGAGTAGTCGACGAACGGGTAGTCCTCGGGCAGCAGCTCGTTGAAGAGCGCGCGGCCCAGGGTGGTCCGCAGCCGGAAGGAGTCGCCGGGCTGGTACTCCGGCTCACCCTCCTCGGCGACCGGCGGCACCCAGCCCCGCGGCGGCATGGTGCCGACCGGGAAGCGGATGTCGACCTTCGCCTGGAGCGACAGCTCGCGGGCGTCGAAGGCCATGGTGGCCTCGGCCGTGGAGCCGAAGGCGCGGTCCGTGCCCTTGACGTTGCGGCCCTCGTCGTCCGTGGTGAGGAAGAAGAGGCCCAGCACCATGTCCTGGGTCGGCATGGTGACGGGACGGCCGTCGGCCGGCTTCAGGATGTTGTTCGAGGACAGCATCAGGATGCGGGCCTCGGCCTGCGCCTCCGCGGAGAGCGGCAGGTGCACGGCCATCTGGTCACCGTCGAAGTCCGCGTTGAACGCGGTGCAGACGAGCGGGTGGATCTGGATGGCCTTGCCCTCGACCAGCTGCGGCTCGAAGGCCTGGATGCCGAGGCGGTGCAGGGTGGGCGCACGGTTCAGCAGCACCGGGTGCTCGGCGATGACCTCTTCGAGGACGTCGTACACGACGGTGCGGCCACGCTCGACCATGCGCTTGGCCGACTTGATGTTCTGCGCGTGGTTCAGGTCCACCAGGCGCTTCATCACGAACGGCTTGAACAGCTCCAGCGCCATCGCCTTCGGCAGACCGCACTGGTGCAGCTTGAGCTGCGGACCGACGACGATCACGGAACGCGCGGAGTAGTCCACACGCTTGCCGAGGAGGTTCTGGCGGAAGCGGCCCTGCTTGCCCTTCAGCATGTCGCTGAGGGACTTCAGGGGACGGTTGCCGGGACCGGTGACCGGGCGACCGCGGCGGCCGTTGTCGAACAGCGCGTCGACGGCCTCCTGGAGCATGCGCTTCTCGTTGTTCACGATGATCTCGGGCGCACCGAGGTCGAGAAGGCGCTTCAGGCGGTTGTTGCGGTTGATCACACGGCGGTACAGGTCGTTCAGGTCGGAGGTCGCGAAGCGGCCACCGTCCAGCTGCACCATCGGACGCAGGTCCGGCGGGATGACCGGCACGCAGTCGAGCACCATGCCCTTGGGCTTGTTGCTGGTCTGCAGGAAGGCGGAGACGACCTTGAGGCGCTTGAGCGCACGGGTCTTCTTCTGGCCCTTGCCGGTGCGGATGATCTCGCGGAGGCGCTCGGCCTCCTCGTCGAGGTCGAAGGACTCCAGGCGCTTCTGCAGCGCCGCGGCGCCCATGCAGCCGTCGAAGTACGTGCCGAAGCGGTCACGCAGCTCGCGGTAGAGCAGCTCGTCGCCCTCCAGGTCCTGGACCTTGAGGTTCTTGAAGCGGCTCCACACCTCGTCGAGGCGGTCGATCTCGCGCTGCGCACGGTCGCGCAGCTGCTTCATCTCACGCTCGGCGCCCTCGCGCACCTTGCGGCGCACGTCGGCCTTGGCGCCCTCGGCCTCCAGCTCGGCCAGGTCGGTCTCGAGCTTCTTGGCGCGGGCTTCCAGGTCGGCGTCGCGGCGGTTCTCCGTCTGCTGACGCTCGACGGAGACGTGGGCCTCCAGCGAGGGCAGGTCGCGGGTACGACGCTCCTCGTCCACGTACGTGATCATGTACGCGGCGAAGTAGATGACCTTCTCGAGGTCCTTCGGCGCGAGGTCCAGCAGGTAGCCGAGGCGCGAGGGAACGCCCTTGAAGTACCAGATGTGGGTGACGGGAGCGGCAAGCTCGATGTGGCCCATCCGCTCACGACGCACCTTGGCGCGAGTGACCTCGACGCCGCAGCGCTCGCAGATGATGCCCTTGAAGCGAACACGCTTGTACTTGCCGCAGTAGCACTCCCAGTCCCGGGTCGGACCGAAGATCTTCTCGCAGAAGAGTCCGTCCTTCTCGGGCTTGAGCGTGCGGTAGTTGATGGTCTCCGGCTTCTTGACTTCGCCGTGCGACCAGGTCCGGATGTCGTCCGCGGTGGCAAGGCCGATCCGCAGCTCGTCGAAGAAGTTGACGTCGAGCACTTGTCGTCAATCCCTCTTTCGGGGTCTCGTCTCAATCAATGGTCTGAACGGGTCCGGGGAGGGCCGGTCGCCTCGGAGCGAGGCGGCCGACCGGCCCGTCAGACCTCTTCGACGCTGCTCGGCTCGCGCCGGGACAGGTCGATACCGAGCTCCTCCGCCGCACGGAAGACGTCCTCGTCCGTGTCGCGCATCTCGATGGACATGCCGTCCGAGGACAGCACCTCCACGTTGAGGCAGAGCGACTGCATTTCCTTGATGAGCACCTTGAAGGACTCGGGAATGCCGGGCTCGGGGATGTTTTCGCCCTTGACGATGGCCTCGTAGACCTTCACGCGGCCGGTCACGTCGTCGGACTTGATCGTCAGGAGCTCCTGGAGGGCGTATGCGGCGCCGTAAGCCTCAAGGGCCCACACCTCCATCTCACCGAAGCGCTGACCACCGAACTGCGCCTTACCACCCAGCGGCTGCTGGGTGATCATCGAGTACGGGCCGGTCGAACGCGCGTGGAGCTTGTCGTCGACCAGGTGGTGCAGCTTGAGGATGTACATGTACCCGACCGAGACCGGGTCCGGGAACGGCTCACCGGAGCGGCCGTCGTAGAGCTGGGCCTTGCCGGAGGGCTGGACCAGGCGGTCGCCGTCGCGGTTGGGGATCGTGGCCTGGAAGAGGCCGGTGATCTCGTCCTCGCGCGCACCGTCGAAGACGGGCGTGGCGACGTTGGTGCCGGGGGCGACCTGGTCGGCGCCGATGGCCTGCAGGCGCTGGGCCCACTCGTCACCGAGGCCGGAGACGTCCCAGCCGCGGCTGGCGAGCCAGCCGAGGTGGATCTCCAGGACCTGTCCCGGGTTCATTCGGGACGGGACGCCCAGCGGGTTGAGGATGATGTCGACCGGGGTGCCGTCCTCCAGGAACGGCATGTCCTCGATCGGCAGGATCTTGGAGATGACGCCCTTGTTGCCGTGGCGGCCGGCGAGCTTGTCACCGTCGGTGATCTTGCGCTTCTGCGCGACGTAGACGCGGACCAGCTGGTTCACGCCCGGCGGCAGCTCGTCGCCCTCTTCGCGGTCGAAGACGCGGACGCCGATGACCTTGCCGATCTCACCGTGCGGCACCTTCAGCGAGGTGTCGCGCACCTCGCGCGCCTTCTCACCGAAGATCGCGCGGAGCAGGCGCTCCTCGGGGGTCAGCTCGGTCTCGCCCTTGGGCGTGACCTTGCCGACGAGGATGTCGCCGGCGACGACCTCGGCGCCGATGCGGATGATGCCGCGCTCGTCGAGGTCGGCGAGGACCTCCTCGGAGACGTTCGGGATGTCCCGGGTGATCTCCTCGGGGCCGAGCTTGGTGTCACGGGCGTCGACCTCGTGCTCCTCGATGTGGATCGAGGAGAGGACGTCGTCCTGCACGAGGCGCTGCGACAGGATGATCGCGTCCTCGTAGTTGTGACCCTCCCACGGCATGAACGCCACGAGCAGGTTCTTGCCGAGGGCCATCTCACCGTTCTCGGTGGCCGGTCCGTCGGCGAGCACCTGGTCGGCCACGATCCGGTCGCCCTCGGAGACGACGACCTTCTGGTTGACCGAGGTGCCCTGGTTGGAGCGCATGAACTTGGCGATGCGGTACGTGGTGTACGTGCCGTCGTCGTTGGTGACGGTGATGTAGTCCGCGGAGACCTCCTGGACCACACCGTCCTTCTCCGCCTTGAGCACGTCGCCGGCGTCGGTGGCGCAGCGGTACTCCATGCCGGTGCCGACGAGCGGGGCCTCGGACTTAATCAGCGGCACCGCCTGACGCATCATGTTCGCGCCCATGAGGGCACGGTTGGCGTCGTCGTGCTCCAGGAAGGGGATCATCGCGGTGGCGACGGACACCATCTGGCGCGGCGAGACGTCCATGTAGTCGACGTCCGTGCCGGGCACGTAGTCGACCTCTCCGCCACGGCGGCGGACCAGGACGCGCGGCTCGGTGAAGCGCAGCTCGTCGTTGAGGGTCGCGTTCGCCTGGGCGATGACGAAGCGGTCCTCCTCGTCGGCGGTGATGTAGTCGACGTCGTCGGTGACCTGGCCGTCGACGACCTTGCGGTACGGCGTCTCGATGAAGCCGAACGCGTTGACGCGGCCGTACGAGGCGAGCGAACCGATCAGACCGATGTTCGGGCCTTCGGGGGTCTCGATCGGGCACATGCGTCCGTAGTGGGACGGGTGCACGTCTCGGACCTCGAAGCCCGCCCGCTCACGGGAGAGACCACCCGGGCCGAGCGCCGACAGGCGGCGCTTGTGGGTGAGACCCGAGAGCGGGTTGTTCTGGTCCATGAACTGCGACAGCTGGCTGGTGCCGAAGAACTCCTTGATGGAGGCGACGACCGGCCGGATGTTGATCAGGGTCTGCGGCGTGATCGCCTCGACGTCCTGGGTGGTCATGCGCTCGCGCACCACGCGCTCCATCCGCGCCAGGCCCGTACGGACCTGGTTCTGGATGAGCTCGCCGACGTTGCGCAGACGACGGTTGCCGAAGTGGTCGATGTCGTCGGTCTCGACGACGATCTCCCGGCCGGACTCGCCGATCGTCTCGGTCTCGCCGGCGTGCAGCTTGACCAGGTACTTGATGGTCGCGATGACGTCGTCGGTGGTGAGCACCCCGGCGTCCAGCGGCTCGTCGGCGCCGAGCTTCTTGTTCACCTTGTAGCGGCCGACCTTGGCGAGGTCGTAGCGCTTCGGGTTGAAGTAGAGGTTCTCGAGCAGCGTCTGAGCGGCCTCGCGCGTCGGCGGCTCGCCCGGACGCAGCTTGCGGTAGATGTCGAGCAGCGCGTCGTCCTGGCCCTGGGTGTGGTCCTTCTCCAGGGTGGCGCGCATGGACTCGTACTCGCCGAACTCCTCCAGGATCTGCTCGGTGGTCCAGCCGAGAGCCTTCAGGAGGACGGTGACGGACTGCTTGCGCTTGCGGTCGATGCGGACACCGACCATGTCGCGCTTGTCGATCTCCATCTCCAGCCAGGCGCCCCGGGAGGGGATGATCTTGGCGGAGAAGATGTCCTTGTCGGACGTCTTGTCGATGGAGGAGTCGAAGTAGACACCCGGCGAGCGGACCAGCTGCGACACGACGACACGCTCGGTGCCGTTGATGACGAAGGTGCCCTTGTTGGTCATGAGCGGGAAGTCGCCCATGAAGACCGTCTGGGACTTGATCTCGCCGGTCTCGTTGTTGGTGAACTCGGCCGTGACGAAGAGCGGGGCCGCGTACGTGAAGTCGCGCTCCTTGCACTCGTCGATCGAGTTCTTCGGGGGCTCGAAGCGGTGGTCGCGGAACGTAAGCGACATCGACCCGGAGAAGTCCTCGATCGGAGAGATCTCCTCGAAGATCTCCTCCAGGCCGGACTTGGTGGGGACGTCTTGTCCACTGTCCAGAGCAGCCTCGACGCGAGCCTTCCAGGCGGCGTTGCCGAGGAGCCAGTCAAAGCTCTCGGTCTGCAGCGCGAGGAGGTTCGGAACCTCGAGGGGCTCCTTGATCTTTGCAAAAGAGATGCGCAGCGGGGCGGTGCTGGCACCGTTGTTCGTATTCGCGGTCGAGGCGTTGCGCGAGGCGGCCAAGAGGGGGTCCTTCCGAGGGCTCGGACTCACTACGCGCGTACCGGTCCCACCCTGGACACATAGACAGACGATTCCGAATCGGTCGCAAACGACCAGGTCGGAGGGGGTCGGTCATCGGTGCTTCAGCGTGGGCATGCCCCTGGTGACGGGCAGGAGGCAGCTAACAGGCAGCGCAAAGGGTCAGTGTAGCCAAGCGGCACACTGATGTCCAGTCGGGGTTCTCAGAGACCCACGTTGCTCTCAACAGCTGTTCTCAACACCTATGTCTAGCCCTGACCCACGCGCGGGGTGCGCGCTTCTTTACTTCCCTCTTCACTCCCGATCCATGCCTCGGATGCGGATCGAAGTGAGGACGCGTCCTGAGAATTGCGCGCCACGTCCGGTTCGTCAAGGCCACCGGTCCGATCGGGTCCGCCGGGAGTCTTCACCAGCCACCCCCAGGAGGCCCGTGAGACCCCCGCCAGGCGCTCGCGAGAGGCGCACGGCGAAGATCACCCTACTCGTCGTCGGCGGAAGAGCAAGGCGACCGCTCCGGGCACGCCGAAGGGCGACCACCCGGATGGGTGATCGCCCTCGGCGCGGGCGCCTCAGGCGCCCGGAGTGGACACCTGGGGTGCCCTGGGAGCCCGGAGGGCTCCCGAGGTGTTACTTGACCTCGACGGAAGCGCCGGCGGCCTTGAGGGACTCGGCAGCCTTCTCGGCGGCCTCCTTGGCGACCTTCTCGAGGACCGGCTTCGGGGTGCCGTCGACGAGGTCCTTGGCCTCCTTCAGACCCAGCGAGGTCAGCTCACGCACGACCTTGATGACCTGGATCTTCTTCTCGCCGGCGCCGGTGAGGATGACGTCGAACTCGTCCTGCTCGGCCTCGGCCTCGGCCGGGGCGCCGCCCGCGGCGGGGCCGGCGACGGCGACGGCCGCGGCGGCGGTGACGTCGAACTTCTCCTCGAAGGCCTTCACGAACTCGGAGAGCTCGATGAGGGTCATCTCTTCGAACTGCGCGAGCAGGTCGTCCTGGGACAGCTTCGCCATGACAGGCGTCCTTCCACTATTCGGCAGGTGCCGGATGTATATGTCGGCGGGCGTACGTGGAGCCCGCTGGACCGCTGAGCGTGATTACTCGGCGGCCTCGGCGGGAGCCGGAGTACCGGCACCGCCCTGCTCTTCCTTCTTGGCGCGAAGGGCTTCCGCGGTGCGGACGAACTTCGACGGCAGGGCCTGGAAGACCTGCGCCGCCTGCGTCTGCTTGCCCTTGAAAGCACCGGCCAGCTTGGAGAGCAGAACCTCGCGGGACTCGAGGTCCGCGAGCTTCTTGATCTCATCGGCGGACAGCGCCCTGCCATCGAGGACACCGCCCTTGATGATGAGGTTGGGGTTGTCCTTGGCGAAGTCACGAAGACCCTTCGCCGACTCCACCGGGTCACCGGTGACGAAGGCAACCGCCGTCGGACCCGTGAACAGGTCGTCGAGCGCGTCGATCCCGGCCTCGTTGGCCGCAATCTTGGTCAGCGTGTTCTTCACCACGGCGTACTGGGCGTTCTCACCGAGCGAACGGCGCAGCTCCTTGAGCTGTGCCACGGTGAGACCCCGGTACTCGGTCAGCACGGCGGCGTTCGAGCTGCGGAACTGGTCCGTCAGCTCGGCTACCGCGGCAGCCTTGTCGGGCCTTGCCATGAGCGTCGGCCTCCTTCCGGGTGATGAGGACCGCTCAGAAGGGGCCGGGAAAGACGAAACGCCCCAGCACAAGTGCCAGGGCGCGGCTCGACCGAACAGAGTCCGGGAGCGTTCCACAGTCACCTGCGCAGGTCGTCCGATCTAGCGGAACCTTCGGTCACCCTCCTCTGTCGAGGCACGGTGACGACCAGCGGTCTTTGGCTTCCTGGTGAGAGTACGCGACCGGACGGGCGAGGGGCAAATCCGTGCCCATTCGTCCCCCGCGGAAGGTGTCAGGAGGCGGCGCCGGGGGTAGCGCCCTGCTTCAGCAGCTCCGTGAACTCCACGGTGTCCGAGGCCGCCGGCTTCTCGACCGAGACCTCGGTGCCGTAGTCGCTGTAGAAGAGCGTCGAGTTGAACGCGCCGGTCTTCATCTCGCCGCGCTCGGTCTTCTTCACCAGCAGGTCGTTCTCGTCGACCCAGATGTCGACGGTCTGGGTGGTCACCCCGGCCAGCGCGAGCTGCTCCTTGAACTCGGCGAGCTGCTTCTCGTCCAGCTCGCTGTTCCTCGCGGTCAGCTCGGCCACGTCGACCGTGCCGGAGTAGTGCGTCGCGGAGACCCCGCGGACGTCCTCCCGACCGACCTTCTTCACGTCGCCGGAGGCCAGGAGCGCCTTCACGCCCTGGTCGGGTGTGCTGGTCCGGAGCTGGTCCTGCATGACGTCCCCGGAGGCCCCGCCCAGCTCGGCGAGGTCCTTGTAGGAGTACTGGATCCACCTCTTGCCGCCGGTGTTGGCCGCCATGCCGGCACCCATGTCGGCGTAGTACTCGTCCTTGAAGTAGCGCGCCTGCACCGAGCCGTCGCCGCCGGCCTTCTTGAGGGCCTCGCCCATGACGCCACCGGTGTACGTGATGGCCATCTCACCGGAGAGGCCGTCCGCCCAGCCGATCACCCCGGACTGCTTCATGGAGACGGTGCTGCCCATCTCGACGGTGCCCTCGACCTTCGCGGACCGGGCGCCGTCGGTCTTCTGGCGCACCTGCTTCAGCGCGGCCACCGGGCTCGCCTTGCCGACGGCGGAGCCCGCCTCGCCCTTGCCGGCCCCCTTCGAGCCCCCCGGGCCGTCGGAGCCGCTGCAGGCAGCCATCGACGTCAACGCCGCCGCGGCGGCCAGAGCCGTGCCCATCCGTCGTGCCGTGCTCGTCCTCATGCTGTCGGACCACCCCTCGTATCGGCTTTCGTCCCCCGCACCACAGTGTCACAGGGCAGTGACAGGCAGGGGCCGTCCCGCGGAGTCGGCGGAGGCCGTCCCTCCGAGCCCTCCGGATACGAGGACGGGCCCCGCACCTCGAAAGGTTGCGGGGCCCGTCCACACAGAGCACGCGTACGACGCGGCTACCGGGTGAGCGCGGTGGCTCAGACGGCGGCCGGGTCCTCCTCGACGAGGAGGTTGCGGGTGCGGTTGGCGTCCAGCGGGATGCCGGGGCCCATCGTGGTCGCCAGAGCGGCCTTCTTGATGTAGCGGCCCTTGGCGGCGGACGGCTTCAGACGGAGGACTTCCTCCAGCGCCGCTGCGTAGTTCTCCACCAGCTTGGTCTCGTCGAACGAGACCTTGCCGATGATGAAGTGCAGGTTGGAGTGCTTGTCGACGCGGAACTCGATCTTTCCGCCCTTGATGTCGGTGACGGCCTTGGCGACATCGGGGGTGACGGTGCCGGTCTTCGGGTTCGGCATCAGACCACGCGGACCGAGCACACGGCCGAGGCGGCCGACCTTGCCCATGAGGTCCGGGGTGGCGACGACGGCGTCGAAGTCCAGACGACCCTTGGCCACCTCGTCGATGAGCTCGTCGGAACCGACGATGTCGGCTCCGGCGGCTTCCGCGGCCGCAGCACGGTCACCGGTCGCGAAGACCAGGACCCGGGCGGTCTTGCCGGTGCCGTGCGGGAGGTTCACGGTGCCGCGGACCATCTGGTCGGCCTTGCGCGGGTCGACGCCCAGGCGGAAGGCGACCTCGACGGTGCCGTCGAACTTCGTGGTGGCGGTCTCCTTGGCGATACGGACGGCCTCGAGCGGGGCGTACAGGCGCTCCCGGTCGATCTTGGCGTCCGCAGCGCGGAGGTTCTTGCTGCGCTTCACTTCTACTCCTGTGGTGTCAGAGTGTGGAGTCGTGGTGCGGACCAGCGCTTGGTCCTACCACCGGGGGTTACGGGGCTGAATCAGCCTTCGACCGTGATGCCCATGGAGCGGGCGGTACCGGCAATGATCTTCGACGCGGCGTCGAGGTCATTGGCGTTCAGGTCGGGGAGCTTCGTCGTGGCGATCTCGCGGACCTGGTCGGCCGTCAGCTTGGCGACCTTGGTCTTGTGCGGCTCGCCGGAGCCCTTGTCCACACCCGCGGCCTTGAGGATCAGCTTGGCGGCCGGCGGAGTCTTCGTGACGAAGGTGAAGGAGCGGTCCTCGTAGACCGTGATCTCCACCGGCACGACCATGCCACGCTGCGACTCGGTCGCGGCGTTGTAGGCCTTGCAGAACTCCATGATGTTGACGCCGTGCTGACCGAGCGCGGGGCCGACCGGCGGGGCCGGGTTCGCCGCACCGGCGTTGATCTGGAGCTTGATAAGCCCCGTGACCTTCTTCTTCTTGGGAGGCATTGCTCTCTCCGGGTCCTAGTGAGAGTGTTTCGCCGCCGTTCCGGTCATCCGGATGGAGGCATACCGCACAACGATAACGGGTATAGCTGTGCGACCAAAAACCCAGCAGGTCAGAGCGGCTGCGAAGCCGTTCTGACCTGCTGGGTAGGCATGTGTCCAGATACTGGCGGGAAGCGCTAGTTCTTCTGGATCTGGTCGAAGCTGAGCTCGACCGGGGTCTCGCGGCCGAAGATCTCGACGAGGCCCTTGACCTTCTTCGAGTCGGCGTTGATCTCGTTGATCGTGGCCTGCAGCGTGGCGAACGGGCCGTCCGTGACGGTGACCGAGTCGCCGACCTCGAAGTCCAGCACCTGGACCTCGACCTTGCGGGCGGGAGCCGGCTTGCCCTCGGCCTCGGCGGCCTCGCGGGCGGCCTTCTCCTCGGCCTCCGGGGCCAGCATCTTGACGATCTCGTCCAGGGTCAGCGGGTACGGGTCGTAGGCGTTGCCCACGAAGCCGGTGACGCCCGGCGTGTTCCGCACGACGCCCCAGGACTCGTTCGTCAGGTCCATGCGCACCAGCACGTAGCCGGGGAGCTTGTTCTGCCGGACGTTCTTGCGCTCGCCGTTCTTGATCTGGACGATTTCCTCTTCAGGCACCTCGGCCTGATAGATGAACTCCTCCACGTTCAGCGAGACGGCGCGCTGCTCCAGGTTGGCCTTGACGCGCTTCTCGTAACCGGCGTACGTGTGGATGACGTACCACTCGCCGGGGAGGGTGCGCAGCTCCTCGCGCAGGGCGGCGACGGGGTCGACCGGCTCGGCGACGTCCTCGGCGGCATCGTCCTCGGCGGCTTCGGCGGCGACGTCTTCGTCCTCGACGGCCTCGGCGGTCTCGTCCTCGGCGGCGACGGCGTCCTCGTCGGACTCCTCGGTGAGCGCGGCCTCCACGGTGAGCGCGGCCTCCTCGGCGGGCTCGTCCGCGGCCTCGGCCTGGTCCGGGTCCACGGAGTCAGCAGCCTCAACGATGTCGAGCTCGTCCTTGGCGGACTCGAAGGCGCCAGCCTCGGGCTCGACGGCGTCGTTCAGGTTCGGGTCAGACACGATGGCTGCTTCTTCCTGGATACAAAGGGTGGAACATGCGAAAGGGACGCCGGGTCCGACGCCTTCCGCGTGATCAGCCGAAGACGTACTTGATGACCCGGGCGAAGCCCATGTCGAGAACGGTAACAAGACCGATCATGACGACGACGAACACGATCACCACGGACGTGTACGACGTGAGCTGGCTACGCGTCGGCCAGACGACCTTACGGAGTTCCGCGACGATCTGGCGGTAGAACAGCGCGAGTCGGCCCAGAGGGCCCTTCTTTCCGCGCTTGCCGCCCTTCCGAGTCTTCTTCTTCGACTCGGGAGCCTCATCATCGGCATCAGGCATGTCGATGGAGCCCACGGCGTCCGTCACGCTACTCACCTGATTCCGGGTCGTGGCCGTGCCGCGCCCGGTGGAGCCGCACGGCTGTGCAATGAAGTACGTACATGCGCACACATCCTGGCGAAGGAGTGTGTAGCAGGGCCGGAGGGACTTGAACCCCCAACCGCTGGTTTTGGAGACCAGTGCTCTACCAATTGAGCTACGACCCTTTGGTGGTTTCCACCAACCTACCGCATCCTCTCCGACGATCGGGAGGGGGACGGTGCGGCTGGTGAAGGCCAACGACAGGTGAGTGTACGTGCTCGGAGCCGCCGCGTCGAACAGATCATTGCCGACCGGTCCTGTCCGGATGCTGCCCGGGTCCTGTCCGGTCCCTGAAACCCCTGTGCCGACGGCTTCGGCGGTCTGGGAGCATGGGCCCATGAGCGCTGCAACTTCACCGTCCGAGCGCCGGGTTTCGGCCCGCATCGGTGCGATCTCCGAGTCCGCGACCCTCGCCGTCGACGCCAAGGCCAAGGCTCTCAAGGCCGCCGGGCGTCCGGTGATCGGCTTCGGGGCCGGCGAACCCGATTTCCCGACACCCGACTACATCGTCGAGGCCGCGGTCGAGGCGTGCCGCAACCCGAAGTACCACCGCTACACCCCGGCCGGCGGGCTCCCCGAGCTCAAGGCCGCCATCGCCGAGAAGACGCTGCGCGACTCCGGCTACGAGGTCGACGCCGGCCAGATCCTGGTGACCAACGGCGGCAAGCAGGCCATCTACGAGGCGTTCGCCGCGATCCTCGACCCGGGGGACGAGGTCATCGTCCCCGCGCCGTACTGGACCACCTACCCCGAATCGATCCGGCTCGCCGGCGGTGTGCCGGTGGAGGTCGTCGCCGACGAGACCACCGGCTACCGGGTCTCGGTCGAGCAGCTGGAGGCGGCGCGCACCGAGCGGACCAAGGTCGTCCTGTTCGTCTCGCCGTCCAACCCGACCGGCGCGGTCTACAGCGAGGCCGACGCCGAGGCCATCGGCCGCTGGGCCGTCGAGCACGGCCTGTGGGTGATGACCGACGAGATCTACGAGCACCTCGTCTACGGCGACGCCACCTTCACCTCGCTCCCGGCGATCGTCCCCGAGCTGCGCGACAAGTGCATCGTCGTCAACGGCGTCGCCAAGACGTACGCGATGACCGGCTGGCGGGTGGGCTGGATCATCGGCCCCAAGGACGTCGTCAAGGCCGCGACCAACCTCCAGTCGCACGCCACCTCCAACGTCTCCAACGTCGCCCAGGCCGCCGCGCTCGCGGCCGTCTCCGGTTCGCTGGACGCCGTCGCCGAGATGCGTTCCGCCTTCGACCGCAGGCGGGGGCTCATCGTGCGGATGCTCAACGAGATCGACGGCGTGTTCTGCCCGGAGCCCGAGGGCGCTTTCTACGCCTACCCGGCGGTGAAGGAGCTGCTCGGCAAGGAGATCCGCGGCAAGCGCCCGGCCACCACGGTCGAGCTGGCCGCCCTGATCCTGGACGAGGCCGAGGTGGCCGTGGTCCCCGGCGAGGCGTTCGGCACCCCGGGCTACCTGCGTCTTTCCTACGCGCTGGGCGACGACGACCTGATCGAGGGCGTCTCGCGCATCCAGAAGCTGCTGGGCGAGGCCAAGGACTGACCCGCCCCGCACACCGCGTACGAGAAGCGCCCCCGGCCGCCGGACACCTCCACCGGCCGGGGGCGCTTTTTTTGTTCGAGCCACCCCCTGGAGGGGAAAGCGGCTACCGCTCCGGCCCGCCCGTGCGGCAGGATCTTCCGATGGAGCGTGATGTACGTCTGTTGCCCAAAGCCCACCTGCACCTGCATTTCACCGGGTCGATGCGGCCCACCACCCTGCTCGAACTCGCCGACAAGTACGGGGTCCACCTCCCCGACGCCCTGACCGGAGGCGAGCCCCCGAAACTGCGGGCCACCGACGAGCGCGGCTGGTTCCGCTTCCAGCGCCTCTACGACATCGCCCGGTCCTGCCTCCGGTCCCCCGAGGACATCCAGCGCCTGGTGCGCGAGGCCGCCCAGGAGGACGTGGCGGACGGCTCCGGCTGGCTGGAGATCCAGGTCGACCCCACCTCGTACGCGCCGCTGCTGGGCGGGCTGATCCCGGCCATCGAGATCATCCTCGACGCGGTGGACCGCGCGGCCCGGGACACCGGTCTGGAGATGCGCGTGGTGATCGCCGCGAACCGGATGAAGCACCCCCTGGACGCCCGCACGCTGGCCCGGCTCGCCGTACGGTACGCGGACCGGGGCGTCGTCGGCTTCGGCCTCTCCAACGACGAGCGGCGCGGTATGGCGCGCGACTTCGACCGGGCCTTCGCCATCGCCCGGGAGGGCGGTCTGCTGGCGGCCCCGCACGGCGGGGAGCTGTCGGGCCCCTCCAGCGTGCGCGACTGCCTGGACGATCTGGACGCCTCGCGCATCGGCCACGGCGTCCGGGCCGCCGAGGACCCCCGGCTGCTGCGCAGGCTCGCCGAGTCCGGGGTCACCTGCGAGGTCTGCCCGTCCTCCAACGTGGCGCTCGGCGTCTACGAGAAGGCCGCGGACGTCCCGCTGCGCACGCTGTTCGAGGCGGGGGTGCCGATGGCGCTGGGGGCGGACGACCCGCTGCTGTTCGGTTCGCGGCTGGCCGCCCAGTACGACCTGGCCCGCCGCCACCACGGCTTCACCGACGAGGAGCTGGCCGAACTGGCCCGCCAGTCGGTGCGCGGGTCGGCGGCCCCGGTGGAGGCACGGGAGAAGCTGCTCTCCGGGATCGACGACTGGCTGGCTAGCTGACCCCGGACGGGCCCGGGCCGATCCCGCCCAGCAGGGTGGCCGCGAGGGAGGCGGCGAAGTCGTCCAGGGAGTGCGGAGGCTCGTTCCCGGGGAGCGTGGAATAGGCGAAGGCCCGCTGCGCGCAGGCGCCCAGCAGCAGGGAGGCGGCGGCGTAGGTGTCCACGCCGGCCCGGATGCGGCCCGTGTCCTGTTCGGCGCGCAGATAGGCGTCGAGTCGCTGGATCGGGAGGTGGGGTCCTGCCTCCAGCCCTGCCACGCCCTGCTCGTGGCGGCGCTTGAGCTGGGGTTCGGCGTACAGGGACGCGGCCATGGGGATGGTCTGCTCGTAGAACAGGGCGGCCTGTCGGGCGATGGCGGTGAGGTTGCCCTCGACGGTGCCCTCCCCGGCCGCCAGTTCGTCGAGGAGGCCCCCGAGCCGGGGCAGCCGCTCCGCGAGGACGGTGACGAACAGCTCCTCCTTGCCGGAGAAGTACTTGTAGAGCGCCGCCTCCGAGCAGCCGGCCGCCCGGGCGATCTCCTTGGTGGTGGTCCGGGCGAGGCCGATGGAGAGCATCAGCTCGTACGCCGCGTCGACGATCCGGACGCGGGCGGGCTTCGGGTCCATGGTTGCTCCAACGGGCCGTGACCCGGAAATCTTGTCGCCCGGGTGAGAGGCCACCCACTCTAGAGGTGGGTAAACACTCACCCACTGGGGAGCACACCATGAACCTCACCGTGGTCGGTTCCACCGGCGGCGTCGGCCGGGGACCGTGGGCCAGGCGCCGGCGGCGGGCCACGGGGCGACGGCCGTGGTGCGCGACCCGGACCGCCTCCCGGAACCGCTGGCCCGCGGGGCGCTGCACGGCGTCGTCCGGCGGGACGACACGCCGGCCGTGCGGGCGGCGGTGGCGGGGCGGGACGCGGTGCTCTCGGGGCTGGGTTCGCGCGGCCGGAAGGCGAACGGCGTCGCCGAGCGGCTGACCGAGCGGATCGTGGCGGCGGTGGAGGCCGAGGGCTCCCTGCGGCTGCTGGTGGTCAGCGCGATGCCGGTCGGGCCGAAGAGGCCCCGCGGGGCCTGCGCCCTACAGGCGGACGCCGACCGTCACCGGCTCGTTGACCAGCGTGACGCCGAAGACCGCGTGCACGCCGGCGACCACCTCGCGGGCCAGCGCGAGCAGGTCCTCGGTGGTGGCCGCGCCCCGGTTGGTGAGCGCCAGGGTGTGCTTGGTCGAGATCCGGGCGGGGCCGTCGCCGTACCCCTTGGGGAAGCCGGCCCGGTCGATCAGCCAGGCCGCCGAGGTCTTGGTGCGGCCGTCCTCGGCGGGGAACGCCGGGGGCGTCACGTCCGGGCCGAGGTGGTCGCGGACCCGTACGAGGAAGTCCTGGAAGGCGGCCGGTTCGAGGATCGGGTTGGTGAAGAAGGAGCCCGCCGACCAGGTGTCGTGGTCCTCGGGGTCCAGCACCATGCCTTTGCCCGCGCGGAGCTTCAGCACGGTTTCCCTGGCGGCCGAGGCGGGAACGCGCTCGCCCTGCTCGACGCCCATCGCCCTGGCCGTCTCGGGGTACTTGAGGGGCGCGGAGAGCCCGTTCGCCTCTTCCAGCTCGAATCGGACCCGCAGCACCACGAAACGGTCGGGTTCGGCCTTGAAGCGGCTATGACGGTACGAGAACGCGCACTCCGCGTTCGGGATCGTCACCGTCTCCTGGGTGCGCCGGTCGTAGGCGACGACCTCCGTGATGGTGGAGGACACCTCCTGTCCGTACGCGCCGACGTTCTGGATGGGGGTCGCGCCCGCGGACCCGGGGATGCCGGCCAGGCACTCGATGCCCGCGAGGCCCGCCTCCACGGTCCGGGCGACGGCGTCGGTCCACACCTCGCCGGCCGCCAGCTCCAGGGACGTGCCGGAGAGGTCGAAGCCCTGGGTGGCGATGCGCAGCGCGGTGCCGTCGAAGCCCTTGTCCCCGATGACCAGGTTGGAGCCGCCGCCGATCACCAGCAGCGGGGTGCCGCTCGCGTCGGCCTCGCGCACGGCGGCGACCACCTCGGCGTCGGTCGTGGCGGTCAGCAGCCGGGTGGCCGGGCCGCCGAGGCGGAAGGTGGTCAGGGGGGCGAGGGGGGCGTCGTGGAGTTCCTGCACGGGGACAAGAGTACGGTCCGCGCCCCCGCCGCTCGTGCGGGGCCACGGACCGTACGCCGGGGTCCGGGGGCTCAGACGGCCACCTCCCGCGGCTCGCGGCCCGGCCCCTCCCGCTCCTTCTCCGCCGCGCCCCGGTCCCCCGGTGCGGCGCCGCGGCGGCCCGGGATCAGCAGCGCGGCCAGAGCGCCCAGGGCGACCGCCCCGGCCCCGATCCAGAGGGCGGGCGCGGTGCCGTCCGCGAACAGCCGCGGCGAGCCGTACCCGCCCCGGGCGGCGAAGACCGCGGCGAGGACGGCGACCCCGAGCGCCCCGCCGACCTCCCGCAGGGCGTTGTTGGCCCCGGAGGCGATGCCCTGCTCCCCGGGTCGGACGCTGGAGAGCACCAGTCCGGCGGCGGGCGCGAAGTACATCGCCATGCCGACTCCACCGGTGATCAGGGCGGGGAGCAGGGCGGTGTAGCTCACCCCGGGGTCGATGGTCAGGGCGAAGAGGGAGAGTCCGACGGCCTGGAGCACGAGTCCGGTGACCACCACCGGGCGGCCGCCGAACCGGTCGGAGAGGTGCCCGGCGAGGGGCGCCACGAGGATCGGCATCCCGGTCCAGGGCAGCATCCGCAGCCCGGCCTCGGTGGGCGAGTGGCCCAGGCCGTTCTGCAGGAACTGGCTGAGCAGGAAGATCGACCCGAACATCCCGAGGAACATCAGCAGGCTCGCCGCGTTGATCCCGAGGAAGGCCCGGCCGCGGAAGAGCCGCATCGGCAGTATCGGGTTCTCGGCCCGCAGCCCGTGGCGTACGAACAGCGCGAGCACCGCCGCGCCGGCGGTCAGCCCGGTCAGGACGACGGGGCTGGTCCAGCCGTGGTTCGCGGCGTTGACCAGGGCGTAGACGATGCCGAAGAGGCCCGCGCTGACCAGGACCGTGCCGCGGATGTCCAGGGGCGCCCTCGGGGCGTACGACTCGGGGAGCCGGAGGCGGGCCAGCGGCAGCAGCGCCAGGCCGATGGGCACGTTCAGCCAGAAGATCCACTGCCAGGAGACGTGCTCGGTGAGCGAGCCCCCGATCAGCGGACCTCCGGCGATCGCGACGCCGGTCACCGCCCCGAAGGCGCCGAGCGCCGCCCCTCGCCGCTCGGCCGGTACGGCCTCGCCGATCAGGGTGAGCGTCAGCGGCATCATCACCGCGGCCCCGACGCCCTGGACCGCCCGGAAGGCGATCAGCTCCCCGATGCCCGGGGAGAGGGCGGCCGCGGCGGAGGCGGCGGTGAAGACGGCGAGTCCGGCCATGAACAGCCGACGCCTGCCGAACCGGTCCCCGAGCGCGGCCCCGAGCATCAGCAGCACGGCGAAGGTCAGGGTGTAGGCGTTGACCGTCCACTCCAACTCCTCCAGGCCGCCGCCGAGGTCGTCGCGGATGGAGGGGAGCGCCGTCGTGACGACGAGGTTGTCGAGGGCGGCCATGAATCCGGCGGCGCTCGTGACGGCCAGGACCCAGACCGCTCCCCCGCGGCCCGCTCTGCCGTGCGGCGCCTTCCCTGCTCCTCTTGTCGGCATTGCTCCCCCTGCTGGTTAGTTATTGATTACTAACTTGTACGGACAGAAGACCGGGCGGACCCGGGGCGCGCCGTTCACTCGACGGGCCGGGCCGAGTCGTAGAACCCGGTCCAGACGCGGTGGTCGGCCGGGAAGCCCAGCGAGGCGAGGGTGTTGACGAGCATCCCGTACGCCAGGAAGGTCGTCGTCCCGTTCTCGTCGGCGCCGAGCGCCAGGTGCACGTCGTCCCGCATCCGGGCCCAGGCCGCCCGCAGGGACTCCCCGAAGGCGTGGTCCCCGGCGGCCTCCGCCGCGGCGACCGCCGCGTACATCTGCATCTGCATCATCAGCTTCTCGCCGTCGTGGACGATCAGCCGCTGGTACGCCCTCGCCATGGCGTGCAGGGCCTCTTCCCCCTCCAGCCCCGCGGACGCCTCCGCGAAGACCCCGCGGGTGTCCTCCAGGCAGCGTTCGGCCGCGGCGAGGAAGATGGCCTGCTTGTTGGGGAAGAGCCGGAAGAGGTACGGCTGCGAGACGCCGACCCGCCGGGCGATCACCTCGGTGGACGTCCCGTGGTACCCGCCCCGGGCGAACTCGGTGACCGCCGCCCGCACGACGCTCTCGCGCCGCTCCTGCGCACTCATCCTTGCCATGAAAGTAAGTTATTGCTCAATAACCAACGAGCGCAAGGGTCCGGAGCGGACGGACACCCGCGAGGGGCGCCCCTCCGCAGGCTCCTGCGGAGGGGCGCCCCTCTGACCGCGTCAGCGCGCCGGTACGGCTCAGGCGAGCCGGACGACGGCCCGGGACATCCCCAGGACCTTCTTGCCGTCGCACAGGGCGACCAGGTCCACCCGGACCAGGTTGTCGTCCAGCTTCGCCGCGACCTTGCCGCTGACCTCGATCGACGTGCCCTTGTCGTCGTCGGGCACGACCACCGGCTTGGTGAAGCGCACCCCGTAGTCGACGACCGCGCCCGGGTCGCCGGCCCAGTCCGTGACCACCCGGATCGCCTCGGCCATCGTGAACATGCCGTGCGCGATCACGTCGGGCAGCCCGACCTCGCGCGCGAACCTCTCGTTCCAGTGGATGGGGTTGAAGTCCCCCGAGGCGCCCGCGTACTGCACGAGCGTGGCCCGCGTCACGGGGAACGACCGCGCCGGCAGCTCCGTGCCGACCTCGACCGAGCCGTAAGAGACCTTCGCCGTCATCACGCCTCCTCGGCGGCGCGCGCCACCAGCTTGGTGAGCGCCGTGACCACCAGCTCACCGGCCTCGTCGTGCACGTCCCCGCGGATGTCGAGAACGTCATTGCCCGCGAGGGACTTGATGCCCTCGATCGTCGAGGTGACCGTCAGCCGGTCCCCCGCCCGCACCGGACGTACGTAGGAGAACTTCTGGTCCCCGTGGACCACCCGGCTGTAGTCCAGGCCCAGCTGCGGGTCCTGCACCACCTGCCCGGCGGCCCGGTAGGTGATCGAGAAGACGAACGTGGGCGGTGCGATCACATCGGCGTGACCGAGAGCACGGGCGGCCTCCGCGTCGACGTACGCCGGGTTGGCGTCGCCCACCGCCTCGGCGAACTCGCGGATCTTCTCCCGGCCGACCTCGTACGCCGGGGTGGGCGGATAGGTCCGCCCCACGAAGGACTGGTCGAGCGCCATGAGCTCGCTACCTCCTGATCAAACCTGGTGAAGGACGAATACGGGCACGCCCCGGCAGGGGCGGCCCCATACAACGACACGAGGCCGCCCCCAGAGGGGGCGGCCTCGTGTACGAGCCTGATTCAGCGCGTTTCGCGGTGCGCGGTGTGCGAGTTGCAGCGCGGGCAGTGCTTCTTCATCTCAAGACGGTCCGGGTTGTTACGCCGGTTCTTCTTGGTGATGTAGTTCCGCTCCTTGCACTCCACGCAGGCCAGCGTGATCTTCGGGCGGACGTCGGTGGCAGCCACGTGAGTGCTCCTTGGACGGACGATGAACGGATGAACGCATAAAAGGGTAGCCGATCGAAGGACCGACCCAACCATCGGCTACCGTTAGTAGCGGTGACCGGACTTGAACCGGTGACACAGCGATTATGAGCCGCTTGCTCTACCGACTGAGCTACACCGCTTTGATGACTGAGTCCCCCCGCCGAAGCGGGGTTTCCCGATCACCAGAGCCCCAATGCGGAATCGAACCGCAGACCTTCTCCTTACCATGGAGACGCTCTACCGACTGAGCTATTGGGGCGAGCGATGAAGACATTACACGGTCCCGGGCGGTTGCCCAAATCCGTTTCTCGCGTACGTTCCGGCCCTCCCTCCCGGGCCGCCCACACCCCCTGATCAGGGCGTGATCCACGTCGAACGCGTCTGCGGAACGACCCCTGCCGACGGCCCGGGCGGGCGCACCGGTACGACTATTCCGCTCCTCCCGGAAGCCGTCCCCGTACACCTCTAGGGTGTGGTCACTCCGTGTGATCTGTCCCCTCCCCAGGAGCGCGATGCCTGACAGCCAGCCACGGCGGCCCGACGACAACGCGCCCGACAGCGCCGACGCGGCCACCCCCGCCGAGTCCCCCGCCCTCGTCCTCGGCGGCGCGCGGCTCGTCGACGGCCGGGCCGTCGACGTACGCCTCAGCGGCAGCCGGATCGAGGCCGTCGGCACCGCGGGCAGCCTCACCGCCCGCGGCCCCCGCGTCGACCTCCGCGGCTACCTCCTGCTCCCCGCCCCCGCGGAGGCCCACGCCCACAGCGACGTCGCCCTCACCGCGGACAGCGCGGGCCCGGACAGCCCGGGGCCCGCCTCCCACCGCACCGAGGACATCCAGCGCCGCGCCACCGAGGCCGCCCTCCTCCAACTGGGCCACGGGGCCACCGCCCTGCGCGCCCACGTCCGTGTGGGGGACGTCCGGGGGCTCGCCCCGCTCGAAGCCGTCCTGCAGGCCAGGCGGGCCCTGCGCGGCCTCACCGACGTCCTGCCGGTGGCGGTCCCCCGGCTCCTCACCGGCATCGCCGGGGCGGACAGTCTCGCGATGCTCAGGGACGCGGTGAAGATGGGGGCGGCCGTCGTCGGCGGCTGCCCCGACCTCGATCCGGACCCCACGGGCTACACCGAGGCCGTCCTGGAGATCGCCGCCGAACACGGCTGCCCGGTGGACCTGCACACCGACGGCGACGATCCGGCCCGGCTGGCCCGGCTCGCCTCGATGGCCGCCGGCCTGCGGCCCGGCGTCGTCCTCGGCCCCTGCGCCGGCCTGGCCCACCTCCCCCTGGACGCCGCGACCCGCGCCGCCGACCGGCTCGCCGCCGCCGAGATCACCGTGGTCTGCCTTCCCCAGGGCGGCTGCGCCGGCTCCGAGCGCCGCACGACCGCCCCCGTACGGCTGCTGCGCTCGGCCGGCGTGCGGGTCGCGGCGGGCGGCGGGGCCCTGCGGGACACCGCCAACCCCGTGGGCCGCGGCGACCCGCTGGAGGCGGCGTACCTGCTCGCCTCGCAGGCGGGGCTGCGGGCCGAGCAGGCGTACGAGCTGGTCTCCACGACCGCCCGCGAAGCCCTCGGCCTGCCCGACGTGCGCGTCGAGGCCGGCTTCCCCGCCGAACTCCTCGCCGTACGCGGCGAACGGCTCGCCGCGGCGCTCTCCCTCGGCTACAGCCGCGTCGTGGTCCACCGCGGCCGGATCGTCGCCCGCACCAGCGCCGTGCGCGAGTACTGCGACTCCGACACCGAGGCCGCCGCGGGGCCCGGCGGGCTGCCGCGCCAGGGCCGGTCCGACTCCGGTCCGGGGCCGCGGAACTGAGCACGACCCCGCCGCCGGGCGTACGGTCGGTGGTATGCGCATTGTCATCGCAGGTGGACACGGACAGATCGCACTGCGGCTGGAGCGGCTGCTCGCCGCACGCGGGGATGAAGCCGTAGGGATCATCCGCAACCCCCGACAGAGCCAGGACCTGACCGACGTCGGCGCCCAACCCGCCGTGCTGGACCTCGAATCGGCCACCGTGGAACAGGTCGCGGAGGTGCTGCGGGGCGCGGACGCCGCCGTCTTCGCGGCAGGGGCGGGCCCGGACAGCGGCACCGCCCGGAAGGACACCGTCGACCGCGACGCGGCCGTGCTGTTCGCCGACGCGGCCGAGGCGGCGGGCGTCCGCCGCTTCCTCGTCGTCTCCGCCATGGGCGCCGACCCCGACCACGCCGGGGACGAGGTCTTCGACGTGTACCTGCGGGCCAAGGGCTCCGCCGACGCCGCCGTACGCGCCCGTACCGCCTTGGACTGGACGATCCTGCGCCCCGGCATGCTGACGAACGAGGCGGGCACCGGCCAGGTCCTCCTGGCGGCCTCGACGGGGCGCGGCCCGATCCCCCGCGACGACGTGGCGGCCACGCTGGTGGAACTGCTGGACACCCCGGCGACGGCGGGCCTCACCCTGGAGGCGATCTCCGGAACCAAGCCGGTGACGGTGGCCGTGAAGGACATCGCGGGCAACTGACCGCAGCGGCCCCGGGCCGGAAACCTGATGGGCGGGCGTCCCGCACGGGCGTCCGCCGCCCGGCCCTCGGCTCCTCGGCTCCTCCGGACAACGAGGAAGCCCCCGACCGGTTCAACCGGTCGGGGGCTTCGTTCGCGTGGCGGCGCCAGGGTTCGAACCTGGGTAGGCTGAGCCGGCAGATTTACAGTCTGCTCCCTTTGGCCACTCGGGCACACCGCCTCGAACGACGCGTCGGATCTCGTGGTGATCTCCTTGGCGACGACGTAAACAATACCTGATGGCCAGGGGTGCTCCGCCACCTCATTGATCCGCAGCCGCCGGGGGTGGCGGTGGCTAGGCTTGCGCTGTATCCCCGCACGTACGACGCAAGGAGCCACACGTCATGGCCGACTCCAGTTTCGACATCGTCTCGAAGGTCGAGCGGCAGGAGGTCGACAACGCCCTCAACCAGGCCGCCAAGGAGATCTCCCAGCGTTACGACTTCAAGGGCACGGGCGCCTCGATCTCGTGGTCGGGCGAGAAGATCCTGATGGAGGCGAACGGGGAGGAGCGCGTCAAGGCCATCCTCGACATCTTCCAGTCCAAGCTGATCAAGCGCGGCATCTCGCTGAAGTCGCTGGACGCCGGCGAGCCGCAGCTCTCCGGCAAGGAGTACAAGATCTTCGCCTCCATTGAGGAGGGCATCTCCCAGGAGAACGCCAAGAAGGTGGCGAAGACGATCCGCGACGAGGGCCCCAAGGGCGTCAAGGCGCAGGTCCAGGGTGACGAGCTGCGGGTCAGCTCGAAGAGCCGGGACGACCTCCAGGCCGTTCAGGCGCTGCTGAAGGGCAAGGACTTCGAGTTCGCGATCCAGTTCGTGAACTACCGCTGAGAAACGCCTTGGGCCTGCTGAAACGTGGCCGGTGAGGTGGACAGGGCGCATCGGGGGCACAACGCCGAGGATCCCCTCAGCGGGGCTGCCCGCGTTGCGCCCTCGCCGGCGGGGCGCACTGTCAGTAGCGCCCCCTACGCTTTCCGCATGGCCGCGAACCGCCCCAAGGTGCCTCGCCCGTTGGCCCGACAGCTCCTCGTCGAGGCCGGTCACCGGTGCGCGATACCGACGTGCCGCGCGACCCCTCTGGAGATCGCGCACATCGTGCCCTGGCACCGTGTCCGGAGGCATGACCTCCCCAACATGATCGTCCTGTGCCCGAACTGCCACACCCGCTTCGATCGCGGAGACATCGACCGCCAGGCGATGTTCCGCTACAAGGAGCTGCTACGGCTCTCGGACGCCAACCACGTGGCGCCCGAGGACTCTTCCCCGAGAGCCGGTCTCATCCGGGCCTACCGGCTGTTCCAGAACGAGATGGTCAGGTGGCACAAGTCCATCACCCAGCTGGTCCTGGCCGTCGCCCTCTCCTCCGCCGGCTTTCCGATCCACACTGCGGAGAGGTGTCTCCGCGCCGCGTCCGTCGCCCGCGCGGCCGCCGACAAGCTGGCAGAGCTGGGGGACGAGGACGTCACCGAGGCGGCGAACCACGTCTTCGACCGGTACCGGAGCTGGGCGGACGACGTGTTCGACCTCAAGCCTTCCGTCTTCAACAGGAGCAGCGGGGACGAGGACGAGAAGCGGGAGAGGTTCATGGAATTCGTCGCCCTCCATGAGGAGGTCTGCGCGGCGCTGGACCTGGACCCCGCGGAGCTGGATTTCTTCGAGGCCAGGAGGAACGGCCGGGAGCTGCCCGCAGTCCCCCTCGGCACCCGCGGGCTCTGGAAGACGGGCGGGTGACCGCGCGGCACGCCTCGGTCCCGGGCCCCGGAGCCGTGTCCGAGGCCGGCCTCGACCACGTGCCTCTTCGTGTTCCCCCCGTCTCCACGGGCCGGGCGCGATGTCCGAATACCGCCGGTGAGGTGCGGGGGGCGGACGCACACTGGCCGTACGGACCGGGGAAGTGAGCAGACGATGACGACGACGGTGTACGCGCGGGTGGAGAGCCCGCTGGGTGAGTTGCTGCTGGTCGGCGAGGTGCCGGGCGGAACGGCGGAGGCCGCGTCGGCGGTGGGCGGACCCCTCGTCGGCGGGTCCGCCGCGGGTGTGCGGGCGGCGGACGGGACCGCCGGGGCCGGATCGCTCCGGCTGCTCTCGTTGTCGGTGCCCGATCAGAAGGGCGGTGCGGTCGTCCAGGACGGCTGGCACCACGCCCCCGATGCGTTCGCGGAGGTCGTCCGGCAGTTGGAGGCGTACTTCGCGGGGCGCTCGACGCGGTTCGACGTGCCGTTGGCCGAGGGCGCCGGCACGGAGTTCCAGCGGCGGGTCTGGGCGGCGCTGGAGACGATCCCGTACGGGAGCACGGTGTCGTACGGAGAGGTCGCCGCGCGGGTCGGGGCCTCGGGCGCGGGGGTCCGGGCGGTGGGGACGGCGATCGGGCGCAATCCGCTGCTGGTCGTACGGCCGTGCCACCGGGTGATCGGGGCGGACGGGGCGCTGCGGGGGTACGCGGGCGGCCTGGAGCGCAAAAAGCTGCTGCTGGGGCTCGAAGGCGGGGCGGGCTGACCGTGACGCCCGCGCACCCCCCGCGTTCCGCCGGCTCCCCCTCGGACGGCCCTTCGTCGAACGGCCCGTCCGTGGGCGGATCGTCCGTGGGCGGCCCGTCCGCGGACGATCCGTCTGCGGACGGACCGTCCTCCGAGGGCCCGTTCCCCGGGGATCCGCCCCCGGGCGCCCCCTCTCTCGACGGGCTGTTCCGGCGGCCTCGGCAGGTGGTCGCACCGGGGGCCGTGCACGTGCCCGAGTGGCTGTCGCCGGGGCAGCGCGCGGAGTTGGTGGCGGCGTGCCGCCGGTGGGCGCGGGGGCCGGTCCCGTTGCGGCACACGGTGTTGCCGGGTGGCGGCGCGATGTCGGTGCGGACGGTGTGCCTGGGGTGGCACTGGCAGCCGTACCGGTACGCGCGTACGGCCGACGATGTGAACGGCGCCCGGGTGGCCCCGTTCCCGGAGTGGCTGGGTGAGCTGGGGCGGGCGGCGGTGGCCGAGGCGTACGGGGACGAGGCTGCGGCGCGGGCGTACGCGCCGGACACCGCGCTGATCAACTTCTACGACGACGCGGCGCGGATGGGCATGCATCAGGACAAGGAGGAGCGGTCGGGCGCTCCTGTGGTGTCGTTGAGCATCGGGGCGCGGTGCGTGTTCCGCTTCGGGAACACGGAGGGACGCGGTCGGCCGTACACCGATGTGGAGCTGGCGTCCGGGGACTTGTTCGTCTTCGGCGGGCCGTCGCGGTTCGCGTTCCACGGGGTGCCGAAGGTGTACACGGGAACGGCCGACCCGGCGGCGGGGCTGCGGACCGGCCGGTTGAACCTGACGCTGCGGGAGACCGGGATGGCGGGCTGACGGCGGTACGCACTCGGCGTCCGCGGGCCTCGGCGGCCGGTCCCCCGGTCTGCGGTGGCCTCCTGGTCAGCGGCGGTCGCGGGAGTGGCCGAACAGCAGCCGGTAGGCGATCAGCAGGACCAGGGAGCCGGCGATGGCGGCGATCCAGGTCGCGGTGTCGTAGAAGTCGTTGCTGATGGGCCGGTCCAGGAACCGGCTGGAGAGCCAGCCGCCGACGAAGGCCCCGGCGACCCCGATGAGGGTGGTGCCGATGATGCCGCCCGGGTCGCGCCCCGGAAGGAGGATCTTGGCTATGAGCCCGGCAAGCAGGCCGAGAACGATCCAACTGATGATGCCCATGTCGCTGCACCCACCCTTTGCGTGTGTCGTGTCGGCAAAGACGCGGTGAGCAGGTGTTCGGTTGCCCGGGGCCTGCTGGGAGCCGGTGGGCGGGGAGGCTCGGACGCGCCCCAGCTGTTGCTGACGACGAGGTCGGCGGCACCGCTCGTCGGTGTTGACCTTCGAGTTGGTCGAAGCTCAATGATGGCGAGGTGCCGAATTCTGAGCTGATGCCGATCGGCGTCTTTGCCCAGCGCAGTGGTCTCACCTCCAGCGCGTTGCGGTTCTACGCCGACTCCGGGCTGCTGCCCCCTGCCGAAGTCGACCCGGTCTCGGGCTACCGCTACTACAGCGCTGGCCAGGTGGCGCGGGCGACCGCGCTGCGTCAGCTCCGTGAGATCGCTATGCCCCTCTCCGGTGTCGAGGCGGTACTGAGTTCCGGGGCTGACGAGGCCTCCCGGCTGCTCGACGAGCATGTGTCGAAGGTGGTGGGAGACGCGGCGGCGGCACAGCAGAAGGCTGCTGTCATCAAGTCCGCGCTCGGCAGTGAGCCAGGTCTTCCGATTACGGCGCTCAAGGGCCCGGTACTGGCGGATGCGGTCGAGCAGGTCCTGACCGCGACCGCACACGAGCCCGGGATGCCGGTCCTCGCCGGCCTGCGCATCGAGGCAAGCCATGAGGCGGTCACCCTGACCGCGACTGACCGTTACCGGCTCTCCACCCGAACCCTGGTGCCGACGCAACCACCGAGGCAGACCTGGGCCGGCACGGTCAACGGCGACGAACTGCGGGCCGCGGTCGCCGAGATCCGCCGCAGCGCACTGGTGAGACTCGAAGCGGTGCCGCACGGGATCTGGCTCCGCGTGGCCGACCGGGAGGACCGGCATTGCCGGTTGCTGCCCGAGGAATTCCCCGACTACCGCCTCATGCTCGCGTCACTGGGTGAGGTCACCACCCGTGTGACGGTCTCGAAGGATCTGCTCCTGCGCGCCCTGGAAGAACATCCCGGCGAGCGCATCGCGCTGCACGTTGCCGACCACGGAGTGAACGTCGCGTCAGCGGATGACGAACACCCCGACATCCCGCTGCCGGCTACCGCGACGGGTCAGGCCCTCCAGATCTGGTTCGAGCTGACCACGCTCTATCCCGCGGTGAGCACCGCGATCGGCCCCGACGTGATGCTCGACCTGCGGGGAAACGACCAGCCCGTCACGATCCGCTCCGCCGACCGCGGCGATCTCACCACCCTGGCCATGCCCATCACATCCGACCACTCCGTCTGAGAACGACGACAAGGAACATCCATGCCCACCGCACCCGCCGGCCTCGACCCGACCATGGAAGCCATCGGCCGAGCCGTCACCCAAGGCCGGGCTGGTGACATCGCTGCCGCCCGCCAACAGCTCCTGAACCTGTGGTCCGCGATCGGCGTCACCGGCGACCCGCTCCATCGCTGCTCTCTCGCTCACTACCTCGCAGATCTCTACGGAGATCCCGCCCAGTCCCTGGCCTGGAACGTCCGGGCCCTGGACGCCGCCGACGCCGTGACCGAGCAGCGCGTCCAGGAACACCACGCCGACCTCCACATCGCCGGCTTCTACCCTTCCCTGCACCTCAACCTTGCCGACGACTACCGCCGACTAGGCTCCTTCGAAGCCGCCACCGAGCACATCGACGCGGCCAAAGAGCGCGCCTCCCACCTTCCTCGGAATCCCTACGGTGACCTGCTTCGTGGCGCCGTCCAAGACGTTGCCGACGCCATCGCCGGGCGGGACACCACACGGCGAGCCTCTGCGCCCGGTTCCCCTGCGTGACGCACAAGAACGCGCCCCTCACCGTGGAGGGGCGGCGTCGCCTCATCGAGCGCTGCCGCACGAGGCCCATCGCCCACGTCGCAGCCGAGATGGGGATCTCCCGGGCGTGCGCATCGAACGGATCGTGACGGGGAACGGTGCCTGCTGCCGAGTCGAGAGCTTCTCCCGAGCCCTACTCGGCTCCAGCCACCAGCGCATCGCCCCGTACACGCCACGGCACAACGGAAAGGCCGAGCAGTACGACCGCATCCTGGCCGGAGTGTTCCTCCACGCCAGGACGTGGACATCGGAAGCCCGGCGCACCCCGTTCCTGGACCGCTGGAACGCCCACTACGACTACCGCCGACCTCACCCTGCGATCGGAAGCCGAACACCGGCAGCACGGCTACCGGGCGGCGTCACCAACGTCATGGCCTCCTCCGCCTAGCGGGTGGCGAAGGGCTGGTCGGTGGGGACGATCTCCTTGCCGAAGGGCATGAGGGAGACGGGGATCAGCTTGAAGTTGGCGATGCCCAGGGGGATGCCGATGATCGTGATGCAGAGCGCGATGCCGGTGGTGATGTGGCCCAGGGCGAGCCACCAGCCGGCGAGGACCAGCCAGAGGACGTTGCCCACGCAGGAGGGCGAGCCGGCGTCCCGGCGGTCGACCACGGTCTGACCGAACGGCCAGAGGGCGTAGAAGCCGATCCTGAAGGCGGCGAGCCCGAAGGGTATGCCGATGACGGTGACGCAGAGCAGAAGGCCCGCGAGCAGGTAGCCGAGGAACATCCAGAATCCGCAGAGGATCAACCAGATGATGTTCAGAACGGTTTTCATGGACGGTGACCTGCCATCTGTTCCAGTCGGGCGATCCGCTCCGCCATCGGCGGATGGGTGGAGAACATCTTCGCCATGCCCTGCCCGGGACGGAAAGGGTTCGCGATCATCATGTGGCTGGCGGTCTCGATCTTCGGCTCGGGAGGCAGCGGGAGCTGTTTCGTCCCGGCGTCGAGCTTGCGCAGAGCGTCGGCGAGGGCCAGCGGGTCGCCGGTGAGCTGGGCCCCGGAGGCGTCGGCCTCGTACTCGCGGGAGCGGCTGACGGCGAGCTGGATGATCGAGGCGGCGAGCGGTCCCAGGAGCATGATCAGGAGCATGCCGAGGAGACCGGGCCCCTCGTCGTCGTTGGAGCGGCCCACCGGGATGAGCCAGGCGAAGTTGACCAGGAACATCACGACGGAGGCCAGGGCCCCGGCGACGGACGAGATGAGGATGTCCCGGTTGTAGACGTGGCTCAGCTCGTGGCCGAGGACGCCGCGCAGCTCCCGTTCGTCGAGGATCTGGAGGATGCCCTCGGTGCAGCAGACCGCGGCGTTGCGCGGATTGCGGCCGGTGGCGAACGCGTTGGGCGCCTGCGTCGGGGAGATGTAGAGGCGTGGCATGGGCTGGCGGGCCGCCGTGGAGAGCTCGCGGACGATCCGGTAGAGCTGTGGTGCCTCGAACTCGCTGACGGGGCGGGCGCGCATGGCCCGCAGGGCGAGCTTGTCGCTGTTCCAGTAGGCGTACGCGTTGGTGCCGACGGCTACCAGGAGCGCGACGACGAGTCCCGTACGGCCGAAGAAACTGCCGATGACGATGATGAGTGCGGACAGTCCCCCGAGGAGTACGGCGGTCTTCAGCCCGTTGTGCCGGCGGTGCACGGTACGCCCTCCAAGTGGTGCAGCAGGGGAACCCTTTGCATGGTGGTGCTCCACTCCCCAGTGGAGCCTCCTGTACTGGTCAACGCCAGGCGGGAGGAGCTAGTTCCCTTGTGCGTGCGGCCGGAGGGCGGGGCCGTGCCGCGTGTTCGCGCCGGGTCGGGCCCCCGGCCCCGTACAGAGGGGCGCTGGGCCGTACGGGTGGCGGTGCGCCTCGGGGGGGGCGTTCCGGTGCGCCGGGGCGGCGGGCGCCGCGAAGGGCGCCGCCGTGCAGTCGGCGCCGCCGGGTGGTCGGCGCCGCCGGGTGGTCGGCGCCGCCGGGTGGTCAGTGCCGCCGGGTGGTCAGTGCTGCTGGACGGGGAGCTTGGCGAGGGCGAGCGCCTCGGGGTCGGGCTCGACCTCGCTGGTGCAGTGTCCGCAGCGGGAGGCGACGGAGGGGATCTCGCTGAAGCAGCGCGGGCAGTCGCGGAGGGCGGCCTTGATGTCGGGGGCCTCTTCCTTGGCGAAGCGGTTCTGCACCTTGGCCATGGGGACCACGACGCAGAAGTAGAGGACCGCGGCGGTGATCAGGAAGGCGATGGCGGCGCTGACGAAGAGGCCGAAGGGGAACTTGACGCCGTCGACCGTGAAGGTGGCCTTGCTGAAGTCCCCGGTGCCGCGGGTGGCGAGACCGATCAGCGGGGTGATGAAGGCGTTGCTGAACCCCGTGACGACCGCGGTGAAGGCGGCCCCGATGGCGAGACCGATCGCCATCGAGATGACGTTCCCGCGCAGGATGAAGTCCTTGAACCCGTTCAGCACAGCTCTCTCCTCTTGTCCCCGACGTGTCGGCGTCGAATACGTGACGTATGCAGCCAAGACCATGCCCTGTGGCGAGGGGGGCGGGCAAACCGGTCCCGCGGGCACGGGAGGGCTCAGAAGAGGTTGACGGCGGCGAAGCGCAGGACCGCCTGCGGGGCGCCGGAGAGCAGGATTCCGGCGGCGCTGGTGAGGACGATCGCGGTGGTGAGAGGGGTGGGGGCGCGGAAGCGGCGCGGCCGGGCGGCGGCCGGTTCCCCGGGATCCGCCGCGACCGTTCCCGGGGCTCCGTCCGGGGTCCGGAAGAGGCTCGCGGTCCACTGAAGGTAGTAATACAGAGCGATCACCACGTTGACGGCCATGATGACGGCGAGCCAGCCGAGGCCCGCGTCGACCGCCGCCGAGAAGACGGTCGCCTTCGCGAAGAGCCCGATGACGCCGGGCGGCAGTCCGGCCAGGCAGAGCAGGAAGAACCCGAGCGCCAGGGCGGCCAGGGGGCGGGTGGCGTACAGGCCCCGGTAGTCGGAGAGCCGATTGCCGGGGTGGGTACGGGAGACGAGGGCGGCGACCGCGAACGCGCCCAGGTTCACGACGGCGTACATGAGGGCGTACGCCACGGTGGAGCCGATCTGCTCGTCGCTGGAGTACGCGGCGGCGGCGATCGGGACGAGGAGGTAGCCGGCCTGGGCGACGGAGGACCAGGCGAGGAGGCGCACGGCGCTCCGGGCGCGGTCGGCCCCCTGGCGGACGGCCGCGACGTTGCCCACGGTCATGGTCAGCGCGGCGAGGACGGCGAGGGCGGGCCCCCAGACGTCGGCGTAGGAGGGAAACGCGACGACGGTCACCAGGATGAGGCCCGAGAACCCGACGGCCTTCCCGACGACGGAGAGGTAGGCGGCGATCGGGAGGGGCGCGCCGACGTAGGTGTCGGGAACCCAGAAGTGGAAGGGCGCGGCGGCCGTCTTGAAGGCGAAGCCGACGAGGGTGAGGGCCACCCCGGTCTTGGCGAGGGTGTCGAGCACCGGGGCGACGTCGTCGAGGCGGGCGGCGAGCTCGGTGAGGTGCAGGGTGCCGGTGGAGGCGTACACGAAGCTGACGCCGAGCAGCATGACGGCGGTCGCGACGACGGAGGAGAGGAAGAACTTCAGCGCGGCCTCGGAGGAGCGCCGGTCGCCGCGTTTGATGCCGACGAGGGCGAACGCGGGCAGGGAGGCGACTTCCAGGGCGACGACAAGGGTGGCGAGGTCGCGTGCGGCGGGCAGCAGGGCCGCTCCGGAGGCGGAGGCCAGGAGCAGGAACCAGTACTCTCCCGCCGGCAGCTTGCGGGTGTCGTCGAGCGAGAGCAGGACGGTCAGGAAGGCGCCGCCGAGGACGAGGGCCTGGATGACGACGGTGAAGTGGTCGACGGTGTAGCTGCACGCCTGGGCGCCGGTGGTGACGCAGAAGGTGGACCGGTCACCGGTGCGCAGGGGGAGCAGGAGGGCCAGGGCGGCGGCGAGGGCGGTGAGGGCCCCGTGGCCGAGGAGCCGTTTACGGGGGGCCGGCAGGAACAGGTCGGCGACGAGGACGGCCACGGCGGCCAGGGCGACGAGGGTGGGCGGCGCGATGGCGAGCCAGTCGATGGACTGGACGAGGCTGGGAACGTCGGCCGCGGCGAGACTCCCGGCGGTGGCGCCGGTGTCGGACGTGGCCGGGGCCTGTGCGAGGAGAGTGCCGGGGGCGGTCGGGGCCGGGGCCTGGGCGAGGAGGGCGGCGGCGGTGGCGCCGGGGTCCGCGGTCACGACTTGCCTCCCGAGAGGAGCTGCTGCACGGCCGGGTCGGTGAGGCCGAGGAGGACGGCGGGCCAGAGGCCGGCGAGGACGGTGAGCGCGACGAGCGGGGTCCAGGCGGCGGCTTCGTACGGCTGGATGTCGGCGAGCTGGGGGGTGGTGGCGGGAGCCGGCGGGGCTGGTGAGGCGGTGGGGGCCTGCGGCGTTTCCGAGGCGGCCGAGGTGGGTCGGGTGCCCGGCGCGTCCGGGGACTGCCCCTCGGGGACCGGCCGGGGCGGGGGCGTGTACGCGCCCATGCAGACGCGGCGGACGACGATGAGCATGTACGCGGCGGTGAGCAGGGTGCCGAACGCGCCGATGGCCATGAAGGTGCGGAACGCGGGGCGGCTGAGCCCTTCCGCCGGGTCGTAGGCGCCGAACAGGGTGAGCATCTCGCCCCAGAAACCGGCCAGGCCGGGCAGGCCGAGCGAGGCGATGGCGGCGAAGGCGAGCAGCGCGCCGAGGCGGGGTGCGCGGCCGTAGAGGGCGGCCCCGGTCGCTCCCGCCAGCGTGTCGAGGTCGGCGGTGCCGTAGCGGTCCTTGACCGCGCCGACCAGGAAGAACAGCAGGCCGGTGATGAGGCCGTGGGCGATGTTGGCGAAGAGCGCTCCGTTGACCCCGGTGGGGGTCATGGTGGCGATGCCGAGCAGGACGAAGCCCATATGGCCGACGGACGAGTAGGCGATGAGCCGCTTGAGGTCGCCCCGGGCGCCGGTACGGGCCAGGGCCAGGCAGGCGAGGGAGCCGTAGACGATGCCGACGACGGCGAACGCGGCGAGGTAGGGCGCGAAGGTCCGCATGCCGTCCGGCGCGACGGGGAGCAGGATCCGGACGAACCCGTACGTTCCCATCTTCAGCAGGACGCCCGCCAGGAGCACCGATCCGACCGTGGGGGCGGCGGTGTGGGCGTCGGGCAGCCAGCTGTGCAGGGGCCACATCGGGGTCTTCACGGCGAGGCCGAGACCGATCGCGAGCACGGCGGTGACCTGCACGGACGTGGTGAGGCCGCGGCCGTTGTCAGTGGCGAGTGCCACCATGTCGAAGGTGCCGCTCTTCAGTCCGATGAGGAGGAGCCCCAGCAGCATGACGACCGAGCCGAGCAGCGTGTAGAGGATGAACTTCCAGGCGGCCGCCTGCCGCCGGTCGCCGCCCCAGCGGGCGATGAGGAAGTACATCGGGATGAGGACCATCTCGAAGGCGAGGAAGAAGAGCAGCAGGTCAAGGACGGCGAAGGTGGCGAGGGTGCCGGACTCCAGGACGAGGACGAGGGCGACGAACCCTTTCGGCGAGGGGCCCGCGGGCAGCTTGAAGTAGCTGTACAGCGCGCAGAGGAAGGTCAGCAGCGCGGTCAGGACGAGGAGGGGGAGCGAGATGCCGTCGACACCGAGGTGGATGCGGACGTCGAGCGCCGGGATCCAGCTGATGTCGGTGGTCGCCTGCATCGTGGCGGGCCGGCCGTGGTCGAAGCCGGCGGCCAGGACGATCGCGGCGATGAGGACGGCCCCGGTGACGGTCACGCCGTGGCGGAGCACGGCCTGGTCGGGGTTCTTGCCCTTGAGGCCGGGTGGGGCGGGGAGCAGGGCCGCGGCGGCGCCGAGGAGCGGGGCGACCACGATGAACGCCAGAAGGAACTGCATCACGGACGGGCTGATATCGATCACGGTCACGACCCCGCGTTGACGTTGGCGAAGACGACGGCGGCGATCGTCAGGACGAGGGATCCGGCGAGCAGCGCGCTGACGTAGGTCTGCACGTTGCCGGTCTGGGCCCGGCGGACGGCGACCCCCAGAAGGCGGGTGACGGCGCCCGTGCTGTTGACGTAGGCGTCGACGACCTCGCGGTCCAGGAAGCGGACGAGTCGGGCGGCCCCCTGGACGGGCCGGACGAACAGCGCGGTGAAGAGCGCGTCGAGGTGGAATCCGGCGGCGGCGTGGCGGTGGAGGGGCCCGAGGAGGAGCCTGGCGGGGTCGGCCGGGTCGGGGGCGGCCCCGATGGTGCCGTAGGCCGCGGTGTGGGACGTCATGGCCTCGGCTTCGACGAGGGCGGGCTCCGCGCCGGGGTGGGCGGCCACCGCGCCGAGGGGGGTGCGGGAGGCGAGGGCGGTGGTGTGCCGCCAGGCGCCGTAGGTGACGAGGCCGCCGACGAGCGTGACGCCGGTGGACAGGACGGCGGTGGTGAGGGACGGCGTGAGGCCGTGGCCGTCGAACCAGTCGCCGAGCAGGCCGGCGGTGAGGCCGAACCCGATGGTGGGGACGGCCAGGATCCACAGGACGGAGGTCATGGCGAGGGGCTGCTTGCCATGGTCGGGGACGTCGGCCCCGCGGCCCCGGAAGGCGAGGAGCCAGAGGCGTACGGCGTAGGCGGCGGTCAGGACGGCGGCGAGGAGACCGGCGACCAGGATCGTCCAGCCCGCGGCGGCCGGGGCGACGGTCCGGTCCCCCAGCGCGGTGTGCTCGGCGGCGACGAGGACGGCTTCCTTGGAGAAGAAGCCGGCGAACGGCGGGATGGCCGCCAGCGCGAGGAGGGCGACGGTCATCGTCCAGTAGGTGTCCGGGATACGGCGGGCGAGACCGCCCATCCGGGAGAGGGCGGCCAGGGAGTTGGTGCCCGCCGCGTGGATGACGACGCCCGCGGCGAGGAAGAGGACCGCCTTGAACGCGCCGTGCGAGATCAGGTGGAAGACGGCCGCGCCGCGGTCGCCGACCGCGAGGGCGCCCGACATGTAGCCGAGCTGGCCGATGGTCGAGTAGGCGAGGACGCGTTTGACGTCGTCCTGGGCGAGGGCGGCCAGCCCGGACCCGACCATCGTGACGGCGGCCATCACGGCGAGGACGACGAGGGCCGCCCCGGAGGCCGCGAAGACGGGCAGCAGGCGGGCCGTGAAGTAGATGCCGGCGGCGACCATCGTCGCCGCGTGGATGAGCGCGGAGACGGGGGTGGGGCCGGCCATCGCGTCGGGCAGCCAGATGTGCAGGGGGAACTGGGCCGATTTGCCCGCGACGCCCGCGAGGAGCAGCAGGGCGATGAGGGTGGGGTGGTCGAGTCCGCCGTTGCCGACCGCCGCGAGGATCTTGGTGATGCGGAAGCTGCCGGTGTCGGCGGCGAGGGCGAACAGGCCGATCAGGAAGGGGACGTCGCCGAGCTTGGTGACCAGGAACGCCTTGAGGGAGGCGGCGCGGGCCTCGGGCGTCTCCCAGTAGTGGCCGACGAGGAAGTACGAGCAGATGCCCATGATCTCCCAGCCGACCAGGAGCACCATCAGGTCGCCGGAGTAGACGACCAGGAGCATCGCGGCGGTGAAGAGGGAGACGAGGGCGGCGTAGGAGGGGTAGCGGGCGTCGTCGCGGAGGTAGGCCGTGGAGTAGAGCTGGACGCAGGTGGCGACGGCGGTGACGAGGACGGCGACCAGGACGGCGAAGCCGTCGAGGTGCAGCGCCAGGTCGATCGGGACCGATCCGGTGGGGGTGAGCTGGGTGGCGGCGTCCACGGCCCGGCCGCCGCCCTGGCGGATCGCGACGAGCACCGCGAGTACGGCGGCGGTGAGGGTCGGGAGGAGCGCCAGCGGGCGGACGAAGCCGGGGGCGGTGCGGCCGAGGGCGAGCCCGGCGAGCGCGCCGAGGAACGGGAGGAGGGGGACGAGGGCGGCGAGGGTCGTGGTGGTCACGCGGTGGCCCCTGCCTTCTTCGTCGTGCCGGTGGTCCCGCCGGCCCGGCCGGGGGGTGTCGCGAGGGCGTCCGTACCGCTGCCGCCGTCTCCGGCGTCGTCGGCCCCGGCGGTCTCGGGGAGCGTTTCGGCGTCGTCGGTCTCGGCGGTGTCGCGGAGCCGGTCGATGTCGGAGGTGCCCCGGTTGCGGTGGACGGCCAGGACGATCGCGAGGCCGATGCCGATCTCGGCGGCGGCGATGGCGATGGTGAAGAGGGTGAGGGCCTGACCGGAGTGGAGGGTGTCGCGCAGCCAGACGTCGAAGGCGACGAGATTGAGGTTGACGGCGTTGAGCATCAGCTCGACGGACATCAGGACCAGGATCGCGTTGCGGCGGGCGAGCACGCCGTAGAGGCCGACGCAGAAGAGGAGGGCGGCGAGCACGGCGGGATAGGCGAGGTGCATCAGCTCCGCTCCTCCTGACCGGACGCGCCGGAGGGGCGGGGGGCTCCGGCGCGGGGTGCGCCGGACGCCCGGGAAGCACCGGATGCCCGGGAAGCACCGGACGGGCCGGGCGTGCGGGGGCGGGCCGTGGTGTCCGTACCGGTGTCGGCACCCGTGTCCGTGTCGCGTTTGCGGGACAGGACGATCGCTCCGACGAGGGCGGCGAGCAGCAGTACGGAGAGCGCTTCGAAGGGCAGGACCCAGTTGCGGAAGAGGAAGGCGCCGGTGACCTCGGTGGAGCCTCGGGCCGGCCCGTCGAGCTCGATCCACGTGGTGCGGAAGGCGTCGGTCACGACCCAGACCAGGGCCACCGCAGCGGCGGCGGCCACGCCGAGGGCGACCCAGCGGTTGCCCGAGTCGGCGTCCGGGGAACGGCCGATGGGGGCCCGGGTGAGCATCAGGCCGAAGAGGAGGAGGACGACGATGGAGCCGACATAGATCAGTACCTGTACCCAGGCGATGAACTCCGCCGTGAGGAGCAGGTACTCGACGGCCAGTCCGCCGAGCGCGACGACGAGCCAGAGCGCCGCGTGCACGAGTTGCTTGGTCGTGACGGTGATGACGGCGGCGCCGAGGGTGACGAGGCCGACGAGGAGGAACGCGATCTCGACGCCGGACGGGGAGAGGAAACCGGGGTGGCCGCCCGCGGCCCCGGTGGCGAGCGCGGCGGCGTCGGCGGTGGCTGCGGAGGCGGTGCGGAGCGGTGTCACGGGGCCCTCCCTCCCTTCTCGTCCTGCTGTTCCTGCTGTTCCTGCTGTTCCTGCTGTGCCGGTTCTACCTGCTGCTTCTGCTGCTGCTGTTCCTGGGCGAGCTGGGCGGCGAGTTTGTCCGCCGCCTTGCGGGCGGCGGCGAGCTCCTTCGGCTCCTCGGCGGCGGGGTCGAGGGCAGGGGGCTCCGGCACGGTCCACATCCAGGCGCGGAGCTTGTCGCGCTCGTGGGTGAGTTCGTGGATGTCCGTCTCCGCGTACTCGAACTCGGGCGACCAGAACAGCGCGTCGAAGGGGCACACCTCGATGCAGATGCCGCAGTACATGCAGAGGGAGAAGTCGATGGCGAAGCGGTCGAGGACGTTCCGGCTGCGCTCGCGGCCGCCGGGAGCGGCGGGCGGGGTGGTCTCCTTGTGGGAGTCGATGTAGATGCACCAGTCGGGGCACTCACGGGCGCAGAGCATGCAGACCGTGCAGTTCTCCTCGAACAGCCCGATGACGCCCCGGGAGCGGGGGGGAAGTTCGGGCTGGGTGTCCGGGTACTGCGCGGTGACGGTCTTCTTCGTCATCGTGCGCAGGGTGACGGCGAGGCCTTTGGCCAGGCCGGAGCCGGGGAGCGGGGGCATCAGACGATCGCCACCTTCACGATGCCGGTCAGCGCGATCTGCGCGAGGGCGAGCGGGACGAGAACGGTCCAGGCGAGCTTCTGCAACTGGTCCTCACGCAGACGCGGGTAGCTGACGCGCAGCCAGATGACGACGAACGCGAGAACGGCGGCCTTGAGCAGCGTCCAGAGCCAGCCGAGTCCGTCGGCGCCGAACGGACCGTGCCAGCCGCCCAGGAAGAGAACGGCGGTGAGGGCGCACAGGACGACGATGCCCGCGTACTCGGCGAGGAGGAACAGGGCGAAGCGGAGACCGGTGTACTCGGTGTACGCCCCGAAGATGATCTCGGAGTCGGCCACCGGCATGTCGAACGGGGGGCGCTGGAGTTCGGCGAGGCCGGCCACGAAGAAGACCAGCGCGCCGACGATCTGCCAGGGCAGCCACCACCACGCGAACGCGTCGAGGATGCCGGTGAGCGAGACCGTACCGGCGGCCATGGCCACGGAGGCCGCGGCCAGGAGCATCGGCAGCTCGTAGGAGAGGAGTTGCGCGGCGGTACGGAGGCCGCCGAGGAGGGAGAACTTGTTGGCGGAGGCCCAGCCGCCCATGAGCGACCCGAGGACCCCGATGCCCATGACGGCGAGCACGAAGAAGATGCCCGCGTCGACGACCTGGCCCGCCGCCCCGGGGCCGACCGGGATGACCGCGAGGACGAGAAGGTACGGAAGGAGGGCGACGGCGGGGGCGAGCTGGAAGACACGGCGGTCGGCGGCGGCCGGGACCACGTCCTCCTTCTGCGCGAACTTCACGCCGTCCGCGACGAGCTGGGCCCAGCCGTGGAAACCGCCCGCGTACATGGGGCCGAGCCGGCCCTGCATGTGGGCCATCACCTTGTGTTCCGTCTGGCCCACGAGGAGAGGGGCGACCAGGAACACGACGAAGACGATGGCCAGACGGAGGGCGACGTCGAGTACGTCGTTCACTCGGGATCGCCTCCGGCGGGGTGGTCCGGCTGGGAACGCTCCGGGGCGCGGCGCTCCGGTTCGGGGTGTTGCGGTCGGGGGTGCTGGGGGTCAGGGCGCTGCGGGTCGGGCGGCCCTGGGGAGGGCTGCGGCGGGGCGACGGATTCCGGTTCACGGTGTTCCGGTTCGGGGCGTTCCGGTTCACGGTGTTCCGGCTCACGGTGTTCCGGCTCACGGTGTTCCGGTTCGGGGCGCCCGGGAGAAGGCTGTCCCGGTCGGCCGTCTTCCGGTTCGGGGTGTTGCGGGGCGGGCTCGTCGAACGCCGGGCGGGCGTCGTGCCACGGGGCGTCCGTGCTGCGCACCCGGCGCGGGGGCCGCGGAGCTCTGTCGGGCGCGCCCGAGGCGGGACTCTGCTCTCCCCCGGGCGCGCCCGGGACCGGGCGGCCGGTGGGCTGCTGGCTGGCCGAGCCGTCCGCAGCGGAGCGGGAGCGGCGGGGCCGGCCCGCCGGGGGCGGTGTCGAGGCGTCCGGGCCCCGGTTCTGGCTGGCCGAGCCCTCCGCAGCGGAGCGGGAACGACGCGGCCGGGCCGCCGGGGGTGCTTCCGAGGCCGGGGAGGTCGCCTCCGAGGCCGGAGAGGCCACTTCCGGGGTCGTGGGGGCCTCGGCTCCGGTCTCCGTACGCGTCGTGGCGCGGGTGGCCGCGGGGGTGCCCGCTCCGGCCGCCGTACGTGCCTCCGTGTCGGACTCCGTCCGCGTCTCCGCGCCCGTCGTCGCGGGGCGTTGGGCCGCCGATCCCTCGCTCGCGCTGCGGGTGCGGCGCGGCGGGCGGTCGGCCGCGGGGCGGGCGGCACGGGCCGGACGGGCCGCCGCCGGGGGGAGCTGCCCCTTCAGGGGGCCCCATTCGTTCGGGTCGGGAACCCCGGGGGGAAGCATCGCGCGACGCTTGGGTCCGGTGTGGCCGTCCGCCGGCTCCCCCGGCTCCTTCGCTCCCGGCCACGCCTTGGCGACGCGCGCGGCCAGAACGAAGTCCTTGCGCAACGGGTGGCCCTCGAAGCCCTCCGGCAGGAGCAGCGGTACGAGGTGGGGGTGGCCGTCGAAGGCGACGCCGAACATCTCGTGCGTCTCGCGCTCGTGCCACGCGGCCCCCGCGTACACGTCGACGGCGCTGGGCAGGACGGCCGCGTCGTGCGGCACCGTCGTCCGTACCATCAGCCGCCGCACCCTCCCCGTCCCCAGAGCAGCGACATGGGCGCAGACGCGGAAGCCGACGCCCGGTTCGTCCACGGCGCTGAGCCAGTCGAAGTAGCTGCACCCGAGTTCGTCGCGTGCGGTCCGCAGCGCGGTGATCCAGGCTGCGGCGGGGACGTCGACCGTCAGCAGGTCGTACGCCGACTCCGCCGCGGCCTCGTCGCCGAACAGGTCGGTGGCCGCGCCCGGCAACCGGTCGTACGCCTCGGCCGCCTCGGCCGCGGATGCCGCGCGGCGGTCACGGTCGCTCATCGCGGCCCCTCCTCGTCCGGAGTCTCGTCCGGCGTCTCGTCCGGGGTTCTGTCCGGCCTCGGGCCCGCGACGGACTCGTCCGGCCTCGGGTCCGCGGCAGCTGTGTCGGCCGACGGCTTCGGCGCAGTGATCAGGCTGCTGCGCAGGGCCGCGGTGGACGGCCCGCCGCCGGGCTCACCGGGGGCGTACCGCTCGGCGAGCGATTCGCGGGCGATCTTCTCCTGGAGTTTGAGGATGCCCTGGAGCAGCGCCTCGGGCCGGGGCGGGCAGCCGGGTACGTAGACGTCGACGGGGATGATCTGGTCGACGCCCTTGGTCACGGAGTACGAGTCCCAGTAAGGGCCGCCGCAGTTGGAGCAGGCGCCGAAGGAGATGACGTACTTCGGTTCGGGCATCTGCTCGTACAACCGCTTCACCGCCGGGGCCATCTTGTCCGTCACCGTGCCGGACACGATCATGAGGTCGGCCTGACGGGGGCCGGGGGCGAACGGGATCACGCCGAGGCGGATGAAGTCGTGGCGTGCCATGGACGCGGCGATGAACTCGATGGCGCAGCAGGCGAGTCCGAAGTTGAAGACCCAGAGGCTGTAGCGGCGGCCCCAGTTGAGGACGACCTTCATCGGCTCCGGTGCGAGCCGGGAGAGCACGCCGAGCCGCTTGGGCTCGGGGAGCGGGACCGCCTCGGACGGGGCCGGGGCCGGAGAGGGGGTCGGGGGCTCCTGCGACGCGGAGGTCGGCCGACTCGTCAGGCCCATGCGAGGACGCCCTTCTTCCATGCGTAGAGCAGTCCCACGGCGAGGAAGCCGAGGAAGATGAACATTTCGACCAGGGTCGTCGCCCCGTATCCGGGCGCCGCGAACACCGTGGCCCACGGGAACAGGAAGATGGAGTCGACGGCGAAGATCACGTACAGGAACGCGTAGACGTAGTAACGGACCTGAGTGTGCGCCCAGCCCTCGCCCACCGGATCGACGCCGCACTCGTAGGTGAGCAGCTTCTCCGGGGTGGGGACGACGGGGCGCAGCAGTCGCCCGGCCCCGAAGGCCACGGCGACGAACAGGACGCCCACCACGGCCAGCAGCCCGATGACGGAATAGCTCCGGAAGTACTCCGAGGCGGCGAGTGCGGTGAACCCGTCCCCCATGCCGGTCACGTCCGTAACGTCGGCCACGTCCGCCCCTCGCTCCCTCGTCGTCCGCGTCTGTCCCGCATACCCGTGCTGTCCCGCACCTGTTCCGTACGACACGGGAGTCTAGGGCCTGCCAAACGGGGCGTAAGCAGCCGCGTCGGGCATCGGGTGGGGTTATCCCTACTTCGCCCCCACCCACGAGCCCCATGGTGCGCGCGAGGACGGCCCGGCAGGCTGGGGGTATGACCATGAGCCCTCCCCCGCCGGCCTCCGACCGGTTCCCGCCCGCCCGCTTCGCCCTCGACCGGTGGACCTGGCGCGAGGTCGCGTACCTCCTCACCGATCTGCCGGTGGCCGTCGTCGGGTTCGTGTACACGGTCCTCGTGATCGGCGTCGGCGCCGGGCTGTCCGTCACCGTGGTCGGTCTGCCGCTGCTGGTCGGCGGGCTCCAGGGCGGCCGGCTGCTGGGCCGTCTGGAGCGATGGCGGGCGAGGCGGATGCTCGGCGTACGGGTGGAGGAGCCGAGTCCGCTGGGGCGCGGCCACCGGGGGGAGGGCGTCTTCGCCCGACTGTGGGCGGGGCTGAAGGACCCGGTGGGCTGGCGGGCGTTGCTGTACGGGTTCGTCCGGCTGCCGTGGGGGGTGCTGACGTTCGCGGTGACGCTGGTGGGCCTGCTCGTCCTGTGGCCGGTGCTGCCGTTCATCGCGCGGGGGCTGACGACGGTGGACCGGGCGATGGTGCGCGGACTGCTCTCGCCCTCGGACGAGTTGGAGCGGCGGATCGCCGAGCTGGAGTCGGACCGGGGCGTGGTCGTGGACACGGCCGCCGCCGACCTGCGCCGTATCGAGCGCGACCTGCACGACGGCGCCCAGGCCCGGCTGGTCGCCCTCGCCATGGGGCTCGGGCTGGCGAAGGAGAAGCTCGCCGACGACCCCGAAGCCGCCGCCCGCATGGTGGAGGAAGCACACGGGGAGATCAAGGCCACCCTCAAGGAGCTGCGCGACCTGGCCCGGGGCATCCACCCCGCCGTCCTCACCGACCGGGGCCTGGACGCCGCGCTCTCCTCCATAGCCTCCCGCTGCACGGTCCCGGTCACCGTGTCGGTGGGGCTGCGGGAGCGCCCGGCGGAGGCGATCGAGGGCATCGCGTACTTCACGGTGTCGGAGCTGCTGCAGAACATCAGCAAGCACAGCGGCGCACGGTCGGCCTCCGCCGAGGTGTGGCGTTCGGCGGACCGGCTGATGCTCCAGGTCAAGGACGACGGCTGCGGCGGCGCCCGGCTGGACGGCGGCGGCACGGGGCTGGCGGGGCTCGCCGAGCGCTTGGACGCGGTCGACGGGGTGCTCGTCCTGGACTCGCCGGTGGGCGGCCCGACGACCGTCACCGCCGAGCTGCCCTGGCGCGTCCGGTCCCCCGACCGCACGCCCACGGGGCCCTCCGGCCTCAGGACCTCCTGACCGCCCGAGCGCCAGGGGTGGGGAAAACCCCCGGCCGGATACGGAGAAGGGCCTCATGGTGCGGAAGGCCGCCGGCCAGCACCCTTGAGGAGGAACGGTGAGCAATCCCTACGCACGGACCACGAAGACAGAGACAGAACGGACGGGACTCATGGCCACGGCATACGGACCGGACACGCGGGACCGGGAGCGTCACGGTCCCGGCACCGGCTTCGGGGCGAAAGCCCCGGCACCGCACTTCCTCCCGGCACCGCTGCGTGCCCCCCTGGAGGCCCGTGCCTGGCGCGAGCTCCTGTACACGCTGCTGAGCTTTCCGCTCAGCATGGTGATGTTCTCCTTCGCGATCACCATGGTGTCGATGGGCGCGGGTCTGCTGGTCACCTTCATCGGGATACCGGTCCTCGCGGCCGGACTCGCCGTCTGCCGCGGCTTCGGTGTGCTGGAGCGGCACCGGGCGCGCGGTCTGCTGGGGGTGGAGGTGGGGGATCCGGAGCGGGTACAGGGCAAGACCGGCGGCCCGATGTCCTGGATGGGCGCGATCCTCAAGAGCGGTGCCTCCTGGCGGCATCTGCTGTACACGCTGCTGCACTTCCCATGGTCCACGTTCACCTTCGTCGTGGCGATCACGCTCTGGTCGACCGGCCTGACGGCGTTGACGTATCCACTGTGGTTCTGGCTGTTCCCCGTGTTCGGGGGGCAGGGCGGCATCCAGCTGTACGGGGACAACGCCCACCGGGAGTATCTGGACTCGCCCTTCGAGCTGGCGTTGGCCGGAGGGCTCGGGCTGGTGCTGGTGATGGCTACGCCGTGGATCGTGCGCGGGCTGCTGTCGGTGGACCGGCTGATGGTCACCAGCCTGCTGGGCCCGTCCCGGCTGGCCACCCGGGTCACCGAGCTGGAGTCGGACCGGGGCGTGGTCGTGGACACGGCCGCCGCCGACCTGCGCCGTATCGAGCGCGACCTGCACGACGGGGCCCAGGCCCGGCTGGTCGCCCTCGCCATGGACCTGGGGCTGGCGAAGGAGAAGCTCACCGACGACCCCGAAGCCGCCGCCCGCATGGTGGAGGAGGCGCACGGCGAGGTGAAGGTGGCCCTCCAGGAGCTGCGCGACCTGGCCCGGGGCATCCACCCCGCCGTCCTCACCGACCGGGGCCTGGACGCCGCACTCTCCTCCATAGCCTCCCGCTGCACGGTGCCGGTGCAGGTCGAGGTGGACCTGGACGCGCGGCCGGCGCAGGCGATCGAGGGCATCGCGTACTTCACCGTCTCGGAGTTGCTCCAGAACATCAGCAAGCACGCCCGGGCGACCAGGGCCACGGTCGACGTGTGGAGGACGGCCGACCGGCTGATGCTCCAGGTCACGGACAACGGCAGGGGTGGGGCGTCGCCGGAGGCCGGTGGCGGCCTGGCCGGACTGGCGGAGCGGTTGGACGCCGTGGACGGAGTCCTGGTGGTCGACTCCCCGGCCGGCGGCCCGACGACGGTCACGGCCGAGCTGCCCTGGCGAGGCTGACCCGCGGACGCACCACTGCGCCTCGGCTCCCCCGCCCCCCCCCAGCCTCCCCGTCCCCCCGGCCTCCCCGTCCCCCCGCCCCCCGGTCCCTCACCTCTCGGCCCCTCCCCTCTCGGCCGCCTCACCTCGTCCTCGCCTCACCTCGCCTCCCCCCTCTCTCCCTCTCGGTGTACGTACGCCCCGCCGCACCTGGCCCTCTCCCGGCTCGGGTGCGGCGGGGTGTACGGCTGCCGGTCTCCGGGAGGTGCGGCAGCCGCGCGCACCCGGCGGCCATGGGTTATCCACAGGCCCGTCCGACCGTCCTCCTGGCCTGGGATGCTGGGGCGGTCGGGGCGTGGTGCGCAGCGGTCGGGCGTAGTGCGTAAGGGGTCGCGGGGAGCGCGGCACATTCGGAACAGTGGGGACGCTCAGTCGTGGAGAACGTGGAGAACAGAGTGCGTGTGGTCATCGCCGAGGATTCGGTCCTGCTACGGGAGGGACTCACCCGTCTGCTCACCGATCTCGGGCACGACGTGGTCGCCGGGGTGGCGGACGCGGAGGCGCTGCTCAAGAAGGTGGCGGAGCTCGATGCCCAGCAGGCACTTCCCGATGTGGTGGTCGCCGATGTACGGATGCCGCCGACGCACACCGACGAGGGGGTGCGCGCGGCGGTGCGGTTGCGGAAGGACTACCCGGACATCGGCGTGCTGGTCCTCTCCCAGTACGTGGAGGAGCAGTACGCGACCGAGTTGCTGGCGGGCAGCAGCAACGGGGTGGGCTATCTGCTGAAGGACCGGGTGGCCGAGGTCCGTGAGTTCGTGGACGCCGTCGTCCGGGTGGCGCGGGGCGGGACGGCGCTGGACCCGGAAGTGGTGGCACAGCTGCTGGGCCGCAGCCGCAAGCAGGACGTGCTGGCCGGGTTGACCCCGCGCGAGCGGGAGGTCCTCGGTCTGATGGCCGAGGGCCGGACGAACTCCGCCATCGCCCGGCAGCTCGTGGTGAGCGCCGGGGCGGTCGAGAAGCATGTCAGCAACATCTTCCTGAAGCTGGGCCTCTCGCCCAGCGTCGGGGACCACCGGCGCGTCCTCGCCGTGCTGACTTACCTGAACACTTAGGCGGTTTCGTTCGGATCATCGGCGGACCAGAGGAAGATGCCCGCGATGTGGAGTCCGGCCAGGTAGATGGTGGCTGTCTTCTCGTAGCGGGTGGCAAGGCCGCGGCCCTGCTTGAATCTGTTGATGCAGCGTTCGACGGTGTTGCGCTGTTTGTATGCCTCGCGGTCGAAGACCGGCGGACGGCCGCCGGGCCGGCCTCGCTTCTTCCGGTTGGCGGCCTGGTCGGATTCCGGCGCTCCTCCTTCCGCAGGGCGAGAGGGCGTGCTGAGAGGGGGGCTCCGGACTCCGGCACAGCCGGCAGAACGACCGCAGGGTGCCAAAGGGGTCACCGGCCACGGTGAGGCGCGCGGCGCCGCTGCCGGGACCGGTCGCATCCGCGAGGCCGTCGTGGCGGAGGTCCGTGCCTTCGGGAGAGCCGTGCAGCGGTGCACGGCGGCACGACCCGGGGGGCCCGGAAGTTCCTCAGGACTCGTGCCGGCGCCGCAGCGCGTCGGCGAGGGTCAGGAAGGCGGACAGGTTGGGGAAGCCGGGAGCCGGGAGCGTCAGCCACGGCTTGCGCTCCCCGCGACGGTGGATCTCCACGAGGCCCCGCTTCACATCGACCCGTTCCACCTCCGGCCAGCCGATGCGGCGGCCGCCCTGCCCGATGCCGGAGATGTCCAGGTCGACCACGCCGAAACCGACCCGTTCGCCTGCCTCCAGTCGGGCGGCGTCCCGCGACACCCGTGCGCGGCTGAACGCCTCGTCGAGCCCCTCGGCAAACGGGACCATCCCGCCGAAGTCGTCCCCCAGGACGATCTCGGCGCCCTCTTCGGACCTGATGGTCATCCGGTGCGTGGTGGCGCTGGTGACCCCGTTGGACACCTTGACGTCCTGCCGGGTGACGGAGGCGAGCTCGGCCCAGGTGTACGCCGGCGTCTCCCCGCCCTCGAAGTGCCACAGGACACCGCGCTCGTACCAGGCCACCCAGACCTGGGGCGGCGGGGGGCGCAGGAGCCGGGTGAGGAGCAAGAATCCCACGAGCCCCAGCGGGATCGCCGCGAGAACGAGCAGCGGAAGCGAGTAGTACCAGGCCCCCTGCTCCCGCTGGTCCTCGATCGCGGTCGACACGGCCAGCCACCCCAGGAGCACTCCGGGCGCGCCGATCGTCAGCACGGCGCCCCAGGGGAAGCGCTTCGGCTCGTTCCGCACCAGCCCCTTGCGGGCCCCCAACCCGTGCTCCTGCGCTGCGGCCCGTAACGCGTGCGGGATCCGTACGGCATGACGCTCCGACGACACCCAAGCCTCCCCCACCCGGAAACCAGAGCGCCATTATGAGGGCCCGGCGTTCACGTGCGATAGAGCAGCCGCCTGCCGGCCTTCCGACTGCCCACAGGGGGTGAGGAAGAGGCCCGCGATGGGGAGCCCGGCCAGGTGGACGGTGGCTGTCTTCTCGTAGCGGGAGGGGTGGCGCCTCGCCGGCGGCCACCCCGCTTCGGCGTCCGGTCGGGGAGCAACGGCTCGATCCGCGCCCACTGCGTATCGGTCAACGGCACAACCGGACCAACGACCGACCGACCCAACGGAACTTCCTGGGGAGTCGGCAGCCTGCCGGGGAGGGGCGGGGCCTGTGCGGACGCCGGACGACAGCGTCCGGACGCCTCCTGCACGAACCGGACGCGCAGCTCCCCGTACCGACCGGACGCGCAGCTCCCCGTACCGACCGGACGCGCAGGCTTCCCGCACCGACCGGACGTGCAGGCTCTCCGTACCGGCCGGACGTGCAGGCTTCCCGCATGCACCGGGCGCGCGCCGCGGGGGTGCGGTGGCGTTGCGGGAGCGCTTCGGGGGTACTGCGGGGGCCCCGAGGTGTCCGCCGTCCGTCCCGCGGGCACTCCTTGATCGAGGAGGTCCGGGGAGGGGCCCGCGGGAAGGGATCGACAAGGCCGGAGGGGGCGGGTCGGGAAGGACCTAGGGCTAAAGACGCAGGGTGCGACCCCTTCCATCGTGTCCCATCGTGCGCTGAAGAGGCTGACAAAAGGTGCCCAAACCAACGAAAAGGGTGTCTCAAAACAGCGTCCACCATATGATCGATCCCTGGGAGTCCACCTACGCGGACGTAGGGTGGCCTCGGGGATCGCCGGCTGGCCGGACGGTTCCGAACAGCCGCCCCAAGGGAGGTCCAGTTCAGTGACGAGCCAGGTCAGTAGAGCGGCGGAGAAGGCCGATGGGGCCAACGACGCCGTCCTCGGGGGCCAGCGAGCCCCCCTGTCAGGTACGACGGGCACCACGGGCGGCGATGGGAAGGAGGTCCGCCGCCTGGACCGGGTGATCATCCGCTTCGCGGGTGACTCGGGTGACGGCATGCAGCTCACGGGTGACCGGTTCACGTCGGAGACGGCGTCGTTCGGCAACGATCTGTCCACCCTGCCGAACTTCCCCGCCGAGATCCGCGCCCCCGCCGGCACGCTGCCGGGCGTCTCCTCCTTCCAGCTCCACTTCGCGGACCACGACATCCTCACTCCGGGTGACGCCCCGAACGTGCTGGTCGCGATGAACCCCGCCGCCCTGAAGGCGAACATCGCGGATGTGCCGCGTGGCGCGGAGGTCATCGTGAACACGGACGAGTTCACGAAACGGCCGATGGCGAAGGTCGGGTACGCGACCAGTCCGCTGGAGGACGGCTCTCTGGAGGCGTACAACGTCCACCCGGTGCCGTTGACGACGCTGACGCTGGAGGCGTTGAAGGAGTTCGGGCTCCCCCGGAAGGAGGCCGAGCGCTCCAAGAACATGTTCGCGCTGGGGCTGCTGTCGTGGATGTACCACCGCCCGACCGAGGGGACGGAGGCGTTCCTGCGGGCCAAGTTCGCGAAGAAGCCGCAGATCGCGGAGGCGAACGTGGCCGCGTTCCGGGCGGGGTGGAACTTCGGCGAGACCACCGAGGACTTCGCGGTCTCCTACGAGGTCGCCCCGGCCTCCCAGGCGTTCCCCACCGGCACCTACCGCAACATCTCGGGGAACCTGGCACTGTCCTACGGTCTGATCGCCGCCGGGCAGTTGGCGGACCTGCCGCTCTACCTGGGGTCGTACCCGATCACTCCGGCCTCGGACATCCTGCACGAGCTGTCCCGGCACAAGAACTTCGGCGTGCGGACCTTCCAGGCGGAGGACGAGATCGCCGGGATCGGTGCGGCGCTCGGCGCCGCGTTCGGCGGGTCGCTGGCGGTGACGACCACGTCCGGGCCGGGGGTGGCGCTGAAGTCGGAGACGATCGGCCTGGCGGTCTCCCTGGAGCTGCCCCTGCTGATCGTCGACATCCAGCGCGGCGGTCCCTCGACCGGGCTGCCGACCAAGACCGAGCAGGCCGATCTGCTCCAGGCGATGTACGGGCGCAACGGCGAGGCCCCGGTCCCGGTGGTGGCGCCGCGCACTCCGGCGGACTGCTTCGACGCGGCGATCGACGCGGCCCGGATCGCCCTGACGTACCGGACGCCGGTCTTCCTGCTCTCCGACGGTTACCTCGCCAACGGCTCCGAGCCCTGGCGCATCCCGGAGACGGACACGTTGCCCGATCTGAAGACCCCGTTCGCCACCGGCCCGAACCACACCGCCGCCGACGGCACCGAGGTCTTCTGGCCCTACAAGCGCGACCCGCAGACCCTGGCCCGCCCCTGGGCCGTGCCGGGGACGGCCGGCCTCGAACACCGTATCGGCGGGATCGAGAAGCAGGACGGCACCGGAAACATCTCCTACGACCCGGCCAACCACGACTTCATGGTCCGCACCCGGCAGGCCAAGATCGACGGCATCGAGGTCCCCGACCTGGAGGTCGACGACCCGGGCGAGGCCCGCACGCTGGTGCTCGGCTGGGGCTCGACGTACGGGCCGATCACCGCCGCCGTACGCCGTCTGCGCGCCGCCGGGGCTCCGATCGCCCAAGCCCATCTGCGCCATCTCAACCCCTTCCCGAAGAACCTCGGCGAGGTGCTGAAGCGGTACGACAAGGTCGTCGTCCCGGAGATGAACCTCGGACAGCTCGCGATGCTGCTGAGGGCGAAGTACCTGGTCGACGCCCACAGCTACAACCAGGTCAACGGAATGCCGTTCAAGGCCGAGCAGCTCGCCACGGCCCTCAAGGAGGCCATCGATGGCTGACACCGACGAACTGCGGCACAACGAACTGCTGCAGCTGGTGCCCAAGGCCGAGGCGAAGCAGTCCATGAAGGACTTCAAGTCCGATCAGGAAGTGCGCTGGTGCCCCGGCTGCGGTGACTACGCGGTGCTCGCCGCCGTCCAGGGCTTCATGCCGGAGCTGGGCCTCGCGAAGGAGAACATCACCTTCGTCTCGGGCATCGGCTGCTCCTCCCGTTTCCCGTACTACATGAACACCTACGGGATGCACTCCATCCACGGCCGCGCCCCGTCCATCGCGACCGGGCTCGCCACCTCCCGCCGCGACCTGTCGGTGTGGGTGGTCACGGGGGACGGCGACGCGCTCTCCATCGGCGGCAACCACCTCATCCACGCCCTGCGACGGAACGTCAACCTGAAGATCCTGCTGTTCAACAACCGGATCTACGGGCTGACGAAGGGCCAGTACAGCCCCACCTCCGAGCTGGGCAAGATCACCAAGTCGACGCCGATGGGGTCGCTCGACGCGCCCTTCAACCCGGTCTCCCTCGCGCTCGGCGCGGAGGCGACGTTCGTGGCCCGGACCGTCGACTCCGACCGCAAGCACCTCACCGGCGTGCTGCGGGCCGCAGCCGAGCACCCGGGCACGGCGCTGGTGGAGATCTACCAGAACTGCAACATCTTCAACGACGGCGCGTTCGAGGTGCTCAAGGACAAGGAGCAGGCCGCCGAGGCGGTCATCCGCCTCGAACACGGGCAGCCGATCCTCTTCGGCTCCGCGGAGCCCAAGGGCGTCGTCCGCAATCCGGCCACCGGCGACCTGGAGGTCGTGGCCGTCACGGAGGAGAACCGCTCACAGGTGCTCGTCCACGACGCCCACGCGGAATCGCCCACGACGGCGTTCGCGCTGTCCCGGCTCGCCGACGCGGACACCCTGCACCACACCCCGATCGGGGTGCTGCGCAGTGTCGAGCGACCGGTCTACGACACCCTGATGGCGGACCAGCTGGACGCCGCCGTCGAGCAGAACGGCAAGGGCGACCTCGCCTCCCTCCTCGCGGGCGCCGACACCTGGACGGTCGTCGGCTGAGGCCCGGGCGGCGACCGCCCGACCACCCGGCCGAGGCCCGGGCCCGGTCCCCCGGAGGGATCAGGTCCGGGCCTCGTCGTATCCGGCCGAGCACCGGCCGACCCCCGACTCCGGGCCGCCGTGCCCGTGCCTGCGCCTGTGCCTGTGCCTGTGCAACGGCTGGTACACGGAGAACCGCACCGCCGTCCCGACCGCAGGCCGCACGCACCTCGCCCCTCGCTACTGTCATGAGCGTTTCTCTGAGACGGCTATGACACGGAGCCCTTCCGGCGCTACCGTCGTCCCGTCGGCGGATCGGCCGGCGCGGGCGGGCCGGGAGGGCACACGGTGGAGGGGAAGAACGAACAGCGGGCAGGTCTGCTGTACGGAATCGGCGCGTACGTGATGTGGGGGCTGGTCCCCCTCTTCTGGCCGCTGCTCGACCCGTCCGGGGCGATCGAGATCCTCGCCCACCGGATGGTCTGGTCGCTGGGCTTCGTCGCCGTCGCCCTGCTGGCCGTACGCCGCTGGGCCTGGATCGGCGAACTGGCCCGGGACCGGCGCAGACTCGGCCTGATAACGGTCGCGGCGGCGACGATCACGGTCAACTGGGGCCTCTACATCTGGGCCGTGATCAACGGGCAGGTCGTCGAGGCGTCGCTCGGCTACTTCATCAACCCGCTGGTCACCATCGCCATGGGCGTCCTGCTGCTGGGCGAACGGCTGCGGCCCGTCCAGTGGGTCGCCGTCGCCACGGGCCTGGCAGCGGTCCTCGTCCTGGCGATCGGGTACGGCAGGCCGCCCTGGGTCTCCCTGGTGCTGGCGTTCTCCTTCGCGACGTACGGCCTGGTGAAGAAGAAGGTGAACATGGGCGGCCTGGAGTCCCTGGCCGCCGAGACCGCCGTGCTCTTCGTGCCCGCGCTCGGCTTCCTGCTCTGGCTCGCCGCCACCGGGAAGTCCACGTTCACGGCGGGTGGGACGGGGCACGGGTTCCTGCTCGCCGCGACCGGCATCGTCACGGCGGTGCCGCTGATCTGCTTCGGCGCGGCGGCGGTCCGGGTGCCGCTGTCCACCCTGGGGCTGCTCCAGTACCTGGCCCCGGTCTTCCAGTTCGGGCTGGGCGTCCTCTACTTCAAGGAGTCGATGCCGCCCGAGCGGTGGGCCGGGTTCGCGCTGGTCTGGCTGGCGCTGTCGCTGCTGACCTGGGACGCGTTGCGGACCGCCCGGCGCAACCGGGCGCTGGCGGTGAAGCTGCTGGCGACGGCGGCCGCCGCCCCGGCTGCCGCGACCCCGGCGACGGCCGCGCGTCCGGCCCCGACCACCGCCTCGACACCCGGCGGGAGCCCGACGGCAGTTGCGGACTCCACGCCGACCGGGACTTCGGCTGCCGCATCCTCCACGACCGGCTCCCCGGCCGGTTCCACGGCCGGTTCCACGGCCGGGGCCCCGGACCTCGCCCCATAAAAGGTTACCCAATTGCTTTTCTTACTTGGTTAAGTTTTCCTGGTGTCGCACGGGCATGGGGAGAGCGCGACCGAAGGAGAGGCATGGGCATGACCGACGTACTCATCGTGGGAGCGGGGCCCACCGGACTGGTATTGGCCTGCGATCTGGCCCGGCGGGGCGTCGCCGTACGGATCGTGGACCGCTCCCCCGTCCCCCCGCGCACCTCGCGCGCCAAGGGCCCCAACCCCCGGTCGCTGGAGATCCTGGACGACCTGGGGGTGGCGGAGGAGGTGCTCGCCGCCGGTTCGCCCCCGCCGCCGATGCTCAAGTACCGCGGCCGGGCCCCCGTCGAGAAGGCCGATCCGTGGGCGGGCCTCTCGCCGTCCCCGGGCGTCCCCTACGACCGGCCGTGGCTGATCGCCCAGTGGCGGCTGGAGGAGATCCTGCGTGAGCGGCTGGCCGGGTACGGCGTCCGGGTCGAACTCGGCCGTGAGGTGGTGGGGCTGACGCAGGGCCCGGACGACGCGGACGGCGGGGGCCGCGTCGACGTCACGCTCGCCGGGCGGAGCTCCGAGCAAGGGACGGGGCAGGGTGCGGGGCGGGGCGCGGGGCAAGGTGCGGGGCAGGGCGAAGGGGCGGGGGAGGAGGCGGGCGTGCGGGCGCGGTACGTCGTCGGCTGCGACGGCGCGCACAGCTCCGTACGGAAGCTGCTCGGAATCGGGTTCGAGGGGACCACCCAGGAGGACCAGGTGATGGTCTGCGGCGATGTCGACCTGGCCGAGGGCGCCCTGGACCGCGGCGTCTGGCACCAGTGGTTCGACGAGGACGGTGCGGTGATGCTCTGCCCCGTCCCCGGTACGCGGACGGGCTGGTGGTTCCAGGCCGGTCCCGAGCGGGACGGGCGGGGCCGGCCGCTCGCGCCGACCGCCGACGGGTTCCGGCGGCTGCTCGCCTGCCACACCGGGCTGCCCGGCGGGGCCCTCGTGCGGGCCGAGCTGCTGTCGACGTACCGGGTCAACGTGCGCATGGCGGACCGTTTCCGTGCGGGGCGGGTCTTCCTCGCCGGCGACGCGGCGCACGTGCACGCCGTCGCGGGCGGCCTCGGGATGAACACCGGCATCCAGGACGCGTTCAACCTGGGGTGGAAGCTGGGCCTGGTGCTCGCCGGCCACGCGGACCCCCTGCTGCTGGACACCTATGAGGAAGAACGCCTTCCGGTGGCGGCCCGGACGCTGGACCTCACCTCGGAACGGCTGCGGGCCACGCTGGAGGCGATCCGCCGGCCCGGTGGAGGCCTGGACGCGGCGATCACCCCGGACACCACCGGCCTGGGCGTCGGCTACCGCTGGAGCAGCCTGGCCGTCGCCGTTCCGCATGCCGGAGGGCGGGGCGGGGAAGGCGCCGGGGAACGGACCGAAGGGCGGCGCCCGCTGCCCGGCGACCGGGCACCGGACGCCCCGTGCACGGACGCCGCGACGGGGGCGCGCACCCGCCTGCACCGCGTCTTCGCAGGGCCCCGCAGCACGGTCCTCGGTTTCGGGCCCGGAAGCGCGGCGGTGCTGCGCGAGGTGGCGGAGGCGTACGGCGAGGCGGGTGTACGCACCTGCCGGGTGTACGCGGTGCACGAGGCCCGGCCGGACGGCCGGCGGGGCGGCGGGGGAGCCGCGGCGGCACCGTGCGCGGTGGTCGACGACGGGGGCCATGCGGCAGCCGCGTACGGAACGGGAGCCCCCGGAGGGCCGGGCCCGGCCACGGGCGCGGGGGCCCCTGCCGGTGCGGACGCGACTACCGGTACGGATGCGGCTACCGGTGCGGATGCGGCTACCGGTGCGGCTCTCGGCACGGATGCGACCGCCGGTGCGGGCACGGCTGCGGGGGCGGGTCCGGGCACCGTCGTGGTCGTCCGCCCCGACCACCACGTGGGCCTTCTCGTCCCGGCGGACGACGCCTCCTCCGTACGGGGGTACCTGCGCCGCCTGTACGGAACGGGCCGCTCCGCCGAGCGGTTCGCGGACCGGTCCCCGGACATGGTGGACGCCGCGCGGTAAAGGCTGATTGAGTGCCCGGATGGGGACTGTCCTGGGGGCCATGAGGAACGTGCGGTGGCACGAGTTGCAGCACGCGTACGGCTCCGCCTCCCAGGTTCCCGTGGTGCTGTCGCGCATCGCCTGGGGGGACGCGCCGAACGCGGACGAGGCCCTGAGCGATCTGGAGCGCTGGATCGGCACCCCGCCCGTCTTCGATTCGACGGCGGCGACGGTGCCGTTCCTCTGGGAGCTGGCGGGAACGGACACGGTCCGGGACCGGGCGGGCGTCCTGGACCTGTTGGCCAGGATTCTGGCCGCCGGGAGCACCGACCACCCCGCGTGGACCCGCGCGGCCCACGACGCGGTGGCGGCGCGCCGGGAGACGGCCGCGCACCTGGCCGGGGCCCCGGCCCGCACGGCCGCCGCGCCCGCCGGGGCCGAAACCCCCGCGCAGGCCGTGCGTGCCGCCGCGGGGCGTCTGCTGGCCGCGATCGACCGGCACGCCTGCCCGGCCTGCCCCGCCCTTCTTCCGCACGAGGCGTAGGACGCGTCCGGCCGCAGTGCGCCGCCCAACCGCGTCCTGTCCGCCGCCGTCCCGTCACTCGTCGGCGGCGGTGAGCCGGGCACGGTGGGCCCGGACCTTGTGACGGTTGCCGCACCGCTCCATCGAGCACCAGCGGCGCCTCCCGGGCCGGGAGGTGTCGACGAACAACAGGCGGCAGTCGTGCGCACCGCAGACGCGGATGCGATGGGCGTACCCCCCGGTGAACAGGTCCACCGCGTCGCGAGCCACGGTGGACAGCAACCCGGCCCCGGTCCCGCCGGGGGCCCACGCCCACGTGCCGTCCGCCGTCAGCCGAGGCGTCAGGGGCGGGTGCGCCGCCGCGTCGTTGAGGGTGGCGAGGTCGTCCGGGCCGGGTGACGCGTCCCGCACCCGCGCTTCCACCAGCCGCCACAGCGCATCGCGCAACGTACGCGCGTCCGCCACCTCCGCCGCGCTCACCGTCAGCGCGGCCCCCGCCCCGGAAGCGGGACCGGCCTCCGGGCCGAGCCCTCCGGGCAGCCGGCTCTCCTCCGCCCAGCGCACGAGGTCGGCCGGCTCGCGCAACACCTCGAAGTACGCCAGGGGCCCTGGCCCGCCGGTGGGCAGCAGCTCCAGACAGAGCGCCCCCGGATCGAACCGGAACGAGCTTCCGTCCGGGTGCCGCAACAGCAGCCCGGAGGGCTCGGGCCGTCCCGGCCGACCAAGCGGCTCAGGCCGCCCCGGGCCTCCCTGCCGACCGTCTTGCCGGGGTCGCCGCTCGGACCATTCCGGTGTGCCTGTTGCCTTCTCGCTCATGTAACCACTATAAACGGTGTCATGACACAGACACTGTCCTGGAAGCTCGTGATCGACAGCGCCGACCCGCACGCACAGGCCGGGTTCTGGGCGGAGGCCCTGGGCTATCTCGTCGAGGACAACAGTCCGTTGATCGAGCGGCTGCTCGCGGCCGGCGCGGTGCCCGAGGCCGCCACGACCCATGCCCACGGCCGCAGGGCGTGGCTCGACCTCGCGGCGGCCCGGCACCCGGACGACCCCTACGACGAGGTCAGCGGTACGGGGAAGGGGCGGAGGCTGCTGTTCCAGCGGGTGCCGGAGCCGAAGACGGGGAAGAACCGGCTGCACATCGACGTGCACTCCGCGCCCGGACAGCGCGAGGCGGAGGCGGAGCGGCTGGTGGCGCTGGGCGCGCGGGCGGGGCGTACGTTCGACGAGCAGGGCGGGAGTTGGATCGTCATGACGGACCCCGAGGGCAACGAGTTCTGCCTGTCCTGACGTCGCGAACCCTCCTGACTCGGCAAACCCTCCTGACTCTGCGAACCGTCCCGACTTCGCGGGGAACGTCACGTCCGTCCGTCCGCGCAACAACATCGCCCCTCGGGTGATTCAGGCCGCCGCGCGGGGGCGGACGCGCGCCTCTGCCGTGCGATGGAACCCCGGGCCACCGCGCCGTACTCGGCCAGAGCAACCTGCCTTACGGTAGGTGCGTCATACAGGAAGACGACGTACAGCCGAGAGAGAGATCGACGCGATGGATGAACAGCTGGTCAGGGCGTTCAGGTGGGCCGCTCGCGGTGTGGGCAGCGCCCTCGACTACCTCGCTCTGCGCACCGGCGTCGGCACGCTGACCAACGGCGTGCGGAACTCGGTCGGCCGCAAGCGCCGCTAGGCAGCGTCCTCACGCCGGACGGCGTCTTCACGCCGGGCAGCGCTCTCATGTCAGGCAGCGCCTTCGCGCCGGGCAGCGTCTTCACAGGGCGGAGGCGGAGCAGGCTCCCCGCCCGGTTCCGCCGGTGGGCGACGGACGGCGCGTTCGAGGGCGCGTCCGGGGCGGCCTGGGTCGGGACGGATACGGCCGGCGGCATCGACGGGCCGGTACCGGTCGACTCCACCGCCGCCCGAGCCCCCCGCCACCCGAGCCCCCCGCCGCCCGTGCCCGCCGGCACGTCGGACCGCTTCGTAAAGTACTCACTGTTCCAGCGGGGGCCGGGGATTTCAGGGGGACGTATGAGCGGGGCGATGTCAGGCACTTCCGTCGCCGTTGCGGCGATAGGGTTCGTTTGCGTGCCGCTCACCGCACTCGTCCTGCTCTCCCCGCCGACGCAGCTCCGTGACAACCGGCTGAAACGGCGGGGGGTCGAGACGGAAGCCGTGTGCCGCGAGCTCATCAGGCGCAACGGAGTTCTCGTCCACTTCATCCGGTGCTCTTACCAGCAGACGGACGGACGGCCCATGGTCACGCGGATCAACAGCCCCCGTCCGGTCCCTCAGGTGGGCGAGTCCTTCAGAGTCGTCTTCGATCCGCAGCGGCCGAAGGAAGCGGCCTCCGCCCCGTACATGGCCTCCCGCCAGACACAGTTCGGCTACGCCTTCCAGGCGGCGCCGGCGGTCCTGGTCGCCGTCGCCGTACTCCTGCTCACGGTCTTCGACTGAAGGCCGCGCGCCGCTCTCGGCCCGGCGCTGTTTCTTGTGCGACATCCCGTGGGTTGCTCTGAAGGCTGCTGAGTCCACGACCTCGTGGCCAGCGGGTTCGTCTTCTCCCTGGCAGTTGTTCGCGGGCTGACGTAACTTCGGGATTCCTGAAGCGTTCTCACCGTGTCCGATCGGTTCGCGATCTGGCTGAAGGTGAGGGGGCTCGGGCTGGCACTGGCTGTCGTACGGGACCCGCGCGATGTCCGGCCGCCAGCCACGGCGGACGAACTGGAGCAGTTCGAGACCGATGTGCTGGCGGGGTTCGTGCTGGCGCGGGCCTCGGCGAGGCTGGCGGACGGCACGATCTGCGGGGACGTCGGGCACCTGGAGCAGATGCGGTCCTGGTTCGGGCGGCCGCTGTGGGAGATGGAGCCGCCGGACGCCGACGCGCACTTCGGGAAGGTGCTGCGGGCTTCGCCGAGCGGCACCCGGCTGGGGCGCTCTCAGGCGCTGACCACGTACTTCCTGTTCCTGGAGCTGCGGCACAAGGTCGAGATCCACCGGATGACCGGTCGGGTGATCGAGTGCCCGATCGACGAGATGAACCGGCCGCGCGGGTCGAAGGATGCGGCGCTGCGGATTCCACCGTCCGGGCCGGAGGTCAAGACGCTGTTCGCCGGGTGGGGCGGCGAGCTGGCGACCTGCCGGAAGTTCACCCCGACCGCCCGGAACTACACCGCCTCCAAGCTGATGTTCCAGGTCGGGCTGCGGGTCAGCGAGGCGTGCAAGCTCGACCTGGCGGACATCAAGTGGAATCTGGGCCGCTTCGGCAAGCTCCACGTCCGCCACGGCAAGGGAGCCCGGGGCTCGGGCCCGCGCGAGCGGATGGTCCCCCTGATCATCTGACGTCGATGTTCCTCAACCCCCGTTCCTGACTGCTCAGTACGAGAGGGGCGTAGATGCGCAACGTCGTGGCGGGGTTCGGGGAGCTGTTGACCTCAACTCTCAGCCATGTGTGAATATTTCCTGGCTGATTTGTTTCTTCTCGCGCCAAGTCGGGCGTTTATAAGATCAACGAGCTCACTCCGGAGAAATGGAATTAGTCCGGAGATAGGCACCCCGCTTCGCAATCATGCAGTGGGAGATCGATCGAGGAGATGGATTTTCTGTGCGCTTCAAAGCTCTGACAGTTGCTGCCGCAGCAGCGGCAGCCCTCGCGTTCGCCGCCTCCCCTGCCAGCGCTGCGGCGAACTGGCAGCAAGTGAACACGAACAGCAACTGGGACTGCCTCCCTTACAAGACACACTCCATCTCCGCGAACATCAAGTTCAAGCCGTGTGTTGTCACCAACGCTAACAACGACACGCAGGTCGTTCTTGTCGTCCAGCACTCAGGGACTGCCGCTGCCGTCATCGCTGGTGAGGTCGTATCGAGTTTTGGCAGCAACACGTTGTGCAACAGCTCGACCCTCAACCCGGGATTCACCCGCGGCTGCTATGCACCGACGGTCAACGTCCCCTCGTCGGGCGGTGGAACCATCAACGTGCGGCTGAGCGTCAACGGCACGAGCAACTGGTACGCCTAATTCACCGTCGCGCAGGTTTATTTCCGGCATGGTCGGGACCGGCCCGTGCGCTGAAATGCAGAATCCTCCGCCGAATTCTCTCTCGGCCAGATGGAATCAAACACGAGTGCTCGGCTGTGAGAATCCCACGACCGAGCGCTTTGTTGGCTCCTGCCACGGCCGGAGCCCCGGTGCTGTACCAGGGGCTCCTCACCAACGCCCGAGCTTGGGTCTGGAACGGCTCGGGGCGGGCAGCTGGTACCGCCGGGACTGCTGCTCGATGCGGGCGGCCTGCACCTGCTGCGCTTGCTGGACCTCTGCCCGCGCCCGGGTCTCTGCGCGGTGGAGGTCCGGGTGCTGCTGGGCGATCCGCTCGCGCAGTTGCATCTCGGCGCGGGCGTCGTCGGCGACGGCCCGATACATCGAGGCGTTCTCCCTCGCCTTGGACGCCGTGGCGTTGAAGCGGGCGATGCGCTTCTGGTCGCCGGCGTCCTTCTGCTGGGCGCGGGCGGGCACCTTGGTCTGGCGCATCTCGGTGAGCTGGGCCGCGAGGGTGTCGATGTCCGGGACCCGGTGCTCGGTGGCGCCGAGGACGGAGGCGTACGGGCTGTCCCGTACGGTCTTCCAGGCGTCCGCCGCTGCCCGCCGGGCGGCCATCTGTGCGTCGGCGGCCTCGCGGTACCCGGCGGCCCGGTCCGCCTCGGCCTGTTTCTTCAGCTCGCGGTGCTCCTTGCGGAAGGCGCCCGCCATCCGCAGGGCCAGGCGGCCCTTGTCGTCGGACAGGGCCTGGTGGCGCAGGTGCTCGTCGGCGGTCGCGGCGGCTTCGGCGGCCGCCTTCTCCCGGGCCTGCTCGATGCGCGCGACGACCAGGTGCTCGTCGGCCTGGTCCAGCACCGCGTAGATCGGCGCGACCTCGATCCGTCCCGGTGTGGTCCCGCCGGCGGCGACGTCCTCGATCTCCTGCAGCAGCGCGGCCTTGGCCTCCTCGGCGGCGTCCGCGTCCCGGTCCCACTGTGCGACATCCCGTGAGTTCTTCTGAGCCTCGCTGAGTCTCTGCCCCTGTGGCCAGGGGGTTCCTCCTCCTTCGAGTGCTCTGTGGTCGTGTGACGTAACTTCGGGATTCTCGTCAAGGCAGCGGGCGTCAACGGCGAGGCCGCCGCACTGGCGACCTTCCTACGGCGCGTGAAGTACCAACAGCTCTTCTTCGCGAACCTGCAGCGGCCCCGCAACGGCGGACCGCCCGTCGGCAAACAGGGGCGCCGCGTCCTTAAACGCGCACCAGGACCAGCCCCAGCGGTCGTGATGACGGGCTGGATCCAGCCGCCTCTGTTCACCACCACTCGGGACTACCGCACCTTCGAACGTGAACGGCACGCCGACCTGGCCAACCCGTGGCTGATCCGGGCCCGCCGGGCAGCGCGCGCTCTGGGTGAAGCGCGCGGGTGGACCCGCTGGGTCGCCAGCGACGTCGACCGGGCCCTGGTCATCGTGCTGTCCGGCCATGCCGAGGGCGAGTCGATCCGCTACACCGAGATCTTCCCGGCCCTGCGTGGCCGGGGACTCCCGGTGGGTCGGACCGCCGAAGTTCTCGACCAACTGGGCCTGTTCACTGACGACCGCACGCCAGCGGTCGATCGGTGGTTGGACCGCAAGCTCGGCGCCGTCGCGCCGGGCATCCGCGGCGAGGTCGAATCCTGGGCCCGGACCCTATTCGACGGCGGCCCGCGGTCCGAGCCCCGCGCACGGCAGACCGCCTGGACCTACCTCAACGAGATCCAAGCGGTTCTGCTGGAGTGGTCCAGCCTCTACGACCATCTGCGGGAGGTCACCCGGGAGGACATCATCGCCGCCCGGGATGCCGCCAGCGGCAAGCAGCGGGAAAACCGGGTCGTCGCACTGCGGTCGTTGTTCCGTCACGCAAAGGGGAACGGTCAGGTCTTCCGCAACCCCACCCACCAAATCCGTGTCCACCGGCAGGCTGGCGGCGTCGCCCAGCCCTTGGAGCAAGCGGACATCGACCAGGCGGTCGCCAGCGCGACCACCCCGGACATCAAGCTGATCACTGCCCTCGCCGCCGTCCACGCGGCACGGCCGAAGATGATCCGAACGATGCAGTTGGACGACGTGGATCTCGGCAACGGGCGAATTACCGTCGCCGGTCACGTCCGCCCGCTCGACGACCTCACCCGCCAGGCCGTCCTGAACTGGCTCGAACACCGCCGAGCCCACTGGCCGAACACCGCCAACCCACACCTGCTGATCACCCAGAAGACGGCCGTCGAACTCGGGCCGGCGGGCAAGCTCTGGACCACCCGGGCCACCCGCAACCTCACCGCGACCCTCGAACGGCTCCGCGTCGACCGTCAGCTCGAAGAGGCGCTCACCCACGGCGCCGACCCGCTCCACCTCGCCCTCGTTTTCGGCATCGACGAGAAGACCGCCATCCGCTACGCGGACTCAGCACGCGCGCTTCTGGGAGAAGCTGCCGAGCAGACATCGCAATGAAACCCACTCGACCCGCCCATCCCACTGAGGAGATCATGGATGGATGCCGTCGACCGAACCAGCAGCCCGCCAGCTTCAGGACCATGCCGTTCTCTGGAGCATGGGCGAGATCCGCGCAGCCGACGTCGTCACTGCTGCCTGCGATGCACTCGTTGCCGGCCTCGACAGTCCTGCCCTGCGAATCCTGGCCGCGTGCACGCGCGCGGAGGCGGATTACGACGTCCCCGACCTCCTTCCCCCGGCACTCGACGAACTGGGCCTCACCTTCCACCCAGCGGGCAGCATTGCCGGACAGGAAGCCGCGGCGCGAGCACTTGCCGCCCGGATGCTGGCCGGCGAACTGACGCCACGCGAGCTGGCCTTCAGGATCCATCAGCGTTTCGGGCACGAGCTGCCTCTGGCCGAGCGACTCGCCAACCTGGACGACGACTACGACGTCCTTGAATACGCCGACAAAACACAGGCGCAGATCGACGCCGATGTCACGGCCGAAGCTCTTCGGCTTGCACAGCACCCTCGTGTTCCAACCGAACCCACGGATCTACCGACCTGAAGCAGACCGGTGGACCCGTGGGTTCAGGCTGAAGGACCTTCGGTTTCCTTGAACCCACGGGCATCGTGGCCCTGTTCTCGTATAGCTACGGCGAACGGACATGGAGCGCGGTGTGCTTGCTCTGGTCCTCGTTTCTCCTGGCTGGGCGCCTCGCTGAGCTGAACGAGTGATCTCGGGCGGGTGGAGGGGGTGGGGTGGAGGGGGTGGGGTGGAGGGGGCGGGGTGCGGCAGGGCTGGGAGCCGGAGGACCTGATCGAGGTCTGGACGCTGCTCGAAGACGACATGAAGCGGGTGCGGAACAAGTCCGAGCGACCCGGCTCGGGTTCGCGCTGTTGCTGAAGTTCTTCGAGGTGGAGGCCCGGTTCCCGGAGGCCCTGTCACCGCTGTTCTGGACGCACGTGAACCCCTACGGTCGGTTCGAGCCGGACATGAACTCCCGTCTCGACCTCGCCGGGCCAGTGGCCATGGCACCCAGCCCTCGCACCGCGCCCGAGACGGAGGCAGCCCGGCCTCGCCGCGGCGTTGCCGGTTGACGGACCTCATCGTGTTCAGCCGGCTCACCTGCCGTAGGCGTCCTTGCGGGGCAGGGGGCCGACGTAGGCGTGGCGGCCGGGGCGGAGGGCGGCGTGGCGTTGTCCGGGTGCCTGCCCGACGCTGACGCTCCCGATCGGCTCCTGGCTCGGTGGGCACCGCACGGGTCACGGTCGGCTGGTGGATGCCGCACCGCGTGCAACGGCCAGCGGACGCCGGACCGGGGAAGGTCGGGTGGCGGCCAGGGCGGTCAGCGCGGCGTCGAGCCGGGCGGCGGCTTCGTCGGCGACGGGGTTGAGGGCGTTCAGGCCGGTGAGGGTGGCCATGGCGCCCGGGTCGAGGGCGTGGACGAGCGTGTGGCCGCCGTCGCGGCGCACGACGACGTTGCAGGGAAGCAGCAGGCCGATGGAGCGGTCGGCCTCCAGCGCCCGGTGGGCGAGCGGCGGGTTGCAGGCGCCCAGGAGCAGGTAGTCCTCATAGGTCGTGGCCGTGCTCGGCCTTCAGCGTGGCCTTGACGTCGATCTCGGTGAGGATGCCGAACCCCTGATCGGCCAGGGCCTGGCGGACTGCGGTGGTGGCGGCGTCGAAGTCGGTGCCGGCCAGGCGGACGGTGCGGTCGTAGGAGACGGTGCGGTCGTAGGACACAGTGCGCTGCTCCTTCGGTGAGGCGGAAAGCCGGATTCCCTGACACCCCGGCGAACAGATTTCGGGGGCGCCCAGAACCACAGGAATACCCCCGGGGGTACCCCTGTTAGGGTAAGTACCAGATACCCCCCGGGGTACATCGTTAGAGAGGAGTCGTAGTCGTGTTCTTCGTTGACACCCTGGAGTTCGAGGGGCTTGGCAATCGCAGCTACCTGGCCGGCGGGGCCGCGGCCGCGGTGGTCGTAGACCCGCCGCGCGACATCGACCAGGTGATCTCCGCCGCCGCCCGGCGCGGGGTCCGCATCGCGTACGTGGCGGAGACCCACGTGCACAACGACTACGTCACCGGCGGCCTGGAGCTGGCCCGCGTCACCGGCGCCTCCTACCTGGTCCCGGCCGCGGCGCACGTCTCCTTCGTCCGCACCCCGGTCGCCGACGGCGACACCGTGGACGTGGACGAGAATCTGGTGCTGCGGGCGATTGCGACCCCCGGGCACACCCCGCACCACACCTCCTACGTCCTGGAAGAGGACGGGCGTGACGTGGCGGCGTTCACCGGCGGATCGCTGCTGATCGGCACGGTGGGCCGCCCCGACCTGGTCGAGCCGCGGCTGACCGAGCAGCTGGCACGGGCCCAGCACGCCTCCGCCCACCGCTTGGCCGCCCAGCTGGACGACGAGGTGCCGGTACTGCCCACCCACGGGTTCGGCAGCTTCTGCTCCTCCGCCCAGTCCGAGGGGGACGCGACCACGATCGGCAAGGAACGCACCAGCAACGACGCGCTCACCCTGGACGTGGACACCTTCGTTCAGCGGATGCTTGACGGGTTGGAGGACGTGCCCGCCTACTACGCGCACATGGGCCCGGCCAACGCCGCCGGCCCTGCCCCCGTCGACCTGACCCCGCCGAGGCGTGCGGACGCAGACGAGATCGCCTCCCGGCTGGCGGCGGGTGAGTGGGTGGTGGACCTGCGCAGCCGCATGGCCTTCGCCGAGGGGCATGTGGCCGGGTCGTTCAACTTCGAGGGCGAAGGCAAACTCGCCACCTACCTGGCCTGGCTGATCCCGTGGGGGAAGCCCGTCACCCTGCTCGCCGACACCCCCGCGCAGATCGCCGACGCGCAGCGGGAGCTGGCCCGGGTCGGCATCGACCGCCCGGCCGCCGCCGCCACCGGCGACCCGGCCTCCTGGGTCGGTGAGGGGGAGCAGCTCGCTTCGTTCCCGCGGGCCCGCTTCGCCGACCTCGCCCAGGCGCGCGAGCGCGGCGATGACGTGGTCGTCCTGGACGTGCGCCGGGACTCCGAGCGGGCGGGCGGCTACATCGACGGCTCGGTCCACATCCCGATCCACGAACTGCACGGCCGTATCGGCGAGGTGCCGCACGGCACGGTGTGGGTGCACTGCGCCGGCGGGATGCGCGCGGCGATCGCCGCCTCCCTGCTCGATGCCGCCGGCCGCGACGTGGTCGCCGTCGACGACGGCTTCGACGCCGCGGCGGAGGCCGGGCTGTCCCAGACCTCCGGCTGAATTCCGGCCGTCCCCTCTCGCAAGGAAGGAAACGTGTGATGTTCCTCTTTCGCCGAAACGGGCCCCGTGTCACGGTCGACGAGGCACGCAGCCGTACCAGCGGCGACCGGCCCGACGCGGTCCTGCTGGACGTCCGTGAAACGCCTGAATGGAACTCGGGCCACGCCCCGGGCGCCGTCCACGTACCGCTGACGAAACTGGTGACCGGCGCCGCCCTGCCCGCCGAAACTGAGGGCCGTCCGCTGGTGGTGATCTGCCGCAGCGGTCACCGCTCCCAGCAGGCCGCGAAGCTCCTCACCCAGCGCGGAGCGCAGGCGGTGGACGTCGAGGGCGGCATGAACGCGTGGGCCGCCGCCGGGCACCCGGTCGTCGACGAACGTGGGAACAGCGGTCAGATAGCGTGACCGCACTCGTTCTCGCCCTCATCGCCGGGGCCGTCATCGGTCTCGCCCTGGGAGCCCTCGGCGGCGGTGGCAGCGTCCTGGCCGTGCCGGCACTGATCTACCTGCTCGGCTTCACTCCGGCCGCCGCCACCACCGCAAGCCTGATCATCGTCACCGCCACCTCCGCCACCGCCCTGTACGCCCACACCCGCGACGGGAACGTGGCAGGGAAGACAGGGGTCCTGTTCGCCGCGGCGGGCATCGTCCCCGCCTTCCTCGCCGGCGCTGTCGCCGGACGTCTGCCCGAAGCGGTACTGACGGCGGCGTTTGCGCTCATCGCCGCGCTGGCGGCCCTGCGTATGCTGCGGCCGTCCGCGTCCGAGCCGCCGGACCGGATCCGTCCCGGCAAGGCGGCCGGCGCCGGTGCCGGACTCGGCGCCGTGACGGGCTTTCTCGGGGTCGGCGGGGGATTCCTCGCCGTGCCCGCTCTGGTGAGCGTCCTGGGACTGACCATGCGGCGGGCGGTGGGCACCAGCCTGCTCGTCATCACGGTGAACTCCCTCGCCGCGCTCGCCGCTCGCACCGGCACCACCGGCGGGCTCCACTGGGAGGTCATCGGCCCCTTCACCGGAGCCGCGATCCTCGGCGCCTGGGATGGCAAACGCCTCGCGACGAAGATCTCCGGCACCACCCTTCAGAAAATCTTCGCCGGTGTCCTGTTGGCGGTGGCGGCCTTCATGCTCGTCGACGTGATCGCCTGAACACGACGGCCGCCACCGGCTCAGGCCAGGGACCAGGGACCAGGAGAACTCCTCCAGCCCACCGCGCATCCCAGGACCGCCTCCAGCCCGCTTTCGTCAGATCAAGCTCCCCACCACTTCCGAACCGTAAGGACATTGCCATGACCACCCCCGCGGCCCTTGCCACCGACGAGGCGCGCACCCGCCTGCACGAACTGACCGTCATCGACGTGCGCACCCCGGGCGAGTACGCCGGCGGCCACCTCCCCGGCGCGCTCAACGTCCCCCTCGACCAGCTCCAGCGCGCGCTGCCCGACATCCGTCACGCCACCGACCGCGGCGACGTCCTGGTCGTCTGCGCCTCCGGCGCACGCTCCGAGAACGCCTGCAAGATCCTCGCGGAGAACGGCATCACCGCCGCCACCCTGTCGGGAGGCACCGGCGCCTGGGCGGCCGACGGCCACGAGCTCCACCGGCCCCAGGGCGCCTCCCGCGCCACCTGGGGCATGGAGCGGCAGGTGAGGCTCACCGCAGGAGTGATCGTGCTGCTCGGCCTGCTGCTCGGGCTCGTCGCCCACCCCGCCTTCCAGCTCATCTCCGCCGGCGTCGCGGCCGGTCTGGTCTTCTCGGCCCTGACCAACACCTGCGGCATGGCCGCCATCCTCGCCAAGCTCCCCCACAACCGTCCCCGCACCGCCGACCTCGACAACACGCTGGCCGCACTGCGCAACCGGTGAACCACACGACGAAGGGGAGGGATCCGGAGCCGGATCCCTCCCCTTCGTCGTGTGCCAGACCATGGGGCCAACCGCCCGAACCGGGCGGGTGGTCCGGCGTCGCGGCACCACAGCTCAGGCAAGCGAAAGGAACAGCTTCTCCAGCCGGGTACGCATCTGCTCCCGGTCACCTGAAGCAGCCATGTCCGCATCGGTCAGGCAGTGCTGCAAACCGGTGGCGATGATCGCGAAACCGGCCTTGTCCAGAGCCCTGGACGCCGCGGCGAGCTGGGTGACCACGTCCTCGCAGTCCCGCCCCTCCTCAATCATCTTGATCACACCGGCGATCTGGCCCTGCGCCCGGCGCAGCCGGTTGACCACCGTCTTCAGTTCCTCAGCCGCCATCGCCAGTTCCACAACCCACACTCCTCACGTATACCCCCTTGGGTATCCTACCGAAGGGGTAACCCCAACCGGGCAAAGGAAAGTCCCGGTCCTGCCGTCAGAAGTTTCGACATTCCCGGGCTGTTCTTGGGCTGGGCGAGCGGGCCCCGTCCGCGTGTGCGGCGGTGATCGTTTCTCAGAAACGGTCCTTTGCGCGAGCAAGATCGATGACGAGCCGCCGGACCCACGCGGATCCCGGATTCGTTCTCAGAACCCGTTCTCACTCAACGGTGGGAGCCACCCCGTTCTGAGACTTGCATGGTGCGAAAACCCGGGCCCATGACGGAAACTCAGCGCCCTTCCTCGGCCGACCGGCAGGACGCGGACGACGTCGAACGGCACACCTGTCCGAAGTGCGACGCACAGCCCGGCTCACCCTGCCGCTCCCGCGGCCGCGCGGGCGGCGAGTCCGTCGAGCAGATCCAGCCCGACCTGATCATCCCCACCGGCAAGCGCGAGGGACAGAACCCGTCCGTGGCGACGCGTCCCCGACTCCCGTCGTCAGTGCTGGTGGGCGTGGCCAGGGGCTCGCCGGACGCCCACGACGGCCAGGACGGCGCCGGCCACGCAGAGGACTCCGGCGGTCAGGACGGCCGTGTGGACGCCGTTCATGAAGGCGTGGTGGCTGCCCTCGACGATGGCCGCCCCGAGCTGCGCGGGCGTGCCGGGGGCGACGGGGGCGACGCCCATGGACACCGCGTCCTTCGCCTCCAGGAGCGCGGTGGCGGCGGGAGCGGGGACGCCTGCCGAGGTGAGTTCGCCGGTGAGGGTGGCGCCGACGCGGCCGGCGATGAGGGAGACCAGGACGGAGGTGCCCAGGGCGCCTCCGACCTGGAGGGCCGTGGCCTGGAGTCCCCCGGCGACACCGGCGTCCCGGACGGGGGCGTTGCCGACGATGGCGTCGGACGAGGAGGCCATCACCATGCCGACGCCGAGGCCGAGCGCGATGAACGGCGGCCACATGAGGCTGTAGGCGCTGTGGGCGTCCCAGGTGAGCATGGCGAAGCAGGCGACGGCCTGGAGGACCATGCCGAGGGGCATGGTGAGGCGCGGCCCGAACCGGTCCGTGAGCGCGGCGCCGAGCGGGGAGGCGACGACGGAGGCGAGGCTGAGGGGGAGGGTCCGGACACCCGCCTCCACAGGGGTGAAGCCCCGGACGTTCTGGAGGTAGATCATGACGAAGAAGATCACGCCGAGCAGGACGAAGAAGTTCAGGGCGGTGATGATCGTGCCGATGGTCAGCGCCGGGTTGCGGAACAGACGCATCGGCAGCAGCGGTGAGGCGACCCGTGTCTGCCACCACCCGAAGACCGCCAGGACCAGGAGTCCGGCTGCGATGGCGCCGAGGGTTCCGCCGGAGGTCCAGCCCCAGGTCTCCCCCTTCACCACGCCGAAGACGAGCGCGAGGAGTCCGACGGCGAGCAGGACGACGCCGAGGACGTCGAACTTCTCCTGCGCGGCGTGCTCGTTCCGGCTCTGCGGCAGGACGGCCGCGCTGAAGGCGAGGGCGGCGACGCCGATCGGGGCGTTGATGTAGAAGACGGACTCCCAGCTGACGTGCTGGACGAGGAAGCCGCCGACGATGGGGCCGAGGGCGGTGGAGACCGAGGAGACCATGGCCCAGATGCCGACGGCCATGCCGAACTTCTTCGGGGGGAAGACGGCGCGGAGGAGGCCGAGGGTGTTGGGCATCAGCAGGGCCCCGAAGAGGCCCTGGAGGGACCGGAAGGCGATGACGCCCTCGATGGAGCCGGCCAGGCCGATGGCGACGGAGGCGAGGGTGAAGCCGACGACTCCCACCAGGTAGAAGGTGCGGCCGCCGAAGCGGTCGCCGAGTTTGCCGCCGAGGATGAGGGCTCCGGCGAGGGCGAGCAGGTAGGAGTTGGTGACCCACTGCAGGTCGGAGGTGGAGGCGTCGAGGTCGCGGCCGATCTCGGGGTTGGCGATCGAGACGACGGATCCGTCGAGGCCGACCATGAACAGGCCGAAGGCGACGGCGATCAAGGTCAGCCACGGGTTGGAGCGCCGTCCGTGCGCCGTTGCGGCGGGCGGGGAGTGGGACGGTTCGGCCAGGGTGCCGGCGGAGGCCATGGAGAGGTGTTCTTTCGTCGGGACGGAACGCCGAGTCGGCGCACGGCGCCATGGGGGCGGCCGGCTGCGACGGGCGAGGGGGGAGAGAGGAGAGGGGAAGAGGGGCGCGTCGGCCCACGGCGTGTTGACAGGGCGCACCACGGCGGCCCCGCGAGCACACCGCGCGCCGGAAAGGTTCAGCGCGCGGTGTGCAGGTGCTCGCTGAGCGACTGGAGAGAGCCCAGGGCGGAGCCGAGGGCGTCGAGTTCGCCGTCGGTCATCGCCCGCAGGACCTGCGCGGCACGGTCTCCCATGAGCCGCGTGACCTCGACGAGCCGCTGCTGCGCGGCCGGGGTGAGGTGCAGGTGGGCGATCCGCTTGTCGGCGCCGTCCTGGCGGCGTTCGAGGAGCCCCTGCTCGGTGAGCTGGGTGACCAGCGCGCTGACGTTGTTCGGCTTCATCCGCACCGCGTCGGCGGCCTCGCGGACCGTGGTTCCGCCGTGGGTCTCGACGTACCGCAGCAGCGTGAGCTGGGCGTCGGAGGGCTTGGGGTGCGGGTAGTGCTGGTCGACATGCCGCTCGAAGGCCCTGGTCAGCGCGGGCAGGCACGCCACGAGGCCGAGGGCCAGGCGGTCGATGTCCTGGGGGGACGCGCTGGACGGGGGCATAACCGGACTTTAGCTATCCAGAAATACGTATGTCAAAGGAGGCATTAGCCCGGCCTCCCCGCCCCCGCCCCCGCCCCCGGCGAGCGGTGCGTCGGGTGAGCCGGACAACCCGGCGCAGCCCGGCACCCGTCCTGCCCGACCTGCGCCCGTCCTGCCGCCCTGCGCCCGCGCTGCGCACGCCTGCCGCCCGGTCCCAGCGGGCCGGAGCGGGGAACGCGCTCGCGTTGCAGAGCCGGGCAGGAGGTGAGACGGCCCGTCCTCAGTGGACGTTAAGTCCGTTTCCGATAGCGGCCCCGTCCGGGCTGGATGAGGAAGCCTTGTCGGGTGAGGCGGCCCAGTCGGCTGCGGGTGATGTTGACGCATTCCTCGTCGGTGGGCATGCCGAGGAGTTCGCGCAGGTCACGGGCTCGAAATTCCTGGTCGGGAGGCTGGTTGAAGACGTTCACGATGGTCTGGTAGGCCGTGCTCACCTCGGGTGGGTCGGGATCGGCCCCTCAGCTTGCCCGCGGGATCGGCGATGACCTGGCACGTTCACGCCGTGACGGCGATGCTTCTGCGAGAAGTCGGCCCGGCTGTCGCCGACACGGTCGCACTCGGCGAGCGTCCTGTCGAGCAGGACGGGGCCAGGGTCCGTCTCGCGCAGGGCCCGCAGCAGGCCGGGTGCCTTCTGGGACAGATGCTCGACGCCGGCCGTGACGTAGGCGCGGGCAGTACCGACGGATATGCCGAAGCCGACCGCGATCTGCGCGAGCGTGTCGTGCCGGCGGAGGTGGACCAGGTCGACGAGGGCCCTTTGGTGGGGCGGGAGCTTGCAGCGGCGGTCACCCTCACGGGTGACGATGAGCATGGACACCCACTCGACCAGGGCGTGAGGCAGGTTGAGTGCGGCAGGTTAGGGAACCAACATGTCTCCTGTGCCGATGGGTTGATACTTGGAACACCTCCCTCAGCGGCACGGGAGCTCTGTGCGTTGCGGTCCTCATCCTGACTCGGCCAGGGTCACTCGATCAGTGGCCACTCTGAAAAAGCTCACTGCAAAGGACCTCCCACCGGCAGCCGCAACCGGAAGGACGAGCCGAAGCACGATGGTTGTCACCAAGGCAGGCGGGGTGTCACTTCGCGTCCGTGGCTGCTTCGGTGCGACTTCCGCGGTGGGTGGCATCGGGTCGATCGAATGACACCTGCCTGTGCCTGCCGAAGGCGTCCGTACCCTTCGCCCGGGCCGCTGACCGGGCGGGCAGACTGCGTTCATGCAGCTCCCCACCGAAACCTTCACCGCCACGGCGCTGATCGAGGTCGTACGGATCTCCGCCCTTCCCGCCACGCGGAACGCCCCGTACCCCGGCACTGCAGTTGCCCACTGGGCCGGGAGCGAGGCCGCCGCCGCCCTGGCCCTGATCGACAGCCTGTCCGGCAGTGAACAACAACGCTGCGGCTTCTCACCGGGCTGGAGCATCCGGGCATACGAGGACTCCCTCGATCTGGCGCTGTTCGAGGCGGCGTTCTGCTTTACCTGCCACGAGGCCCGCATGCAGGGAACGGCGGTGCCGCCCGCTCTGGCCAAGCAGTTCTTCGACCCGGGCACCCTGCCGGCCCGGACCCTGCTGTCCCTCTTCCGCAAGGCAGCTCTGTAGCCGACCGACTGAGCATCGCTCGACAGGTGACAGGAAGGCTGCCGATCGAGAGGGTGTCTGACGCGGTGTGACGCCGGTGCGGCATGTCGCTGGTCGTGGGTGCTGATCTGTCGCAGCGGTTGGTTCCCGATGATCTGTGGGAGCTGGTCGCCCCGTTGCCGCCGTCGTTCAAGTCCCGTCCGCAGGGCGGTGGGACCGCTCCGCGCGACGAGCGGGCCGTGTTCACGGCAGTGGTGTACGTCCTGACCAGCGGGTGCGCATGGTGGCACCTGCCGGGGACGTTCGGTGTCTCACCCGCCACCGCGCACCGCAGGTTCACCGCGTGGACGAAAGCGGGGCTGTGGCGTCGTCTGCACCGGGCGGTCCTGGACGGGCTCAGCGCCCGGGGCGAGCTCGACTGGACCTCCGCGATCGTCGACACCGCCTCGGTGCGGGCGAAAGGGGGGTGCGCTGACCGGGCCGAACCCGGTCGATCGCGGTAAGAAGGGCAGCAAACTGCACGTACTGTCCGAGGTGCGAGGCATCCCCCTGGCCGTCGCCGTGTCCGTCGCGAACACCCACGACAGCCAGCCCCTCAAGCCGCTGATCCGCGGCATAACCGCCATCCGATCCCGCCGCGGACCCCGCCGGGGCCGACCGGTCAAGCTCCGCGCCGACAAGGCGTACTTCTCCGCCGACCACCTCGCCTGGCTGCGTGAACGCGGAATCATCCCGCGTATCGCCCGCCCGGGCATCGAGCCGAGCGAACGGTTCGGCCGGCACCGCCGGAAGATCAAGAGGACGATCGCCTGGCTGTTCGGCTACCGCCGCCCCACCGTCCGATACGAGCGAAAAGGCTCGCACTTCCTCGCCTTCCTCGGCCTGGCCGCCGCCCTGACCTGCTACAAAAAGCTCGCGAAACTTGCCACGGGAGACACCCTCTCAGCGCCTACTCAGCCGCTGGTCAGGGAGATGAGCAACCCGTATGCGGTGTACGCCAGCGTTGCGCCCACCATGCCTGCCCCGGCGAGCAGGGGGATCAGCAGGCCGTACCGCTCCAACGGTCGCATTCCGGCGCTCGCCCGGCTCGGACGGCGCGGGTCGTAGCGCAGCTCGACCCGTCCCCCCCTGTCATGGGACCGATACTGGTGGGATTGTCCCTGACTGTCGGTGTACCGGTACAGAGCGACCTGATGGGTGTAGCCGACGAGCACCGCGGTCGTGGTGACACCTCTCCTTCGCAGCACCCACTCATCCCGGTACACGATTCCAAGGGCTATCAGCAGTGGTGCGCCCAGACTGCCGAAGATCTGCGCCCAGGGCAGCGGTAAGGGCAGCTCTGTGCCCCGCACCGCCACGGTCACGTCGACAGCCACCAAGACGACCGACATGACAGCAGCGAACACTGCCCAGGGGGGCCTCCGCCGCCATACCCCAGTCGAGCGACGAAAGCTGAGCCGGCCCACATCCCGCCGGACGGCTTCGACGAACGACTTCACGCTCTCCGCATCGGCGCCGTCCACCGCATACACCAGGGACGGGGGGCGCATGAGGTGGGGAGTCACCACGACTTCGAGACGGTTTCCCAAAGCACGGACCTCCTCGACAGAGGCCACCGGGACGCGGAGCGTCTTCTCGCCGTCGGCCCAGTGAATGTGCCCCGCGCCGGATCGGTACACGACACATACGGAACCGCTGCTGACGACCCTCTCGGAGAGGGAAGCTTCTTCACTCATCTCCATACAGACAAGAGCAGTGGCCGAATGGTTGTACGAGTTCGTGGCGTGGTGGGCCGCTATCGGAAACGGACTTGACGTCCACTCAGTGCGCCCAGGGCAGCCGAACCGCCTCGATGTCCGAGTCGTTCGGCAATGCCTCGATGAGGGCCGGTGAACCGGCGACCTTGGTGGCCCAGAGGCCGCAGTCAGTACAGAGGACCCACGAGTGATCGCCGGCCCAGAAGTTGGCCGGACTGAAGTCTGCCTCGGACTGGTCGTACAGGACCCCGGCATCGCCGAGCCGGCCCTCACGCACGTGAAGGCTGTCGAAGTCGGCGGCTCCGAGCGTCAGCGGGCTGTAGTAGGCCGGGCAGCGGGTGTCGGGACCCGCAGGGCTGTACCGGGTGAGGAGGGCGGTCAGCCGGTTCCAGGTCTCACGGGACCAGGCCCCCCCGCTCGGCGGGACGAGGCCCAGGGGCCGGCTTCCGTGAAAGGCACCCCCGGAATGCGCCGATGGGCTCGGAGTGCGGTCGCGTTCGTTCAGGCGCGCCGGTCCTCCCACGGCCAGGTCGCGTCGCGGCCCGCCTCCAGGAGGGGGACCGCGCGGAACGCCTGGTCGGTCAGGCCGCCCATGGCGTGCCGGTTGCCGGTTCCGCTGGGCATCGCGCCGGCCTTGTAGCCGGCCATGTTCCACAGGTAGACGGGAACGTCCTTCGGGACGAGGGCGTCGATCTCCGTCTCGCGCATCCCGCCGTGGCCCGACATGTTGGAGGGCAGCCAGCCGGGACGGCTCTGTTCGTCGGTGACGATGACGATGCGGTCGTGGGCGGCCCCGTGCTTCTTGACGGCGGTGGGGATGTCGGTGCCGCCGATCTGCCCGTACCGCTCGATGAGCCGGAGGACGCTTCCGCCCCGGGGGACGTCGATCTCCCTGGAGTCGCCGCCGAACTCGACCAGCGTCGGCTTCTCGGCCCGCAGCGCGAGCGCGGACCCGAAGACGGCGGCCTGCTCGGCCAGGGTGATGTCCGACCGGTTCGGGGTCGAGAAGCCGAAACCGGGGAACATCGACGGCGACCGGTCCACGAGGATGAGGGTGCTGCCCGTGAGCCGCGGCACGTTGGCCAGGGAGTGGCCGAGGGCCTGCTCCAGTGCGTGGCCCCAGCGCAGCGACGGGGCGTGCTTGTACGCCGCCCACCAGCGGAACGGGAACATGCGGGACCGGGCGACCTGCTCGGGGTCGGCGAACCGGGCGCAGATACGGGCGGCGACCGCGTCGGAGACACCGGCTTCGTCGAAGTTCCGCAGGTTCCGGGCCAGTGCCATCAGGCCCATGGAGGGGATGACGGCCTCCCACGCCGCCGCGTCCATCGGCCCCTGGAGCCAGCCGGCCAGCCGCTCCCACGTGAAACCGGCGCCCGCGAGCCCGCCGGGCGAGGTGACCAGCGTGGGGTCCCGCACGTAGGCGCGTCGCTCCTGGACGGGCAGAGAGGTGAGCATGCGGCTCGCCCGGAGAACCGGAAGGGTGGCGGGGATGGATTCGTCGCGCTTCATCCTGCGGTCGAGGGCGTGCTGGAACAGGTCGCCCTGCCACGGCTTGTCGGCGGCGGGGCTGGGGTGGACGAGGTTGAGGACGTCGCCGAACCGGTAGCCCTTGGAGTCGGTGTCGTACCTGAGGAGCGACCGCTCGTCGTAGAGGCGCTGTACGGCGTCGGCGACACCGCGCTTCACCGGCTTCGGCAGCTTCCGCCCGTAGGTCGACATCCAGTAGCCGAGGAACTCGCCCGGCTCGTCGGCCCGCTGGAGGACGGAGTCGACGACCTGCCGGGAGTGGCCGGCCGCACCGGCTTCGAGGCGGGCCTTCGTGAACTCGGCCGCGCCGACCAGGGACGCGGTACGCATGTGGGCGCCGGTACGGAGCCACCGCAGGAAGCCGGTGCACCAGTCGGGGTCGGTGACGGCGAGCCTGCGGATGAGCTGGGCGTAACGGTCGTCGCGCTGCTCGCCCCGCTCGTAAAAGGCGTCGGTGCCGACGAAGTTGCCGACGGCGAGCAGGAAGAGTTCGGACCGGGTGTCGCGGAGGTGGCCGGCGCCGCCCTCGTGGGTGGTGGCGCGCTCCCCGGTCGTGGCCACGGGCGAGCCGGTGGCAGGCCGCGCACCGCGCCGGTTGAAGCGGGACATGGAAAACCCCTCACGTGGAGGGGAGGTCCAGCAAGGGGGAGCCCGGGATCGAAGCGGTGATCCCGCCAGGGCGCTCTGGATCGCTGAGCCACCGGCCCGAACAGGCTGGACGGGGTCCGAACCCGCCTCTCCCTTCACAGAAGAAGCAAGGATCGCCTGCGCACCGGGCACCGGGCGCCCTCGATGCTGTGCCTCCCGAGATCAAGGTGGGCGGTTCGGCGTGATTCATGAGAAGAAGTAGCCGAGGTTGCCCTGCGCACCGGGAGGTGCAAGAAGTCGTGCCGCCACTGTAATCCGTACGGCTGAGGAGGTCACGGCATTTCCGCGGCTCCGCCGACTCTCCGGCCGGGCCCCGAACCACCCTACGATTCCTCCCCTTGGACGCCCTCTTCGCCGTTCCTGCCGCGCTCACGCCCGCCCCGGTCGCCCCCGGCCCCACCGCTCCCGCCCCGGTCGCCCCCGGCCCTGCCACCGTCACCGCCCTCCCGGTCATGCCGCACCTCGTCCCGGATGCGCTCGGCCATCAGGTCGGCGAGCGGGTCCTTGACGTCCCAGGAGTGTGCGCCCGGGTGCCGGTCGTACAGCACGCACGCTTCGCCGTCCTCGACGGACAGCCGGTGGACGACGGCCGGGCACGGCAGCAGTTCGGCGAACCGGAACGTCCGGCGCCCGTCGCCGTCGAGCCAGAACATCCACAGGTCCCGGCCCGCCCGGGGCGCCGCCGACCAGAGCTGGGCGGCGTGCTCGGTCGCCTCGTCGTGCTCACCGAGTTCACAGAGCAGGAAGGTGTCCAGGTCCGGCGCTTCCACCTCCTGGCCGGGCAGGTCCTCAAGCCCCATCAGCGCGACGCGCGCGCCCATCTCAGGGAGTTCACTGAAGGCGGTGCACTGCAACATGGCTCTCATCCTTGCCGGTTACGGGTGGGCACGTGCCGGTTACGGGTGGGCACGTGCGGGGAACGGCCGGCGGGCGACGTACCGCCGCGCCCGTCCGGGGGCCGCGTTCACAGGACCTCGCCCCGGCTGCGGGCGTTGAGGCGGGCGGTCCGGGCCCGCAGTTGCTCTATGAGGAGCGCGGGGCGGACCCGGTGCGGCTCGGCCTCCCACTCGATCCCGCCGCCCACGGGCCGCAGCGACCAGTAGGGGCCGGCGGCCCCCCGGAACTCCCCCACACGGTCCCCCCGGCCCGTGTCCACCACGAGCGCACCGAGGGGCGGCAGGGCGGGAGGCGCCGACGAAAGGGGGGCCGGTGGCGGGGACGGGGTCGGTGGCGGGGACGGGGTCGGCGGCGGGGACAGGGGGCCGGCCGAGGTCGGGGCCGGGGGGCCGGAAGGTTCCTGCGCGTTCGGGCAAACGTTCTCGCCGTACACCTATCGCTCCTCTCTGTAGCCGAACGACTACCGGGGCGATTCAGCGTGACCTACCGTGAGAGGGCATTCAACTTGCCTGTTCGGCACGGAAGATCGGGTTCGGGCCCATGAACATCAAGCAGTTAAATCCGGAGAGTTCCGCGAAGGCCGCCTACGGCGCACGTCTGCGCGGCCTCCGCATCGAGCGGGGCTGGACGCAGGAGGGGCTGGGCATCGAGATCGGCTACTCCAGCACGCACATCTCGTCCGTGGAAACCGGACGCAAACTTGCTACCTTGCGCTTTTCGCGCAGTACGGACCGCGCGCTCGGGCTGGTCGGGACCGAGGCGTCGTTCGAGCGCGAGCTGAGCCGGATCAAACACGGCAGCCTGCTGGAGGGCTTCCCGGAGTTCCTCATCTACGAGGCTCGGGCGGCGGAGATCCGGCTGTACGAGGTCGGCGTGATGCCGGGCCTGCTCCAGACCCCGGAGTACGCCGGGGTCCTGGCCGACAGCGCGGTCAAGCGGAAGGCCATCACGCCCGCCCAGGCGGAGGAGCGCGTCGCGCTGGTCGCGGAACGCCAGGCGGCACTGGCCCGGGACAACCCCCCGCTCGTCTTCGCGATGCTGGACGAGAGCTGCATCCGCAGGCCGGTCGGCGGGCCGGCGGTCATGCGGGCGCAGATGGACCGCCTGATCGAGTTCGCCGAGCAGCCCAACACGGTGATCCAGGTGGCGACCTTCGACATGGGTGAACTCCGCCCGTTCAACCTGCCGATCTACATCCTGACCATGCCCGACCGCTCGCTCATGTCGTACGCGGAGTCCGCACAGCAGGGGTACCTGGAGCGTGAAAGCGGCTCGGTGGTAACGCATCTGACGGCCTACCATCAGATGCAGGCGGAAGCGCCCTCGCAGGCGGCGTCCGTTGACATGTTCAGGCAGTTGCGAAAGGGCTTCCAGTGACAACCGAGACCCCCCGTTGGTTCACGTCCTCCTACAGCGACAACGGCGGTGCGTGCGTCGAGGTCGCCACCAACCTCGCCGCCCCGCACGGCATCGTCCCCGTCCGCGACTCCAAGGACGTGGCCGGGCCGGTCCTCACCGTGGCCGCCGCCGCGTTCAGCACCTTCGTGGCGGGCGTCCGGGCCGGAGACCTCGGCGCCGTCTGAGCCGCCGACCGTCCTCCGTACGGTCCACCCCGTACGCCGCACGCGTACACCGGCGAAGCCCCACCGCCTCCGACCCACGCGGTGGGGCTTCGCCGTGCGGAAGGAGGGGCGGCAGGGGTGGCGGGGGTGCCCCGGGCGCCCTGGGCACCAGGGGCGGCAGGGGTGTCGGTGCAGGGGCCCCCGGCCGGAAGCGCGGAAGAGCCGGGTGGGTGAGGCCCGGGTCGTCTTCGTGCCCGGCTATTCGGGGAAGGGGCCGCGGACCGAGACTCCGCCGTCCAGCACGATCTGCTGGCCCGTGATGTAGCGGGCCTCGTCCGAGGACAGGTAGACGGCCGCAGCAGCCATCTCCTCCGACGTGCCGTAGCGGCCTGCCGGGATCTCTGGAACCCAGGTGTCGGAAGGGCCGGTGTTGACAGCAGTACTGATCGCCCCGCCTGCGACGACGTTCATCCGGATGCCGTCGGCCGCGTACTCGGCGGCGACGGTCCGGGCCAGGCTGTACAGGCCGGCCTTGGCAGCGCCGTAACCGGCCTGCTTCGGAGCGGCCATGAACCCGGTGACAGAGCCGATGCTGACGATGTTCCCACCGGTGCCCTGTTCCAGGAACAGCCGCAGCACGCGCCGCACCGCGCGAGCCACGTAGCGCAGGTTCACGTCGTAGACGGTGTCCCAGTCGTCGTCGGTCATCTCATGCAGCCTGACCGCGGGTACGAATGCGACTTGCCCGCCGACCACGGTGATCAGGGTGTCCAGTCCACCGAGTTGATCGGCCGCGCCGACGATCACGCTTTCGAGCTGCTCGCCGGAGCGGACGTCGCCGCTCAGCGCACAGGAGACGTGCCCGGCCGCACGCAACTCGTCCGCCGCCTCGGTCGCCCGCGCAGGGTCCACGTCGGCCACCGCCACCGCCGCCCCCGCCGCCGCACAGGACCGGACGATGGTTCGGCCGATCCCGGCCCCGCCACCCCCGATCACCAGAATCCGTTTGCCGTCGAGCCTGTTCAATCCGGCCATGTGCCCTCCGCCCTTGCTCAAGTTGCCCAAAGTCAGTCACAACGAGTCAGCCGGGGCTGTCTCAGCCGAGGAAGTCCTTCCAGAGCGGGACGGATGCCTGCGGGTTCCAGGGCGTGTCCTCGTCAATCTCGCCGAACTCGCGGTCGATGTAGTCGGCCAGATCGCAGCCGTAGCAGATGATGTCGGTCCCCCACACCGACAGGACCGGATGCCCCGGACTGTCATGACCTGCGGGCAGGAAGCGGTGCGCGTAGACGGGAACGAGCCGTGGCGCTCGTGCGAGTACCGCTCGGGCCACCTCCCGAGCTTCTTCCTCGGAGAGGGGACGCGCTCCCAGGGCCGGATGCCAGCTGCCCTGAGCTACGCGACCCAGCACTTCTCGTACCGGCCACTCCAGCCGATAGCGCAGGTCGTCCTCATCAGCGTGACGCCGGTCGGGCCATGCCTGCTGCCACGTCGCGCCTTCCTCGGGGGGCGAAGCGACCGGCAGCCCCGCCGCCAGGAAGGCACGATGCTCCGGGGAGAACTCGAACTCATAGGTCGCCTCGATCCGGCTGAACTCTTCCTCCGTGAGCCCTGGAGCTATCTCACAGCAGTCCGCCTCCACCAACCGCCGCGCGGCCTCCGCACCCAACCGAGCACCATCGAAGTCGATCACTCCGGCACCGTACACACGCCGCGTGCACGGCATCACCTCTTTTCGAGCCTCGACTCGGGCTCCGCGTCATTGCGGGACAGCCCCGAGGAATCCGGGGCCACTGCGGGGCGACCAGCAGCATCCGCAGAAGCTCGGGTCCGCTTGCGCACGAGGCCCCGCCGCTCGCATTTCCGCCGCGCACAACGCCGCCGCACGCGTCCGCCACCGTCGCCCAGTCGGCCCCGTCCATCGCCCGCCCCTGCCTATAGCCGATTCCGCTCTGCCGGGCAAGCGGCCGTCCGGGGCCTTCTAGGGTGGGGTCCATGCCCACGCCCCCCGCATATGCCCTCGTCGCCACGGATCTGGACGGCACCCTGCTGCGCCCCGACGACACCGTCAGCGCCCGGTCCCGTGCGGCGCTCGGACGCGCCGCCGCCGCCGGAGCCCGGCATCTGATCGTGACCGGGCGGCCGGTCCCCGGGGTGCGGGCGCTGCTCGCCGACCTGGCGTACACCGGGCCCGTCGTCTGCGGCCAGGGGGCCCAGCTCTACGACGCCGACGCGGGCCGGCTGCTGCACTCCGTCACCCTGGACCGCGAGGCCGCCGACACCGCGCTCGGCAAGATCGAGGCGGAGGTCGGGGCCGTGTTCGCCGCCGTGGACCAGGACGGCGTGGACGGGGTGACCCTGATCGAGGCCGGCTACCGCATGCCGAACCCGACGCTCCCCGCCCACCGCGTGGACTCCCGCGACGCGTTGTGGGCGCGGCCCGTGATCAAGGTCCTGGTGCGCCACCCGGAGCTGGGCGACGACGCGTTGGCCGCCGTCGCGCGCGGGGCCGTGGGCGATCTGGCGTCGGTCACGATGGCGGGGCCCGGCACGGTGGAACTGGCCCCGTACGGGGTGGACAAGGGCACGGGGCTGGCGGCGGCCCACGCCCTGCTGGCCATCGGGGGCGAGCGGACGGTGGCCTTCGGGGACATGCCCAACGACCTGCCGATGTTCGCCGGTTCGGGTCTCCGGGTCGCCATGGGCAACGGCCATCCGGAGCTGCGCGCGGCGGCCGACGAGGTGACCCTGTCGAACGCGGAGGACGGGGTGGCGGTGGTCCTGGAGCGGCTGTTCGGCTGAGCCGCCGCCGCTCCCCGCTCCCCGCTCCCACTTCCCTCGCGCACCCTAGCTTGGTCTAGACCAAGCGGGGTACGCTCCCCTTGCCGCTCGGGGCAGCCCCACCGCCCCGTACGGCACTGCTTGTCATGCACACGCTTTCCGCTCCGCACGGGAAAGCACCGACCCCCACAAAGGAGTTGCCATGAAAAGCAAGAAGATGCTCGCCGTCGCCATCGGAGCGGGGATCGCCCCGCTCCTGGCCGTCAGCCTGCCGGCCGGCAGCGCGAGCGCGCACGGCTACATCTCCTCGCCGCCCAGCCGCCAGGCCCAGTGCGCCGCCGGCACCGTCTCGTGCGGCTCCATCAAGTACGAGCCGCAGAGCGTCGAGGGCCCCAAGGGCCTGAGCAGCTGCAGCGGCGGCAACGCCGCGTTCGCCGAGCTCAACAACGACGCCAAGGGCTGGAAGGTGACCCCGGTCAGCCGGACGACCAGCTTCAACTGGCGGCTGACCGCCCGTCACGCCACCAGCACCTGGCAGTACTACGCCGGCGGCCGGAAGATCGCGGAGTTCAACGACGGCGGCGCACGGCCCGGTGAGACCGTCACGCACCAGGTGAACTTCGGCAGCCTCTCCGGCAAGCAGAAGGTCCTGGCCGTGTGGAACATCGCCGACACGCCCAACGCCTTCTACGCCTGCGTGGACGTCAACGTGAGCTGACCCGCCACCGCACCACCGCACCACTGCACGACCGCACCACCGTATGACCGCACGACCGCACCACCGCACGACCGCACCACTGCACGACCGCACCACCCGGTTCGCCGGCGCCCGGAGCGGACAGAGCACCGTTCGCTCCGGGCGCCCCGGCCCCCCACCGAGATGAGGACCCATGTACCGCCACCGAGTCACCGCCCGTGCGGCCGTCGTGGCCCTGCTCGCCACCGGCCTCGCCGCCTCCCCGGCCGTCGCGGCTCCCGCCGCCGGAGGCGGGGCCCGCGTCGGCGCCGACTGGGCGAAGCAGTCCATCACCTTCACCGCCGCCCCGGGCCAGGCCAACGACCTCCACGTGGTCCCGATGGACCGGGGCGACGGGGTCCGGCGCATCGGCTTCCGCGACGCGGTTCCGCTCCGGCCGGGCGACCACTGCACGTACCTGGAACCGGGCGTCGAGACGTACGTCGTCTGCGAACTGCCCACCGACCGCGCCCGCCCGGACCGCATCGACGTCCTCCTCGGCGACGGCGACGACGAGATCGCCACCAGCGACCCCGGCGTCGCCACCGTCGACGGCGGGCCCGGCGACGACACCCTGCACGCTCACACCGCGCACACGGTCCGGGGCGGCGACGGCGACGACATGGTCATGGGACGCGTCGTCCTGGACGGCGGCGAGGGCATGGACCACCTGATGGGCGACGACGGCGGCCAGCGGATGTACGGCGGCCGGGGCGGCGACATGATCGAGGGCTACGGCGGCAAGGACCTCGTGCACGCGGGCCCCGGCGACGACCACGTCATGGGCGGCGACGGCGACGACCTCCTGCTCGGCGGCCCCGGCGACGACATGCTGCACGGCGAGGCGGGCCACGACCTGATCGGCGGCGGCCCCGGCGAGGACACGGTGGACGGGGGCCCCGGCCGGAACATCGTCCTGCCGTAGACCGCGCCCGGCCCGGCCCCGCCGGGCGGGGGCCGGGCCGGAGCTACCGGGCCGGGGCCCACGGGCCCGGGGGAGCCTACGGGCCCGGATTCCCGCCAGGGTCCGGATTCCCGCCCGGGTCCGGGAAGAGGGCCGAGGGGCCCGAGGGGCCCGAGGGATCGGGGGGCGGCGGCGGGGGCGGGGGCTCCGACGCGCCGCCGGGCAGGTCCTGTTCGGTCCAGAGCACCTTGCCGTCCGGGCCGTGGCGGGCTCCCCAGTGGGACGCCAGGCTGGAGACGATGAACAACCCCCGGCCCCCCTCGTCCACGGTCCGGGCGTGCCGCAGGTGCGGGGAAGCGGTGGAGCCGTCGTGGACCTCGCAGGTGAGCGTGGAGTCCAGCAGGAGGCGCAGCCGCAGCGGCGGGTCGCCGTAGCGGACGGCGTTGGTGACCAGCTCGCTGACGATCAGCTCCGACGCCTCGACGGTGTCCTCGGCCAGGCCCCAGCCCTGGAGCCGGTCGCGTACGAGCGTCCGGGCGGTGGCGGGGGCCCTGCGTTCCTGGGACAGGTCCCAGGTGGCGACCTTGTGGTCGGAGACCGTACCCGTACGGGCCAGGAGCAGGGCCGCGCCCGCGGCGCGGGTGTCGTCGGGCAGGGCGTACACGATGTCGTCGCCCAGTTGGCGGAGGCTGCGGCCCGGCCGGGCGAGGGCCTCCGCGACGCGTTCGGCGGCGCGGTCGCCGGAGAGCAGATCGGCGGTGCAGAACGCGAGGAGGCTGCCCACGTCCAGGGTGGCGACGGCAGGGGCGAAGAGGGCGCCGTCGTCGGAGAAGAGGCCGGGCCCCTCCGGTACGTCGAAGGGGACCACCCGCCCGTCGGGGCCGACGATCAGCGGGGCGGGGTCCCCGGCGCGGGCGACGGTGCAGGTCCGGGCGAACGGGTCGTACACCCCGTACAGGCAGCCCGCCCTCAGCGGCTCGCGCTGGAGGGTGTCGGCCGGGGGCAGCGCGTCGCGCTCGTGGGCGAGGCGGTCGGCGGTGTCCTTGAGCCGGGCGAGCACCTCCTCCGGCTCCAGGTCGAGATCGGCCAGCGCCTGGATGACCGTACGCAACTGGCCCATGACGATGGCCGATTGCAGGCCCTCGCCCTCGACGCTGCCCACCACGAACGCCGTCCGCGCGCCGGACAGGGCGATGGTGTCGAACCAGCAGCCGCTGTCCCGGCCGGGCAGCAGCACGTGCGCGGTTTCGACGGCGGCCTGCTGCCGCGCGGACTGCGGGAGCAGCCGCCGCTGGACGGTGGAGGCGATGACGTGTTCGCGTTCGAAACGGCGGGCGTTGTCGATGGCGAGGGCGGCGCGGGTGGCCGCCGCCCCGGCGAGGGTGACGTCGTCCTCGTCGAAGGGTTCGGCCGGTCCGCAGCGGTAGAGGCTGATCAGGCCGAGGACCGCGCCGCGCAGGGTGAGGGGCACGACGATCAGGGAGTGCGCGCCCCTCTCCATGACGGCGTGCGCCCCGTGCTCGTCCGCCTCCAGCCACGGGGTTTCGGGGCTCAGCGGGACGAGTCGGGGCCTCAGGTCGGCGACGGCCAGCGCGAACGGCGTCCGGAGGGGGAGGCGGCGGGTGACCCCCGCCGAACGCGGCCGGCCCGCTCCGCCTCCGGCCTCCGCCGAACGCGGCGGGCTGCTTCCGCCCCCGCCCCCGGTCTCCGCCGTGGCGCTGGGGGTGTCGCACCGGCCGCTCGCGGCGCGGCACAGCGGGGCGTCGGGCGGCAGCGGGCCCACCGGGGGGTCGACGCCGCGCAGGACGTCGTCCACCACCTCGACGACGGCGAGGTCGGCGAAGCCGGGCGTCAGGGCGTCGGCCAGGGCGCGGCAGGTGGCGGCGGTGTCAAGGGAGCCGCCGACCGTGTCCCGCACGGCGGCCAGCGCGGCCTCCCGGGCGCGGGCCCGCTCGCGCTCGGTGACGTCGACGACGGTGGCCACCAACCCCAGGCCGGGGGTGCCGGGGGCGCCGGGGCCGCCGCCGGGGGTGTCGAGGCGGTAGGCGGAGACCTGGAACCGCCGGTCGCCGGGGAGCGTGCGCAGCCGGCCGCTGACGAGGTGGTCGCGGACGGGGCCCTCCCCGGCGAGCACCTTCTTCAGCAGCTCCTCGGCTTCCTCCGGGTCGTCGAGCCGGAAGGCGTCGGTGAACCGGCGGCCGATGTACTCCCGGGTCTCCGCGCCCTCGAAGAGCGCGTTGGCGCGGACCAGCCGGAGCTGCGGGTCGAGCACGACCAGGCCGACGGCCGACTGGTCGAACAGCGTCGCCAGGACGGCGTCGTCCAGCCGGTCGGGCCCGTCCGCCCGTCCCGCCGGCCTTCCGGACCCGCCCGGCCTTCCCGTTCCGGGCGTGCTTCCCGCGCCGCCCGTCCGTCCCGTTCCGGGCGCCCGCCCGGGGCCGCTCGCCTGTCCGGTTCCGGCCGTCCGGCCGGGGTCGGCCGGGGTCTCGGCGTTCGACACGGCTCCACCCGCCCTCCGGATCCGGCGCACCGCTGCCCCGATCCGGTACGCGCCGGACCAGCATCGCCCGCCCGGTCGGGGCCCGCCACCGGGGGACGGCAGAGGCGTGAACGCGGGCGGGGAGGGCACCGCGCCGCGACGGCGCATCGGGGGCCGGAGCGGCGGAGCGCTGCGTCATACTGATCCGCCGGAGCACAGGGGGGCGTTCAGCGCATGGAGTACGGGGCGAACGGCAGCGGCCTGCCGGAACGTATCGGCGGGTACGTCGTCGAGCGGGAGCTGGGCGCGGGGGGTATGGGCACCGTCTATCTGGCCCGCTCCCGGGGAGGCCGGGCGGTGGCCGTCAAGGTGGCCCGCCCGGAGCTGGCGGGCGACCCGCATTTCCGGGAGCGGTTCCGCGCCGAGGTCGCCGCCGCCCGCAGCGTGGGCGGCTTCCACACGGCGCCCGTGGTGGACGCGGACCCGGACGCGCCCGCGCCCTGGCTGGCCACCGCGTACATCCCCGGGCCCACGCTGTCCGCGCTTCTGGAGGCCGAGGGCCCGATGGACGAGACGCGGTTGCGGGGGCTGGGCGCGGCGCTCGCCGAGGCGCTGGCCGCGATCCACGGCTGCGGGCTGGTGCACCGCGATCTGAAGCCCGGCAACATCATCATGGCGTCGGACGGCCCCCGGGTCCTGGACTTCGGCATCGCGCGGGCCCTGGAGTCGACCCGGCTGACGGCCACCGGCACGGCCTTCGGCACCCCGGGGTTCCTCGCGCCGGAGCAGGCGCAGGGGCAGGAGGTCGACGGGGCCGCCGACGTGTTCGCGCTGGGGGCGGTCCTCGTCGCGGCGGCGGGCGGCAGCGCGTTCGGGGCGGGTACGCCGATGGGCATGATGTACCGGTCGGTGCACGAGCCCCCGGACCTGGCCGCCGTACCGGAGGGGCTGCGGCCGGTCGTCTCGGCGTGTCTGGCCAAGGCTCCGCAGGAGCGGCCCGCCCCGGCGGCGCTGCTGGACCTGTTCGTGCCGGACGCCGCGCCGCCCTCCCCCGGTCCGGCGCACGCCCCCACGGTGGCGGTGGCTCCGCCGCCGCCCGCCTACACCCCCTCGGCGTACACCCCGCCCCAGGGCCACCCGCCGTACCGGCAGGGCCCGGCCGGGGGCTTCCCGCCGTACCAGCAGGGCCCGGCCGCCCCCTTCCCGCCCTACCAGCAGGGCCCGGCCTCTCCCGTCCCGCCGTACCGGCAGGGCCCGGTCGGCGGCTTCCCCCCGTACCAGCAGGCCGCGCCCGGCGGCTTCCCGCCGCACCAGGCCCCGGCCTGGCCCGTCGCGGCGGGCGGCGGGCCGGCCGCCGCGGACCCGGACCCGTCGTTCGTGGCGGTCGGGCCGGGGAGTTCCCTCTTGATCGACGCGACGGGCGTGACGCTGGGCCCGGAGGACGCGGAGACGCACTACGCCTGGGAAGAGATCCGCACCGTGACGTACGCCGCCGAAGGCCCCAAGCACCTCGGGGTCGTCGTCCACCTCCACCACGGCACGGCCCACCCGTGCGTCATCGCCGCCCGCCGCCGGGGCCGCCTCCAGGAGTGGTTGCGGGATCTGCCCCTGATCCTGGGCTGCTTCCGGTAGCGGCCGGTCCGGAGCGCTTGCCGGGGCTGCCCCGCCCGTCGGCCTCAGTACCCCGGCGCGCGCAGGGAGCGCAGCACGTGGTCCACGAGGGCGGCGACCGTCTCCTCGTCCTGGACGGGCTTGCGCAGCACATGGCGGTAGTAGAGGGGCCCGTACAGCATCTCCACCGCCAGCGGGAGGTCCGCGCCGGGCGGGATCTGGCCGTGCTCCTGGGCGCTGCGCAGCCGGCCGACCGCCTCCTCCACCCGGGGGTCGACCAGCTGCTCCCGCAGTTGCCGGGCCAGGCGGTCGTCGTGGTGCAGCTCCGAGAGGATGCCCGCGTAGGCGGGGCCGAACGGCGGGACCGAGAGCAGCTTCACCGCCCCGGCGACATGCGTGCGCAGGTCCGCGCCGATGTCGCCCGTGTCCACGAACGGGGTGGCGTCGACCAGCGCGTCCGTGAACGCCTCCAGCAGGACCGCGCCCTTCGAGGGCCACCAGCGGTAGATCGTCTTCTTGCTGACGCCGGCGGCGGCGGCGATGGCCTCGATCGTGACGTGCCCGTACCCCCGCTCCGTGCAGAGATCGAGAGCGGCCCGCAGGATCGCGCGGCGTGACCGTTCGCTGCGGCGCACACTGCTCGGCGATGTGGTCATTCGGTGAGCATAGGGGGGTTCCAGCCAATCTCTTATTGACATCTCGTCGCCAAAGACCGAACAATACCCAGGCGGAAACGGAACGTACCGTGTCGTGTCGTTCGCGTAGCCGCACCGTTCGTGCCGTTCGTGCCGCGACGAGCCGATCGGGGGACGGCTCGCGCGGCCGGCGGCGCGTGCGGACCCCACCGCTCTGTTCCAGCCAGTCGGCACGCCGGACCCCGTCCGCCGGCCCCCCCTACGGGCGCCGCCCCTACGGGCCGCCTCCAGGGCTCCGCCTCCCCCCCACCCCGTACTCACACGCAGCTCCGCCCCGCCACGCGGCTGCGTGACGGGGCGGCAGGCCCGAGGGCGGTCCTCCTCGGCAGGGGGCCGGACGGTCCTAGCGGCCCGCGGCGTCGGCGGCGCGCACCAGCGCGTCCTTCGTCACCGCTCCGACGTAGACCGAGCCGTCGTCCGTCAGCAGGGCGTTGACCAGGCGCGTCGTGAAGACCGTGCCCGAGCCGAACTTCCCGGTGACCTTGTCGCCGAGCGCGTCCAGGAAGCCCTGCGCCTCGGCCGGGACGTCGCCCGAACCGGTCTGGGGCAGGCCCTCGCCACCGGGGGCCTTGATCTCGGCGATCGAGGTCCAGCCCTCCCCGATGACGTTGAAGCCCTCCTCGCCCGCGAGGCCCTCCAACTCGGCGAGCTGCCCGGGGAGCGCCTTCCGCACCGCATCCCGCCCGTCCTTGCCGGGCGCGGCGTCGTCGATCTCGTCGGCCTCCGTCACCTCGGCGCCCCGGGGCGGGGTGTAGTCGAACGTGGAGGCCGCGGGCCGGGAGAAGTCGACCTTGGTGAACCCGGCGTCGACCACGGCCTTGCCGCCGTCCGCCGCGGAGAGGGTGAACTTCAGCGGTACGCCGTTGTCGGCGTCCACGGCGATCCGGACGGAGCCGACCGTGGAACCGGACTGCTTCGGCTTGATCAGGAGCTGGTACGCGTCCCGCCCGGCGACCCGCGCCGTGCCGTCCACGGTGACCGAGGTGGTGTCGCCGACCGCCGCGAGCGCCTGCTCCGCGAAGTCCTTCGGGGTGGCCGGGACGCCCTCGGAACCCTTCGGGGCCTTCTCCGCGCGCTTCCCGGCGTCCCGGCCGTGGGCGCCCTCGGGGGCCTCGGCGTGGTAGACCTCGTCGGACGCGCTGTCGTACGCCCAGACCTCGCCCCGGTTGTGGATGACGCTGTACTCGGACGCGTCCCCGAGGAGGGAGAGCTTCTGGCGCTCCGGACCGTCGACGGCCACCCGCAGGGTGTGCGTGCCGGACGTCAGCTCCATGAGCTTGTCCTGCGGGGCCGCCGCGCCCTCGCCGCCGCGCTCGCCGCCCTGCACGAGCGAGCCCGCGAGGCCGTCGAGGGGCAGACCCAGGTCGGTGCTGATCTTGAAGGTGCCGGAGAGCCGCTCCTCGTCGGAGGCGGCGATCTTCTCGATGAGCTCCTGGGCGCTGATCTTCGGCAGCTCCGGGTCGCCGGAGCTCGCGAGCGCCGGAACGAGGCCGATGGTCGCGGCCGCCACCCCCGCGACCGCGACGGGGACGATGTAGCGCGCCGCCTTCCGGCGGCCCACGGCAGTGCTGGTCGCCCCGCCGGTGTTCTCTGCGCTGTCGTTGGGTGCCATGGTGTGCCCTACCTCCGTGGTCGGCGGCTTCCGTTGGTAACCATCTGACCAAATCGGACGGCGCGAAGCGTCAGCCCGGGGGATCAACTCCGCCTACTGCTCCGGTATGACAACCGGAGGGGACGGCCGCGCCGTCCAGTAGGGGTCCGCCCCCGCCCGGCTGATCCGCCGTCACGTCCCCGGCACGCCTCCCGGCCCCGGCCCGCGGGCGTTCCGGCCTCACCCCGCGCGGTGCACCACCGCGTCGCACAGCTCCTCCAGCGCGGACTTCGCGTACCCCTCGGGCAGCGGCGCCAGCGCGGCGCGCGCCTCCTGGGCGTAGCGCACGGTGTCCTGGCGGGCCTGCTCCAGCGCCGGGTGGGCGCGCAGCCGGCGCAGCACCTCGTTCAGCGCCTCGTCGCCGCTCAGGTCACCGTCGAGCAGCTCGACCAGCTCCAGGTCGTCGGGCTTGCCGTCGGCCGCCGCCAGGGCGCGCAGCCGCAGGACCGGGAGGGTCGGGATGCCCTCGCGCAGGTCGGTGCCGGGGGTCTTGCCGGACTCGTGGGAGTCGGAGGCGATGTCGAGCACGTCGTCGGCGAGCTGGAAGGCGATGCCGAGCCGTTCCCCGTACTGGGTGAGGACGTCCACGGTCCGCTCGTCGGCCCCGGACATCAGCGCGCCGAACCGGCCCGAGACGGCGACCAGCGAGCCGGTCTTGCCGCTGAGCACGTCGAGGTAGTGGTCGACCGGGTCGCGGCCGTCGCGGGGGCCCGCCGTCTCCAGGATCTGGCCGGTGACCAGGCGCTCGAACGCCTCCGCCTGGATGCGGACGGCCTCGGGGCCGAGGTCGGCCAGGATGTGGGAGGCGCGGGCGAAGAGGAAGTCGCCGGTGAGGACGGCCACCGAGTTGCCCCAGCGGGTGTTGGCGCTGGGCACCCCGCGCCGGACGTCGGCCTCGTCCATCACGTCGTCGTGGTAGAGGGTGGCGAGGTGGGTCAGCTCGACGACGACGGCGGCGGGGACGATGCCGGGCGCGCCCGGGTCGCCGAACTGTGACGCGAGCATGACCAGCAGGGGGCGGAATCGTTTGCCCCCGGCCCGCACCAGGTGCTGGGCGGCCTCCGTGATGAACGGGACATCGCTCTTGGTGGCTTCGAGCAGACCCGCCTCGACAGCGGCCAGGCCCGACTGGACATCGGCCTCAAGAGCCTGGTCCCGCACGTGCAGTCCGAACGGCCCGACGACGGTCACGGGGACATCTCCTGTCTGCTGACGATCACACGCAATGTCGATGTGTCGCTGTCTCTCTCTGCGACTTCAGCGTATCCGGTCCGCTGTGGATCACCGTGGGCGGCTTCCCATGACCGCCGGTATGTTCGGGATCAGCTCATACGACCAGGAGTCGCCGCTTTGTCCCCCAGCCCCGCCGGTACCGGGCCGGCCCCGCCCGCCCCCGAGGACGCCCCCTCCGTCCCCGCCGCCGTCGGGGCGAGGACGGGCGCCCGCCGGCCGCACGCCTCCGACCCGAGCGCGTCCGGAACGGTCCCCCGCGGGCCCTCCCCCCTCCTGACGGCCCGGCCGGCCGCCGGACGCCCCGTACCGACCGCCCCCGGGTCACGCCCTTCGCACACCCCGTCCCCCACCGAGGTGGCCCCATGAACATCACGACCGCGTTCCCGTACGAGACCACCCGCGAGGACGTGTACGTCCCGCTGCCCGACGGCACGGGGCTCTACGCCCGGATCTGGCGGCCGCTGACCGAGGAGCCGGTCCCCGCCCTGCTGGAGTACCTGCCCCACCGCCTCGGCGACCGGACCGCCGCCCGCGACCAACAGCGCCACCCCTGGTACGCCGGCCACGGCTACGCCTCCGTACGGGTGGACGTGCGGGGCCACGGCAACAGCGAAGGGCTCCCGGGCGACGAGTACGACGCGCAGGAGCTCCAGGACGGGGTGGCCCTCGTCCACTGGCTGGCCCAGCAGGAATGGTGCTCGGGCCGGGTGGGGATGTTCGGGATCTCCTGGGGCGGCGCCAACGCGCTCCGGATCGCCGCGCTCGCCCCGGAGCCGCTGAAGGCGGTCGTCACCGTCTGCTCGTCCGACGACCGCTACGACGACGCGCACTACCTGGGCGGCTCGGTCCTCGCCGCGGGCATGCCCGCCCGGGCGGCGGCCCTGCTCGCCTCCGCCTGCCGGCCGCCGGACCCGGCGCACGTCGGCGACGGCTGGAAGGAGATGTGGCGGGAGCGGCTGGAGGCCGTGGAGCCCCTCGTCCACACCTGGCTGGCCCACCAGAGCCGCGACGCCTACTGGAGGCACGGCAGCGTCTGCGAGGAGTACGGCGCGATCAAGGCCGAGGTGCTCGCGGTCGGCGGCTGGCACGACCCGTACCGGGACACCGTCCTGCGGCTGGTGGAGCACCTGGAACCGGGACGGGTGCGCGGGATCATCGGGCCCTGGCCGCACCAGTACCCGGACCAGGGCCTGCCGCCGGGGCCCGCGATCGGCTTCCTCCAGGAGACGCTGCGCTGGTGGGACCAGCACCTCAAGGGCAAGGAGACGGGCGTGATGCGGGAACCGCTGCTGCGGTCCTGGATCAGCGGCCCGCACCCGCCCGCCACGGTCTACGGGACGCTGCCCGGCCGCTGGGTCGGGGACGCCTCCTGGCCCTCGGAGAACGTGACCCCGGTGGCGTACGCCCTCCAGGGCGGCGAGCGGATCGTCGCGTCGCCGCAGCAGACCGGGCTCGACGCGGGCCGCTTCTCCCCGCACGGCGACCCCGCGGACCTGCCGCCGGACCAGCGGGACGAGGACGCCAAGTCCGTGTCGTTCGAGTTCCCCGTCACGGACGCGCCGATCGAGATCCTCGGCCGCCCCCGGGTGAAGCTCCGCATCCGGATGGACGTGCCGCGCGGCCAGGCCGTCGCCCGGCTCTGCGACGTGGCGCCCGACGGCTCCTCCACTCTGATCACCCGGGGCGCCCTCAACCTCGCCGCCCGGCACGGCCGCGACCGCGCCGACGCCTGGCTGCCGGGCGAGCGGGAGGACGTGGTCCTCGACCTCGACGGCATCGGCCACGCCTTCGCCCCCGGCCACCGCATCCGGATCGCGATCTCCTCCGCGTACTGGCCGTGGGTCTGGCCCCAGGCCGGGTCGGCGGCGGGCTTCACCCTCGACGCGGACGGCAGCTACGTCGAACTGCCGGTGCGCCGCCACACCGAGGACCCGGCGATCGCCTTCGCCGAACCGGAGCAGGCCGAACCGCTCGGCGTGGTCCACTCCGTCCCCCTGGAGGAGCCGCGCCCCGAACGCCTCGTCGTCCGCGATGTCGCCAAGGGCGAATGGCGGCTGGAGGCCGACCCCTGCCCCGGCGGTACGCGCGTCCACCCCGACGGCCTCGCATGCACCGAGGACGCCCTGGAGACGTACACGATCCAGCAGGACGACCCGCTCTCCGCCCGCTCCCGCTCCGACCGGCGCGTCCGGCTGCACCGGCCGGAGGCCGCGTGGGACGTGGAGATCAGGACCCGTTCCGAGATCACCGCCGACGAACACGACTTCATCACGTCGGACGAGGTGGTCTGCAAGGACGGCGAGGAGGTCGTCTTCCACCGGACCTGGGAGAAGCGCATCCCGCGCACGGCGGGCTGAACGGCGCGGCCTTCCCCCTCCTCACGGCTCCCCCGGCCTCTCGGGGGACACGAGGAACTTTCCGGGCATTGGGCGCAGTTGGGGGCGGTCGGGGCACTGCCGCCGGGGAGGAGCCCCGACGTAACGTGTCCCCCAACACGACCTGGAAAGCGAGGCAGCACCACATGCCCGAGCAGAGCAGCCCGCTCGACCTGCCCGAGGGCGACCCCTTCGGCCCCCACAACCTTCCGTACGGTGTGTTCTCCGCCCCCGACCACCCCGGCGTCCGCCGGGTCGGCGTCCGCATCGGCGACCACGTCCTGGACGCCGGGGCCGCCGCCCACACGCTGGGCTCCCCCTACGCGGAGCTGCTCGCGCAGCCGAGTCTGACGCCGCTGCTCGCGGCGGGCCGCACCGCCTGGAGCGACGTGCGCCGCGCGCTCACCGCCTGGCTGACCGTCCCCGCCCACCGCGCGGACATCGAGCCGTTGCTGCACCCGGTGGACGCGGTGACCCTGCACCTGCCGTACGAGGTGGCGGACTACGTCGACTTCTACGCGAGCGAGCACCACGCCACCAACGTCGGGAAGATCTTCCGGCCGGACGGCGACGCCCTCACCCCCAACTGGAAGCACCTGCCGATCGGTTACCACGGCCGCTCCGGCACCGTCGTGGTCTCCGGCACCGACGTGGTGCGCCCCGGCGGCCAGCGCAAGGCCCCCACCGACCCGGCGCCCGTCTTCGGCCCGTCGGTGAAGCTCGACATCGAGGCCGAGGTCGGCTTCGTCGTCGGCGTCCCCTCCGCGCAGGGCGTCCCGGTGCCGCTGGCCGACTTCCGCGAGCACGTCTTCGGACTCTTCCTGCTCAACGACTGGTCGGCGCGCGACCTCCAGGCGTGGGAGTACGTGCCGCTCGGCCCGTTCCTCGGCAAGTCCTTCGCGACCTCCGTCTCCGCGTGGGTCACCCCGCTGGAGGCCCTGGACGCGGCGCGCACCGCCCCGCCCGCCCGGGACGTCCCGCTCCTGCCCTACCTCGACGACGCCGGGGAGGAGGAGCCGGGCGGCTTCGACATCCGGATCACCGTGGAGATCAACGGCCAGGTCGTCGCCGAGCCGCCGTTCGCCTCGATGTACTGGACGGCCGCCCAGCAGCTCGCCCACATGACGGTCAACGGCGCGTCGCTGCGCACCGGCGACCTGTACGGCTCCGGCACGGTCAGCGGCCCCGAGCCCGCCCAGCGCGGCTCCCTCCTGGAGCTGACCTGGAACGGCAGCGAACCCCTCGAACTCGCCGAGGGCAAGCGGACGTTCCTGGAGGACGGGGACACGGTCACGCTGACCGCCTGGGCCCCCGGCCCGCACGGCACCCGCGTCGGCCTCGGCGACGTGACCGGAAGGATCGTCACCGCGCCATGACGGACGACGGCTCCACACTGACGCTGCCCGAGGAACTGCTCCTGCTCGCGCTGGACACCGAGCGCGGCAAGCCGCTCTGCAGCCGCGCGTACCTGCGGTACGGCGTGGCGGGCGCGGTCCTCGCCGAACTGGAGCTCCAGGGCCGCATCCGCGAGGAGCGCGGCCGGGTCCGGGTGGTCAACCCCCTGGGCCCGGCCCACCCCCTGCTCGCCTCGCTGCTGGGGACACTCGGCGCACCGGCCAAGAAGAACCGCTTCCTCTCCAACACCAGCCCCAAGGTCTGGATACGGCAGTACGGCCGGAACACCGAGGAAAGCCACCTGGCCCACTTGGTCGAGCGGGGCCTCCTGCGCCGCGAGACCCGCCGCTTCCTCGGTGTCTTCCTCTACCAGCGGCACTTCCCCGGCGACCCCGACCTGACCGGCGCCGCGCGGTGGCGCTTCGGCCAGGCGGAGGCCCGGAACTTCCCGGACCGGCGCAGCCGCGTCCTCGCCGGCCTCGTCTCGGCGTCCGGCCTCGCCGGCGTCCTCACCGCCAAGGGGCACGAAGGCCGCTCGGCGATGAGGACCGTGCGCCGCACCCACTGGATCGCCGCGGCCGTCCACCACAACGTCCGCCGGAGCCAGTCGAGCGGCGGCGGGGGCGGGGGCGACGGCTGGAGCGACGGCGGGAGCGGAGGGTGTGGCGGGGGCGGCTGCGGAGGGGGCGGGGACTAGGGCGTGTCCGGCGGATCTTGACCGGGTCCACGACGCCCGGCACAGCACCTCGCGGCGTTGCCGAAACGCCCGAATCGCTCCGCGATGCAGGCATTCCAGCGCCTTGCGATGCACCGCACCAGACGCCGCGGCCTCTCCGATCCTGATCCGCCGGACACACCCTAGGGCCTTTCAGGCCGCTAGAGCCTCCCGGGCCAGGTGGGGCCCTCGTCGGTCCAGACGACGCCCTTGTTGCGGCAGAGGCAGAAGGGGTGGCCGATGGGGTCGGTGTAGACGCGCCAGCCGTAGCCCTCGGGGCCGACGCAGTCCTGTCGCAGGGTCGCGCCGAGGGCCAGGACGCGGCGCTGTTCGGCCTCGATGTCGTCGACCTCGAAGTCGAGGTGGAACTGCTTGGGGTGCTCGCTGCCGGGCCACTGCGGCGCGCGGTAGTCCTCCACCCGGATGAAGGCCAGTTCGATCTCGCCGAACTGGATGCCGGCCCACTCCTCGTGGCTGCTCTTCTTGACCGGACGCCCCGTCACCTCGGAGTAGAAGGCCGCCAGTGCCATCGTGTCGGGGCAGTCGATGATGAAGTCGGTGAGTCGCAGCATCCGGCGATCCTGCCACAGGGCCCGCCGGACCGGCCACCGCCCGCTTCCACGAGAGGGGAGGCGGGGCCCAGGGGGTTTTCGGCCGCGGATACGCTCCCGGTCATGTCGAATCAGTCTGTGGCAGCGGAAGTGGGCCTCGCCGGTGTGCCGGCGCACTGCGGAGGAGACCCGGTGGCCGCCGTGGAGCTCCTGGGGAGGGCCGTCGCCTCGGCGCCGGCGGCCCCGGAGCCGTACGCGGCCCTCGCCGGCCTGTGGCGGGAGCACCGCCCGGAGCTGGAGAAGGGGCTGGCGGGGAGCGGCTCCGTCAGCGCCGTCACCGCTCAGGCGTACTTCTTCTTCCTCGACGGGGACATGGACGACGCGGCGATGGCCCTCGGCTCGGTCACCGGCGCGCGGCCCGACGTGGGGTGGGGTGCGGCGCCCTGGTTCGGGGACGACCGCTTTCTCGGGGCGGTGAGCGCCGAGGCGTTGGCCGAGGCGTGTCTGCGGACGCTGGACTACGGCCACGACCTGGACACCGAGGAGGCGCGAGAGCGGTTCGCACCCTGGTTCCACGCCATCGAGACGGTCTCCGGAAGCCGCCCCGTTCCGGAGTCGCTGGCGTCCATGGCCCGGCTGCCCCGCGCCTGCGGCCGCTACGAACTGGCCTTCGCCCTGTGCGACCGCGCCGACGCCGTCGAGCCGGTCATGTGGACCGCCGTCTCCCGGGGAGCCACCTGGCGCGTGATGGGCGACCTGGACCGGGCCGCCGCCGCCTTCGAGAGCGCGGTCGCCCTGGACCCCGCCAACTGGTCCCTCTTCCTGGACCTGGCGGACATCCGCGCCGAGCAGGGCGACTTCGCCGCGGCGGCGGACCTCGCCGGACGCGGCCTGGAACACGAGCCCGGCGAGGTCTCCCTGCGCGCCGCCCGCGCCGCCTACCGCACCCGTCACTCCGGCTCTCCCGAGGAGCTGAAGGCCCTGATCGCCCTGGCCCCGCACCTCACGAACCCCACGTACCGGAACCAACTGATCGACCACGCGTGCGCGGGCCCGAAGCTGCCCCGCCTGCTCGTGGCCAAGGCCCGCCGCCTCCGGAAGAACTGAAAGCGCGCAGGTCGGCCACGCGGGAGCCGTTCACACGTTCGGGTCATCCGGGTCGCGTTCCCGGCGGATACGCTGGTCGGGCCCGCGAGACTCCTCCCCGTGGGAGCAATGATGAGCATCGAACCCGAGGCGTCCGAGCCGCGGTGGGCGGTTCCGCCCGAGGGCGGCTGGACCGCCGATGACCTGGACACACTCCCGGATCTGCCTCCGCACACGGAGCTGATCGACGGGAGCCTGGTGTTCTCCTCTCCGCAGACGGTCTTCCACGCGCGAGCGGTCAGCTTCTTCGGCGAACAGCTGCGGGCCGCGGCCCCTCCCGGTGCGGACACGATCAGCCGCTTCACGATCGACATCGACCGGCACAACCGCCCCGAACCCGATGTGATCGTCGTGCGGGAAGGGGCCGTGCGGAGCATGGACCGGACACGCGTGCCCGGCGGGTCCGTGCTGCTGGTTGTCGAAGTGGCCTCCGAGGATTCGCTGTCCCGCGACCGGGAGACCAAGCCCGTGAAGTACGCCCGCGCGGCCATCCCCCACTACTGGCGGGTGGAGAACCATGACGGGCGGGCCGTGGTCTACGTCTTCGAGCGGGAACCGGCCACCGGCGCCTACACCTCGACCGGGATCTTCCACGACCGGATGAAGGTGTCGGTGCCCTTCGCCGTGGACCTGGACCTGACGGCGATCACGCCCCGCCGCCGGGCGGCGGACCCACGGTAGACCCGGTCGCCCTCCGGCCCACCGCCTTCCGGCCCCGCCGCCCTTCCACCCCGCCGCCCGGTACGGCTCACTCGTACTCGGGCGGTTCCTCGTCCCAGGCGAACTCGGGGTCGCCGTACTGCTCCGCCGGGACGGCCTGCGTCTGCGGACGAACCGGGGCCGGAGACGTCCGGGGGGCCGGGGCCTGGCTCGACGCGGAGGCCGGCCGAGAAGCCGGGGCCTGCGTACGAGCGGGAGCCGGGGCCGGGATCTGCGGCGCTTCCGGAGAGGCCGGCGCCCCGCCGCCCACCTCGGCCAGGACCTCCAGCACGCCCTCCCCGTAGGTCGCGAGCTTCTTCTCGCCCAGGCCGCTGACGCCCCCCAGCTCCCCGATCGTCGTCGGGTGGACGGTCGCGATCTCCCGCAGCGTCGCGTCGTGGAAGATCACGTACGCCGGAACGCCCTGCTCCTTCGCGGTCGCCCCGCGCCAGGCGCGCAGCGCCTCGAAGACCGGGACGGCGGAGGCGGGAAGGTCGGCGGGGGCCGTCTTGCCCTTGCCGCCCTTGCCGCCGCCCGCCGAGGACGACGAGCGGGACGTGGGCTTCTTCGGCTCCTTGCGGAGCAGCACCTCCCGCTCCCGGCCCAGCACCGTCGCGCTCTCCTCGGTCAGCACCAGCGTGCCGTACTCCCCCTCGACCGCGAGCAGCCCCTGCGCCAGCAGCTGGCGGACCACACCGCGCCACTCCGCCTCGGCCAGCTCCTCGCCGATGCCGAAGACGGAGAGCTGGTCGTGGTCGAACTGGATGACCTTGGCGGTCTTGCGGCCCAGCAGGATGTCGATGATCTGGCCCGCGCCGAACTTCTGGTTCCGCTCGCGCTTGAGCCGCACCACCGTGGAGAGCAGCTTCTGCGAGACGACCGTGCCGTCCCAGGTCTCCGGCGGGACGAGGCAGGTGTCGCAGTTGCCGCAGGAGGGGGCCGCGGGCTCCTGGCCGAAGTAGGTCAGCAGCTGGGCGCGGCGGCACTGGACCGTCTCGCACAGGGCGAGCATGGAGTCCAGGTGGGAGGCGGCCCGGCGGCGGAACGCCTCGTCGCCCTCGCCGCCCTGGATGAGCTTGCGCTGCTGGACGACGTCCTGGAGCCCGTACGCCATCCACGCCGTGGACGGCTCCCCGTCGCGGCCGGCGCGGCCGGTCTCCTGGTAGTACCCCTCGACGGACTTGGGCAGGTCCACGTGGGCGACGAAGCGGACGTCCGGCTTGTCGATGCCCATGCCGAACGCGATCGTCGCGACGACGACGAGCCCTTCCTCACGGAGGAACCGCGCTTGGTGGGCGGCGCGCGTCCGGGCGTCCAGACCCGCGTGGTACGGAACGGCCTCCACGCCGTTGCGGCTGAGGTACTCCGCGATCTTCTCGGTGGAGTTGCGCGAGAGGCAGTAGACGATGCCCGCGTCCCCGGCGTGCTCCTCCTGGAGGAAGGAGAGGAGCTGCTTCTTCGGGTCGGACTTCGGCACGATCCGGTACTGGATGTTCGGCCGGTCGAAGCTGGCGACGAAGTGCTTCGCGTCCGGCATGGAGAGGCGGCGGGTGATCTCCTCGTGCGTGGCGTTGGTCGCCGTCGCCGTCAGGGCGATGCGCGGCACGTCCGGCCAGCGCTCGCCGAGCACGGACAGGGCCAGGTAGTCCGGGCGGAAGTCGTGGCCCCACTGGGCGACGCAGTGCGCCTCGTCGATCGCGAAGACGGAGACCTCGCCCCGGGCCAGCAGGGAGAGCGTGGAGTCCAGGCGCAGCCGCTCGGGCGCCAGATAGAGGATGTCCAGCTCGCCCGCGAGGAACTGCGCCTCCATCGAGCGGCGCTCGTCGAAGTCCTGCGTGGAGTTCATGAAGCCGGCCCGGACGCCGAGCGCGCGCAGGGCGTCTACCTGGTCCTGCATGAGGGCGATCAGCGGCGAGACGACGACGCCGGTGCCCCGGCGGACCAGGGACGGGATCTGGTAGCAGAGGGACTTCCCGCCGCCGGTGGGCATGAGGACGACCGCGTCGCCCCCCGCCACCACGTGCTCGATGATCGCGCCCTGCTCGCCGCGGAACGACTCGTAGCCGAAGACGCGGTGCAGCGTCCGCCGCGCCTCGCTCTCGTCGCCCGTGCCGGCGTCGACGCCGGTCACCGTCGCGGTCTCATCCATGCTCACGCCTCATGCTCTGTCCCCCGGGGGCCCGCTCGCCCGGCCCGGTCCGTCCTGCTCTCGTCCCCGTCCACGATAGGCGGAGGGAACGACAACGCCGGACGGTCTGTGGATATCCGACCGTCCGGCGCTGCTGACACTCGTACCGCGGGCCTACCGCGGGCGTCCCGCGCGGGTTACCGCACGAAGACCCCCGCCTGGCTCGCCAGGTCCAGGAAGTACTGCGGGGCCAGCCCCAGCACCAGGGTGACGGCGACGCCGACCGCGATCGTCGTCATGGTCAGCGGGGACGGGACGGCGACCGTGGGGCCGTCCGCCTTCGGCTCGCTGAAGAACATGAGGACGATCACGCGGATGTAGAAGAACGCCGCGACGGCCGAGGAGACCACACCGACGACGACCAGCGCCCCGGCCCCGCCCTCGGCGGCCGCCTTGAACACCGCGAACTTGCCCGAGAACCCGGAGGTCAGCGGGATGCCCGCGAAGGCCAGCAGGAACACCGCGAAGACCGCCGCGACCAGCGGCGAGCGGCGGCCGAGCCCGGCCCACTTCGACAGGTGGGTGGCCTCGCCGCCGGCGTCCCGCACCAGGGTGACGACGGCGAACGCGCCGACCGTCACGAAGGAGTAGGCCAGCAGGTAGAAGAGGACCGAGGAGATGCCCTCCGGGTTGGCCGCGATGACGCCCGCGAGGATGAAGCCCGCGTGTGCGATCGAGGAGTAGGCCAGCAGCCGCTTGATGTCGGTCTGGGTGATCGCGACGATCGCACCGGCCAGCATGGTGACGATGGCCACCGCCCACATGACCGGCCGCAGGTCCCAGGTGAGGCCCGGCAGCGCCACGTACAGCAGGCGCAGCAGCGCGCCGAACGCGGCGACCTTGGTGGCGGCGGCCATGAAGCCGGTGACCGGGGTCGGGGCGCCCTGGTACACGTCCGGGGTCCACATGTGGAACGGAACGGCGCCGACCTTGAAGAGCAGACCGGTCAGGATCATCGCGCCGCCGATGAGCAGCAGCGCGTCGTTGCCCATGGTGTCGGCGAGGGCCGGGTCGATCTCCAGGACCGAGCCGTCGACGACGTTGGCGATCTCGGCGTACGACAGGGAGCCCGCGTAGCCGTAGAGGAGGGCGATCCCGAAGAGCAGGAACGCCGAGGAGAACGCGCCGAGGAGGAAGTACTTCACGGCCGCCTCCTGCGACATCAGCCGCTTGCGGCGGGCGACGGCGCACAGGAGGTAGAGCGGGAGCGAGAAGACCTCCAGCGCGATGAAGAGGGTCAGCAGGTCGTTGGCGGCCGGGAAGACCAGCAGCCCCGCCACCGAGAACAGCAGGAGCGGGAAGACCTCGGTGGTGGTGAACCCGGCCCGCACCGCGGCCTTCTCGCCCTCGCCGCCGGGTACGGCCCCGGGCTGGGCGGCGAACGAGTCGACGCGGTTGCCGTCGCTGCCGGGGTCGAGCCGGCGTTCGGCGAAGGTGAACACCGCCACCATGGCGACCAGGAGGATGGTGCCCTGGAGGAACAGGGTGGGGCCGTCGATCGCGATGGCCCCCATGGCCGCGATCTGCGCCTTCGTGGTGCCGTACCCCCCGGCGGCGAGGCCGACGATCGCGGCGAACGCGGCGGCGACCGCCACCACGCTCAGGAAGAGCTGGGAGTGGTAGCGGGCCCGGCGCGGCACGAAGGCCTCCACCAGGATGCCCAGGACGGCCGCGACCACGATGATCAGGACCGGCATGAGCTGGGTGTACTCGATCTTCGGCATGGTGAACGAGTCGCCCGGCGCCGCCGATGTCACCCCGCTCGCCGTCGTCCACAGATTGTGGACAGCTGTTGCGCTCACTTGGCGGCCTCCACCTCGGGCTGGGGGTCCTTCTTCTGTACGTCGGACATGGTGTGCTCCACCGCCGGGTTGACGACCTCGGTGAGCGGCTTCGGGAAGACGCCGAGGAAGATCAGCACGGCGATCAGCGGCACCGCGACCGCCAGCTCACGGGCCCTGAGGTCCGGCATGGACCGGACCGACTCCTGGACCGGGCCGGTCATCGTGCGCTGGTAGAGCACCAGGACGTAGAGCGCGGCGAGCACGATGCCGGAGGTGGCGACCACACCGGCCACCGGGTAGGCGCTGAACGTGCCGACCAGGACCAGGAACTCGCTGACGAACGGGGCGAGTCCGGGCAGCGACAGGGTGGCGAGCCCGCCGATGAGGAACGTCCCGGCCAGCACGGGGGCGACCTTCTGCACCCCGCCGTAGTCCGCGATGAGCCGCGAGCCGCGCCGGGTGATGAGGAAGCCGGCGACCAGCAGCAGCGCGGCCGTGGAGAGGCCGTGGTTGACCATGTAGAGCGTGGCGCCCGACTGGCCCTGGCTGGTCATCGCGAAGATGCCCAGGATGATGAAGCCGAAGTGGGAGATCGAGGCGTAGGCGATGAGCCGCTTGATGTCGCGCTGGCCGACCGCCAGGAGCGCCCCGTACACGATGGAGATCAGCGCCAGGGTGATGACCACCGGCGTCGCCCACTTGCTGGCCTCCGGGAAGAGCCCCAGGCAGAAGCGGAGCATCGCGAAGGTGCCGACCTTGTCGACGATCGCGGTGATCAGCACGGCGACCGGGGCGGTCGCCTCGCCCATCGCGTTGGGCAGCCAGGTGTGCAGCGGCCACAGCGGGGCCTTCACCGCGAAGGCGAAGAAGAACCCGAGGAACAGCCACCGCTCGGTGCTGGTCGCCATCTCCAGGGAGCCGTCGGCGCGGGCCGCCGCGATCTCGGAGAGCGAGAAGCTGCCCGCGACCACGTAGAGGCCGATGACGGCGGCCAGCATGATCAGCCCGCCGGCCAGGTTGTAGAGGAGGAACTTGACCGCCGCGTACGAGCGCTGGGTGGCGGCGCTCTCGTCGGTGCCCGCGTGGGCCCGGTCGCCGAAGCCGCCGATGAGGAAGTACATCGGGATGAGCATGGCTTCGAAGAGGATGTAGAAGAGGAAGACATCGGTGGCGACGAACGACAGGACCACCATGGCCTCGACCATGAGGATCAGGGCGAAGAAGCCCTGCGTCGGACGCCAGCGCGTGGACTTCGTTTCGTGGGGGTCGGCGTCGTGCCAGGCGGCGACGATGACGAACGGGATCAGCAGCGCGGTGAGGCCGAGGAGCGCCACCCCGATGCCGTCCACACCCAGTTCGTAGCGGACGCCGAAGTCCGCGATCCAGGCGCGGGACTCGGTGAGCTGGTAGCGGTCGCCGCCCGGTTCGAAGCGGAGGAAGACGACGGCCGCCAGGACGAGCGTGCCGAGCGAGAAGAGCAGCGCGAGCCATTTGGCCGCGGTGCGCCGCGCGGCGGGGACGGCGGCGGTGGCGATCGCGCCGATCGCCGGGAGTGCCGCCGTCGCCGTCAGGAGGGGAAAGGACATGGGATCAGACCGCCCTCATCAGCAGGGTCGCGGCGATGACGACCGCCGTACCGCCGAACATCGAGACCGCGTAGGTGCGGGCGTAGCCGTTCTGGAGCTTGCGCATCCGTCCGGAGAGCCCGCCGACCGAAGCGGCCGTGCCGTTGACGACGCCGTCGACCAGGGAGTGGTCCACGTAGACCAGCGAGCGGGTGAGGTGCTCGCCGCCGCGGACCAGGACCACGTGGTTGAAGTCGTCCTGGAGGAGATCGCGGCGGGCGGCCCGGGTGAGGACCGAACCGCGCGGGGCCACCACCGGGACCGGCTTGCGGCCGTACATCGCCCAGGCGATCCCGACGCCGACGACCAGGGCCACGACGGTGGCTCCGGTGACGGTGGCCGCGCTCAGCGGGGAGTGCCCGTGGTCGTAGCCGGTGACCGGCTTCAGCCAGGTGATGAACCGGTCCCCGATCGCGAAGAACCCGCCCGCGAAGACCGAGCCGAAGGCCAGCACGATCATGGGGATCGTCATCGACTTCGGGGACTCGTGCGGGTGCGGCTCGCGGCCCTCGGCATCCGGCTGCCACCGCTTCTCGCCGAAGAACGTCATCAGCATCACGCGCGTCATGTAGAACGCGGTGATCGCGGCGCCCAGGAGGGCCACGGAGCCGAGGATCCAGCCCTCGGCGCCGCCCTTGGCGAAGGCCGCCTCGATGATCTTGTCCTTGGAGAAGAAGCCGGACAGGCCGGGGAAGCCGATGATGGCCAGGTAGCCGAGGCCGAAGGTGACGAAGGTGACCGGCATGTATGTCCGCAGGCCGCCGTACCTGCGCATGTCGACCTCGTCGTTCATGCCGTGCATGACGGAGCCCGCGCCGAGGAAGAGCCCGGCCTTGAAGAAGCCGTGCGTCACCAGGTGCATGATCGCGAAGATGTAGCCGATGGGGCCGAGGCCCGCGGCCAGGATCATGTAGCCGATCTGCGACATCGTCGAACCGGCGAGCGCCTTCTTGATGTCGTCCTTCGCGCAACCGACGATCGCACCGAAGATCAGCGTGACCGCGCCGACGATGACGACGACCAGCTGGGCGTCCGGGGCGGCGTTGAAGATCGCGCCGGAGCGGACGATGAGGTAGACGCCGGCGGTGACCATGGTCGCGGCGTGGATGAGGGCGGAGACCGGGGTCGGGCCCTCCATCGCGTCGCCGAGCCAGGACTGCAGCGGCACCTGGGCCGACTTGCCGCAGGCGGCCAGCAGCAGCATCAGCCCGATGGCCGTCAGCTTGCCCTGGCCCGTCTCGCCCGCCGACTCCAGCACCGGCCCGAAGGCGAAGGTGCCGAAGGTGGTGAACATCAGCATGATGGCGATCGACAGGCCGACGTCACCGACCCGGTTGACCAGGAACGCCTTCTTCGCGGCGGTGGCCGCGGAGGGCTTGTGCTGCCAGAAGCCGATGAGCAGGAACGACGCCAGACCGACGCCCTCCCACCCGACGTACAGCAGCAGGTAGTTGTCGGCGATGACCAGGATGAGCATCGCCGCGAGGAACAGGTTCAGATAGCCGAAGAAGCGGCGCCTGCGCTCGTCGTGCTCCATGTAACCGATGGAGTAGATGTGGATCAGCGTGCCCACACCGGTGATGAGCAGGACGAACGTCATCGACAACTGGTCGAGCTGGAAGGCGATGTCGGCCTGGAAGCCCTCCACCGGAATCCAGCTGAACAGGTGCTGGTGCAGGGCCCGGTCCTCGGCGCCCTTCCCCAGCATGTCGGTGAAGAGGATCAATCCGACGACGAACGAGGCGGCGGCGAGGGCGGTACCGAGCCAGTGGCCGGTCCGGTCCAGCCGGCGGCCGCCGCAGAGCAGGACCGCCGCTCCGAGCAGGGGCGCCGCGACGAGCAGCGCAATCAGGTTCTCCACGTTTCCGACCCCTTACAGCTTCATCAGGCTGGCGTCGTCGACCGAGGCCGAGTGGCGGGAGCGGAACAGCGACACGATGATCGCGAGTCCGACGACGACTTCCGCCGCGGCGACGACCATCGTGAAGAACGCGACGATCTGCCCGTCGAGGTTGCCGTGCATCCGGGAGAACGTGACGAGCGCCAGGTTGCAGGCGTTGAGCATCAGCTCGACGCACATGAACACCACGATCGCGTTCCGCCGGATCAGCACCCCGGAGGCGCCGATCGCGAACAGCAGGGCCGCGAGGTAGAGGTAGTTGACCGGGTTCACTGGGCGGCCTCCGAATTCTCCGCCGCGGAGGCGGGGCCGGCCCCGCGCGCCACGGCGTCCGCGTCCTCGCGTCCGAGCCGCTCCCCGGAGCGCTGCTCCAGGGCCTTGAGGTCGGCGAGGGCTTCCCGCGAGACGTCGCGGACCTGGCCGCGCTCCCGCAGCGTCTGCATGACGGTCAGCTCGGACGGCGTGCCGTCGGGGAGCAGGCCGGGGATGTCCACCGCGTTGTGCCGGGCGTAGACGCCGGGGGCGGGGAGCGGCGGAAGGTGCTTGCCCTCGCGGACCCGCTGCTCGGCCAACTCCCGCTGGGTCTTGGCCCGTTCGGTGCGCTCGCGGTGGGTGAGCACCATCGCGCCGACCGTGGCGGTGATCAGCAGGGCGCCGGTGATCTCGAAGGCGAAGACGTACTTGGAGAAGATGAGGTTGGCCAGCCCCTCGACGTTGCCCCCGTGCCGGGCGTTGGCGGCACCCAGCCCGTTGAAGGTGGAGAGCGAGGCGTGGCCGATGCCGCCGATCAGCAGGGTGCCGAACCCGAGGGCGCACCCGAGGGCCATCCAGCGCTGCCCCTTCAGGGTCTCCTTGAGGGAGTCCGCCGCGGTGACGCCGACGAGCATGACGACGAAGAGGAACAGCATCATGATCGCGCCGGTGTAGACGACGATCTGGACGACGCCCAGGAAGTACGCCCCGTTGGCGAGGTAGAACACCGCGAGGACGATCATGGTGCCGGCGAGCGAGAGCGCGCTGTGCACGGCCCTCTTCAGCAGGACCGTGGAGAGTGCGCCGATCACGGCGACGGTGCCCAGGATCCAGAACTGGACCGCCTCGCCGGTGGAGGTGGCGGTGGCTGCGGCCAGCGCGTTCACGCGTCCACCCCCTTGCCGGGGCGGGTGGCGTCGGCGGCCCGGGTGGAGTCGAGGGGGTCCTCGTCGAGCTTGTCCTGCTCGCCCTGGGAGACGGCCGGCTGGGGGACCGTGCCGGGGGCGGCCTCGGTGACCAGACCCCGGTAGTAGTCCTGTTCGTCCATGCCGGGGTAGATCGCGTGCGGGCTGTCGACCATGCCTTCCTCCAGCCCCGCGAGCAGCTCGTCCTTGGTGTAGATGAGGCTCTCGCGGGTGGTGTTGGCCAGCTCGAACTCGTTCGTCATCGTCAGCGCGCGGGTGGGGCACGCCTCGATGCACAGCCCGCACAGGATGCAGCGCGCGTAGTTGATCTGGTAGACGCGTCCGTAGCGCTCGCCCGGGGAGTAGCGCTCCTCCTCGGTGTTGTCCGCGCCCTCCACGTAGATCGCGTCGGCGGGGCAGGCCCAGGCGCACAGCTCGCAGCCGACGCACTTCTCCAGACCGTCCGGGTGGCGGTTGAGCTGGTGGCGGCCGTGGAAGCGGGGCGCCGTCACCTTCGGCGTCTCCGGATACTGCTCGGTGAGCCGCTTCTTGAACATGGCCTTGAAGGTCACGCCGAAGCCGGCCACGGGGTTCTGGAACTTCTCCCCCGACCCCTCCGCCCGGCCCGAGGACCCAGCGGCTCCCGATGAGCCCGTGAGCTCTGGTTTCTCAGACACCGCCGGCCTCCTTTCCGTCACTCGCGTTTCCGTCACTCTGAGTATCCGGCCCGCCACTGACAACGAGCTCCCGCTCGCGCCGCGGAGTGCGCCGGGGCACCGGCGGCAGGGTCTGGCCGGGCAGCGGAGGCACCGGGAACCCGCCCGCCATCGGGTCGAAGGCGGGCTCCGGGCCGGCCGCCTCGGTCTCGGCCCGGTTCTTCCGGTCGCGGAACATGTCGACGACGAAGGAGATCAGCAGGATCGCGATCACGGCCGCCCCGACGTACAGCACGATCCGGGAGAAGTCGTAGCCCTCGTTGCGCAGCGCGCGGACGGTGGCGACGAGCATCAGCCAGACCACGGAGACCGGGATGAGGACCTTCCAGCCGAGCTTCATCAGCTGGTCGTAGCGGACCCGCGGCAGGGTGCCGCGCAGCCAGATGAAGAAGAACAGCAGCAGCTGGACCTTGAGGACGAACCAGAGCATCGGCCACCAGCCCTGGTTCGCGCCCTCCCAGAAGGTGCTGACCGGGTACGGGGCCCGCCAACCGCCGAGGAAGAGGGTCACGGAGACCGCGGAGACGGTGACCATGTTGACGTACTCGGCGAGCATGAACATCGCGAACTTGATCGAGGAGTACTCGGTGTTGAACCCGCCGACGAGGTCGCCCTCGGACTCCGGCATGTCGAACGGCGCGCGGTTCGTCTCCCCGACCATCGTGATGATGTAGATGATGAAGGAGACCGGCAGCAGGACGACGAACCAGCGGTCCGCCTGCGCCTCCACGATCGCCGAGGTCGACATCGACCCGGAGTAGAGGAAGACGGAGGCGAACGCGGCGCCCATCGCGATCTCGTAGCTGATCATCTGGGCGCAGGAGCGCAGACCGCCGAGGAGCGGGTACGTCGATCCGGAGGACCAGCCCGCCAGGACGAGCCCGTAGATGCCGACCGAGGCGACCGCGAGGATGTAGAGCATCGCGATCGGCAGGTCGGTGAGCTGCATCGTCGTACGGTGGCCGAAGATCGACACCTGGTTGTCGGCGGGGCCGAACGGGATGACCGCGATCGCCATGAACGCCGGGATCGCCGCGACGATCGGCGCCAGGACGTAGACGACCTTGTCGGCCCGCTTGACGATGACGTCTTCCTTCAGCATCAGCTTGATGCCGTCGGCGAGCGACTGGAGCATGCCCCAGGGGCCGTTGCGGTTGGGGCCGATGCGCAGCTGCATCCAGGCGACGACCTTGCGCTCCCACACGATGGAGAACAGCACGGTCACCATCAGGAACGCGAAGCAGAAGACCGCCTTGACGACCACCAGCCACCAGGGGTCGGTGCCGAACATCGAAAGATCCTCGGCGGCGAGGACGACGCCCTCGGGCGCCGTCGTGAGTGCGGCGAGGCCAGTCACGCTCGTACCTCCGATGGTTCGACGGGAGCGCCGGGTGCGGCGGCCGGGCCGATCCGCACCAGGCCGCCCGGGGTCACGCCGGTGTCGGCGGGGATGCCGCGTCCCACCGAGTTCAGCGGCACCCAGACCACCCGGTCCGGCATGTCGGTGACGGCGAGGGGGAGTTCGACGGTCCCGGCCGGTCCGGTGACCGCGAGCAGGTCGCCGTCCCCGACGCCGCTCTCGGCGGCGGTGGCCGGCGACAGCCGGGCGACGGCCGCGTGCCGGGTTCCGGCGAGGGCGGTGTCGCCCTCCTGGAGCCGGCCGAGGTCGAGCAGCATGCGGTGGCCCGCGAGGACGGCCTCGCCGTCGCCGGGGCGGGGCAGCGGGCGCGCGCCCTCGCGCGGGTCGTCGGCGCGGCCGCCCTCCCAGCCGCCGAGCCGGTCCAGCTCGCGGCGGGCGGAGGCCAGGTCCGGCAGGGCGAAGTGCACGTCCATGGCGTCGGCCAGCATGTGCAGCACCCGCAGGTCGGTCGGGGCGAGCGTCCGGGTCAGCTGCTCGGGCTTGAGCGCCGCCTCGAACATCCGGGCCCGGCCCTCCCAGTTGAGGAAGGTGCCGGACTTCTCCGCGACGGCGGCGACCGGGAAGACCACGTCCGCGCGGGCGGTGACCGCGCTCGGCCGCAGCTCCAGGGAGACCAGGAAGCCGACCTCGTCCAGCGCCCGCAGGGCCCGGTCCGGGTCGGGCAGGTCCTCGACGCCGACCCCGGCGACGAGCAGCGCGCCCAGTTCGCCGGTGGCCGCGGCCTCGACGATCTGGCCGGTGTCGCGGCCGTGGCGGGAGGGCAGTTCGGCCAGCCGCCACAGCGCCGCGATCTCGTCGCGGGCCCGCGGGTCGGTGGCCGGACGGCCGCCGGGCAGCAGCGTGGGCAGGGCGCCCGCCTCGATCGCGCCCCGGTCGCCCGCCCGGCGCGGAATCCACACCAGGCGTGCGCCGGTGGCGGCGGCGGTACGGATCGCGGCGGACAGGGCGCCGGGCACGCCGGCCAGCCGCTCGCCGACGATGATCAGGGAGTGCTCGGCGCGGAGCGCCTCGGCCGCCGCGGCCCCGTCGGCCTCCAGGCCGACGCCGCCCGCGAGCGCGTCGAGCCATTCGGTCTCGGTGCCGGGTGCGGCCGGCAGCAGGGTGCCGCCCGCCTTCACCAGGCCCCGGGTGGCGTGCGAGGCGAGCGCGAACGTCTTCTGGCCGCCCTTGCGGTGGGCCTTGCGCAGCCGGAGGAAGACGCCGGGGGCCTCCTCCTCGGACTCGAACCCGACGAGGAGGACCGCGGGGGCCTTCTCCAGCGCGGTGTACGTGACGCCCTCGCCGTCCAGGTCCCGGCCGCGTCCGGCGACCCGGGCGGCCAGGAAGTCGGCCTCCTCCGCGCTGTGGACCCGGGAGCGGAAGTCGATGTCGTTGGTGTCGAGGGCGACGCGGGCGAACTTGCTGTACGCGTAGGCGTCCTCGACGGTGAGCCGGCCGCCGGTCAGGACGCCGGTACGGCCGCGGGCGGCGAGGAGTCCGGCCGCGGCGGCTTCCAGGGCCTCGGGCCAGCTCGCCGGTTCCAGCGCGCCCTCGGCGTTGCGGACGAGCGGGGTGGTGAGGCGGTCGCGCTGCTGGGCGTAGCGGAAGCCGAACCTCCCCTTGTCGCAGATCCACTCCTCGTTGACCTCGGGCTCGTTGGCCGCGAGGCGGCGGACGACCTTGCCGCGCCGGTGGTCGGTGCGGGTGGCGCAGCCGCCCGAGCACTGCTCGCAGACCGAGGGGGTGGAGACCAGGTCGAAGGGGCGGGAGCGGAACCGGTACGCCGCCGAGGTGAGCGCGCCGACCGGGCAGATCTGGATGGTGTTGCCGGAGAAGTACGACTGGAAGGGGTCGCCCTCGCCGGTGCCGACCTGCTGGAGCGCCCCGCGCTCGATCAGCTCGATCATCGGGTCGCCGGCCACCTGGTTGGAGAACCGGGTGCAGCGCGCGCAGAGCACGCACCGTTCGCGGTCCAGGAGGACCTGGGTGGAGATCGGGACGGGCTTCTGGAAGGTCCGCTTCTTCCCGTCGAACCGGGAGTCGGCGTCGCCGTGCGACATCGCCTGGTTCTGGAGCGGGCACTCGCCGCCCTTGTCGCAGACGGGGCAGTCCAGCGGGTGGTTGATCAGCAGCAGCTCCATCACCCCCTTCTGCGCCTTCTCGGCGACGGGGGAGGTGATCTGCGACTTGACGACCATGCCGTCGGTGCAGGTGATGGTGCAGGAGGCCATCGGCTTGCGCTGGCCCTCGACCTCGACGATGCACTGGCGGCAGGCGCCGGCGGGGTCGAGGAGCGGGTGGTCGCAGAAGCGCGGGATCTCGATGCCGAGGAGTTCGGCGGCGCGGATGACCAGGGTCCCCTTGGGGACGCTGATCTCGATGCCGTCGATGGTCAGCGTGACCAGGTCCTCGGGCGGGATGGCCGCCTCGCCGCCCCCGGAGGGCGCACTCGTGGTGACTGTCATGCGTTCACCCCCCGGTGAGCGTTCTTGCCGTCGGTGTTCTTGTCGTCGGCCCAGGCCGTGGACCGGGCGGGGTCGAAGGGGCAGCCCTTGCCGGTGATGTGCTGCTCGTACTCCTCGCGGAAGTACTTCAGCGAGGAGAAGATCGGCGAGGCCGCGCCGTCGCCGAGCGCGCAGAACGACTTGCCGTTGATGTTGTCGGCGATGTCGTTGAGCTTGTCGAGGTCGGCCATCTCGCCCTTGCCGGCCTCGATGTCGCGGAGCAGTTGGACGAGCCAGTACGTGCCTTCGCGGCAGGGCGTGCACTTGCCGCAGGACTCGTGGGCGTAGAACTCGGTCCAGCGGGTGACGGCCCGCACCACGCAGGTCGTCTCGTCGAAGCACTGGAGCGCCTTGGTGCCGAGCATGGAACCGGCGGCTCCGACGCCCTCGTAGTCGAGGGGGACGTCGAGGTGCTCCTCGGTGAACATCGGGGTGGAGGAGCCGCCCGGGGTCCAGAACTTGAGCCGGTGGCCGGCCCGCATGCCGCCGCTCATGTCGAGGAGCTGGCGGAGCGTGATGCCGAGCGGGGCCTCGTACTGGCCGGGGCTGGTGACGTGGCCGCTGAGCGAGTAGAGCGTGAAGCCCGGGGACTTCTCGCTGCCCATCGACTTGAACCAGTCCTTGCCCCTGTTCAGGATCGCGGGAACCGAGGCGATGGACTCGACGTTGTTCACCACGGTGGGGCAGGCGTACAGACCGGCGACCGCGGGGAAGGGCGGACGCAGCCGGGGCTGGCCGCGCCGTCCTTCGAGGGAGTCGAGCAGCGCGGTCTCCTCGCCGCAGATGTAGGCACCGGCGCCCGCGTGGACCGTGAGTTCCAGGTCGAGTCCCGAACCGAGGATGTCCTTCCCCAGGTACCCCGCCTCGTACGCCTCCCGGACCGCCTCGTGCAGCCGTCGCAGTACGGGGACGACCTCGCCCCGCAGGTAGATGAACGCGTGCGAGGAGCGGATCGCGTAGCAGGCGATCACGATGCCCTCGATGAGGCTGTGCGGGTTGGCGAAGAGGAGCGGGATGTCCTTGCAGGTCCCCGGCTCCGACTCGTCGGCGTTGACGACGAGGTAGTGCGGTTTGCCGTCGCCCTGCGGGATGAACTGCCACTTCATCCCGGTGGGGAAGCCGGCGCCGCCGCGTCCGCGCAGACCGGAGTCCTTGACGTACGCGATGAGGTCGTCGGGGTCCATGGCGAGCGCCTTGCGCAGGCCCTCGTACCCCTCGTGGCGGCGGTAGGTCTCCAGGGTCCAGGAGTCGGGCTGGTCCCAGAAGGCGGAGAGCACGGGGGCGAGCAGTTTCTCGGGGCTCGTCCCGTTGTGGATCTCGGCGGCCAAGGTCATCACTCCCCCTCCTCGGCTGCGGGCCCGGCCGGGTGCTCCGGGTCGGAGGCCGAGGTCTGCTGCGGTGCGTCGTGCGAGCTGAGGTGCTCGGACGGCGAAGGGTCGTGCGGCGGGGCGCTCTGGGGCTGCCCGGCGCGCGGGGAGACCACGCGGGCCTTCGGAAGCGCCTCGCCCTTGGCGAGCTTGAGCCCGACGAGGGAGGCGGGGCCCGCGCCGCCGGTCGCCTCGACGGCGCCGGGGCGCTCGTCGGGGAAGCCGGCCAGGATGCGGGCGGTCTCCTTGTAGGAGCAGATCGGCGCGCCCCGGGTGGGCTCCACGGTGCGGCCGGCGATCAGGTCGTCGACGAGCCGCGTGGCGCTCTCGGGCGTCTGGTTGTCGAAGAACTCCCAGTTGACCATCACGACGGGCGCGAAGTCGCAGGCGGCGTTGCACTCGATGTGTTCGAGGGTGACCTTGCCGTCCTCGGTGGTCTCGTTGTTGCCGACCCCGAGGTGTTCCTTGAGCGTGTCGAAGATGGCGTCGCCGCCCATGACCGCGCAGAGCGTGTTGGTGCAGACGCCGACCTGGTAGTCGCCGCTCGGCCTGCGCCGGTACATGGTGTAGAAGGTGGCGACGGCGGTGACCTCGGCGGTGGTGAGGCCGAGCGTCTCGGCGCAGAAGGCGATGCCCGTGCGGGAGACGTACCCCTCCTCGGACTGCACGAGGTGCAGCAGCGGCAGGAGGGCGGAGCGGCTGCCGGGGTAGCGGGCCAGCACCTCCTTCGCGTCCGCGTCGAGCCGGGCGCGCACCTCGGCCGGGTAGGGGGTGGCGGGGAGCTGCGGCATCCCCAGACTGACGTCTTGGCGTGAGGTGGTCACCGGTCGACGCCTCCCATCACGGGGTCGATGGACGCGACGGCAACGATGACGTCGGCGACCTGGCCGCCTTCGCACATCGCCGCCATGGCCTGCAGGTTGGTGAACGACGGGTCGCGGAAGTGGACCCGGTAGGGGCGGGTGCCGCCGTCGGAGACGACGTGCACGCCGAGTTCGCCCTTGGGGGACTCGACGGCGGTGTACGTCTGGCCGGGCGGGACGCGGAACCCTTCGGTCACCAGCTTGAAGTGGTGGATCAGGGCCTCCATGGAGGTGCCCATGATCTTCCGGATGTGGTCGAGCGAGTTGCCGAGTCCGTCCGGGCCGAGGGCGAGCTGGGCGGGCCAGGCGATCTTCTTGTCGGCGACCATGACCGGCCCCGGCTCCAGGCGCTCGATGCACTGCTCGATGATCCGCAGCGACTGGCGCATCTCCTCCAGGCGGATGAGGAAGCGCCCGTAGGAGTCGCAGGTGTCGGCGGTCGGGACGTCGAAGTCGTACGTCTCGTAGCCGCAGTACGGGTCGGTCTTGCGCAGGTCGTGCGGGAGTCCGGCGGAGCGCAGCACGGGGCCGGTGGCGCCGAGCGCCATGCAGCCGGCGAGGTCGAGGTAGCCGACGTCCTGCATGCGGGCCTTGAAGATGGGGTTGCCGGTGGCGAGCTTGTCGTACTCCGGCAGGTTCTTCTTCATGGTCTTCACGAACTCGCGCAGCTGGTCGACCGCGCCGGGCGGCAGGTCCTGGGCGAGGCCGCCGGGGCGGACGAACGCGTGGTTCATGCGCAGGCCGGTGATGAGCTCGAAGAGGTCGAGAACCAGTTCACGATCGCGGAAGCCGTAGATCATGATCGTGGTCGCACCCAGCTCCATGCCACCGGTGGCGATGCAGACGAGGTGCGAGGAGAGCCGGTTGAGCTCCATCAGCAGGACGCGCAGGACGGTGGCCCGGTCGGGGATCTGGTCCTCGATGCCGAGGAGCTTCTCGACGCCCAGGCAGTACGCCGTCTCGTTGAAGAACGGCGTCAGGTAGTCCATGCGCGTGACGAAGGTGGTGCCCTGCGTCCAGCTGCGGAATTCGAGGTTCTTCTCGATGCCGGTGTGGAGGTAGCCGATGCCGCAGCGGGCCTCGGTGACGGTCTCGCCGTCGATCTCCAGGATGAGGCGGAGCACGCCGTGGGTGGACGGGTGCTGGGGGCCCATGTTGACGATGATGCGTTCGTCGTCGGACTTCACCGCGGATTCGACGACCTCGTCCCAGTCGCCGCCGGTGACTGTATATACAGTCCCCTCGGTCGTGGCACGGGCATCCGAGAGGGGCGTCCCGGAGGGACTCGACGAGGGGCGGTGGCCGGGCGACGGGTGGGAGTGGGGAGTGGTCATCAGGAGTACGACCTCCGCTGGTCCGGAGCCGGGATCTGGGCGCCCTTGTACTCGACGGGGATGCCGCCGAGCGGGTAGTCCTTGCGCTGCGGGAAGCCCTGCCAGTCGTCCGGCATCATGATCCGGGTGAGGGCGGGATGCCCGTCGAAGATGAGCCCGAAGAAGTCGTACGCCTCGCGTTCGTGCCAGTCGTTGGTCGGGTAGACCGCGACGAGCGACGGGATGTGCGGGTCGCTGTCCGGGGCGGAGACCTCCAGCCGGATGATCCGGCCGTGGGTGAGCGAGCGCAGGTGGTAGACGGCGTGGAGCTCGCGGCCCTTGTCGCCGGGGAAGTGGACGCCGCTGACGCCCGTGCAGAGTTCGAAGCGCAGGGCGGGGTCGTCGCGCAGGGTGCGGGCGACCTGGACCAGGTGCTCGCGCGCGATGTGGAAGGTCAGCTCGTCGCGGTCGACGACGGTCTTCTCGATGGCGTTCTCGGGGAGGAGGTCCTGTTCCTCCAGGGCGCCTTCGAGTTCGTCGGCCACCTCGTCGAACCAGCCGCCGTACGGCCGCGAGGCGGCTCCCGGCAGGGTGATGGTGCGGATGAGGCCGCCGTAGCCGGAGGTGTCGCCGCCGTTGTTCGCGCCGAACATGCCCTTGCGGACGCGGATGACCTCGCCGCCGGTGTCGCGCGGGGCGGGTACGGCGTTGCTCTCGTCGCCGTGCGCGTGGGGGTTCTCGGTCACCGGAGCAGCCCCTTCATCTCGATCAGGGGCAGTGCCTTGAGGGCCGCTTCCTCCGCCTCGCGGGCTGCCTCCTCCGCGTTGACCCCGAGCTTGGAGCCCTGGATCTTCTGGTGGAGCTTGAGGATGGCGTCCATCAGCATCTCGGGGCGTGGCGGACAACCCGGCAAATAGATATCGACCGGAACAATGTGATCAACACCCTGCACAATGGCGTAATTGTTGAACATACCGCCAGATGAAGCGCAAACCCCCATGGAGATGACCCACTTGGGATTCGGCATCTGGTCGTAGACCTGCCGGAGGACGGGCGCCATCTTCTGGCTCACCCGCCCCGCGACGATCATCAGGTCGGCCTGGCGCGGCGATCCGCGGAAGACCTCCATCCCGAACCGGGCGAGGTCGTAGCGGCCGGCGCCGGTCGTCATCATCTCGATGGCGCAGCAGGCCAGTCCGAATGTGGCCGGGAAGACGGAGGACTTCCGCACCCAGCCCGCGGCCTGCTCGACCGTGGTCAGAACGAAGCCGCTCGGCAGTTTCTCTTCGAGTCCCATGGTGTGCCCCTCAGCCCCTCAGTCCCATTCCAGGCCGCCGCGACGCCATACGTACGCGTAGGCGACGAAGACGGTGAGCACGAAGAGCAGCATCTCCACGAGCCCGAAGATCCCCAGGGCGTCGAACGAGACCGCCCAGGGATAGAGGAAGACGATCTCGATGTCGAAGACGATGAAAAGCATCGCCGTCAGGTAGTACTTGATCGGAAAGCGGCCGCCTCCGGCCGGAGTCGGGGTGGGTTCGATGCCGCACTCGTACGCTTCGAGCTTTGCCCGGTTGTACCGCTTGGGGCCGATAAGCGTGGCCATGACCACGGAGAAGATCGCAAACCCTGCCCCGAGGGCGCCGAGCACGAGGATGGGCGCGTAGGCATTCACGCTCCTCGCTCCTTCCAGTCGTCCTTGACCTGTGGACCGCATCGGGCGACCGGCTCGCCACCTCACCAAGATCGTGCACATGTGAGGCAGTTCACAAGCCCGACTGCCCCGCATCCTATGCCTGGCCCCCTGTGATCTGCGACACGGGGTGCGGTAACGACTTTGTGATCTCCACCACCTGACGAAGGATCATGAAGTCGTATGAGCGGTGATCTTCGTACGCGAAGCGGCCGAGTGATCACGAGAGGTGACATTCGACGGTGTTACCGCTGGTCAAAGGGGTGTTGCGCTATCAATGGACGGCCTCTACAAGCAAATTGGCGATGGACGCCCCCGGGGTGATAAGGGGTCCACTCGACTCTCGCGCTCACCCGGACGAGGGGCGCCGAGGACCGATGGGGACATGTGCCCGCATTCACGAAGTTCCGGGTCGCCGCCTCGCGGCCGCCCGACGGACCCGCCGGAGGAGGGCGGGGCGGCACGGCGCGAACGTCGGGACGAGCGGTTCACGGACGGCCGGGGGGTGCGGTTCACGGGCGGTCAGGTCGCGCGCCTCGCGGACGGTTGGGCCGACGCCGGCCGACCGTCCCCGGCGGGCCGCCTCCGCCGACCGGCCCGCCGGGGCCGGGACGCGGACCACGCCCGCGCGGGTTGCCCGGACCGACCGACCCGCGCCGTGACCTGCGCCACACTCAGCCGCTTCACAGAAAAGCGGGCTTGGCCATCGGTGCGAACGGGTGGTAAGCGAGGGGCAATTCGGGCGTATTACCGAAAGACGGTGATCACCGCCCTGATCGCGCCTGCCCGATTTGCCCGTTACGGCGTCAATAAAGCCGTGCAGAAAGCGGATTCAAGGATTCCGAACGTAACTGTGTCGCAACACACGTTTCTTGATGGGAGCCCTACAGCCCTGATAGCGCTAGTACTCATGTCCCACACCGCTCACATACCCAGCCACCGGAAGCCCCGCCAGCGCGCCTCGAAGTCGGCTCTGCGAGCCGGAGTTGCCGGTGGCTTCCTCAGCACCATCGCGGTCGCGGGTGCCGCCGGTCCGGCCCAGGCCGAGCCGGTGACCCAGACGATCGAGATGCCCACCATCGCGTCCGGTTTCTCCGCCGCCGCTGCCGCCTCCGCCCAGGCCACGCAGCAGCTCGCCCTCGACATGGAGAAGCAGGCGGACCAGGACGCCGCGGCCGAGAAGGCCGCGAAGGCGGCCAAGAAGGCCCACGCCGAGGCCGTCCGCAAGGACGAGGCCGAGAAGAAGGCCGAAGCCGCCGCGAAGGCCCGCGCCGAGGCGGAGGCCAAGGAGCGCGCCGAGCGCGCTTCCCGGACCGCCGAGCGCACCACGCTCAGCGCCTCCACCGGTGGTTCGGGCTCCTCCTCGTCGGGCAGCTCCGCGTCCGCCTCCGCCCCGTCGTCCTCCTTGAACGTGAGCGGTTCCGCCGCCTCCATCGTGGCGTTCGCCAAGGCCCAGGTCGGCGACGCGTACGTCTCCGGCGGCACCGGCCCGAACGCGTGGGACTGCTCGGGTCTGGTCCAGGCCGCCTACCGCACGGCGGGCATCGACCTGCCGCGCGTCTCCCAGGCGCAGTCGACCTACGGCACCCAGGTCTCCCTGGACAACCTCCAGCCCGGCGACATCCTGTACTGGGGCGGTGCGGGCAGCGCTTACCACGTCGCGATCTACGTGGGCGACGGCCAGTTCGTCGGCGCGCAGAACTCCGGCACCGGCACGGTGCAGCGCTCCATGGACTACGACCGGCCGACCGGCGCGGTCCGCGTTCTCTGATTCACAAGCGCCCACGGGCGCTCCGGTGCACGGCCGAGGCCGCCGCTCCCCCGCTCGGGGGCGGCGGCCTCCGCCGTGTGCCGCCTTGGGACCGGTGAGCCCGCATGGTGAGGTGTCGCGCGGTCGGCGCGCGGTCGGCGGCTTGATCACTGACGGGTGCCGGTAGCGGTGGTCCGGCGCGCGTCGGTGCGGCCCAGCCCTGTACGTGTCGAGGCGCGAGGCGACGAGAAGCCCGTACGCCGACCTCCAACTACGTCTCGTAGCGCTCGGTTTTGCCGGGATACGGCAGCCGCCATCTCTCGTCCGTTGCCGTCCGACCCCGTTGTTCGCCGCTTCCGGGCTGCCGCACGATGGGGCGCAGGAGGTGGGCGATGACAGAACGCGCAGGAGTGACGGGGCGCAACACGCGCGAGGTGCCGGACGGGAACGGTGCCGCCCGGCGGCCGCCGGGCCGGGTGTGGTTCATGGGCGTGCTGCTGATCCTGTTGTCGCTGACATCGGCGGCAGCCTCCTCCGTGGTGTTCAGCTGGTGGTTGCCGTCTGATCAGAGCCGCTACCAGGAGTACCGGGCGGCCGAGCCGTGCTCCGTCCGCGCCATCGAGAAGGAGCAGACGGACTGCCTGAAAACCTGGCGCCTCACCGTGGAGAAGACGGTGAACAAGTCCGGTGGGAAGTCGTCCTCCTACGAGGCGACCCTGACGGACCAGGACTCATGGAGGGGAACGGTGTCCTTCGGCGATCCGGGGCCACTCCTGGAGCGGCTCAAGAGCGGCGACCAGGTCACGGCCACTCTCTGGCGGCGCGACATTGTGGTGCTCAGCCAGGACGGCGTAGGGCAGAACACCTCCGAGGCGCCCCGCGACGAGGTCCAGATGAACGCCGCTGCCGGCGTGATCGCCGCGCTCGTCGCGGCGCAACTCTTCGTCTTCGGCGCGGTACGCCTGGTCAGGCCATATGACCACGACCCCTTCGTCTGGAAGCCGTACGGCCGGCGGCTGCTCGTCACCATCGTCGCGGTCTGTTTCGCGGTGGGCCTGGCGGCGGTATGGACCGGCATCCCGTGGTGGTGCGTGCCCGCCGTCTCGGTACCCATCGTGGTGGGCACGGCCGTCATGACGCATCCCCGCTCGCGTCGCACGACGACTTCGCCATAGGCACGGCCGAGCCGTCGCCAGTACGGTGCTGGTGGTGTCCCGGCCCCACACCCTGCTGGACGCCGCCCGCCGAGCCGGCCCAGCCCCGGCCCAAGCTCTCCGCCATGGCGGGCTACAACTACACCGCCCTGGCGAAGTACGCGGAGAAGCACTGGAAGAACTACAACCCGTCCTACCGCACGTTCAACGGCGTGGGCGGGGACTGCACCAACTTCATCAGTCAGTCGCTGAGGGCCGGCGGCTGGAAGAACGACACCGGTTGGTACAAGAGTTACAAGAACTGGTGGTACAACTCGTCGAACCAGACCTGGTCCTGGACGAGCGTCAACCACTGGGCCTCGTTCGCGCTCCACAGCAAGCGGACGTACAACCTGTCGAACGTCTACCACATGGGCGTCGGGGACATCCTTCAGATGGACTTCAGCAGCAATGGGTCCAAGGACCACTCGATGATCACCACTTATCGGAGTTCGAGCGGTGTCCCCTACCTCACCTACCACTCCAGCAACACCTACCGGAAGTCGGTGGCGAGCATTGTCGCGTCCAACCGGGGAGCCACGTACTACGCCTTCCGCACCTGATCCGGTGGGGCGGAGGTCCAGGATCGGGGTACTGGGTGCGACCGCGCTGTGCGCGCTGCTGCTCTCCGCCTGCGGCGGGGAGGAGAAGAAGGCGGACCTGGCGGACCAGGACCGTTTCCTCGGACGGTACGTGTCCCTCCTCAACGAGGCGGACGAGGCCGGTCTGGCCGACCTCCTCGACGACCACCCGCACGGTGAGGAGGACGCCCGCGCCCGGATCGAGGCGTACGGCGGGCAGGAGTGGGACGTCACCTGGAACCGTTCCTCCGAGTTCCCGGACGTCTGGCGGGTCCGGCTGACCGGGACCGCCGGTGCGAAGGACCGTCCCGTCAAGGTCCTGGAGACGGTGAGCTGGGAGGACGGGCACTGGCTGCTGACCCCGTTGGACGGTGTGGTTCCGAAACCGCCCGACGCGGCGGAGACGGCGCCACCGCGATGACCGGCACGAGCCCGCGCCTCCCGAGGGGAGCGCGGGCCCGTCGTGCTCCGGGAGACCGGCGGGAGCCCGGCGCCGACCGACCGGCGTGCCGCGCCGCCCTCCGGGGGCGGTGTCCGTCAGGACGGCAGGCCAGTTCCCCGTGGACGGAGTCGTACGACGACGGCTCTTACACGCGGTGGCTCCGGGACACGGAAGTCACGTCATGGGCACCGGCCGATTCCGTGCCCGGCCACGAGGAATTCGGGCCCTACCGGTCCGGCCCCATGATCTCTGGAACGAGGTAGTCGCGGCTTGCCTCTGGTGGGACGAGAGGGGGCGGCCGGGGTTCGAGCGGTTCGGCCTGACCGTGGGCGGGGACGGCGAGCGGGTGTGGCTCGACCGGCCGGACATCCCCGTGCCGGTCGTCGGGGGGTCCTGACAGCCCCTCCGCGGCCCCATGAGCGGCCCCGTCCGTGCGCTCCCCCCGTGACCGCGTGGACGGGGCTTTCCGCTGTACATCCCCGCTGGTCAAGGGCGTGCGCCACGGTGTTGTCGCGTTGGTTCACGCGCACGGCCCCGCGGCACGCCCACGCGTACGCTCCCGCGCGCTCCCCCGCACCCGCCGCAGCAGCCACCGCGCTCCGGCCGTGGGCAGGGCCAGCGCCACGAGCAGGGCACTCACCCAGACCGGCCCCCGGTAGCCGAGCCCGGCGTCCAGCGTCAGGCCGCCCGCCCACGGCCCCACCGTCGCCCCGAGGTTGAACGCCGTCGTCGAGAAGGCCCCGGCCAGCGTCGGCGCACCGGGGGCAAGCCCCAGGACCCGGGTGATCAGCGCGGTGCCCGTACCGAAGGCGAGCAGGCCCAGCAGCGGGACCAGCGCCAGCGCGAACACCGGGCGGTCCGCCGTCAGGGCGAGCGCCGCCCAGCCGACGACGAGCGCGGTCATGCCCGTGGCGACGACCGCGACCGGGTGGGCGTCCGTGAACCGGCCCGCCACCGTGACCCCGGCGAACGCCCCCGCCCCGAAGAGGGCCAGGGCCACCGGCACCCAGCCCGCCCCCAGGCCCGTCTCGCGGGTCAGCAGCGGCTCCAGGTAGGAGAACGCGCAGAAGGTCGCCCCCTGCACCAGGGCCATCGTGAGCAGCACCGGCCGCAACCGGGGGCCGGTGAGCACCCGCAGTTCGTCGCGTACGGGCACGGGCGCGGGCGCGGCGCTCTCCGCCGTACTCCGGCCGCCCGGAAGGGAGCGCAGCACCGCGACGACGGCGGGCAGGGAGACGAGCGCGACGGCCCAGAAGGCGGACCGCCACCCCCACCGCTCCCCCAGCACCGCACCGGCCGGGACGCCCACCACGCAGGCGACCGTCACCCCGCCGACCACCACGGCGGTGGCCCGGCCCTTCAGCCGGTCCGGGACCAGGGCGACGGCGGTCGTCAGGGCCACCGCCCAGAAACCCGCGTTGGCGAGGGCGCCGACGAAGCGCGTCGCGAGGAGGATGCCGTAGCTCGGGGTGAGGGCCCCGACGACGTGGACGGCGATGAACACCGCGAGGAAGAACAGCAGGGCGCGGCGGCGCGGCCAGGTGCGGCCGGCCAGCGCCATGAGGGGGGCGCCGACGACCATTCCGACGGCGAAGGCGGAGGTGAGGAGACCGGCGGCGGAGAGGGAGACGCCGAGGTCGGCGGCGATGCCCGAGACCAGCCCGGACAGCATGAACTCGGAGGTGCCCTGGGCGAAGACCGCGAGGCCCAGGACGTATACGGCGAATGGCATGGGTGGGTACCCCTTGGACGGAACCGTCGCGTGGACAGACAGACCGGAGTGCGGGGTACGGGCCGCGCGGACGCCCGCCGCCGACGCCGGACGGGGCCGGCGGGGCTGCTTCCGGGGCGCCGGCGAGGGCCGGACCGGAAGGGGCGGCGCGGAGGAGTGCCCGGTGGCCGGCCGGCGGAGTGCCGGTGGTCGGCCGGTGGCACGAACCCCGCGTACGGCGGTGGATCAGCGCGTACGCGGAAGGGGAACGGCCCGCACCCGCGGTGGGCCGGGAGGCGTGGAACCGTGGCGAAGGGGGCCGGGGACCTGGGGGGTCAGCCGGCGACGCTCAGCGGGAACACGGCCACCGGCGCACCGGTGGCCGGAGTCTGTCGGACTCGGGGCTGTTCATGGGACAGGAGGCTACCGGGCGCGCGGGGGCGGTCTCCAGTGGCTTTCGCCTCCGTGGCCGCTCAGGCCGCAGGAACGGCCGGAGTGCCCGGAGGGGAGCACTCCGGCGGTCCGCCGGTCAGCGGCGGCGGGGGCGGGAGTGGGCCCGCTGCGGCTCCTTGGCCGAGGTGGTGGGGGCGGGCAGCGCGTCGTACTGCGCGTCGAAGTCCTCGTCGTCGTCCGTCGCGGTGGGGTCCACGGCGAAGCGGGGCTCCAGGAAAAGGTCCTGGTGCTGGGGCGGGGAGACGGTCGTCATGGCTGTCTGTCCTTGGGGTCGAGCAGCGCTGTATCGGCTTGTTCCGTACCCCGCTGGCCTGCGTTCGATGTGAGCGTGCGTCAAGAAATGTGGTGCGCACCGGGTGCCGCCGCTGGGGGCGGGGCCGGGCGGGTGCCGGCCGGCTCGGACTGCCGACGACCGGGGGCGCGCAAATCATCGCACACGATCCCCCGGGGGGCTGAAGATTAACGTGGAGCGGAGGGGGGCGGAGGGGGTTCCGGGGCCCGGGGCGCCGTGCGCGGACGTCAGAGGACGACGCGGAAGTGGGTGGTCAGCCGTCGGTCCTCGTCCAGGATGTGGAACGCCAGCCCCGGCGGCTGGGCCCGGTCCGCAGGCCGGTCACCCTCCCAGGGCAGGCGCAGGGTCCAGGTGACGGCGGGGCCGACGATCAGGGGGCGACCGCCGAAGGCCGAGACGGCGGCCGTGTGAGCGTGTCCGGTGAGGACGGCGACGACCCGGGGGTGGGCGGCGAGCAGCGCGGCGAGCCGCTCGGGTTCCTGGAGCCGCGCGGAGTCCGGCAGCGGGTGGTGGAGTACGACGGGCGGCTGGTGGAAGGCGAGCAGCGCGGGGACGTCGGCGGGCAGGGCGGTGAGCGTGGCGTCGATCCAGTCCAGCGTCTCCGCGTCGAGCCGTCCCTCGTCGCGGCCGGGGATCGTGGAGTCGCACATCAGGACGGCGCACCCGGCGACGCGGTGCACCCGGTTGACGGGGGCGGCGCCGGGGGCTTCGCCGAGGAAAGACGTGCGGTAGGCAGGGCGTGCGTCGTGGTTCCCGGGGCACGTGAGTACGGGGAACGGGGCGTCCAGCAGCCGCACGGCCTCCTCGTACTCGGCCTCGACCCCGTGGTCGGCGATGTCCCCGGTGACCAGCAGCGCGTCGACCGGGCGGGGCAGCGCCAGCAGGTACTCCATGACGCGGACGGCACGGCGTGTCGCGCGTTCGCCGCCGTCCAGGTGCAGATCGCTGATCTGGGCCAGCAGCATGAACAGCCCCCGTTCACCTAACGTTAATTTCTGTTCTTCCGTTAGGACTTTAGGCTGGAAGGCGCAGGCGTTCAAGAGGCGGCGAGGGGAGCTACCCATGGCACAGCGGCCCGTGATGGAACTGGTGAGCACCATCCGTCACGACGGCGACGGCGGCGTCCTCGACGAACTCGACACCGTCGACGGGGCGGCCCGGTGGCTCCGCCGACAGCCCGGAGACCTCTTCCCCGGGGAGGCCCCCGCCGGAGAGGGCGGCGGGGGCGAGGAGCCCCTCGTGGACGAGGAGTGGAGGAGGGAACTCGTGGGCGTACGCCGGGCGGTGAGGTCCCTGTTCGCCCGCGTGGTCAGCCCGGCCCCGCCCAGCCCGGCCGACGCCCACCGCCTGATGCCCGCAGACGAGGCCCTGGCCGCGCTGAACGCCGCCTCCGCACGGGAGTCGGTGGTGCCGCAGCTGCGCTGGCCCGCCGAAGGGACGCCCACGGCCACCCTGTCGTCGACCGAGGCCGACCCGCGCGTACGGCTGATCGCCCTGCTGGCGCGCGACGCCGTCGACTTCCTGAGCGGCCCCCAGCGCGAACAGCTGCGGGCCTGCCACGCGCCGCGCTGCGTCCGGTACTTCGTCCGCAGCCACGGGCGGCAGGAGTGGTGCACCCCCGCCTGCGGAAACCGCGCGCGGGTGGCCCGCCACTACGAGCGGGCACGCGAAGCGGCCGCCAACGCTGGGGCGGAGCGCCCCAGCTGACGCCCCCTCGCGCTTCCGCCCCGTCGTCCCACCCTTCCGTCACCACCTCATCCCGTCGTCCCGCTCCTCCGTCACCACCTCATCCCGTCACGCGAAAATGGCCCAGCCATTCCGTCGTCAAGTGGCCCGCCGCCGAGGCCACTTGCTCCCCTAGATTCGAGTCCTGCGCAGGTGGCTGCCCATGCCACGCGCCGGGACGGGGACGGTACGGTCATGCACGCACGATGGATTCCCGCCGCCGGGCCGGCGCGCGGCCTGGCGGTCGCGCAGCTGGTCAACTCGCTGGGCGACGGCGCCTACTACGTCTGCTCCGCGCTGTACTTCTCGCAGGTGGTCGGTCTCCCGGCCGCACGGATCGGGGTCGGGCTGACGATCGCCTGGGGCGTCGGAGCGATCGCGGGGGTACCGCTCGGACAGCTCGCCGACCGCGTCGGCCCGCGCCGGACGGCCGTGGCGCTGGCCGTCGCCACGGCGCTCAGCGTCGCCGCCTTCCTCCTCGTACGGTCGTTCCCCTCGTTCCTCCTGGTGGCCTGCGCCTACGCGACCGCGCAGTGCGGGCTCGCCGCCGCCCGGCAGTCGCTGCTGGCCGGGCTGGTCGACCGGGACGGCCGGACCGGTGTGCTCGCCCATCTCCAGTCGGCGCTCAACGCGGGCCTGGCGCTGGGGGCGGCCGTGGGCGGGGTGGCCCTGCACATCGGGACGGCCGGCGCCTACCTCACCGCGCTGGCGCTGGACGCCGCCGCCTTCGCGGGGTGCGCCCTGCTCCTCGCCCGGCTGCCGGAGCCCGCCCGGGGCCCGGCGGCCGTGCCCCGGCGGGGCGCGGACCGGACCGTGCTGCGGGACCGGCCGTACGCGCTGGTCGCCCTGCTCAACATGGTCATGCTGCTGCGGATGCCGCTGATCAGCCTCGCCGTCCCGCTCTGGATCGCCGAGCGCACCGCCGCGCCGGGCTGGGCCGTCTCGGCGCTCCTGGTGCTCAACACGGGGGCCGTGATGCTCTTCCAGGTCCGTACGGCCTCCGTCGTACGCGATCTGCCGAGCGCCGTCCGGACGGTGCGCAGCGGCGGGGCCCTGATGCTGGCCTCCTGCGCGGCCTTCGCCCTCACCGCGCTCGACGCGCCCCTGTGGGTGCTGTTCGCGGTGCTGCTGGTCGCCGCCGGGCTCCAGGTGTGGGGCGAGATGCGGCAGTCGGCGGGGGCGTGGCAGATCAGCTTCGACCTGGCCCCGGCGGGGCGGCAGGGGCAGTACCAGGGCCTGTTCGGGGCGGGGGTGCCGGTGGCGCGCATGCTCGGGCCGCTGCTGCTGACCGCGCTGATCGTGTCCTGGGGCGTCCCCGGCTGGCTGCTGCTCGGAGCGCTGTTCCTGACGGCGGGCGCGGCGATGGGGCCGGCGGTGCGGTGGGCGGAGCGGAACCGCCCGGCCGCGCCGGAGCCGGACGCCATCGAGGCGGAGCAGGGCGTCACCGCCCCGGGGGCGGGGCGGGCAGGCGCCACGGACCCGGAGCCGGTCCCGGCGGTGCCGGTCCCGGCTCCCGCCGGCGTCACGCCTTCGGGGCCACCTTCGACAGTCCGTTGATGATGCGGTCCATCGCGTCGCCGCCCTGCGGGTCGGTCAGGTTGGCCAGCATCTTGAGCGTGAACTTCATCAGCAGCGGGTGGGTCAGGCCGCGCTGGGTGGCGACCTTCATGACCTTCGGGTTGCCGATCAGCTTCACGAAGGCGCGGCCCATCGTGTAGTAGCCGCCGTAGGTCTCCTTGAGCACCTTCGGGTAGTTGTTCAGGGCCAGTTCGCGCTGGGCGGGGGTGGCGCGGGCGTGGGCCTGGACGATGACGTCGGCCGCGATCTGGCCAGACTCCATGGCGTACGCGATGCCCTCGCCGTTGAACGGGTTGACCATGCCGCCCGCGTCACCGACGAGCAGCAGGCCCTTGGTGTAGTGCGGCTGGCGGTTGAAGGCCATCGGGAGCGCCGCGCCCCGGATCGGCATCGTCATGTTCTCCGGGGTGTAGCCCCAGTCCTCCGGCATCGAGGCGCACCACGCCTTGAGGACCTCGCGCCAGTCCAGCTCCTTGAAGGCGGAGGAGGAGTTGAGGATGCCGAGGCCCACGTTGGAGGTGCCGTCGCCCATGCCGAAGATCCAGCCGTAGCCGGGCAGCAGCCGGTCCTCGGCGCCGCGCCGGTCCCACAGCTCCAGCCAGGACTCCAGGTAGTCGTCGTCGTGGCGGGGCGAGGTGAAGTACGTCCGCACGGCGACGCCCATCGGGCGGTCCTCGCGACGGTGCAGGCCCATCGCGAGGGAGAGCCGGGTGGAGTTGCCGTCGGCGGCGACGACGAGCGGGGCGTGGAAGGTGGCCGGGGTCTTCTCCTCGCCGATCTTCGCCTCCACGCCGGTGATGCGGCCGGTGCGCTCGTCGCGGATGGGCGCGCCCACGTTGCAGCGCTCGTACAGCCGGGCGCCCGCCTTCTGCGCCTGCCGGGCGAGCTGCTCGTCGAAGTCGTCGCGCTTGCGGACCAGACCGTAGTCCGGGTAGGAGGCCAGCTCAGGCCAGTCGAGCTGGAGCCGGACGCCGCCGCCGATGATGCGCAGGCCCTTGTTGCGCAGCCAGCCCGCCTCCTCGGAGATGTCGATCCCCATCGAGACGAGCTGCTTCGTGGCACGGGGCGTGAGCCCGTCGCCGCAGACCTTCTCGCGGGGGAAGGCGGTCTTCTCCAGGAGCAGGACGTCGAGTCCGGCCTTGGCGAGGTAGTAAGCGGTCGTGGAGCCGGCTGGGCCCGCTCCGACGACGATCACGTCCGCGCTGTTCTCGGAGAGGGGCTCGGTCACGGTCGGATCTCCCGAAGACTCGAATTCGCGTGCCGCGCGGCACATGTCCCGTGCAGTCTATGGGGGCCTGCAGACCAACCCTCCGAAGGGCTCCCCCATGTCGATCGCGCCTGCCACGCCCCACTCCTCGGCCCCCGCCGTACGCCTCCGGGTTCCGACCGACGAAGACGCCCTGAGCTGGTACCGGGTGTTCGACGACCCCGAAGTGATGGAGTTCTTCGGGGGCCGCCGGGCCGACCTCTGCGTGTACGAGGAGCTGACCGCGCGCCAGCGGCGGCACGACGCGGAGCTGGGCTACTGCCTGTGGACGGTCACGGACGAGGAGGACGCGGTCCTCGGCTTCACCGGGGCGCAGCCGTGGCCGCACACGCACTACGGGCCGGTCGGCGCGACCGAGATCGGCTGGCGGCTGGGGCGTGCGGCGTGGGGGCGCGGGTACGCCTCCGCCGCCGCCCGCACCACGCTGGAGCGGGTACGGGCGGCGGGGGTGGGCGAGGTGGTCGCGATGATCCACTCCCGTAACGCCCGGTCGATGGCGGTCGCGGAACGGCTCGGGATGCGGCGCGCCGAGTCGTACGACACCCCGCGCGGCCAGGTGGCCGTCTGCTTCCGCCTGGAGCTGTGAGGCCGGGGGCGCAAGGACCGCCCGTCACGGGACCGGGTGGTTCCGGACGTGACGGGGCCGGATGGTTCCGGACGTGACGGGGCCGGATGATTCCGGACGTGACGGGGTCAGGCGGTACCGGCCGTGACGGGGTCAGGCGCGGGTGGCCCGGTGCAGGGCCACCACGCCGCCGGTCAGGTTGCGCCAGGCCACCTTCGACCAGCCGGCCTTCTGGAGCAGTGCGGCGAGGGCGGGCTGGTCGGGCCAGTCGCGGATGGACTCGGCGAGGTAGACGTACGCGTCCGGGTTGGAGGAGACCGCGCGGGCGGCCGGCGGGATCGCCCGCATCAGGTACTCCGTGTAGACCGTGCGGAACGGCGCCCAGGTCGGCTGGGAGAACTCGCAGATCACGACCCGGCCGCCCGGCTTCGTCACGCGGTACAGCTCGCGCAGCGCGACCTCGGTCTCCTGGATGTTGCGCAGCCCGAAGGAGATCGTGACGGTGTCGAACGTCCCGTCCTTGAACGGTAGCTTCATGCCGTCGCCCGCCGTGAACGGCATCCAGGGGTGGCGCTCCTTGCCGACCTTGAGCATGCCGAGCGAGAAGTCGCACGGCACGACGTAGGCGCCCGCCTTCACGAAGGGCTGTGAGGAGGTCGCCGTCCCGGCCGCCAGGTCGAGGATCTTCTGGGCGGGGCGGGCGTCGACCGCGCGGGCCACCGCCTTGCGCCACAGCCGGGCCTGGCCGAGCGAGATCACGTCGTTGGTCAGGTCGTAGTTGGCCGCCACACCGTCGAACATCGAGGCGACTTCGTGCGGCTGCTTTTCCAGGGAGGCTCGGGTCACCCTTCCATTCAAGCAGCCGGGCCCCCGGGACCGGCGCGGGCGGTCGCCCGTGAGGGCGACGGGCTCCGTGACCCGGCGAGGCGGAGGCGGGCGGACGCGGACCCCGCCGACGCCTCCTCGAACTGATCTTCACTACTCTTCAACCTTTTCGGCACACGGCTGCTCTGTAAGGGGTGGGAGTCCGGCCGGGGGCGGTCGCCGGGGAGGGCCGCCGGGGGCGGGGAAGCAGCACGAGCGAGGGGAGGGCGCATGCCGGCGGAGGCTGAGCCCGCCATGGCGGACGGCGAGCGCGCCGCGTTCGAGGCGTACGCCCGGGACGCGCAACGCCGGCTGTACCGGACGGCCTACCTGCTGTGCGGAGAGGTCGAGGGCGCGCAGGACCTGACGCAGACGACCCTCGCCAAGCTGTTCCAGCACTGGCGCCGGGCCGGCCGGGCCGACCATCTCGACGCCTACGCCAAAACCGTGCTCGTCCGCACCTTCGTGGCCGAACGCCGCCGTTCCGTACGGGATCTGCTCGCCCACCACCGCATCGCGCACCGCCCGCAGCCCAACCCCGCGCCGGGCGCCGACCTCCGGATCACCCTGCTCGCCCTGCTCGCCGAACTCCCGCCCCGGGCACGGGCGATGGTCGTCCTGCGCTACTGGGACGACCTGAGCGTGGAGACCGTGGCATCGCTGCTGCGGTGCAGCGAGTCGACGGTCAAGAGCCAGTGCTCGCGTTCGCTCGTCCGCCTCCGCGCCCGGATGGGCGACGTCCAGCTCTACTCCACCGGAAGCTGAGGGCCGGCCATGACCCCTGAACCGCACGCGTACCCGCCGCCCGGCACGCCCGGCACGCCCCGCACGTCCGGTGCGGACGCCCACGCCGTGGACCCGTCCGACGAGGAGCTGTTCCGGGACTCGCTGCACCGGACCGTCGGCCCCCTGTCCCTCCCGTCCGATCTGGTCCCCGAGGCGGTACGCGAGGGCTACCGGCGGCGCGCCCGGAGCCGGGCGTACAGGGTCGCGGGCGCCTTCGTCGCGGTGACCGGCCTGACCCTCGGCCTCTCCGTGCTCGGCCCCCGGCTGCTGTCGGGCCCGAACACGGAACCCGCCTCACCAGCCGCGCCGTCTCTCTCCCTGCCCGCCCCCACACCCACCACCCCCACCCCCCGACGTACGGAGCCACGCCCCGACATGCCGAGCCCCACCGCCACCCCCGTGCTGCCCGTGCCCCCCGGCCCGCCCACGCCCTCCCTCTCCGCCCCGCCCGCTCGCGGTTCCCGGGAGGCCCGGCGCCTGGAGGACTTCCGGCAGTGGGCGGCCGGGGCGCTGGACGCCCTGCTGCCCGCCTCGGTGGGGACCGTCCTGCCGGCCGGCGACGACCCGACGGGCTACCGGGCGCGGCGCGGCGCCGTCGTCCGCGCCGTCCACCTGTCGGTGCACCCGGAGACGGGGAGCGCGAAGCCCGTCTGCCGCGACCTCCCGGAGAAGGGGCTGACCTGCGAGGACATCGCCCTGGACGACGGGACGCCCGCGCGGGTCCACCGGCAGGCCGCCGAGGGCCGGACGGGCACGGAGGTGTCCCTCCACTACCGGTACGGCCGCAGCACGGTGTCGCTCTCCGTCTCGCCCGCTCCGGCCGGTGCGGGCGACGCCCCGGTCACCGCCGGGGATCTGGTCCGGGCCGTCCAGAGCCCGCGGTTCCGGGAGTTGGTGGCGTACGCCGACGCCAACCCGGTGCCGTGGAGCGGGGCCGCCGCGTGACGCGTCGCCGCACGACCGGCACCCTCCCGCCCGCGTACGGATCGCCCGCCCCCGACGAGGAAACGTTCCGGCTCCGCGTGCCGCCGCCCCGGCCGCCGGGCGGCGCCGGGACCGGCTCCCCGCCCGCCCCCCGCTCCCGGTCGGCCGCGCGGTCGCGGGTGCGGCGGCGGCAGCAGCGGAACCGGCGGCGGGCGGTCTCGCTCGCCGTGCTGGCGCTCGCGGTCCTGGCGGGCGCGGCGCTGCTCGTCGGCCGGCCCTGGCAGGACGGGGGCGGTCCGGTGGACGCGGCTCCGTCCGCCGCGGCTCCGGCGGGCGGACCGGACAACGCGTCCGAGCCGCTGGAGGGCGCCTCTGCGCCCCCTCCCCCGCCGGCCCCGACCCCGTCCACGTCCTCTTCGCCCGATGGTGATCCGGACGCCGGGGACATCCCCGCCTCGGGGCCCGGCACGTTCACCGTGGCCCGGGCGGGCGTCGCCCCGAAGGGCGAGGGCAGCGCGTACCGGGTGGAGGTGGAGGACGGCATCGGCGTCGACCCCGACCGGGCCGCCGAGGAGATCGCCGCCGTCCTCGCCGATCCGCGCGGCTGGGGCCACGACGGGGAGCACACGTTCCGCCAGGTCGCCGACGGGTCGGCCGGGCTGGTGATCCGGATCGCCACCCCGGCGACCACGGACCGGATGTGCGGGGCGTACGGCCTCAAGACGCGCGGCGAGGTCAACTGCCGGGGCGGCGAGAAGGTGATGGTCAACCTGAAGCGCTGGCAGCTCGGTTCGCCGCAGTTCGACGGGCCCGTCGCGGAGTACCGGGCGCTGATCGTCAACCACGAGGTCGGCCACTGGCTGGGGCGCGGCCACGAGACGTGCCCGGGGAAGGGCCGCCCCGCGCCCGCGATGATGCAGCAGATCGACGGGTTGAAGGGGTGCGTCGCCAACGCCTGGCCGTACGACGCGAAGGGGCGCTACCTGGGCGGCCCGAAGGTGCCGTGACCTGACCTCCCGTACGGAGCCGGCTCCGGGCGACGGGGCCTCAGCGGGCGCGGTGCACCAGCCGCCCCGCGAGGACCGTCGCCACACAGGAGCCCGCGCCCGCCGCGTACAGCGCGCCCTCGTCGGGCACGTCGAAGACCGCGAGGTCCGCCCGGCCGCCCACGGTCAGCGGGGCGCCCGCCGTACGGGCCAGGCCGCCGCCGGCCGCGAAGGGGTCCAGGTCCGGCGGGCCCTCGCGTACGGGCGGCGGCGGGACCACGACCAGCCCCGACCGGGCGACGGCCGTGCGCAGCGCCGGGTCGTCCGCGCCCAAGGGGCCCGCCAGGTGCGTGGTGCCGTGGCGCAGCATCCGCTGGAGACCGCGCCGGACGCTGCCCGCCCGCCGGGTCGCGTCCATCGTCGCCGCGATCCGGTCGAACGCCGGACCCCACAGCGGGAGTTCGCCCAGCTCGTCGGCCTCGCGGGGGTCCGGGTGGTAGCAGCGGGCGAGCAGGTCGGCGGGGCGGTCCTGGCGCAGGCCGGGGGTGAGGAGGCCGGGCCAGCGGCGGACCCGGGCGGCCGGGTGGGCGGCGGCGACCTCCGCGTACGGGCCGAGGGCGGCGATCCGGTCCCCGTCCACCGCGACCGCCCCGTCCGCGACGGCCGCCGCGCCCACCGGCAGGACCAGGGGCGCGGCGTGGATCGTCAGCACAGGGGTGTCAGTTGGCGTTGAGGAGCTTGAGCTCCGGGTGGGCCGTGCCGCCCTCGATCGCGACGGAGGAGATGTGCGAGACGACGCGCTCGTCGACCGGGTCCATCGCCGGGTCGTCGTGCACGACGAGGTGCTCGTACGTCGTGGCGCGCTGGGCGGGAACCCGGTCCGCCTTGCGGATCAGGTCGATGATCTCCAGCCGGTTGGAGCGGTGCCTGGCCCCGGCCGAGGAGACGACGTTCTCCTCCAGCATGATCGAGCCGAGGTCGTCCGCGCCGTAGTGCAGCGACAGCTGGCCGACCTCCTTGCCGGTGGTCAGCCAGGAGCCCTGGATGTGGGCGACGTTGTCGAGGAAGAGCCGGGCGATGGCGATCATCCGCAGGTACTCGAAGAGGGTCGCCTGCGTCTGCCCCTTCAGCTTGTTGTTCTCCGGCTGGTAGGTGTACGGGATGAAGGCGCGGAAGCCGCCGGTGCGGTCCTGCACGTCCCGGATCATCCGCAGGTGCTCGATGCGCTCGGCGTTGGTCTCGCCGGTGCCCATCAGCATGGTGGAGGTCGATTCGACGCCGAGGCCGTGGGCGATCTCCATGATCTCCAGCCAGCGCTCGCCGGACTCCTTGAGCGGGGCGATGGCGGTGCGCGGCCGGGCGGGCAGCAGCTCGGCGCCCGCGCCCGCGAAGGAGTCGAGCCCGGCGGCGTGGATGCGACGGATGGCCTCCTCGGCGGAGACCTTCGAGATCCGGGCCATGTGCTCGATCTCGGAGGCGCCCAGCGAGTGGATGACCAGCTGCGGGAACGCCTTCTTGATCGCGGAGAAGTGCTCCTCGTAGTACTCCACGCCGAAGTCCGGGTGGTGGCCGCCCTGGAACATGATCTGGGTGCCGCCCAGCTCCACGGTCTCCGCGCAGCGGCGCAGGATGTCGTCGAGGTCCCGGGTCCACCCCTTGGCGGTGTCCTTGGGCGGGGCGTAGAAGGCGCAGAACTTGCAGGCCGTCACGCACACGTTGGTGTAGTTGATGTTGCGCTCGATGATGTACGTCGCGATGTGCTCCGTACCGGCGTAGCGGCGGCGGCGCACGGCGTCGGCGGCGGCGCCCAGGGCGTGCAGCGGCGCGGACCGGTAGAGGTCGAGCGCCTCCTCGGGGGTGATCCGACCGCCTTCGGCGGCTCGGTCGAGGACGGGCTGAAGGTCGGCCTTCTCGGTCACCGGGCTGTCACCTTTCGGCGGTTTCTTCGACGATCCACGGACCGATCCAGCGTACGCCAGCCCCTTGCGCGATCAGCCGCCGGACCGGGTGAGCCTGCCGTACGGGAGGCCGGCGGCGCGTTCCTTCGAGCGGTAGTCCAGGGCGCCGTCACCGGTGAGGCGGAAAACCAGGTCGGCCTCGGTGGTGGTGCACAGGCCGGGGGTGCTGGGGCGGTCCGGGTCGGTGGCCTCGCGGATGTTCAGCTCCTTCGCGGTGCCGGAGACGAGGGTGCCGACGCTGTTGCAGGTGACGGTGGTGCCGAACTGGGAGATCGTCGTGCTCATCCGGACGACCCGCGCGCCGCGCTTCCCCTCGGTGAAGACGGCGGTGAGCGTGCCGTGGGGCTGTCCGGTCGTCCGCTCGGTGACCGGGCCCTGCCAGGTGCCGACGTACGCCTTCGGCAGCGCGCGGACCGGGGCGCCGCCCGCGTCGCCGGTGCCGGTGGGCGACGGCTTCTCGCCGGCCGGCGGGGAGACGGAGGCGGAGGCGGACGGCTTCCCCGCCGCGTCCGTGCCCCGGTCGGCGTCGCCGTCCGGGAAGAGGCCGTCGAGCAGGCCGGTGCCGAGGGTGACGACGGCGAGCGCGCCCGCCACGGCCAGGGCGACGGTGCAGCTGACCCGGCGGCCGCGGCGCTCCCCGGCCCCCCGCCGGTCCTCGGCGCCGACGGTCACCGAGAAGCGGGGGTCGGCGGTGCGCTGCCCCGGCAGGCCGCCCGGGCCGGCCCCCCGGTCGCCGTTGCTCTGCCGGTAGGTCCCGGCGTGCGTGGGGGGCGGGGGCGAGGCGGAGGCGGGCCGCGCGCGCGGGGGTGCCGGGGGCGGAGGCGGGGGCGGCGTCCCGTACGCGTCGTCCTGCGGGTGCGGTGCGCCGTACAGGTCGTCCTGCGGGTGCGGCGCCCTGAACGGCGCGTCCTGCGGAGCTTCCTGCCGTGCTTCCTGCGGGCGGGGCGCCCCGTACGCCTCGTCCTGCGGGCGCGGCGGCCCGTACGGCGCCTCCTGCGCCGGGCGCTGCGGCCGGTACGCCGCGTCCTGCGGGGGCGGGGGGACCGGCGGTCCGAACGGGCCGCCCCGGCCCGGTGCGGCCGTTCCCGGCCCGGCGCCCAGCGAGGCGCTGCTGAACGGCACGGGCCCCGACTGCACCGGCCCGTCCTGCGGCTCCAGGTCCAGCAGCGCCACCGCGGAGCGGCTGACCTCGCTCACCAGCCGGCCCGGCAGCCAGCCGCCCGCCACCATCGCCGCCGCCCCCTCCGGGGCGAGCGCCCGCGCCAGGCCGGCGGGGGCGGGGCGGTCCCCCGGGTCCTTGGCCAGGCAGGCCGCGACCACCTCGCGCAGCTCGCCCTCCAGGTCGCCCAGCTCGGGCTCCTCGTGGACCACCTTGTAGAGGAGGACGGCGGAGGAGTCGCCGGGGAAGGGGGCCTCGCCCGTCGCCGCGTAGGCGAGGACCGCGCCCAGCGAGAAGACGTCGGCCGCGCCGGTGACGTCCCGGCCCCGGATCTGCTCGGGCGCCATGTAACCGGGCGAACCCACCGAGACCCCGGTGGAGGTGAGCGAGACGGTCGCGCCGAGCGCCCGCGCGATACCGAAGTCGATGAGGCGGGGCCCGTCGAGGGCGAGCAGCACGTTGGACGGCTTCACATCGCGGTGGACGATGCCCTGGCCGTGGACGGCGGCCAGCGCCTCGGCCAGGCCCGCGCCCAGGGTCCGTACCGCGTGCTCGGGCAGCGGGCCGTGCTCGGTGATCGCCTGGGAGAGGGGCGGCCCGGCCACGTACCCGGTCGCCACCCACGGCACCGGCGCGTCCGGGTCCGCGTCCAGGACGGGCGCGGTCCACTGGGCTCCGACGCGCCGGGCCGCCTCCACCTCGCGCCGGAACCGGGCGCGGAACTGCTCGTCGAGGGCGAAATGGGGGTGGACGACCTTGACCGCGACGGTGCGTCCGCCCGCGCTGCGCCCCAGATAGACCCGGCCCATGCCGCCCGCGCCGAGCCTGCCGAGCAGGCGGTAGGCGCCGATGGTGTGCGGTTCGCCCGCTTCCAGCGGCTGCATCGTTGGACTCCCCCTGTGAACCCTGCGGACGGTGGACCCGTGGACGGCGGAGCCGGTGGACGGTCCGGGCCCGGACCGAAGCCTAGGGGGCGCCACCGGCGCGGTCACCGGGAAACGGCCGGACCATTCCCCCTTCTCCGGTCAGGAAGGGATCATTTCCCCGGGGGGAAAGGCGCGAATGCGCTGTCCCCCCGCCCCCATTCCCTATCCGGAACGGTATCCGGAGCGGATGGCGCACACGGTTTCCCGTTCCCGGGCGCGGTATCGGGACGCCGGTGCGAGGCCCTCTTCCCGGACGCCTGTCCGGCTCTCCTCTCCCGCCGCCCCGGCGCCTCCCCGCCCTCTTCCGGGGGAAAAGCGAATTCCCCCCGGGGAACGGCTCAGCCGCCGAGCAGCTCCACCCGGACGTCGGCCGGATAGCCGGTGTCCCGTCCCGTCCGGCGGGCGAATTCGCGGACGCCGGCGAGCTGGTCCGGCCCGAAGCGGAAGTCGAGCGTCGTGAAGTACTCCTCCAGCACCTCCGCGTCGAACGCCTCCCAGCGGGCGGCCTGCTCCGCGACCTTGGCGACCTCCTCCAGGGAGAGGTCCCGGGAGGCCAGGAACGCCTCGTGGACCCGGGCCGCCTGCTCGGGGTGGGCGGCGAGGTAGTCCTTGCGGGCCGCCCAGACGGCGAAGACGAACGGCAGCCCCGTCCACTCCTTCCACATCTGGCCCAGGTCGTGGACCTGGAGCCCGAGGCGGGGGGCGTCGTGCAGGTTGGCGCGGAGCGCGGCGTCGCCGATGAGCACCGCGGCGTCCGCCTCCCGCATCATCAGCCCCAGGTCGGGCGGGCAGGTGTAGTAGTCGGGCCGGACCCCGTACCGCTCGGCGAGCAGCAGCTGCGCCAGCCGCACCGACGTACGGGAGGTCGAGCCGAGCGCCACGCGGGCCCGGTCCAGCTGCTCCAGCGGGAGCTGGGAGACGATCACGCAGGACATGACGGGTCCGTCGCAGCCGACCGCGATGTCGGGGAAGGCCACCAGGTCGTCGGCGTTGCGCAGGTACTCCACGAGGGTGACCGGACCGATGTCCAGGTCTCCCTTGACCAACTGCTCGCTGAGCCGCTCCGGGGTGTCCTTGGAGAGCTCCAGGTCGAGCAGGGTTCCCGTACGGGCCAGGCCCCAGTAGAGCGGGAGGCAGTTCAGGAACTGGATGTGGCCGACACGGGGCCGGCTGCGACGGTTCTCGTCGCCTTCACGGGGGGAGACGGTTGAATTGTCCACATCGCGAGGCTAGACCCGCCTCCGCCCGGGGGCGCCACCGGGGCCGCGCGCCCCTCCCGCGCCGGGCCCGCACGCCGGTCCGCGCCGCCTCCCGGAGCCTCTTCCGGAAGGGGCTCCGGGACGGCTCTCCCCGAACGTCCTGCGGAGCTGTTCAAACATACGGGTGAAGTGATCTTTCCCTCTACCGCTCTCCGGATCCCCCATGCTAGGCTCGCGGCCAAGTTGCAGTTTGGTTTCCCTTGCAGTACAGAGCCTGCGGAGCATGTAACCCGCAGGCTTTTGTAGTTTTCAGACTTGTTTGCAGGTTCTGGAGCAGGGCAACCCTTTGGCCCAAGGAGGGCTTATGGCTACCGGAACCGTCAAGTGGTTCAACGCTGAAAAGGGCTTCGGCTTCATCGCCCAGGACGGCGGCGGCCCGGATGTCTTCGTTCACTACTCCGCGATCAACGCGTCCGGGTTCCGCTCCCTCGAGGAGAACCAGGTCGTGAACTTCGACGTCACTCAGGGGCCCAAGGGTCCGCAGGCTGAGAACGTCACCCCGGCCTAGTTGCCCGGGTCGGCCGATCGCGGTCGCACAGAGCAGTACCCAAGGAGCCCCGCTCCCCCGCTCCGGCGGAGGAGCGGGGCTCCTGCCCGTGCGGGGCCGCCCGTCAGACGGCGGCGGCCCGGGCGGCGACCGCGTCGGCCGGATCCCAGCCCGCGCGCGGCACCGAGGCGAGCAGCAGCCGGGTGTACGGGTCGCGGGGCGCGGCCAGCACGTCGGCGGTCGGGCCCTGTTCGACGGCCGTGCCGCGCCGCATCACGACGACCTCGTCGGTGACGTGCTGCACCACCGCCAGGTCGTGGCTGACGAAGACCAGGGCGACCCCGGTCTCCCGGCGGATCTCGTCGAGCAGGTGCAGGATCTGGGCCTGGATCGACACGTCGAGCGCCGCCACCGCCTCGTCCAGCACCAGCACCTTCGGGTCGACGGCGAGCGCGCGGGCGATGGCCAGCCGCTGCCGCTGGCCGCCGGAGAGCCCGTGCGGCAGGGCCTCCGCCTCGCGCGCCCCGAGGCCGACCCGGTCCAGCAGCCCGTCCGCGAGACCGTCCGGGCGGCCGTGCAGCCGCAGCGCGGTGGTCAGGCAGCGGCGGGCGGTGAGCCGGGGATCGAGCGAGAGGTAGGGGTCCTGGAACACCATCTGGATCTCCCGCGCCCGGGCCAGCCGCGCCGCCTTCCCGCGCGGGGCGGTGAGCCCCCGGGCCCGCCCCTCGACCCGGACCGTCCCGGCGTCCGGGCGGACCAGGCCCACCAGCATCCGGGCCACGGTCGTCTTGCCGGAGCCGGATTCCCCGACGATGCCGAGCGAGCCGCCCGCCGGAACGGTGAAGCCGATGCCGTCGGCGGCGGTGAGGCGGCCCTTCCCGGGCAGCGGGTACGTCTTGCGCAGGCCCTCGACCGCGAGCAGCGGCGCGGGGTCCTGCTTCGAGGGGAGCGTCATCGGCTGCCGCCCTTCTGCGCGGTCACGGGGCCGGTCCGCCGGGGCGGGCTCGGTACGGGGATCAGCTCGGGCAGCCGGCGGCAGGCGGCGGAGCCCGTGCCGCCGTCGTCGTCCAGGGGCGCCGGCTCGGGGCGCCAGGTGGCGCACTCCGGTTCGGCGTCCGGGCAGCGTTCGGCGAAGGGGCAGCCCGCGAAGGCGTCGGCCAGCGACGGCGGCTTCCCCGGGATCGGCCGGATCTCGCGGTGTTCCTCCCCCAGCGTCGGGGAACAGGCCAGCAGCCCCCGGGTATAGGGGTGGCGGGGCCGCTCGAACAGGTCCCCGGCGGTCCGTTCCTCGACGACCCGGCCCGCGTACATCACGTACACCCGGTCGCAGTAGGCGGCGGCCAGATGCAGATCGTGGGTGATGAACAGCAGGCCCAGGCCGCGTTCGGCGCGCAGGGTGCGCAGGAGGGCGAGGATCTCCGCCTGGGTGGTGACGTCCAGGGCGCTGGTGGCCTCGTCGGCCAGCAGCAGCCGCGGTTCGGCGGCCAGCGCGCCGGCGATGACGACGCGTTGGAGCATGCCGCCGGAGAGTTCGTGCGGGCGCTGGCGGACCCGGCGCTCCGGGTCGTCGAGCCCGACCGCGTCGAGGAGTCCGACGGCGCGCTCCCGGGCGGCCCGGCCGGTCGCCCCGGCCCCGGCGGCGGCGAGCCGTTCCACGAGGAAGTCCCCGACGCGGCGGACCGGGTTGAGGGCGGCGCGCGGGTCCTGGTGGACCAGGGCCACGGTCCGGGCCCGGTGGGCGCGCAGCTCCTCGCCGCTCAGGGCGAGGACGTCCCTCCCCTCGACCCGGACGGAGCCGTCGAGGACCGTCCCCTCGGGGAGCGTGCGCAGGGCGGCCTTGGCGGTCGTGGACTTGCCCGAGCCGGATTCGCCGACCAGGCCGACGACTTCGCCGCTCGCGACCCGCAGGGAGACCTGGTCCAGGACGGGGCGGGCGGCGCCGGGGAGGCGGAGGGTGAGGCGGTCGATGTCGAGGAGCACGGTGTCACTTCCCGGTGCGGCGGGTCGCGCCGCGGCGCGGCGCGCGGTGGGGTCGGGCATGGCGGCTACCTCCCGTGGGCGAGTCGGTCGGCGGCCCGGACCCCGACGACGTTGAAGGAGACGACCACCAGGGCGATGGCGACGCCGGGCACCAGGGCGGGCAGCAGCGCCCCCTGGACGACGGCGGCCTGTCCCTCCTGCACCATCAGCCCCCAGTCGGAGCTGGGCGGCTGGGCGCCGAAGCCGAGGTAGGAGAGCGTGGCCAGGGACATCAGGGCCTCGCCGAAGAGGACCACCAGATAGCCGATGACGGAGCGGCCGAGGTTGGGGACGAGGTGGAAGGCGCAGATCCGCAGGCCGCCCATGCCCTGGACGCGGTAGGCGTCGATGTAGGGCTTGCGGCGCTCGGAAAGGGCCACGGACCGGGTGTACTTGGCGACGGTCGGCGTGTAGGCGAGGCCGAGCGCCAGTACGGAGGTGGTCATCCCGGCGCCGAAGACCGCGATGATCAGCACGGTGAACAGCAGCCCCGGGAAGGCGTACATGACGTCGGTGAGCCGGGAGACGGCGGTGTCGGCCCAGCCGCCGCGCCAGGCCGCCAGGGTGCCGAGCGCGATGCCGAGCACCGCGGCGACGCCGAGGAGGAGCGCCGGGGCGACGAGGCTGGTGCGGGCCCCGTACAGCACCCGCGACAGCAGGTCCTGGCCGGAGGAGTCGGTGCCCAGGAGGTGGTCGCCGGTGGTCCCGGCCAGCGAGGCGGAGAGGTCGATGGCGTCGGGGGCGTACGGGGCGATCAGCGGCGCGAGGAGGGCGGCGAGCACCACCAGGCCGAGGACCGCGCCCGCCAGGACCGTCCCGTAGGGGCGGCGGGCGGGTGGGGTCTCCACCAGGGCCGGGGCGAGTGCCGGGGCGGTCATACGGCGGCCTCCTTCACGCGCGGGTCGAGCAGCGGGTGGACGAGGTCGACGAGGGTGGTGACCACGATGTAGCCGGTGACCATGAGCAGCAGGACCGCCTGGGCGACGGGGAAGTCGTGGGTGTTGATCGCGCCGACGAGCAGCGAGCCGATGCCGCTGATGCCGAACGCGGTCTCCACGACGACCGTCCCGGCCAGCATCCCGGCCATGACCAGGCCGCACATGGTGACGATCGGCCCCAGGGCGTTGCGCAGGATGTGGCGGCGGACGATCTCGCGCTCCGGGATGCCGGAGGAGCGGGCGGCCTCCACGTGGTCGGCGGCCCCGGCGTCGGCCATCGCCTGCCGGGTGACCCGGCTGATGACGGCGAGCGCGCCGAGCGCCAGCGCCAGGGCGGGCAGGGTCAGGTGGTGCAGGGTGCCGGTGAAGCCCTCGCCTCCCCCGGTGACGGGGAACCAGCCGAGCTGGACGCCGAAGACGGCGGCGAGCGCGATGGCGGAGACGAACGAGGGGACCGAGGCCGCCAGCGTCGTGCCGCCGACCACGGCCGAGTCCACCCAGGTGCCCCGCCGGACGGCGGCGAGGATGCCCGCGCCGACGCCGAGGACGACGAAGAGGACGGTCGCGTACGCCACCAGGGCCAGGGTGGTCGGGAAGCGGGCGGTGATCAGGTCGGCCACCTGGTCGCTGTACTTGAAGGAGCGGCCGAGGTCGAAGTGGAGGCAGTCGCCGAGCCAGCGGCCGTACTGCATGACGAGGGGTTCGTCGAGGTGGTACTGCGCCCGGACCAGCTCCAGCTTCTCCGGGGTGAGTTTGTCGCGGTCGCCGGCCAGGAAGACGGCGGGGTCGCCGGGGGCCGCGTACACGGCGGCGAAGATGACGAAGGAGGCGGTGAGGAGGGTGGCCAGCAGTCCGGCCAGCCGCCGGGAGATCCGGGCGAGCATCGTCGGTTCAGCCCTTCCGCGCGCCGAGGTCGGCGGCCCAGGGGTAGTAGAGGTACGCCATGGAGGCGGGCGGTCCGGTCAGCTTCTCGTCGAGGACGAGGACGGAGGGGACCTGGGCGACGGAGATCCAGACGGCGGCGTCGGTGAACTTCTTCTGGATCTCGGCGGCGAGCTCGGCGCGCTCGGCGTCGTCGAGGGTGGCGAGCGCCTTCTTGACCGTGGCGTCGTAGCCGGGGTCCGCGAAGCCGACCCAGTTGTTGGAGGAGCCGGTGAGCGCGTTGTCGTAGAAGCCCACCGGGTCGGCCTTGGAGATGTACCAGTCGCCGACCAGGACGTCGATCTCGTTCCGGGCCTCGGGGTCGCTGTAGAACTGCTCGAACTGGGCGGGGGGCACGGTCTTGATCCGCCCGGTGAGCCCGATCCGCTGGAGGGCGGCGCGGACGGCGTTGGCGACGACGGTGCGGCCCTGGCTCGCGTCGGTGCCGATGACGATCGGGGCGCCCGCGTCCACGCCGGAGTCCTTCACCAGCTTCTTGGCTGCGGCGATGTCGTCGGCGTCGGGGCTCGCGGGGGCGACCGCGTCGGCGGCGCGGGCGGCGGCCTCGAAGACCGGCTTCCCGTAGCCCCAGGCGCCGGAGCCGACCGGGGTGGACCAGGGCTGGACCATCCCGCCGTAGCCGGAGGCGGCGATGCCCTTGCGGTCGAGCGCGAGGGAGAGCGCGCGGCGCACGGCCGGGTCCTTCAGTCCGCCGCGTGCGGTGGGGATGAGGACGAGGGAGGAGGTGGAGGGGCCGTAGTACTGGGCGAGGCCCTTCTTGCCGGCGAGGGCGGCGGCGGTGTTGGGCGATTCGGCGTACGCGCCGTCGGCGGCCCCGGTGGTCAGCGCGTTGACCAGGGCGCTGTCGGTGGCCCAGCGGAAGGTGACGCGCTTCGTCAGCGGTTCGTCGCCCCAGTAGCCGTCGTGGCGCTCGATGGTGATGGAGTCGCCGGACTTCCAGTTCGCCAGCCGGTAGGGGCCGGTGCAGGCGTCGGGCTGCCCGGGGGTGCCGAAGTCGCGGCCCGCCTTCTCGACCTGCTTCCGGTTCCAGACGATGCCCGCGTCCCCGGCGAGCGCCTTGAGGAAGAGGGCGTCGGGCGCCTTGAAGGAGACGGTGATCTCCTTCTCGCCGGTCTTCTCCATGGAGGCCACGTTCTCGAACTCGTCGCCCTGCTCCATCTCCGGGTCGGCGTGCCGCCGAAGGCTCCACAGCACGTCGTCGGCGGTCATCGGGGCGCCGTCGTGGAAGGTGACGCCGGAGCGGATCGTCAGGACGAGGGTCCGGTCGTCGGGGGTCTCGGCGCGCTCGGCGAGGAACGGCTTCGTGGTCATGTCCGGCTGGAGCTGGTAGAGCCGTTCGCAGACGTTGGTGAGGACGACGCGGCCGGCGCTGGAGCCCTGGGTGTCCAGGTCGAGGGAGTCCGGTTCGTCCTCCAGGAGCCAGCGGGCCTCGGCCAGTTCGCCCGTGGCGGCGGGGGTGGTCGGGGTGAGGGTGAGCTTCGAGGCGTCGGCTGCCGGGCCGCCGCCCGCGGGCTCGGCGGCGCCGCCGCACCCGGCGGCGGCGAGCAGGGCGGCGACGACGGCTCCGGCGACGGGGGCGGTACGGCGCCGTGCCCGGCGGGGCGCGGTGGCGGGGGAACGGAGGGAGGGCGCGGTGTGGGTCATGGTTGGGTTCCTGTCGCTTCCGGGCCGCCGTGCGGTCCGTCGTAGAGGTTCCAGGGGAGGTGCTGGTACGCGCGGTCGCAGGGGGTTCCGGCGGTCACGAGGTACTCGCCGGTGGTGAGGTCGGCAAGCGAGGAGACGAGGGTGGTCCAGTGCTCGACGGCCGGGCGGCGCGGGTCGGGGTGGGTGCACAGGGACTCGGGGTGGCCGAGGTGGTCGGACATCGCCCGGCGGATCAGCTCCCGGGACTCCGCGGGGCCGGTGGAGTGGCGCAGGGCGGCCAGCCCCTGTTCGGCGCGGGGGACGCGGACCAGGGAGTCGGGGGACATCGGGCGGTATCCGGCGGCGGCCAGCGGGGCGGGGACGCCGGCCTGGTAGTGGTTGCCGTGCACCAGCAGGCCGTCGGTCGGGTACATCCAGCCGTGCCCGGCGGGGGTGGTCTCCAGGTCGATGGCGAACCCCTCGCGGCAGGTGAGGAGGGCGTTGCTGGCGATGTGGGCCCGGGTGCGGCAGAGCACGTCGAGCGCGTCCGCGATGTTGCCCTGGTCGAGGACCGTGCGCCGGACGACGGTCTGGGGCAGGCCGATCCGGTCGTCGAACCGGCCGCCGAGGCCGTTGGCGTTGAAGGCGATGCCCGCCGAGTTCGCGCCCTGGCGGCCCACCTGTCCGGCCTCCACCTGCATGATCAGGGTGGGGTTGGGCGGCTGGACGATCCGGATCATGACGACGGTGTCCGCGACCCCAGCCCGCCAGTCCCAGTTCTGCCCGGCGTAGACGTGGCCGTCGCCGCTGGCGGGGCCGTACGCGGCGAACGAGGTGCAGCCTTCGGCGGGTTCCTCCTCGGCCGGCCGGCCGGCCCGGTCGGCGGTGATCTCGGCGAAGGACTTGTCGTAGATGACCTCGCCGCGGGCGTTCAGCGCGAGGACGTCCAGCAGGCCGGCGCCCGCGCCGTCGGCGATGCCCCGCATCTCCTCGACGAGGTGGGGGGCGTAGGCGGTGACGGGCGCCAGCCAGCGGGCGGCGCGGGCGGTGACCTTCTCCCAGGTGAGTCCGGCGGAGCGGCCGAACGCCTCCTCGTAGTAGGCGAGGGAGGCGTGCAGGAGGGGGCGGACGGCCTCGCCGTACTGGCGGCCGCGCTCCAGCGGGGTGCCGGAGATCTCGACCACGGGGAGGGACCGGGCGGCCGGATTCCCGGGCGGGGGTGCGGAACCGGCGGGGACGGGGGCTGATTCCGTGGGCAGGGGTGCCATTGTTCTCCTCGCGACGGAACGCTTCGGCTACCGGCGGACGGGGCCCGGAACGGTCCTGTAACGTCGATTTCAGAAAGCGTTCCCCTTGGAACGTTCTGCCCAGGACAGTAACGCCGGTCACACGGAAGTCAATGCTTGTAATGGAAATTCCAGAGAACGAGACCGGAGTGACGCGCCTCCGTGCCGCCATTCGTGACCAATGGAACGATCTGTCCGCATCCGAGCGGGCAGTGGCCCAGTACCTCGTGAACGCCCCGGTCGAGCAGCTGCTCTTCGCCAGCGCCCAGCAGCTCGGCACGGTCAGCTCCACCAGTAACGCCACCGTCGTCCGGGCCCTGCAGCGCCTCGGCTACGCCGGTCTGCCCGCGCTGAAACGGGAGCTGGCCAACGACTTCACCTCGGCCGTCGCCCCCGAGGTGCGGCTCAAGCGGCGCATCGCCCACGTGGGCCAGGACCTGGACTCCATCTGGACCGACGTCTTCGACGAGGCCCAGGAGCGCATCGACCAGGCCCGCCGGCTGACCGGCCCGGACTCCCTCAGGCGGGCGGTGGCCGTCCTCGCCGAGGCCCGCGAGGTCTTCGCGTACGGGGTCGCCGCCTCCGAACCGGGCGCGCGGCACCTGGCGCTGGCGCTCGGCCGGATCGGCCGCCGCGCCCGCGCGGTCTCGGAGACCGGCTTCGCCCTGGCGGACCAGCTGCTCGCCCTCGGGCAGGGCGACGCCGTGGTCGTCTTCCAGCCGGGACGGCGGCTGATGGAGCTGTCGGTCCTGATGGAGCGGGCCCGCTCGGTCGGGGCCAAGGTGGTCCTGGTGACGGACGAGCTGGGCGAGGCGTACGCGGACCGGGTCGAGGCGGTGCTCACCGCGCCGCACACCCCCACGGGGATCACGGCGGAGTCGCTGACCGGCCTGCTGGTGGCCGACGCACTGCTCCTGGCGCTGGCCACCCTGGACGAGGATCGGGCGGTCGGCTCGTCGCACCAGCTGACGGCCCTGCGCGAACAGCTGCTGGACCCGAAACGGCACGGATAGCGCCGGGCGCGTCCGACGACGCTTGACCTTGACCCCGTGTGAAGGGGTGCAGTGGAGCCATCATGTTCACCATCGGAGACTTCGCCAGGTACGGGCGGGTGTCGCCCCGCATGCTGCGCCATTACGACGCCGTGGGGCTGCTGCACCCGGACCGCACCGACCCCGCCACCGGCTACCGCCTGTACGGCGCGGCCCAGCTCGCCCGGCTCAACCGGATCATCGCGCTCAAGGACCTCGGCTTCACGCTCCGGCAGGTGGCGGCCGTCCTGGACGAGCAGGTGGGACCGGAGGAGCTGCGCGGCATGCTGCGGCTGCGCCGGGCCGAGCTGGAGGAGGCGATGGCCGCCGCGGCGACGCGGCTGGCCGGGGTCGAGGCGAGGCTCCGGTCGATCGAGAGGGAGGGGCGCATGCCCGCCGACGACGTCGTGATCAAGACCGTTCCCGCGGTCCGGGTGGCCGAGCTGACCGGGACGGCGGACAGTTACGAGCCGCACCACATCGGGCCGGTCATCGGCCCGCTGTACGAACGGCTCTTCCCGCTCCTGGAGGGCGCGGGCGTCCGGCCCGCCGGTCCCGGGATCGCCCGGTACGAGAACGCCCCCGATGGCGGCGGCGCGATCACCGTGCACGCCGGGGTGACCGTCTCCGCCCCGGTGGGCCCGGTCGGGGACACCGGGGTGAACGTGGTGGAGCTGCCCGCGTTCGAGGCGGCGACGATCGTGCACCGGGGCGCGATGGACGACGTCCTGCCGACCGCCCAGACCCTGGCCCGCTGGCTGGACGCCCACGGCTACCGCTCCGCGGGGTACGCCCGCGAGGTCAGCCTGGAGTGCCCGCCGGACCGGAGCGCCTGGGTGACGGAGCTCCAGGAGCCGGTGGCGAGGGGCTGACGGGCGCGCCCGTGCGGGAGGGAACGGCCCCCCTCCCGTACGGGCGCCGCCGCCCCGGACGCCCACGCCCCCGCGGCGGGGCCGGCCGGCCGCCCCGCCGCCGCCCTCCCCCCTCCCCCGGGGCGGTCTCCGGGAAGGCCGCCACCCCTCCCACGGCGGCGCCGATCTGACAGATCGTCAACCCCGGTGCGCGCGTGGACGCGGCGCACGGCCCGGCGCGTGGTTCCCGAATCGTTGTCGAGGGCTTGTGCAGAGCGTCACCCACTGCTGACGAGTCAGGCCGGGACAAGGCAGACTGTTGAGCGCGATACCGGCGCTACCGCGCCGTCCGTATGCGTCGACGCCCCTCCCCGCGCGGGCGGGTGGGCGGACCGCGGGCACCACCGGCAGGGTCCGCGGACGAGCGGGACCGGCAGGCGAGCAGGACAGGGGGCATCAATGGACCGTGACAACGGGCCACGCGTGCGCGTACCGGAGCAGCGCGCCCCGGAGCGACCGGGTACGGCGGACACCCTCAGGTTCACCGTGCTCGGCCCCGTACGGGTGTGGCGGGGCTCCGAACTGCTCCCCCCCGGCTCCCCCCAGCAGCGCGCCCTGCTGGCCGCCCTGTTGCTGCGCGAGGGCCGGACGGCCACGGCGCACGAGCTGATCGACGCGTTCTGGGGCGAGGACCCGCCCTCGCAGGCGCTGGCCACGATCCGTACGTACGCCTCCCGGCTGCGCAAGTCGCTGGGCCAGGACACCCTGGTGAGCGAGTCCGGGGGCTACGCGATCCGCATCGACCGGGGCGCGCTCGACCTGACGCTGGCCCAGGACCTGGCGGTCGAGGCGGAGAAGGCCCGCGCCTCCGGCGACCGCCGCCAGGCGCGCACCCTGATCAACAAGGTGCTGGGCCTGTGGGACGGCGAGGCGCTGGCCTCGGTGCCGGGGCCGTACGCGGACAACCAGCGGACCCGGCTGGAGGAGTGGCGGCTCCAGCTCACCGAGGCCCGGCTCGATCTGGACCTGGAGGTGGGCTGCCACGCGGAGGCCGTCTCCGAGCTGACCGCGCTCACCGCCGCCCACCCGCTGCGGGAGCGGCTGCGGGAGCTGCTGATGGTGGCGCTGTACCGCAGCGGCCGGCAGGCCGAGGCCCTCGCGGTGTACGCGGACACCCGCCGGCTCCTCGCCGAGGAGCTGGGCGTCGACCCGCGCCCCGAACTGGCCCAGCTCCAGCAGCGCATCCTGTCCGCCGACGAGGAACTGGCCCGCCCGGCCGACCGGCCGGCGCCCGCCCCCGCGCCGCTGCGGCCCGCGCAACTCCCGGCGACGGTCCCCGACTTCACCGGGCGGAACGCGTTCGTTTCGGAGCTGGGCGGTCGGCTGGCCACCGCCGAGGGCTCGGTGATGGCCGTCTCCGCGGTGGCCGGGATCGGCGGCGTGGGCAAGACGACGCTGGCGGTCCACGTCGCCCACCAGGCCCGCCCGCACTTCCCGGACGGGCAGCTCTACGTGGACCTCCAGGGGGCGGGGGCGCGCGCGGCGGAACCGGAGACCGTGCTCGGCTCGTTCCTGCGGGCGCTCGGGACGGCGGACTCGGCGATCCCGGACACGCTGGACGAGCGGGCCGCGCTGTACCGCTCGACGCTGGACGGGCGGCGCGTCCTGGTCCTCCTGGACAACGCGCACGACGCCGCCCAGATCCGCCCGCTGCTGCCCGGTACGCCGGGGTGCGCGGCGCTGGTGACGAGCCGGGTGCGGATGGTGGACCTGGCCGGGGCGCACCTGGTGGACCTGGACGTGATGTCGCCGGAGGAGGCGCTCCAGCTCTTCACCCGGATCGTCGGCGCGGAGCGGGTGGGCGCGGAGCGCGAAGCGGCCCTGGACGTGGTGGCCGCGTGCGGCTTCCTGCCGCTGGCCATCCGTATCGCCGCCTCCCGGCTGGCGGCCCGCCGCACCTGGACGGTCTCGGTCCTCGCCGCCAAGCTGGCCGACGAGCGCCGCCGCCTGGACGAGCTGCAGGCGGGCGACCTCGCGGTGAAGGCCACCTTCGAACTCGGCTACGGCCAGCTGGAACCGGCCCAGGCCCGCGCCTTCCGCCTGCTGGGCCTGGCGGACGGCCCGGACATCTCCCTCGCCGCGGCCGCCGCCCTGCTGGACCGGGATCCGCACACGGTGGAGGACCTGCTGGAGGCGCTGGTCGACACGAGCCTGGTGGAGTCGGCCGCCCCCGGCCGCTACCGCTACCACGACCTGGTCCGCCTCTACGCGCGTGCGTGCGCGGAGCGGGACGAGGAGCCGGCGGCGCGGGAGGCGGCGCTGTCGCGGCTGCTGGACTTCTACCTGGCGACGGCGGCGGGGGTGTACGCGCTGGAGCGCCCCGGGGAGCGCGTACTCGACCACTTCACGCCCACCGAGTACCCGGGGCTCTCCTTCCCGACGCGGGAAGCCGCACTGGACTGGCTGTTCACCGAATCGAGCGGGCTGCTGGCCTGTGCGCGCCAGTCGGCGGCCATCGGTATGCCGCAGCGCGCCGCGGATCTGCTGATGGCCGTGGTCGACCTGGGGGAATCCGGTGCCAACTCCCATCAGTTCGCCACGGCCGCGAAGACGGTCAGCGATGCGGCGAAGACAGCGGGTGTGCCACGGGCGGAGGCCAGGGCGCGGACGATGCTGTCGCATGTGCACAGCGTCTCGGGGCGGTTCGCCGAGGCCGAGGCCGAGGCGATCCGGGCGCTGGAGCTGGGGCGGCTGGCACAGGACGCGGTGTCCCAGGGGCAGGCGCCCAACCAGCGGGGCATCATCGCCCTCTACGAGAACCGGCACGACGACGCCGAAGCCCACCTGACGCAGGCCATGATCGCGTTCCGGGCCGACGGCAACAAGCCCGGCGAGGCCGCCGCCCTGTGCAACCTCTCGCGTGTGCACCTCGCGACCGGCCGGACCGCCACCGCCGTCCAGCTGGCCGGGGAAGGCGTCGCCATCTACGAGGACGACGCCTCGGGGCTGGCACTCCGGCTGGCCAACGGCAAGTACGCTCTCGGGTTGGCGCTCATCGGCAGCGGCCGGACGGATCACGCCCGGAACGTGCTGTTGGAGGCTCTGCAGATATTCCGTGAGAGCCGGCAGCAGTTGTGGCACGGGATGACGCTCTTCCGCCTCTCCGAGCTCCACCTGGCCGAACAGGAGGGGGCCCAGGCGGCCGCCCACGCGGAACAGTCCCTGGCCGTCCTGCGGGGCATCGGCGGGGAGTGGCGTCGCGCCAACATCCTGACCGTGCTCGGCCAGGCCCTCGCGGTGATAGGGCAGACCGACCGGGCCCAGGTCTGCTGGGGCGAGGCTCTGACCGTCTTCGAGGAGCTGGGATCGCCGGAAGCGGAAGCAGTGCGCCAGCTTCTGGATCCGGCAGGCGTGACCTGACGCCGCAGGGTCGTTCATCAATCGTTTATCGCCGCCCTGCACCCTTCAGTCATCGATCCGTCGCATCGGGGGGCAGACGGGTCGGCTCAGCGGCCCACCACTATGGTGAACGGCCCTGGAGGGACCGCCCGGCAGTCCACGGGGGAACAGCCGGGCGGCCCCCGCCCGATCATCACGCCACCACGATCAGGAGTTGAGCCAGATGGCCGCCAGCAAGGACAGCCTCAAGCCGATGGACGCGCACGCCACCGGCGAGGAGATCACCACCCAGGACGCCCACGCGACCGGCGGCCCCCTGAAGCCGCAGGACGCCCACGCCACGTCCCAGCCGGTGGCCAAGCCCACCGACGCCCACGCCACGGGCGAGCCCCTCAACTAGACCTTTTCGACGGGGAGACGGGGGACGCGGCCGAGGCGACGCCGAGGGGGAGTCGTCGCGGCCGCGGTACGGGGGGATGTGTGAGGGGCCCGAGACGGGGGAAACGCTCGGGCCCCTCCCGCGTGTCCGGAGCCGGGCCGCTCCCGTGTACGGAGCCGGGCCGCTCAGAGGGCCCGTACCTGGACCCGCTTGCCGCACAGCTTGCCCAGGTCGTCCGCGTCGGACGTGAACAGCGCGGTCCGGCCGGACCGGCGGTTCGCGATCACGGCGAGCGTCGCGTCGATGGCGTACTCGTGGCCGTGCAGGCCGGTCTCCCGCAGGAGGCGGATCGCCTCGTCGGCGATGTCCTTGGTGACGGGTTCGACGACGATCCCCGACATCGCCCACTCCCATACCGGCCGCCGGATCTTGCCGTGGTACGCCTCGACGAGTGTCATCGAACTGGTTACCACACGGATGCCCGCCCGGTGGGCGTCCTTGAGCCGCCCCTTCATCTCCGGGTTGCCGAGGGCCGCCCGCGAAAGGGCCTCGCAGTCCAGTACGTACGTGATCTCCGGCATCAGGCGGCCGCCGCGCTGTGCTGTTCGGGCCCGTCCGACTCCTGGTCGGCGAACCACTGCTCGATCTCACGGCGCTCCGCCTCGGCCACCATCAGGTCGGCGTCGGTGACGGCGCCGAACTCGCCCTCCAGGCGCTCCACCAGCTCCCCCAGCCGGTCGTGCTCGCGCTGGCGCTCTATGGCGCGGGTGACGTAGGCGCTGAAAGCCCCGGGGCCGACCTCCGCACGGATCTCCTCCGCCAGCTCCTCGGGGAGGGTGACCGTGTACTTCTTGGTTGCCATACTCTCGACCATACTGTCGGGAGCGCCCGGCCCCAAGCCGCCCTCACCCCATCGGGTGCGATCCGCACAGACGCCTCCCCTCCCCCCGGGGCGGAGGTCACGCCCCGCCCCCGAGACGGGTCTCCACCGCGTTGAGCAGCAGCTCCATGACGAACTCGAACTGGTCGTCCTCGTCGGCTCCCGCCAGATGCGGGGCCACGGAGGCGAGGTGCGGGAAGCGGCGGGGGGAGGCCGCGAGGTACTCGCGCCGCCAGGCCATCCGGTCGCCCTCCCGGTCGGCGCCGTCCAGGACCGCCGAAGCCGCCTCGAAGGAGCTCATCGCCAGGGTGACGTCGACGAGCGCGCGGTAGTGGCGGGCTGCCTCCCGGGGAGCGAAACCCGCGTCCAGCAGGGCGCCGATCACCAGGTCCGCGCCCCGGAACTCCGCGTCGCGCCGGGAGACCCGGGAGGCCACCAGGACGGCCAGGGCCGGGTGCGCCAGGCAGGCACGGCGGACCCGGCGGGCCAGACCGGCCAGGGTGGCCCGCCAGGTCGGGCCGGGCTCGAAGCCCTCGACGGCCTCCGCGATCAGCCGCTCGGCCAGGCCCAGGAGGATGTCGTCCTTGCCGGCGAAGTAGCGCAGCACCGCCGTGTGGTTGGACCCCAGGTCGGCGCCGAGCCTGCGCAGAGTGAGCGCCTCCGGCCCTTCCCGCTCCAGCAGCGCCAGCGCCGCGTCCAGGATGCGTTCCCGGGTGAGGGCGTTCGAGGGGGGACGCCCTCGCCTGGCGCCGGCGGGTCGGGGGGCCGGGCTGTCGGGATCGTCCGTCATGCCCCTCATCCTAGGGAGTCCGCGGCGGGGCCGGCCGGGCCCCTTCCGCACCTCCCGGCCGCCCTCGCACCAGGGGCTACGCGTCCGCCGCGAGGTGGTCCACCAGTGCGGTGAGCGCCGCCGCGGTCTCCCCGTCGAGGGCGGGGTCGTCGGCCACCGGCCAGGCGCTGGTCTTCACCACCACCGCGTCGGCTTCCGGGTCGATCCACAGGGCCTGGCCGTAGATGCCGAGCCCGGTGAAGGCGCGGCGCTCCCCGCCGAGGGTCCACCACTGGTTGGCGTACCCGTAGTGCTCCGGGTACCCCTCGCCGAGCGCGCCGGTCTCCAGATGCGGCAGGCCCACCCCGCGGCCGCGCTCGACCCACGCCCGCGGTACGACCTGCTCCCCGTCCCACCGGCCGCCCCGGGCCATCATCAGCCCGAACCGGGCCAGGTCCCGCACCCCCGCGTTGAACGAGCCGCCGCCGACGGCCGTACGGGGCAGCCCGCGCGACAGGGCGTAGTACGCGTCCGACTCCGCCCCGATCGGACCCCACAGCCGCTCGGCGGCGTACTGCGCCAGCGTCCGGCCGGTGGCGGCCTCCAGCACCCAGCCCAGCACCTGGGTGTCGAGCGTCGAGTAGTTGAACCAGGTGCCCGGGGCGCTGTGCGGCGGCACCGACCGGACCGCCTCCAGGACGGTGCCGCCCTGCCCGGCCACCGCCCGCATCAGCCGGTTGACGGGGGCGTCCGGGTCCTCGTAGTCCTCCACCCCGCCCGCCCCGCTGCTCATGTGCAGCAGGTCGTCGATGGTGGGGCCGTCGAACGCCGAACCGGCCAGCTGCGGGCAGTACCCGACCGCCTTGTCGTCCGTCGAGCCGATCGCCCCCTCCTCCAGCGCGATCCCCACCAGCGCCGACGTCACCGACTTCGTCAGCGAGAAGAGCTGGAACCGGCGGTCCGGGCCCGCGAAGCGCCCCGGGTACTCCTCGTGCACCAGCCGCCCCCGGTGCACCACCGCGAACCCGGTCGTCCGCGTCCGGGCGTGCAGGTCGGCCACCGTGCGCCGCGCGCCGTCCCACTCGTACGTGAAGTCCAGCGGACGGGGGGCCCGCGGCAGGACGCTCGGGCGGGCGGCGCGCGGCACCGTCTCGGTCGGCAGCAGCAGCGACATGTGCGTGAACGTCCACTCGTTGAGCGGAGGCCGCAGCATCAGCTCGTCCTGGTGGCGCCACACCCACCGGGCGCCGGCGGCGGCTCCGATCGCCGCGACCACCCCGGCCCCGGTCGCCCATTTCCTGTCGCCCGTCATGGCAGCACACCTCGCAGAAGCTCGTCCGACTATTCTGAACCAATGGTGACACCACTGGTTCAGCAGGGCAAGGCCCGCCTGTGCAACCTCCTTCGCCCCCCTCGCGGCCCCCCTCGCGGCTCCCCTCGCAGCGCGCTCAGAGCGCCACCGCGGTCACCTCGCAGCGCTTGACCCGGGAGACCTTGCCGGGGCTCTCCATCCGCACGGTGAGCGTGCGCACCTCCCCGCCGTCGAGGTTCGTGGTGATCTCGGCGGTGTCCACGGTCCGGCCCCGGGCGTCGACGAACCGCACGTCGATCTCGTACGCCTGCGAACCCGGCTCGTTCGCCCGCAGCTCGACCAGCGACGAGGGGACCGCCCTGCGCTTGCCCTTGCGGGGGACGGCGCAGCGGACCACCCGCACGGCGGGGGCGTCGGAGGCGGTGGGTGTGGGGGTGCCGTAGGAGGAGTCGGACGAACCGGAGGACGAGGAGTCCCCGTAGTCGTCGTCGCTGTAATCCGCGTGGCGGTAGCCGTTGTTGCTCTTCTTCGAGCTGGAGCAGCCGCCGCCCGAGCTGCTGCCGCTCTTGCCGCTCCTGCCCTTGCCGCCGCTGCTGGCGGTCGAGAACCCGGTGAGCGCGAGCACCACCACGACCAGGACCGCCGCGAGTTTCATCTGTCGCCGCATCATGGATGCAGCCCCCCTTGCTTGTTGTCGGTCGTGGGCCGCGCCGTTGGCGCGCGTCGTCGCCTTCAGCGTGCCGTACGCGACCCCCTGTCTGGGTCATGACCCTGTCACGGTCCGGTCATGGTCCGCGTGGCGGGGGCGATCGTCCGGGCGTAGCGTCGGCTGCGGAGGCCCGTGCACACGCCGGACGACGCCTGGAGGCCGACGATGATCCGCAACGTCCTCGGCTCCGCCGTCGCCCTGGCCGGAGCGGCCTCCGCCGTGCTGAGCCCGTTCCGCGCCTGGTACGACGGGCGGGCCGGGCGCGACTACCGGGTGCGGGACCTCTTCGAGGGGATCACTCCCACGGAGTCGGGCGTGCTGGTCTCGGTCCTGCTGCCGTTCCTGGCGGCCGCGGCGCTGGTGGTCCTGGGCGTGGTGCTCCGCTCGCGGCCGGTGGTCGCGTTCGCCGGTCTCGTGGTGCTGGGCTTCACCGTGCTGTGGATGGTCCGCCAGGGACAGGCGTCGGGGTCGCTGGTGGTGGCCGGGGACGGGTCGGGGCTTCAGGTGGGGGTGGTGAACGCGCTGGCGGGCGGGGTGCTGATGCTGATCGGGGCGTTGCTGATGAGGGGCCGGCGGAGCGGGCGGGAGCGGAGGCCGGGACTGGGGCGGAGGCCCGGGCGGGGGCGGGAGCCGGTGGAGCCGTCCGCCGCGCCGGCCCCGGACCGGGTGGACACGTGGCCGCCGACGCGGGAGCCGGGAATGTCCGTGCAGACGTCGCCCTGGCCGGAGCCGGAGGTGGACCCGTACACGGGGCCCGATCCGCGCGACCCCCGTACGCGGCCGTATCCGCAGGCGCCGCACCCGGAGGACGACCCCCGCGATCCGGTGCACCCGCCCCACCGGCCGCCGCCTCCGCAGGGCTGAGGGCCGCCTCCGCCTCCCCTTGCCGGACGGACTTGTTCAAGCCTCTCCGGCAAGGGAAGGGGAGAGGGCGGCTCAGCTCAGCTCCGCGCCCTGTTCCCCGTGCCCGTGCCCTTCAGCGCGTCGAGCGCGTACACGCAGCGGTCCTTGCTGCACGCGTACACGACACCCGCCTGGGCCACCGGCGACCCCGTGATCTCCCCGCCCGTCGCGAGCTTCCAGCGGAGCTGGCCGCCCGCCGCGTCCAGGGTGTACAGCACGTGGTCCGCCGAGCCGAAGTGGACCCGGCCGTCCGCCACCACCGGGGCGCCCACCACGTCGCCGCCCGCCGCGAAGCGCCACTTGGGGGTGCCGGTGACCGCGTCCAGGGTGTACAGCGCGCTGCCGCTGCCGACATGCACGTTGCCCACCGCCACCAGCACCGGTTCGATGGAGGAACGGGCCTCCGTGGCGATCCGCCAGCGGTCCTTGCCGGTCGTCGCGTCCAGCGCGTACACCGTGCCGAGGTAGTCCGCGAGGTACACCCCGCCGCCGGTCACCGCCGGGCCCGGCGCGAAGGCGGGCGGCGACAGGAAGACCGCCGGGGCCTCGAAGTGCCAGCGCACCCGCCCGGAGCCGGTCTCCACCGCCAGCACCCGGGTGCCCGCCGCGATGTAGACGTACCCGTCCTGGGCGGGGGTGACCCGGACCGGGACGCCGCCGCAGGAGGCCGCGTCGCCGATGGGGTACGACCAGCGCTCGATGCCCGTACGGGCGTCCAGCGCGCGCAGCCGGGCGTCCTGCCAGACGTACACCGTGCCGTCGTGGATGACCGGCCCGGCCTCCGCCGTCTCGAAGTCGCTCTGCGCCCCGGTGACCTCCCACAGCTTGTCGCCGTTGGACGCCTCCCAGCCCTGGACGCCGCCGCCCCGGGTCGCGGTCAGGACGGTGCCCCGGTCGGCCTTGAGCGCGTACACCCAGGCGTCGGTCGGCAGACGCCACTGCTCGGCGCCGCTCGCCGCGTCCAGCGCGTACAGCGACGGGCCGTCCGAGGCGTGGATGCGGCCGCCGTCGACGGCCATCGCCCAGGCCACGTCCCGGGTCTTGAACTGGCGCCGTCCGTTGCCCACGTCCAGCGCGTGGACCTCGAAGGACGTCACGTAGAGCAGGTCGCCGGAGACGACGGGCGTGCCCCACACGTCGTTGGACATGCGGAACCGCCAGGGCCGCCAGCGGTCCGGGACCGGGGCCGCGCCGTCCGGGGCGGTCCCGGGGGCCGGGACCGGAGCGGTGGCCGCGGTGGCGGCGGCGGGGCCGGTGGCGGGCGAGGAACCGTTCACTCCGGCGGGGGCGCGGACCCAGCCGGTCGCGGCGGCCGGGTGCGCGGCGGCGGCCCCGCGCACATCGCCCGCGCGCGGGCCGGGGCCGATGGGCACCTTCGCACCGGCCAGCCGGACGGGCCCGCCGTCGGGTGCGGCGGTGGGGGCCGCGGCGGAGGCCGGGCCGGGCGCGGCGGCCAGCGGCGAGGGCGAGGCCAGCGGAGAGGTCGAGCGCAGATCCGTCCCGCTGCGCCAGCCGCTGTCCAGCGCCGGGGCCCGGGGCGGCTGCCTCGGGGGCGGCGGGGGCGAGACCGGGGCGGGCGGCGCGGTCCGCCCGCCGCCCCGGCGCGTCTCGATCATCGCGGTGGCCCGGGACGGCAGCCAGGCCGAGGCCGTCCCGCTGTCGTCGCCGCCGGAGGCGAAGAGGTGCGGGGCGAGCTGGGCCTGGAGGTCGGCGGGGCTCGGCCGGCGGGTGGCGTCCATCTGCATGCAGGACTCGATCAGCGGCCGCAGGTCGTCGGGCAGCCCCTCCAGGTCGGGGCCCTCGCGCAGCAGCATGAACACCGTCTCGACCGGGTTGGCCCCGTGGAAGGGCGCGTGTCCGGTGGCGGCGAAGACGAGGGTGGAACCCAGCGAGAAGACGTCACTGGCCCCGGTGACGCTGCGGGAGTCCCGGGCCTGCTCGGGCGACATGTACGCGGGGGTGCCCACGGCGACGTTCGTCATGGTCAGCCGGGTGTTGGAGACGCCGGACGCGATGCCGAAGTCGATCACCCGGGGGCCGTCCTCGACGACGAGGACGTTGGACGGCTTCAGGTCCCGGTGGACGAGGCCCGCCCCGTGGATGGACTGGAGGGCCTCCGCGATGCCGGCGGCCAGCCAGCGCACGGCCTGGGTCGGCATGGGCCCGCACTCGTTCACTATCTCCTCGAGCGAGGGGGCCGGCACGTAGGCGGTGGCGAGCCAGGGCACGGCGGCGCGCGGGTCGGCGTCGACCACGGCGGCGGTGTAGAAGCCGCTGACCGCGCGGGCGGCCTCGACCTCGCGGGTGAAGCGGACCCGGAAGAGCTGGTCCTCGGCGAGCTCGGTCCGCACCGTCTTGATCGCCACGCGCCGGCCGGACGCCGAGCGCGCGAGATAGACCAGCCCCATGCCGCCGGCCCCGAGCCGTCCCAGCACCTCGAACGGGCCGATCCGTCTCGGGTCGTGCTGCGTCAGCTGCTCCACCACTTGCCTGCCACCTCCCCGTAACGGACCTCGGCGACGAAGTCCGCGAATTACCGCCGGTCGAATCCCGCCCTGTTCAGCGCGCCCCCGTGCAGGGTCTCACCACTGGGCATCGCCTGGCGGTACGCACCCCGATTCTTCCTGGCCCGGCCCCCGGTTGCGAACCCGGGGGCGGAACGGGGTGTCCCATGTCACTTCGTCCCGTATCCCCGCACACCGGGCCTCCCACAGCCGGCCGCCCGGGGGCCTCGCAGCCGCGCGCCCGGGCTCCTCCCGGCCGCACACCGGGCTCCTCCCGGCCGGTCACCGGTCTCCTCGCGGCTGGTCCCCGGGCGGTTCGTCGCTCAGGGGAGCAGTTCGCGGGGCTGCAGGACGGCGAAGACGGCTCCCTGGTCGTCGTGGAGGACGGCCATCCGGCCGTAGGGGATGCCGCTGGGCGGCTGGGCGACCCGGCCGCCCAGCCGCACGGCGAGTTCGGCGGCGGCGTCGCAGTCGGCGACGGCGAAGTAGACGAGGAAGTGGCTGGGCAGCTCGGCGGGGAACGCGTCCGTGATGACGCTGCGTCCGCCGATCGCGGTGTCCGGGCCCGGTTCGGCACCCCGGGGGGACCACATCCGGAAGTCGACCAGCGCCTCCGCGTCGTCGGAGACGTCATGGCCCGCCTCGTCCAGATCGGTGCCGCGGAAGCCGAAGACCTCCTCGTAGAAGGGGTCCACCCGGTCCGGCTGCCGGGTGTGGACCTCGGTCCAGCAGAAGGAGGCGGGCTCGTTCCGCTTCTCGAAGCCCTCGCGCTCCTCCGGCTGCCAGAGACCGAAGACCGCGCCCCCGGGGTCGGCGGCCTGGGCCGTGATTCCGGCGCGCCCCGCCCGGACCGGGTCGGTGATGATCCGGCCGCCGTGCTCGCGGATCGCGGCGACGGTGGCCCGCATGTCGTCGGTGGTGAAGTGCACGCCCCAGGCCGTGGGCATCCGCCCGTCCTTCTTGGCGGCGAGCCCGGCGACCAGGCGGCCGTCGCTCAGCGCGTCCGCGAAGGGCATGCCGTCGTCCGCCCGGAAGGTCCAGCCGAACAACCCCCCGTAGAAGCGCTTGCCCGCTTCGAGGTCGGGGAGCTGCACGTCCGCCCAGCACGGCGCGGAATGCGCGAATGCGGCCATGGGACCGGATCCTTCCGTAGCGGAGACGCGGTGACGCCCGTCACCGTCAACGTAGCGTCACCCCCGGTCAGGCGCGCCCCGAACGCACCCATAGGGAACATATGCCCGGTCAGTGAGGACGCGTCCACTCCGTGGACAGAAGTTGTCCACCGATGTTGTCCACAGGCTGTTGATAGCATTTATCTCTGACGGCCCCTCGCTCCTCCGATCGGCACCGCCCCGCTCCTCGCCCCCGGCCCGGAGAGCCCCGGCCCCGCCTTCCGGCCTCGACGAGGCCCGCTCCCGACCCCTTCCCGGGGTGGCCGAAAATCGTCGTTCATCGCGCCGCGCACCCCGTGGACCCCGCTGATCCTGCGGCGTTCCCCATTTGCAGTCGGCCGAATCGCGCTCCCGACACCCCTCGGTAAGCTGACGGCATGACAGGACAAGTACGCACCGTCGACGGCCGTGTGGCCGGCCGACGCGGTCAGGCGACGCGGCAGAAGTTGCTCGACTGCCTCAGCGAGATGCTCAGCTCCTCGCCGTACCGGGACGTCAAAGTCATCGACGTCGCCCGGAAGGCCGGGACTTCACCCGCGACTTTCTACCAGTACTTCCCCGATGTGGAGGGCGCCGTCCTCGAAATCGCCGAAGAGGTCGCCAAGGAGGGCTCCGGGCTGACCGAACTGGTCGCCGGACGCTCGTGGGTCGGCAAGGCCGGCTGGACGACCGCCGAGCAACTCGTCGAGGGATTCCTCGACTTCTGGCGGAACAACGACGCGATCCTCCGCGTGATCGACCTCGGCGCGGCCGAGGGGGACAAGCGGTTCTACAAGATCCGCATGAAGATCCTGAACTCGGTCACCAACTCCCTCACGGAGTCCGTGAAGGAGCTCCAGAGCAAGGGCAAGGTCGACAAGGACGTCAGTCCGGCGGCGGTGGCGGGCTCCCTGGTGGTGATGCTGGCCGGGGTCGCCTCGCACCAGAAGGGCTTCACCACCTGGGGCGTGAAGCAGACCGAACTGCGCCCGAACCTGGCGCTGTTGGTCCACCTCGGCATCACCGGCAAGAAGCCGACGAAGTAGGCGGGCCGGGGCGCGGGGCCCATCGGTCCCGTCCACCCCGGCCACCGGGCGGGCGCCCGCCCACCCGGACGGCCACGCCGCCGCTCCGTCCCCGTCCTGTCTCTCCGACGGCGGACCGCCCCCGCACCCGGCGGGCGGTCCGCCGTCGGCGTACCCGGACGACGCTCCGGCCGCGGGAGGCCGAGCCCCGCCCCACGGCCCGACGACGGTGCCGGGACACGGGGCCGCGTACGGTCCAATGGCCGCATGAGCGACCACACCGAGCACCCCTCCCCCGCCGCGGCCTTCCCCGACCTGCTGCACGCCCAGCGCGTGTGGGACACGGAGCTGCCGGACTTCGATCCGGCGGCCGCACCGCCCGCGCCCCTAGCGCTCTTCCGCTCCTGGTTCGCCGGGGCCGTGGCGGCCGGGCAGACGGAGCCGCACGCGATGTCCCTGGCGACGACGGACGCCGAGGGCCTGCCCGACGTCCGCACGCTGCTCCTGCACGACGCGGACGAGCGGGGCTTCCACTTCGCCACCCACGCCACCAGCGCCAAGGGCCGCCAGCTCGCCGCCCGCCCCTACGCCGCGCTCGGCTTCTACTGGCCCGCGCAGGGCCGGCAGGTGCGGGTCCGGGGCCCGGTCGTGCGCTGTACGCCCGCCGAGAGCCACGCCGACCTGCACGTCCGGTCCACCGGGGCGCTCGCCGCGGCGCTGACCGGCGCGCAGAGCGAGGTGGTCGGCTCGGTGGCGGAGCTGCACCGGGCTGCGGACGCGGCCTGGGAGCGGGCGACGGCGGAGCCGGACACCGAGGCCCCGACCTGGACCCGGTACGTGGTCGACCCCGCCGAGGTGGAGTTCTTCCAGGGTGACGCCCGGCGCCGCCACATCCGGTTGCGCTACCGCCGTACCGGAGCCGGGGCCGAGGGCGGCGGCTGGACCCGCGAACTGCTCTGGCCCTGAGCGGCGCACACGGCATGCTTCTCCGGTTCTCGCCGTAAAGGGGCGCCGGGGCCGTGAAAGCCCGCGCCGACTCTCCGGCGCCTCACCACCGGACCGGAACTTTCCGTTCCCCGCGCAGGAGCAGCCCCGGCATCCGACCCTCCCCCACGGTCCCGTCCGGGGCGAGCGTCGGGCAGCGGTCGAGCAGGGTGCGGAAGACGATGCGCCCTTCCAGACGGGCCAGCGGTGCGCCCAGGCAGTAGTGGACGCCGTGGCCGAACGCCAGATGCCCCCGCCCCCCGGCCGCCGTGCGGCGGATGTCGAAGCGGTCCGGGGCGGCGAAGCGGGCCGGGTCCCGGTCGGCGTCGGCCAGAGCGATCAGGACCACGGCGCCCGCGGGGACGACCCGGCCGCCGATCTCCACCGGCTCGACGGCCACCCGGGGCGGTGCGGTCTCCACCGGGGCGTCGTAGCGCAGCATCTCCTCCACCGCCCCCTCCACGAGGCCGTCCAGGTCGGCGCGGAGCAGGGCGAACTGATCGGGGTGGGCGAAGAGGGCGCGGAAGCCCTTGCAGAGGAAGTTCACCGTGGACTCGTGCCCTGCCAGGAGCAGCAGGAGAGCCATCGAGAGCAGCTCGTCCTCGCTCATCCGGTCCCCGCCGTCGTCGACCGTATGGATCAGGTCACTGAGCAGGTCGTCCCCCGGCGCATCGCGCTTGGCGGCGATCAGCCCACCCAGGTACGGCACCGCCTCCGCCTGCGCGGCCCGCGCGGCCTCCGCACCGGTGGGGGCGGTGATCTCGTCGGACCACCGCCGGAAGGAGTCCCGGTCCAGGTCCGGAATGCCGAGCAGTTCACAGATGACGGTGATCCGGAGCGGGTAGGCGAGCGCGTCCACCAGATCGGCCCGGCGGTCCTCGGCGGCGAGCATGTCACTCACCAGCCCGTCGGTGACTTCCTGGATGCGCGGGGCCAGAGCGGCGACCCGGCGCGGAGTGAACGCGCGGGCGGCCAGCCGCCGCAGCCGGGTGTGGTCCGGCGGGTCGCTCAGCAGCATGTGGGCGTTGCCGGGGCCGTCCGTGGCGGGCGGTGCGTCGAGGCCGGTGGCCAGATGGCCGTTGCGCCGCCAGTCCCGGCTGAGCCGGGGGTCGGTGAGCGCTTCCCGGCACGCGTCATGGCCGACGACGAGCCAGAACCGCTCCTCGCCGCCCCCGCGGATCTCGTGGACGGGCCCTCTGGCCCGCAGCACGGCGTAGGCGGGGTAGGGGTCGGACCCGAAGGCGGGGTCGATGTCGAGCAGATCGACCGCGGCCGGCTCCGTCACAACAGCTCCCCTGACGAGTCGTGGTGGTGGCGGCCCGGAGGCCGGCCGGGGCCGGTACGCCCTGGGCGGGGCCGGTACACCCTGGGCGGGGCCGGTACACCCTGGGCGGGGCCGGTACACCCTGGGCGGGGCCGCGAGCCCGGCGGATCGCTCCGTCACCCTAACCCGCCAAACTTCCTGCCGTAACGGCGAGTTGCCGAAAATTCTCCCCAACTCTGTTCTTGAGTCGCCACGTTGGTCTAGGTTTCTACCGCTGACGACGGCGGTCACGCCGTCGATGTTCCCCATGTAAGAGGAGGTGTCTGATGGCCAAGCGCATTCTTTACAAGGCAGCGAGCAAGTTCGGCTTCACGACCAAGGGAGCCGCGGGGGCCTACCCCTGGATCCCGTAGCACGTCAGGCCCGATGACGGCCCGGCCCCGCATGCCGGGGCCGGGCCGTTCTCCGATCCAGGGGTGTCCCGTTGACCGAACAGACCATGCCCCGCCGCCCGGTCCGCACGGGCGTGACACAGGCCGGGCTGATGGAGCAGTACGAGAAGGACCGCCTCGGCCATCTCCTGGCCTCGGTCGAGCGGCACGGCCCGGTGGTGGAGCTGACCAGGGGCACCGTCCTGGTGAACGACCCGGCCGCCGTCCACGACGTGCTCCGCCGTACGAACACCGACTTCCTCGTCACCGGCAACATCCGGCGCGACGAGGTCAGCGGTGTGCGCGGCGATCCGGCCACCGAAGCGTGGATGCGGGGCCGGCGCGCCACCCAGAAGGGCATGTCTCCTCCGGCGCTGGAGGCCCATCGGAGCTGGCTGGCGGAAGAGACCGGCCGGTTGTGCGACCGCTGGCGGACCCGCTCGTCGGTCCCCGACCCCGTCGCCGAGCTGGAGCAGTTGTCCGCCCGCTCCTTCGCCCGGTTCTGCTTCGGCACCCGCGACGCCGGGGCCGCCGCCCCGCGCACCGGCGACCTGCTGAACGCGCTCACCCCGCTGATCAGCAGCCCCTTCCACTTCCCGCCCGCCGTACGCCGTCTCCTGCCCCGCTATCGCCGGTCGGTCGCCGCGCAGAAGAAGCTTGAGGAGGAGCTGCGCCGGGTGCTCGACGGGCCGGGCGAGGGCGGTCTCGTCGCGTCGCTGGCCGCCTCCGGCCTGGACGGCGAGGAGACGGTCCGCATGCTCGTCTCCAACGGTCTCGCCTCCTACCGGGTTCCGGCCGCCGCCATGACCTGGGCCCTGGTGGCGCTGGCCCGCCAGCCGGACGTGGCCGAGGAGTGCGCCGCCGCCGTGGACCAGGTCAGCGGCGACACCACCCCGGACGTCCTGCGCTGGACGATCGCCGAGTCACTGCGCCTGTGGCCGCCCAACTGGCTGATCCTGCGCACGGCCGACGGCGAGCAGACCTGTGGCGGCTGGAGCCTCCCGGCGGGCGCGGCGGTCATGATCTCGCCGTACGTCATGCACCGCACCGCACCGGTGTTCAGCGACCCTTCGGCGTTCCGTCCGCACCGCTGGGCGTCGCTCCAGCCGGCCGCCGGGGAGTACCTCCCGTACGGCATCGGCAGCCGCTGGTGCGTCGGCAAGGCGCTGGCGGACCTGGAGCTGGCGACCGTCCTGGCCACGCTCGTGGCCAGGTTCCGCTTCACCGTGGAGCGCATGGACCCGCTCCCGGACGTGCGGACGACGCTGCTCCCGGCCGGTCTCACCCTGGGGCTGCAACCCCGCTGAGGCGTGGCGGCGCCGGAGGAGGACCGGTCCGTGGACGCGGAACTGCCGCACGGGCCGGCGCCGGTCCCGTCCGCCCCGGCGGCGGGGGAGGAGCACGGCTGAGCGTGGGCGGGCGTCGCGGCACGTCGCCCCGTGATCAATTCGCAATCGATTTCCCTCTTGACCGAGACCCATCAACAGAGCGGACGATTACGCTCCGAACCATGCCCAACGCCCCCTCCTCCGCAGGCAGTCGTGCCGTCGCCGCCACCGACCGCACGGACGACCGCCCCGTCTACGTCGTCGGCGGAGGCCCCGGCGGGCTCTCCGCCGCGGCCGCGCTGCGCGCCCGGGGCGTACGGGCGGTGGTCCTGGAGAAGACGGACCGGGTCGGCGCGTCCTGGCGCGGCCACTACGACCGGCTGCACCTGCACACCACCCGCCGCTGGTCGGCGCTGCCGGGGCTGAAGATGCCGCGCGGGTTCGGGCGCTGGGTGGCCCGGGACGACATGGTGCGGTACCTGGAGAAGTACACCGAGCACCACGAGCTGGAAGTGGTGACCGGCGTCGAGGTGACCCGCGTCGACCCGGCCCCCGACGGCTCCGGGGACTGGCAGCTCACCGCGACGGGCGGGCGGGTCCTGCGCGGCCGGGCGGTCGTCGTCGCCACCGGGTTCAACCACACCCCGCGCGTCCCCGACTGGCCGGGCCGCGACACGTACACGGGCGAGCTGCTGCACGCGGCGCACTACCGCGACCCCGCCCCGTACGCGGACCGGGACGTCCTCGTCGTCGGCGTCGGCAACACGGGCGCGGAGATCGCGGCCGACCTGGCGGAGGGCGGGGCCGCGCGGGTGCGGATCGCGGTGCGCACCGCCCCGCACATCGTGCGCCGTTCCACCGCGGGCTGGCCGGCCCAGGCCACCGGGATTCTGGTCCGCCGCCTGCCGGTACGGCTCGTGGACCGCGCGGCGGCCGCGGTCTCCCGGATCTCCGTGCCCGACCTGTCCGCCCACGGCCTCCCGCGCCCCGACAGCGGCCTGGCCTCCCGGGCCCGCCAGGGGGCGATCCCGGTCCAGGACGTGGGGCTGATCGACGCGGTGCGGTCCGGCCGGGTGACCCCGGTGGCGGCGGTCGCCTCGTTCGACGGGGAGACGGTGGTCCTGACGGACGGGGCCCGGATCGCCCCGGACGCCGTCATCGCCGCCACCGGCTACGACCGGGCCCTGGAGCCGCTGCTCGGCCACCTCGGCGTCCTGGACGGGCGGGGGCGCCCGGTCGCCCGCGGGGGCCGCTCACCGAGGTCGGCCCCCGGCCTCTACTTCACCGGGTTCACCAACCCGATCAGCGGAATGCTCCGCGAAATGGCCCGGGACGCCGGGAAGATCGCCCGGCGGATCGCCAAGAGGGAGGCACGGGCGGCGCGTTGACCCCGCGCCTCCGCCGCCGTACGCCCGATGCCGGAGCCCCGTACGGGGCCGGCCGGGCGACGCGGGCCCGGCCGGGGGGCGCCCCGCTGGACAACCCCGGCGCCCGAAACGATGACGGCGGCGGAAGGGGCGTTCCCGAGCCCATCGCCACAGCGCTGGGCTCTCCCCCTGTGGGAGAGTCCACCCACGAGCGCGGACCGCGCCCGCGAGCACCAGCACGCGAGGCGTATCCCGTCGGCCCGGCAGAGGCACCACGAGAAGGACTGCCGACTCGGCCGATCACCCCCGCAGAGGAGGAGAACGCGACGTGACCACGGTAGGAGACGTCGAAGCCCGCGGTACCCAGCATTGCGAGACGACAGCGCTCGGGGTGCTGCTGCGGCACGAAGGACTCGATCTGTCCGAGCCCATGCTGTTCGGCCTCGGCTCCGGTCTGTCCTTCATCTACTGGGACAGCAAGAACATGGGCTTCCCCTTCCTCGGGGGCCGGGTCAAGCCCTTCGAGCTCACGGGAAACCTCGCCACCCGGCTCGGGCTGGAGCTCCTGGTCCAGGAGACCGTTTCCCCCCGCAGGGCATGGGAGAACGTGACCGCCCCCATCAACGCCGGCCGCCCCGTCGGACTGCAGCTCGACAGCTACTACCTGGACTACTTCGGGACGAAGGTCCACTTCGGCGGCCACGTCGTCGCCATGTACGGCTACGACAACCACAACGCCTACCTGGTCGACACCGACCAGCAAGGCGGAGCGGTGACCACCAGCCTGACCAGCCTCGCCCAGGCCCGAGCCGCGCGCGGCCCGATGACCGCCAAGCACCGCTCCTTCACCCTCACCGCCCCGGGAAACCCGCCCGCCCCGCACCGACAGATCGTCCCGGCCATCACCGCCTGCGCCGACGCCTTCCTCAACCCGCCCATCGCCAACCTGGGCCACCGAGGCATCGAGAAGACCGGCAAGCTGGTACGCACCTGGCTCCAGCGCACCGACGCCCCGCAGCGGGACCTGCCGCAGGCCTCCCTCCTCATGGAGAAGGCCGGCACCGGCGGCGCCCTGTTCCGCAACCTCTACCGCGACTTCCTCGCCGAATGCACCGAGCTGCTCGACAGCAGCCATCTGCGCACCGGCCACACGCTGTACACCGAGGCAGCCGGCCTGTGGACGGAAGCGGCGGCACTGATCAGGAGAGCCGGTGAATCGGGCGATGCGCACTGCCTCGTCCAGGCCGGCTCGGTCCTTGGCGACCTGGCACGCATAGAGCATGAGGCCATGCGGGCGCTGAGCCGCCTGGGAAGCGAGGCCCCCCGCCCGATCCAGCCCTGACGAACTTCACAGAACACCGTTTGGCGAAGACCGCCGGGTGGGCGGTCAGAGGGCCCGGGGCCTTCACAGAGTCCTTCAAGAACCCGAGCGGTTCACCAACCTCCGACACCGTTTTCTGACAGCATTTCGAGCGTGGGCACGCCACGTGAAGCCGCCCGGTTCGAACTCCTGGCCGCCGGAGCCGCCGTCCGCCCCGAGATCCGCATCAGGACAGCCGGGAAGACGAACACGGACCGACCGAGGATGTTGTCGCCGGACACACTGCCGATGCGCCCAGATCATCGCACTGCCCCTCGGGGGCTCACCTCGACTGGGCCCCGTACCGCAACCACCGCACAGGAGTCGACGATGACCGTTCGCCGTGTCGTGCCCAACCTCCGGACGGAGGCGGTCGAGGAGAACCGGGACTTCTACGGCCTGCTCGGCTTCGAGGAGGTCATGAACCTCGGCTGGATCACCACGCTCGCCCCGCCGTCGAGCCCCCGGGACCAGGTCAGCCTCATGACCCGCGACCTGACCGGCCCGGTCGTCCCCGACCTGAGCGTCGAGGTGGACGACGTGGACGCGGTGTACGCGGTCGTACGGGAGAGCGGCGCGGAGATCGTCCACCCGCTCCAGGACGAGGAGTGGGGGGTGCGGCGGTTCTTCGTACGGGATCCGGACGGCCGGGTGGTCAACGTGCTGAGCCACCGCTGAAGGAGCCCCCAGGGTGTGACGCCCGTCACCTCCAGTGATGTCACACCGCGGGGGCCTGGCCCGTCCTGTGTGTGGAGCCATCGACGACACCACGGAGGAGCCCGCCATGGAAGCCCGACTCAACGCCTTCGCCAGCCCCGTCACGGGGAAGCTCGTCAAACATCTGATCGCCGCCGGAAAGGTGGTCGAGGGCACGGGACTGCCCGCCGCGACCCAGGAGTTGGTGAAGATCCGCGCGAGCCAGATCAACGGCTGCGGCGGTTGCCTGGACATGCACACCAAGGAGGCGGCGGCGGCCGGGGAGACCCCGCTGCGCCTCCACCTGATCGCCGCCTGGCGGGAGGCCACCGTCTTCACCGACGCCGAGCGCGCGGCGCTGGAGCTGACGGAGCAGGGCACCCGCATCGCGGACGCGGCGGGCGGGGTTCCGGACGAGGTCTGGGCGAACGCGGCCCAGCACTACGACGAGGAGCAGCTCCTCGCCCTGGTCTCGCTGATCGCCCTGATCAACACCTTCAACCGGTTGAACGTCATCCTCCGGCAGCCGGCGGGCGGCTACCAGGTGGGTCAGCTCGCGCACCTGCCGTAACGCCGTCGGGACGGTCCGCACGCCGTCGGGGCGGTCCGCACGGCATCGGGGCGGTCCGCACGGCATCGGGGCGGTCCGCGCGGCGTCGGGGCGGCCGGCGCTCTGCCTAGGCTGGGCGCCATGGACGTGTTCGACGAGCTGTTGCGGGGCGTGCGGGGCCGGGGCGCGGTGTTCGGGCGGTCGGTGCTGACCGCGCCCTGGTCGCTGCGGTTCACGGACGGGGCGTACCTGACCCTGTGCCTGCCGCTGCGGGGCGCCGGGTGGATCGTCCCGGAGGGCGGCGAGCCGCTGCGGGTGGAGGTCGGCGATGGAGCGATCGTGCGGGGCCCGGCCCCGTTCGTCTTCACCGACGACCCGGCGGACGGTACGGGGACGGGCCGGTCCGGTGACGTCCGGGAGGTGCACCGGGGACACCTCCAGGACGCCACCGGCACCGGCTCCGTCGCCGTCGCGCCGGACGGCGGCCCCGAACTCGACTCCCCCACCGTGCTGCTGGCCGCCACCTACGACGTACAGGCGCACGTGCCGCAGCGGCTCCTGCGGGCGCTCCCGCCGGCGCTCGTGGTCCCCGACGAGGAGGACTGCGCGCCGCTGCGCGGCTACCTGGAGACCCAGATCGGCCGGGGCCGGCCGGGTGACCAGACCGTGCTCGACCGGCTGCTCGACTGGATGCTGGTGTGCACGCTGCGGGACTGGTTCGGTCGGCCCGAGGCGAATCCGCCCGGCTGGTACGGGGCCCTCGGCGACGAGGTCGCCGGACCGGCTCTGCGGGCGATGCACGAGGACCCGGCGCACCCCTGGACGACGGCGGAGCTGGCGAGCCGGGCGGGCGTGTCCCGGACGACCCTGGCGAAGCGGTTCACCGAACTGGTCGGGGACGGGCCGGTGGCCTACCTGACCGAGTGGCGGATGACGCTGGCGGCCGACCTGTTGACCCGCCCGGAGCTGACCGTCGCGGCGGTGGCCCGCCGGGTGGGGTACGCGGACGCGTTCGGCTTCAGCGCGGCGTTCAAGCGGCTGCGCGGAGAGAGCCCGAGCGCGTACCGGCGGGAGGCCGCGGCGGCGGGGCCGGTGGAGACGGCCGCCCCGGCGGGGTGAGCCGCCGGAGCGAGACGCCCCGGCTCGTCCCGGTCCCGCCCCGCCCGGCCCGGCCCTGCGGAGTGACTCGCTCCCGCGCGGCTCTGCGGAGTGACTCGCTCCCGCCCGGTCCTGCGGAGTGACTCGCTCCTCCCCCGGCCCGGCCGCCCCTCAGCCCCAGACGCCTTCCGCCGCCGCGTCCCGGACGAACTCCGTGAAGTCGCGCGGCTCCCGGCCGAGCGCCCGGCGCACCCCGTCCAGTACGGGTGCCTCCCGGCTCGTCGTGATCGGGATGAGCGCGTCGGTCCACAGACCGGCCTCCTCGTCCGTGAAGCCCTGGTCCGCGACGAGCGCGGCCCGGAAGGCGGACGCCTCGACGGGAACGTACGCGGCGCGCTTCCCCGTTGCCCGCGCGATCTCGTCCAGGACGCCCTCCATGCCGAGCGCGCGCGGGCCCGACAGTCCGTACTCCCGGCCCGCGTGGCCGTCCTCGGTCAGCGCGGCCACCGCGACGGCCGCGATGTCGTCGGCGTCGACGAACGCGGCCTTCCCGTCCCCGGTGGGCAGGGCCAGTTCACCGGTGCGTACGCCGTCGAGGAAGACGCCCTCGCTGAAGTTCTGGGCGAACCAGCCCGGCCGCAGGATCGTCCACTCCACCCCCGAGGCGCGCACGGCCCGCTCCCCCTCGCCGTGCGGGCCGCCGACGTCGTGGCCGGGGCCGAAGTAGCCGGGCACGTCCACGCCCCGGGCGGAGAGCAGCACCAGCCGGCGCACCCCCCGGGCGACGGCCTGCTCGACGAAGGCGGGGGTCGGGGAGGGCGAGGTGTCGAGCGGGACGATGTAGACGGCGGCGGCCCCGTCCAGGGCGGGGCCCCAGGTGGCGGGCTCGGCCCAGTCGAACCGGGTCTCCCCCGACCGCGAGGCCGCCCGCGTCTCCACCCCCAGCCCGCGGAGCCGGTCCACCACCCGGCGGCCGGTCTTGCCGGTGCCCCCGATCACGAGGACGGGGCCCCGCGCCGAGGTCGTGTCGGTACGCGTATCTGTGGAAGTCATGGCACCAGCCTCACGCGGCGGGGCCGCCCCCGCCCATGGCCCAGCGTCCGGGAGAGATGTCCGAGCGTCCGGCACGGGCGGGGCTCGGGCACACGAAGAGGCCCGGATCCTCGGGATCCGGGCCTCTTCGTGATCATCAGTAGCGGGGACAGGATTTGAACCTGCGACCTCTGGGTTATGAGCCCAGCGAGCTACCGAGCTGCTCCACCCCGCGTCGGTGAACCCCACCCTACGCCACGGAACGCCTCCCGGTGACCGCGGGCGGCCCGCCGCCACCGCCGGGCGCGACGGAGGAGGGCGGGCCGCCGCTCTTCCCCCGGGGGCCGCTCGGCCGGCTCAGCCGCCGTCCCCGACGCGCGGCACTCGCGGCCGGCGGATCACCAGCGCCATCAGGGCCGCCACCGCGCACAGCGCCCCCGACGCGTACCAGACCACGTCGTAGTCGCCGAACACATCCCGCGCGACCCCGCCGAGGAACGCGACCGCCGCCGCACCCACCTGGTGCGAGGCCAGCACCCAGCCGAAGACGATCGCGGCGTCCTCGCCGTACTGCTCGCGGCAGAGCGCCAGCGTCGGCGGGACCGTGGCGACCCAGTCGAGGCCGTAGAACACGATGAAGAAGATCATCGGGGGCCGTACGTCGGGGGCCATCAGCAGCGGCAGGAAGAGCAGCGAGATCCCGCGCAGCGCGTAGTAGACGGCGAGCAGCCTGCGCGCGTCGAAGCGGTCGGTGAGCCAGCCGGAGAGGACCGTGCCGATGACGTCGAAGACCCCGATGACCGCGAGCAGCGAGGCCGCCACCGTGATGGGCATGCCGTGGTCGTGGGCGGAGGGCACGAAGTGCGTGCGGATCAGGCCGTTGGTGGAGGCGCCGCAGATCGCGAAGGAGCCCGCCAGCAGCCAGAACGGCCCGGTGCGGACCGCGTCGAGCAGCACCCGCACCGTCCGCCGGGCGGCTCCCCGGGCGGGCGGGGGCTTCGCCGCGTACGTACCGCCGTACGGGGCGAGCCCCACGTCGGCCGGGTGGTCGCGCATCAGGAGCCAGACCAACGGGACGACGACGAGGGCGGCGAGGGCGGTGGTGACCGAGGCGGGCCGCCAGCCGTGCTCGTCGATGATCCAGGCGCACAACGGGAGGAAGACGAGCTGCCCGGAGGCCCCGGCGGCGGTGAGCACCCCGGTGACCAGGCCCCGGCGGGCCGTGAACCAGCGGTGGGTGACGGTCGCGGCGAACGCCATCGCCATGGACCCGGCGCCGAGCCCGGCCAACAGGCCCCAGTAGAGCATCAGTTGCCAGGACGCCGTCATCCAGGCGCTGGCCAGCGCCCCGGCCGCCACCAGCGTGAGCGCACTCGCCACGACCCGCCGGATGCCGAAGCGGTCCATGAGCGCCGCCGCGAACGGCGCGGTCAGCCCGTACAGCGCCATGTTGAGGGAGACGGCGAGCCCGATCTCGCCCCGGGACCAGCCGAATTCGGTGTGCAGCGGGTCGATCAGCAGTCCGGGCAGGGAGGTGAACGCCGCCCCGCCGATGATCGTCACGAAGGTGACGCCCGCGACGATCCACGCGCGGTGGACGCGGGGTCGGCGACGTGCGTCGCGGTGCGGCGGCCGGTCGTCCCGGGTGGCGCTCTCGATGGTCTCGGTCACGCGGACCAGCTTCCCGGCCCCCGGCGGGCGCCACGAGTGGCCGGAAGGACATGGTTCGCAGGGATCGGGCCACCACCGGCTCGCGGCGGGCCGGGGCCCCGAACGCGGCGCTACCACTGGCTCACGGCGGGCCGGAGCCCCGAACGCGGCACCGCCGCCGGTCGGTCAGCGGAGCCGCCGGGCCCCCGCGTGGACGGACCAGGCCACCGCCGCGCCCACCGCGTACCAGAAGAGGTCGGGGGCGTTGAACGTCGAGCCGAGGACCAGGCGGGCCGCCGTGCTGTGCGCCGACAGCTCCGCCGGTACGCCGGTGAGCTGGGCGAACTCCACCGCCCAGCTCAGGACCAACGCCGCGGAGGCCGCCACCGCGGGCCGCGCGCGGGGTGCGCAGAGCACGACGAGGGCGCAGAGCAGCACCGTGTAGAGCGCGCTCCCCGCGTACTTGGCGAAGGCCCCGTCCGTCCCGGCGCGCACGGCGAGGCCGGTGGCGACAGTGGCGACGGCCGCCGCCGCGGCGACCGCGCGGACCCGGGAGGCGCGGTCCGGGGAAGCGCGGACCCGGGAGGCGCGGACCCGGGAGGCGCGGTCCGGGGAAGCGCGGCCCCTCACGCGAGTCCCGCCCTCTTCAGCCGCCGGATCGGCCGGGCCGCCAACAGCACCGCCACCACCCCCATGTTGACCACGGCCGCCGCCACCAGCAGCTCCGACGCACCCACCGCCTCCGCCACCGGGCCGGCCAGCGCGCGGCCCGCCGCGACCATCAGGAGCGAGCCCGCCACATCGTAGGCGTGCAGCCGGTTCAGGGCCTCCGGCGGGACGTGGGTCTGGACCGTCGTGGACCACATCACCAGCCAGAACGCGGCGGCCCCGCCCGCCAGGAGCTGTCCCGCCGCCAGCACCGGCAGCGGCACCCCCAGCGCCAGCACCACCAGGCTCACCGCCACCAGCGGCAGCGCGACCGCCCCCGCCGCCAACGGGTGCGCCGGGCGCAGCCGCAGGGCGAGGAGGCCGCCGACGACGCTGCCCGCCCCGTTCACCGCCATGAGCATCCCGTACGCCCCCGAACCGTGCCCCTCGGTGACCAGGACGGCGGTCAGCGGGAGCATCGGGCCGAGGACCGCGAAGCCGTACACCGTCCAGACCGCGATCACGCCCCACAGCCAGGAGCGGGCCCGGAACTCCCGCCAACCGTCCACCAGTTCGGCGACGAACGTGCCGCGCACCGCGTGGTCGTGCGGGGCCGGGGCCAGCCGCATCAGGAAGAGGCAGGCCCCGGAGACCGCGAAGGTGGCCGCGTTGGCCGCGTAGACCGCGCCGGCACTGGCGATTCCCACCAGCGCCCCCGCGAACGCCGGACCGGCCATCGTCATCAGCGCCTCGGAGACCCGCAGGACGGCGTTGGCGCGCTGGACGTCGGTGGAGACGCGCGGCACGGTCGAGGCGACGCCGGGCTGGAAGAGCGCCGCGCCGACGCCGGCCACCGAACTGAGCACGTAGACCGCCCACAGCGGCGGGTTGCCGGTGGCGAAGGCCACCGCCAGGACGGAGGCCCCGCCGAGCCGCAGGGCATCGGCGATGATCATCATGCGGCGCGGGGTGAACCGGTCCGCGAGGACCCCGCCGAACAGCACGAACACCGCGAGCGGGCCCATCCAGGCGGCGAGCGCGAAGCCGACCGACGAGGCGGGCCGCCCCGCCCCCAGCAGCCCGGCGGTGAGCGCCACCGGGATCATGCCGTCGCCGAAGAGCGCGACCGTACGGGCCACGAAGAAGTAGCGGAAGTTGCGGTTCCAGAGCCCCGCGCCCCGGGGTCCGGCCGGGCCGAGCGGCGGCAGGGCCGCGAGCGGGTCCACCGGCCCGGGCGGCGCCGGGAGCGCGGGCAGGACCTGCGGCCCGAGCGGGGGCGGGGTCGGGGACTCAGGGGTGTCGGGGGCGGCGCCGGGAAGGGACGCGCACTCTGTCGGCTTCTCCATCACGTCGCTAACCTGTATCAGCTCGTGGTCTATACCACTACGGGATATCTCTGTGATCTTCGAGGAGACCGTCATGGCGCACCGCGTCGTCGTCCTGGCCCTTGACGGGCTGCTCCCCTTCGAACTGGGCATCCCGCAGCGGATCTTCGGCCGGTCCGTCGGCGTCGCGCCGGGCCGTCCGGCCGGGAAGCTGTACACCGTGGTGACCTGCTCGGTCCGTCCGCCGGGGCCGGTCCGAACCGACGCGGACTTCTCCATCCTCGTGGAGCACGGGCCCGAGGCGCTCGCCACCGCCGACACGGTGGTCGTCCCCGCCTCCTACGAACTGGGCCCGGTCTTCGAGGAGGGCAGGCTGACCGAGGAGCTGGCCGCCGCCCTCGCCCTGGTCCGGCCCGGCACGCGCATGGTCTCCATCTGCACCGGCAGTTACGTCCTCGCGGCGGCCGGGTACCTCGACGGCCGCCCCGCCACCACGCACTGGTCCTCCGCCGACCACTTCCAGCGGACGTTCCCGCAGGTCCGGGTGGACCCGGGCGTCCTGTTCATCGACGACGGCGACGTGCTGACCTCGGCCGGGGTCGCCGCGGGGATCGACCTCTGCCTGCACCTGGTGCGGCGCGACCACGGGACGGCGGTCGCGAACGAGATCGCCCGCCGGACCGTCGTCCCGCCGCACCGGGACGGCGGACAGGCCCAGTACATCCACCGGCCGCTCCCCGAACCGCAGTCCGCGACCACGACCGCCGCCCGGGTCTGGGCGCTGGCCCGGCTGGAGCGGCCGATCCTGCTGCGGGACATGGCGGAGCAGGGGGCGATGAGCGTACGCACGTTCACGCGCCGCTTCCGCGAGGAGGTCGGGATCAGCCCCGGCCAGTGGCTCGCCCAGCAGCGGGTGGAGCGGGCACGGCACCTGCTGGAGTCGACGGACCTGCCCGTCGACCAGGTGGCCCGGGACGCGGGCTTCGGCACGGCGACCTCACTGCGCCAGCACCTGCAGGCGGCCCTGGGCGTGCCGCCGACGGTCTACCGGCGCACGTTCCGGAGCTCGGCGGACACCGCGTCCTGAGCCGCGGGGCGGTGCCGTCCGCAACGACCCCGGCGCGGGCACGGCCCCACGGGGGCCGGAGGGGCACGGCCGCGCGGGGGCCGAAGGGGTACGGCCCCCCAGGGGGCGCGGCCCCGGCGCGGGCACGGCGGCGGGCGGCCGGGGGGCGCGGCTCAGGACAGGTTGTCGGTGAACAGGCAGGCGGGCGATTCGCGGACCTCACCCACCCGAGCGCCCAGACCGACGACCGGGGCCGGGATGCGTACCGGCCCGCTGCGGTCCACCTCGCACCAGATCTGCTTACCCCGGCCCTCCGGCAGCCAGCCCCAGCGGTCCGCGAGGCCGTCCACCAGCTCCAGGCCCCGGCCGTTGGTGTCCTCGCCCTCCGCGTGCCGCTGGAGCGGCGGCCGGTCGCTGGCGTCCGCGACCTCGACCCGGACCGTCCCGGCCCCGCCGGTCGCCCCGGCGGAGCCGAAGAGCATGCGCAGCACGGCGGGGCAGCCCGTGTGGACGACGGCGTTGGTGACCAGCTCCGAGATCAGCAGGATGAGCGTCTCGGCGAGCGGCTCGTCCTCCCCTATCCCGGAACCGGCCAGACGCGACCGCGCCCACCTGCGGGCCCGCCCCACCTCTGCGGGATCCGGACCGACCTCCATCTGAACCTGAAGCACCTGCACCGCTCACACCATCCGAACCGGCGGACACATCGCCTCGCGCCTCCTCAGGGTCACGGAACGTGATTCCCTTACGCGACAGCATGGTTGACGTACAGTCACCGCAACAAGCGCTTCGGGCATATTCCAGCGCGAAGGAGTACGCGTAGTGCATACTGTGCGACGCACATTGCGGGGAGTCGAACAGGAGCGCGCAGAGACCGCGAGAAACGCTCTTCGGGCAGGCCCGGCACATCTCCGGCGAGCGCCCTCGCCCGGGACCGGAGCCGCCGCACAGGCCGCCCCCGGATCGCCCGGTTCCAGAACCACTCGCATCCCACGGAGGGTACCCGAGGCGGGCCCCGACTCCGCCCGGTGACCAACCCCGCACGGGCCGCACACCCGGGCCGGGACCGGGCGGATGCGCTGCGTCACGCTCCGCCCCCGGCCCGGGCCCTCCCCGGCCGGTACGCCCCCGAGCTGCCGGAACCCGGGCGCGCGGCCCCCGGGACGGCTGCCGGCGCCTCCTCCGCCCCAGCCCCGCGACCCCGCCCGCGGCCCGGAGCCGGGAGCGTTCGAGGCGGAGGTGAACATCTGCCTCCCAGGTGAAGCCCGCCCCCCGTGAATCCGGGGGCAGTCGCGCGCGTGCGGCGGACGGCGGCCCCGTCGGCGGGCGGCACCGCCGCCGCGATCCCCGCCCGGTCGCCGGTCACGGCCGCCCCGTACACCGCGGCGCGGGCGGGCATGCCGGCGCAGAGATGTTCGACCACCCGGAACGATCCGAAGGACGCTCCGAACTGCTCGGGCTCCCGGGCGTGTTGAACGGCCGCCCCAGCGGCCCGGGCGGCGCTGCCGAGCCGTTGGGCGGCGACGAGGAGCGCACCCCCGTACCGGAGCACCCGGCGTCGGCGGAGGGCCGGCCACCGGAGGGCGGGGAGAGCCGGATCGCCGACGAGCACGGCGCACCGCCTCGCGGGAACGGCCCCGGACGGGCGCCAGGGGGACGGCGCACCGCCCCTGACGCCCGTACGGCCGCTACGCGTCGGGCTCGATCACCGTGAAGTACACGGCGAACGCCGACACCACGTCGCTCTCCGCGATCTTGCCGTCCCGGTCCGTGTCCAGGCTCTGGGCGGCCGCGCCCGCGATGTCGGCGCCGGCCCCGAGGACCCGGAGCGCCCGCTCCACGTCCGCCACCGCCGCTCTGCCGTCGTCCCCCTCCCCGGCGAGCGCGACGACCGCCCGCAGGAAGGGGCGGGCGATCTCGGCGAACCGCTCCGGATTGTCCCGGAGCCGCTTCACCGCCCCGCCCGCGAACTCCTCCCGGGTGACGCGCTGGTCCCCGTCCACGTCGGCGATCCCCGCCATGCCCTGCCAGAAGGCCTCGGCACCGGTGTAGAGCGCCTGTCCCTTGTCGCAGCGGGCCGTCGTACCGAACTCGGTGAGCAGACGGGCGGCCGCTGCGTTGAAATCGGCGCGATCGATGTAACCGTTGCCGTCCTGGTCGAAGGCGGCGAAACGGTGCGCGATCTTGCGCTCGTACTCTGCGCTGTCCATGCGGGGAGCGTACGTCGCCGGGAACGTCCACGTGTCACCGTGCGGCGCTTCCCGTGTGACAACCTCGCATCACCGGGCCGCCTCACGCGCTCAGCGGCCTGCACTCCTCGTCGGTCGCGGACCGGGCGTCGGGGTAGACGTCGAAGAGGCGGCGCACGCCGAGCGCGCCGAGCACCTTGTTGACGTGCGACCCGTCCTCCGCGCCCCGGGCCGGAAGGATCAGCCGCAGCCGCCCCCCGCAGGACTTCATCAGGCGGCGCGAGGCGATCAGCACGCCGACGCCGCTGGAGTCGCAGAAGAACACCTCGGACAGGTCGAGCACCACGTCGTGCTGCCCCTCGGCCACCGCGTCGTGGACGGACTGCCGTACGACGGGCGAGGACACCAGATCCAGTTCGCCGCTCATGCGCAGCACGGTCCACGCGCCCTGTTCCGCCTCGTCCACAGTGAGCGTCACGCGACTGGACCTCTCGTTCCGGGGCTCCCGGCGATGATCCGGAAGTTTCCGTTCCTCCTCGCGGCTGCCCGACCGCCCCTCCATGAAACACCGACACGCCCGCAAAGGCCCAGGAGGTTTCCGGCGAAAGGCGCGCTTCGGCCCGTTTTTGCCGTTCAGAACGGCCGAGGAGGCGTCCCGGCCGAAAATCGACTACCGTCGTCGGCCACGTGCGCAGCGGGACGGATACGGCAAAGGCGCGTGCGCCGTTCGTCCGGCGGACTACATTCGGTCCGCACGGGCACGGGCAGGATGGATCACGGAGCTGGGCGACAGGCCGGGGGCTGGGGGGTTCATGGCGAAGGACACGGCACCCCGCTGGGACCGCAGGATGCAGCAGAGGCTGGCCCGCGGGGAGGCGGCGGCGCTCGGTGAGCTGTACGACCGGTTCGCCTCCCTCGTCCACAGCCAGGCGCACCGGATGCTCGACGACGAGGACGCCGCCGACCTGGTGACCCGCGAGGTCTTCGCCCAGATCTGGGAGGGCCCCGAGGAGTACGACCCGAAGCAGGGGTCGATGCGTGCCTGGGTGGCCCACCTCACCCACCACCGGTCCGTCCGGCGGCTGCGCCACGCCGCGGCCTCCTCGTACGCGGCCGAACACGGCGAGGGCTCCGCGCCCGACCCCGAGGAGCTGGAGCAGCGCGTGCGCAGCGCCACGGCCGCCGCCCGCGCCGACTACATCGTCTCCTCCATGCCCGCACCGCTGCGGCAGGCGCTGAAGCTGGCCTACGTCGACCGCCGGGACTACCGGCGGACCGCCGCCGACCTCGGGGTCACCGAGGACGAGGCGCGCCGCAGGCTCCGGCTCGGTCTGCAACTGCTCTCCACCGCCAACGACCGCCCCCGCGAAGGGGCCGCGCCGCCCGGTTACGGACGGGCCGGGTGAGCGGCGACGGACGGGCGGGCGAAGGGGACGAGGAGGGCGTCCGCGGCGCCCGCCGGATACCGGGGCCGCGCGGGGCGGCGGACGACCTCGACCTGGCGTCCGTACCGCTCCCTCCCCTGCCGCCGCCCGGCGCCGGCACCCCCGGCGAGGCCGTACCGGAGCAGTCCGCTCCGGACCCGGATGGGCCGGACGCGGGCGGGCCGGACCCGGGCGACGCCTCCGACCGGGACACCGCCGACGCATCCGACCTGGAGATCCGGGACGCCGCCGACGCACCCGCCCCGGAGGCCGGGGACGCCGCCGACCGGGGCGCTCCCGAGGCCGGAGAGCCCGCGACCGCCGGGCCGTACGCACCCGGGGAACCCGGTCCGGACGCCCCGGACGAGCCCGCGTCCTCCGCTCCGGACGAGCCCGGCCCGGTCGTGGGGGCGGCTCCCGGCAATGCCCCGGAGCCGTTCATGAGCGCCGGGCCGGTCCTTCCCCACCGCGTCCTCCAGTCCCTGCTCGGCGCCTGGGCGCTCTCCGTGTGCTCGGCCGAGGAAGCCGCCGCGGTGGAGGACCACCTCACCGGGTGCGGCCCGTGCGCGGGCGAGGCGGTGCGGCTGCGGGAGGCGGTGGGGCTCCTGCACCCCGACGGCTCCCTGGACGTCGATCCGACCCTGCGGTCCCGGGTGGTGGACGGCTGCCTGAGCCGTCGGCCGGCCCGGATCCCGATACCGGCGTGGGCCGCCCCCTACGACGCCGAGACCGCCCGGCTCGACGCACTGCTCCGCGACATCGGGGACGCCGACTGGCACGCGCCGGTGCGGCTGCGCTGGTTCGAACGGGAGCGCGAGGCCGACCGCAGGACCACGGTCGCCGGGGTGATCGGCCATCTGACGGCGGTCGACGGGCTGCTCTCCGCCGCGCTCGGCCTCGACGACCCGCTCGGCGGCGACGCCCCGCTGGACCCCGCCCTGCGCACCGAGGCGTACTGGTCGGGGGCGGGCCGACCGCTCACCCGGGCCGTCCGCGGGCCCTGGCGGGCCCAGAGCCACGAGCTGATCCGTACGGCCTCCTTCCACGCCCGGGACGTCGCCGGAACCTCCGTCCCCTACGGGGCCTTCGCCCTGCCGCTCCAGGACGCCGCCGTGGAGCGGGCCTTCGAGTGCTGGGTGCACGGCGGGGACATCGCCGACGCCGTCGACTACCCGTACCCGGCCCCCTCGGCGGCCCATCTGCACCTGATGATCGAGGTGGCGGTCCGCATGCTCCCGGCCGCCCTCGCGGCCCGCCGCGCCGGAGGGGCGAGGGGCCCCGCCGCCGGGAAGCCGGGCCGCTCGCTCCATCTGGAGATCGAGGGCCACGGCGGAGGCGACTGGTACATCGCGCTGGACTCGACGGACGCCGCCGGTTCGCCCGAGCGCGCGGTGGCGCAGGTGGCCCTGGACGGCGTCGAGTTCTGCCGGCTCGCCGCGGGCCGCATCTCCCCGGTGGACGCGGCGGCGGGCCAGGAGGGCGACCGCGAGGCCATCCGCGACGTGCTGTTCGCGACGGCCTCGCTCAGCCGGCTCTAGGTTCCGGCCGCCGGCCTCGGGGCCCGCTCGCGTCCCGGCCTCCGCTCTCGGGGCCCGGTCAGGCGAAGACCACCGTGCGGCGGCCGTTGAGCAGGATGCGCCGCTCCGCGTGCCACTTCACCGCACGCGCCAGCGCCTGGCACTCCACGTCCCGGCCGATGGCGACCAGCTGGTCCGGGGTCACCTCGTGGCCGACGCGCTCGACCTCCTGCTCGATGATGGGGCCCTCGTCGAGGTCGGCGGTGACGTAGTGCGCGGTCGCGCCGATCAGCTTCACGCCGCGCGCGTGGGCCTGGTGGTAGGGCTTGGCGCCCTTGAAGCTCGGCAGGAACGAGTGGTGGATGTTGATGATCCGGCCGCTGAGCCGCTTGCACAGGTCGTCGGAGAGGACCTGCATGTAGCGGGCCAGGACGACCAGCTCGACGCTCTCCTCGCGGACCAGCTCCAGCAGCGCCGCCTCGGCCTCCGGCTTGTTCTCCTTGGTCACCGGCAGGTGGCGGAAGGGGATGCCGTACGAGGCCACCAGCTCGGCGAAGTCGGTGTGGTTGGAGACGACGGCCGCGATCTCGACCGGCAGCGCCCCGGTACGGGAGCGGAACAGCAGGTCGTTGAGGCAGTGGCCGAACTTGCTGACCATGAGCACGATCCGCATGCGCTCCGCCGACCGGTGGATCTGCCACTCCATGCCGAAGGCGTCCCCGATCGCGGCGAAGCTGGCGCGCAGCTTGTCCACCGTGACCCCCGCGTCCGCCGAGAAGTGGACGCGCATGAAGAACAGGCCCGTGTCGTGGTCCCCGAACTGCTGGCTGTCCTCGATGTTGCAGCCGGTCATGAAGAGGTAGCTCGACACGGCGTGCACGATGCCCTGCTTGTCCGGGCAGGAGAGCGTGAGGACGTACTGCTCGGTCGCGGCGGCGGCGTCCGAGGGGGCGGCGGAGGGGGCGGGCTGCGGCGCGGTCATCCTCGTAGGGTGCCACACCCGCCGGTGGCTAGGCGGCCCTGGTCATGATGCGGATGACGTCCAACGAGTGCGGTGGTATGTCCGGATCCTCCGCGTCGTTGGTGGCGAGCATCACATGGGCCTCGCGCGCCGCGTGGACGGCCTCGGCCCACCCGGGGTGCTCCAGGTAGGCGGAGACGGGGGCGTCCGCGCCCACCTGGTGCATGATCCGCAGCACCCGCAGGGCCGCGGCGTCCACCGCGGCGGCCTCGGCGGAGTCCCTGAATATGGTGCCCACGTACTTCTCGGCGGACCAGTTGTCGAGCCAGGTGTCCTCGACCAGGCGGTACACGGCGTCGGTGACGTCCCCGTACCCCTCCCGGCCGGCCAGCCAGCACGCGTGGTGGAAGGCGGGGTCGGAGAGCATGTGCAGCGCCGAGCGCACGTTGGTGCGCCAGCGCCACCACGGCATGTCAGTGAGCGGCATGCCGCCCATGGTGGAGGAGCGACGGCCGCGACGGGAAGAGTTCTCCGAACCTTGCTGCACGGTCGTCGATCGTACGTTCCTTCCCGCCTCCTCCGTACGGGCCCCCGCAATTCACCTCGACGTCACCGAGCGTTGAGGGTCGCACACCGCGCCGTTACCCGGAGGGGGGAACAGTCGGGGCCCATGAGCGGACGGCGACGCCCCACCTCCTCCCGCCCCTTGTCGGGCGTCATCAGCGCGACGGCGGCGGGGGCGGTGCTGCTGTCCGGCTGTGGCGTGCTCCCTGGGACCTCGGGGGGATCCAGGGAGCCCGTCACGGTGATGACCTGGGCCCCCGACCGCGCGGAGAACATCAACGCGGCGAAGGAGGCCGGGGTTCCCGCCATGGCGCAGACGTACGCCCGCTGGGTCAACGACACCGGCGGCATCGACGGCCGCGAGCTGCGGGTGGTCGTCTGCGACGAGGGCGACACCACGCTCGGCGCGGAGCGGTGCGCCCGGGAGGCGGTGGAGAAGAGGGTGGCCGCCGTCGTCGGCTCCTACAGCCGCCACGGCCAGAGCTTCATGCCCGCGCTGGAGGCGGGCGGCGTCCCGTACATCGGCGGGTACGGGGCCTCCCCCGAGGAGTTCAGCAGCTACCTCTCGTACCCCGTCAACGGCGGCCAGCCGGCCCTGCTGGCCGGTCACGGGCGGCAGCTGGGACGCAGCTGCGAGCGGGTTTCGCTGGTGCGCCCCGACTCGATCGGCGGCGACGGGATGCCGCCGCTCCTGAACAACGGACTGCTCGCCGCCGACCGGCCCGCCTCCACCGACATCGTGGCCCCGCTGGACGCCACGTCCTACGACGAGCAGGCCGCCCAGGCGCTGCGGGGGTCCGGCGGGGGCTGTGTGACGGCGGTGCTCGGCGCCGGTACGGAGACCTTCTTCGACTCCTTCCGGCGGCTGGAGCCGGACGGCGGGCGGGTCAGGATCTCCTCCGTGCTCGGCAGCGTCAGCCAGCCGCTCATCAACCGCACGGGCGGCCGGAACAGCCCCTTCGAGGGCGCCTACGTCACCGGCTGGTACCCGGACGCGAAGAACCCGCGCTGGAAGCAGATGCGCGAGGTGGTCGCCACGTACGCCTTCGGGGACAACCGCATCGACCCGGACGACACCGCGGTGCAGACGACGTGGATCGCGTACACGGCGCTGCGGGCGGCCGTCCGGGCGGTCGGCGACGAGGACGTCACCCCGGGCCGGCTCACCGCCGCCCTCAACCGGGGCGTCGAGGTGGACACCGGCGGCCTCACCCCGAAGCTCCGGTGGCGCTTCGAGGACCTGGTCGGCACGTCGGGCTATCCGCGCATCGTCAATACGAAGGTGACGTTCCAGGTGGTCCGGGACGGCCGCCTCACCGCTCAGAGGAAGGGCTTCGTGGACGTCCAGGAAGCCCTGACGGACGCCCCGCGCGGTTAGGACGCGTCGGGCGCGCACGGCGCCGGGCCGCGCGGGAGCGAGGCCCGCCGGGCCCCCTCCCCCGGCCTCCCCCGGCCTCCGGCGCGCCCCGGCGGCGCGGGCGCGGCACCGCGCGAGGCGCGGCGCCCGCCCCCGTCTACAGCTCGGTGTACGCGTGCTTGGTGAGGCCGTACTTCCCCGCGATCGCGTTCCAGAGCCGGGACGCCTCGCGCTTGGCCTGGGTGGCCACCCCGCTCTGCTGGTTGCCCTTGGCCGTCTCGTTCGTCGACCGGGCGTGGCCGCCCTTGCAGACGGACTTGTTCTTCTTGGCCTGCCGCGCCCAGGTGGCGTAGTGCTCGTCGGCCGCCGCCGACGCCTTCCATGCCCGGTTCAGCGCGGCGACCAGCTCCGCCTGCTGCGGAAGCTTGTCCACGGTCAGCCCGTCGAGCCGGGTCACCAGGTCGCGGCGCTGCCGGGCGGCGCCCTGGAGGTCGGCGTTCGCCCGGTCCAGGTCCTTGCAGGACTTGATCTTCTCCACCGCGCTGATCACCGCCGCCCGGCTGTCGTTGCTGTCGGCCAGCAGCTTGTCCAGCTCCTTGGCCTGCGGCTCGGCCGGGTCGGGGGGCGCGGCCTCGGTGGTGGGGTCGGCGGCCTGCGAACTCTGCGAGGCGACCGGCTGCTTGTCGTCGTCCGGGCCGTCGCCGCCGCTCATCAGCGCGCCCGCGCCGAGACCGATGACCGCGCAGCCGACGACGACGGCGGCGATCAGCGGGATGTGGGCGGACCGCCGGCGCGGGGCACCCCCGTCGTGGTGGGCCGCCCCGGCCTGCTCCGGGCGGCCCTGGAAGCCCTGGGCCCCGGAGTCGTAACCGCCGCCGGGCCCCTGCGGCGGACCGCCCTGGGGCTGGGGGCTCTGCCGCTGGTACGGGGGCGGGGACGGGTGGCCCGCGTCGAACTGGGGCAACTGCTGGGTGGCGCCCGCCGGTTGCTCCGAACGGAACAGGTTGTCGAACTCCGCGGGCGGCTGCCGGTCCTCCGGCGCGCCCGGCCTGATCCCGTACGGGGCGCCGCCGGGCACCGGGGGTATGTACTGGGTCGCGTCGGCGTCCCCGCCGCCCGGCCGGGGCGCCACGGGGCCGGGACCGCCGGGGACGGGCGCGATGTACTGCGTCGCGTCCGCGTCCCCGCCGGGAACCCCCTGACCGCCATGGCCGCCCTGGCCCCCGTAGCTTCCCGGTCCCCCCTGCGCCCCCGGCCCGGCCTCCGGCGGCAGCGGCTGCGCGTACGGCAGCGGCTGGGACGGGGGCTGGGAGGGATCGTGCTGCTGGTACTGCGGGGCGTACGGCGAGGAGGGTTGCGGGGCGTGCTGCTGAGGCTGCGGGTACGCGCCGGGCTGCTGCGCCTGCGGGTACGCGCCGGGCTGCTGGTACCCCTCCGCGGGCCCCGGCTGCTGGTACGCCCCCCGGTCCCCCTGCTGCTGCACGGGCGGCAGGGGCTGCGCCGGCGGGTAGCCGTAGCCCCCCTGTGGCTGCTGGTCCGACTGCTGGGGCTGCTGGGGCGCGGTGGACTGCGGGCCCCAGGGCTGCCCCCACGGCTGCCCGCCGGCGGGCGTCGCCTGGTCGCCCCGGCCTTCCCGCCCGGCCGCTCCCGGGGTCCAGGGGGGTCCGCCGTCGGCGGGCAGCACGACACCCTCGTGCGCGGGTCGTGCGGCGGGGAGCCGCTGCTCGCCGTCCTGTCCGCTCTGCGTCACCGGGACTCCTACGTGTGAACCTACGGAATCGTCGGCTCACGCTATCGGGTGCCCGCCCGCCTCCGCCAAGCGCGTGGTGCCCCTCACCGCCCCTTCACAGGGCGGGTAACATCCCTCGGCCCCACGGCGCTGTTCATGTCCGGACCGCCGCCGGCACGGTCCGGACAGCGCCGGCGGCCACCTCTTCCTCACGCCGCCTGGAGCTCCAGGCGCTCGCCGAACTCCCGTACCGCGGGGTCCTCGCCGAAGGGGGCCAGCCGCTGCTGGAGGTCGTCGAGGTATTCGGCGCCCCGGCTGGAGCGCACCGTCGCCAGCAGCTCCATCGCCCTCGTCCCCGTGTGGCAGGCCCGCTCCACCTCGCGCTGCTGGACCTGCGCCGACGCCAGCAGCACCAGCGCGATGCCCCGGCGCCGGGCGCGGGTCTCCGGCAGCGCCGCCAGCGCCTCCTTGGCCCGCCGGGCCGCCTCGGCCGCCTGCCCCAGGTCCCGGTGGCAGTGGGCCAGTTCGTCCGCGAGGTACCCCGCGTCGAAGTGCCGGATCCAGACCGGGTCGTCGCCGGTGTCCGGGTCGGCCTGCTCCAGCGCGGCGGTCGCGCGCGCCGCCACCGCCTGGCAGGTCCGGGCGTCCCCGAGCAGTGCGTGGCCCCGGGCCTCCGCCGCGTAGAACATCGCCTGCGCGCGGGGGGTGACCTGCCCCCGGGCCCCTTCCTGGGCGGCGCGGGCCAGTTGGGCGATCTCGCGGGGGTTGCCGAGCTGGGCGGCGAGGTGGCTCATCGACGCGGCGAGCACATAACCGCCGTACGCGCGGTCGCCCGCCGCCTGCGCGAGCCGCAGCGCCTGGATGTAGTAGCGCTGGGCCAGCCCCGGTTGGCCGGTGTCGACCGCCATGTAGCCGCCCAGCTCGGTGAGCCGGGCCACCGCGGCGAACAGCCGCCGCCCCACCTGTTCGCGGTACGACCCCGAAAGCAGCCCGGAGACCACGCTGTTGAGGTAGTGCACGAGCACCGGCCGCACATGGCCGCTGCCGAAGCGGTGGTCGAGGTCGGTCAGGGACGCGGTCATCGCACGCACCGCCTCGACGTCGGCCATCCCGACCCGGGCCCCCGCCGTCCGCTCGACCTGCGCGTCCGGGCCCGAGATCAGCCAGTCCCGGCTGGGTTCGACCAGCGCGGAGGCGGCGACCGCCGACCCGGTGAGCAGGTCGCGGCGGCCCACGTCGCTGCGCCACAGCTCGCAGACCTGCTCGACGGCCCCGGCGACGGTCGGCGCGTACTGGAGGCCGACGCCGGACGCCAGGTTCTTGCCGTTGGCCATGCCGATCTCGTCGATCGTGACCGTCCGGCCGAGCTTGCGGCCCAGCGCCTCGGCGATGACCCCCGGGGCCCGGCCGCGGGGCTGCTGTCCGCGCAGCCACCGGGCCACGGAGGTCTTGTCGTAGCGCAGGTCGAGCCCGCGCTCGGCCCCGACCATGTTCACGCGGCGCGCGAGGCCCGCGTTGGAACAGGCGGCCTCCTGGATGAGCGTCTGGAGCCGTTCGTTGGGCTGGCGGGCTACGAGAGGCCTTGCAGCCATATGTCCCCCTGAAACATCGGTTATGCGCGGTGATCGGTGGAAGGGATCACTGCCCGGCACATACACAAGAAATGCGCATATTCCTTCGTCATTCGGTACGGACGTGGCGCGTCGCACCACGGCGCCGGGTCCGGTGCGGGCCCGGTCTCGGTCCTGGGGGTGGTTACCCGGACTTCGGCGCCACGCCTCATGCGCGCCCCCGCCCGTGCTCCGATGCGCCCCGCGTGTGGGGGCGGTGCGCCGGTCCCCGGTTCAGGGCAGGCCGTAACCCCTGGTGACGAAGGGAGTTGTGCTGGTCGTGGAAGAGCCCATCGGAGTCACGGAAGCCGCGCAGGTCCCCCAGCAGCGGAGCGAGCCGCTGCTCGACGCCGCGGTGCGGTATGCGGAAGAGCGTCACTGGGACGTGTTCCCCGGCGCCTGGCTGGAGGCGGTGGACGGTGCGGAGCGGTGTTCGTGCGGCGACGCCGGCTGCGCCCTGCCCGGGGCCCACGCGGACCGGCCGGACTGGGCGGGCCGGGCGACCGGCAGCGGGGCGGCGGCCCGGCGGATGTGGACGCGGCAGCCCCGCTCCTCGGTGCTGCTGCCGACCGGGCGCGCGTTCGACGCGCTGGAGGTGCCGGAGTCCGCGGGCTTCCTGGCGCTGGCCCGGATGGAGCGGATGGACCTGACGCTCGGCCCGGTCACCCGCACCCCCGACCGCCGGATGCTGTTCTTCGTGCAGCCGGGGGCCGCCGCCAAGGTCGCCGACCTGGTGCGCGCGCTCGGCTGGAACGCGGAGGCGATCGACCTGACCGGTCGCGGCGAGGGCCACTACGTCGCCGCCCCGCCCACCCGGGTCGGCGGCAGGGGGGCCGTGCAGTGGGCCCGCAGGCCCAACCACGCCAACCGATGGCTGCCCGAGGCGGGGGAGTTGATCAGCCCGCTGGCGTACGCCTGCGCCCGCGAGGCCGCCGACGCCCGCGCCCGGACCGCGTAACACCCGGGCCGCGGACCGCCCGGACCGCGTAGCGCCCGGGCCGCCGGCCCGTCCGAAACATCAGAACCGCCCAAAACAACCGAACCATCCGAAACAACCGAACCATCCGAAACAACCGAACCGTCCGAAACATCAGGACCACCCGGACCGGCCGGAACCGGGGCCCGTCGCCCCTTGCCGGGCAGCCGGGCCTCACAGGGCGTCCGGGGCCTTTCGTAAGGTGTCCTCACCACGTGGGGATATCGAAAGGCTGTGCCATGCCGGACCGGGCGGATGCGCGTACGGAGACAGACGGCGCCGGGGCGGACGGTGCGCGGGAAGCGCTGCCCGCCGTGCGCGTCCAGGGGCTGTGGAAGCGGTTCGGGGAGCAGGTCGCCGTCTCGGGGATCGATCTGGAGCTGCCCGCGGGGAAGTTCATCGGTCTGGTGGGGCCCAACGGGGCGGGCAAGACGACGACGCTCTCGATGGTCACCGGTCTGCTGCGGCCCGACATGGGGAAGATCGAGGTCGCGGGCCACGACGTGTGGAGCGACCCGGTCGAGGTGAAGTCCCGGATCGGCGTCCTGCCCGAGGGGCTCCGCCTGTTCGAGCGGCTTTCGGGGCGTGAACTCCTCGCCTACAACGGCAGGTTGCGCGGACTGCCCGGTGACGAGGTCGACAAGCGGGCCACGCAGCTGCTGGACGTCCTCGATCTCGCGGGCTCGCAGCACAAGCTGGTCGTGGACTACTCGACCGGCATGCGGAAGAAGATCGGGCTCGCGTCCGCCCTGCTCCACAACCCCGAAGTGCTGTTCCTGGACGAGCCGTTCGAGGGCGTCGACCCGGTCTCGGCGCAGACCATCCGGGGCGTGCTGGAGCGCTACACCCGGTCCGGGGCGACCGTGGTCTTCTCCAGCCATGTGATGGAGCTGGTCGAGTCGTTGTGCGACTGGGTCGCGGTGATGGCGGCGGGCCGGATCAAGGCGCAGGGCACGCTGGAGGAGGTCCGCGGCGACGCCTCCACCCTCCAGAACGCCTTCCTCGAACTGGTCGGCGCGGGCGGCCGGGACACCGGCGACTCCCTCGACTGGCTGGGCGGCGCCCGATGAGCGTGCTGGACGCCCCGGTCTCCGCGGCCGCCCCGGCCGCCCCCACGACGGGGCTGACCCCGATCTTCGTCCGCCTCAAGCTGACGCTGCTGCGCAACGGGCTGCGGCAGTCCTCCGGGCGCCGGGCGGCCTTCGTCGCCTCCCTCGTCTTCGCCCTCCTGCTCGCGGCGGGCCAAGTGCTCGGCCTGGTCCTGCTGCGCGGCAACGAGCACGCGGGCGCCGTCGTGGTGCTGCTCACCGGCCTCGTGGCGCTCGGCTGGGCGGTGCTGCCGCTGTTCTTCCCCAGCGGGGACGACACCCTGGACCCGACCCGGCTGGTGATGCTGCCGCTGCGGCCCGAGCCGCTGATCCGGGCCCTGCTGGTCTCCTCGATGATCGGCATCGGGCCGCTGTTCACCCTGTGCCTGGTGGTCGGTTCGGTCCTCGCGCTGGCGCACGGGACGGCGGGCGTGCTGTTCGCGGTGGTCGCCGTCCCGCTGACGATGCTGCTGTGCGTGGCGCTGTCCCGGGCGGTGACCACGGCCAACGTACGGCTGCTGAACTCCCGCAAGGGCCGCGACCTCGCGGTGCTCAGCGGGCTGGTGATCGCGGTGGGCCTCCAGTTCGTCAACTTCGGCGCGCAGCGGCTCGGTCAGGCCGGCGGGCTCTCCACGCTGGAACCGGTGGCGGACGTGGTGCGCTGGCTGCCCGGGGCCTCCGCCGTGGCGTCGGTGGACGCGGCCTCGGACGGCTCGTACGGGGCCGCCGCCGCGCAGCTCCTGATCACCGCGGCGGCCCTGGCGGTGCTGATGCGGCTCTGGCAGCGGAGCCTGGTGAAGCTGATGACCGCGCCGGACGGTTCGACCCTGACGGCGGCGGAGCCGGACCGCACGGGTTCCGGCCGGCGCGGGCTCTCGGCGGTGCTGCCCGAGGGCCGTACGGCGACGGTGATGCAGCGGAGCCTGCGGTACGTGGCGCGGGATCCGAAGACGAAGGCCGCCTGGGTGACCGCGTTGGCGGTGGGGGCGATCGTGCCGCTGCTCAACGCGGTCCAGGGCACCGGCTCGGTCTACTTCGCGTGCTTCGCCGCCGGGATGCTCGGCATGCAGATGTACAACCAGTTCGGCCAGGACACCTCGGCCTTCTGGATGGTGGCGCTGACGATCTCCTCGACCCGGGACGCGTACGTCGAACTGCGGGCGCGGGCGTTCGTCCTGCTGCTGCTCACCCTGCCGTTCACGCTGGTCGTCTGCGTGGCGACGGCGGCGCTGATCGGTGACTGGCGGTCGCTGCCGGGGGCGCTCGGCCTCTCGTTCGCGCTGCTGAGCGCGATGCTGGCGACGGGGGCGGTGGCGTCGGCGCGGTTCCCCTACTCGATTCCGCAGGAGGGCGCGTTCAAGAACGTGGTGCCGGGCCAGGGCGGCCTGGCCTGGATCTCGATCCTCGGCGGGATGGTGGCGGCCGCGGTGCTGGCGTCGCCGGTGATCGCGGCGACGGTCTGGATGCACCTCTCGGACCACCACGACGCGTTGTGGTTCATGGTCCCGGGCGGGCTGGCGTACGGGGTGCTCATCGGCTGGGCGGGGCTGAGGATCGCCGCCCCGCGCACGGCGGACCGGCTGCCGGAGATCCTGGCGGCGGTCAGCAAGGGCTGAGCCGCCGGAGCGGTCCCGGCCCTACGGGGCGGCCTCGGGCCTACAGGGCGGCCTCGGAACTACCGGGCGGCCTCGGACCTACGGGGCGGCCGGCTCCCGGTCGTCCCGGTCGCCCCGGTCGCCCGGGCCGTCCCGGTCGCCCCGGTCGTCGTGCCCGGCCTCGGCCAGCTGGTCCAGGAAGGGCTCCACCGCGGCCCGCCAGCCCTCCGGCTGGTCGTAGTGGACGAGGTGCCCCGCGTCCGGCACCTCCGCGTACCGGCCGCGCGGCAGGACCCGGACCATCTCCTGGGCCTCGGCCCGGCCCAGCTCCCCGTCGATGCCGCGCAGGACCAGAGTGGGGCACCGGACCTGGGCCAGCTCCTCCCAGTGGGCGTCGTAGACCCAGCCGGCGCGGGTGTGGAGCATCTGGCGGCGGGAGAAGACGGGCCGCCAGCCGTCCTCCCGCTCGGCCATCACCTCGGCGTAGAACGCGCCGCGCGAGGGGCAGGGCCGCTCCACCCAGGGATCGTCCTCGCCGAACCACTTCCGTACGTCGGCGAGGGTGGCGAACGGCAGCGGCCAGGCGTCGAACCAGTCGCTCCACTCGCGCTGGGAGGCGGCCCCGAGGGCGGAGGCCCGCATGTCGCAGACGACGAGGGCGCGGACGAGGTCGGGGCGCTTGGCGGCGAGCTGCCAGCCGGTGAGCGCTCCCATGGCGTGGCCGATGACGGTGACCGGGCCGAGCCCGAGCTGTTCGATCGCGGCCGCGGCGTCGGCGACGTAGGCGTCGCGGGTGTACGGACCGTCAACGGGCTTGTCGCTGCGGCCGTGGCCCCGCTGGTCGAGGCCGACCGCCCGGTACCGCTCGGAGAGCCAGCGGGCGGTCGGGGCCCAGTGCGAGGCCCGGCCCATCAGCCCGTGCAGCAGTAAGACCCCGGGCGGCCGGTCCGCCTCGGTGGGCCCCTTGGGCGGCTCGGCGAACTCCCATGCCGCAAGGCGTACGCCGTCGGTACCGGTCACGTCGATGCGCCGCACCATCGTCCTGGCACCCCCTTCTGGTCCTCGGTCTGGCCGCGATCACCGTGTGGTCGCGCCGCCAGGCTATCGAACTTGTATTCGAAAACGGGGTTTCGTCATCCAAGACCCCACGTTCGGGTGACACCGGTCAAGGATTGGTGCCGATCGAGGTGGGGAGATCTTCATCGGGAGGCGGGCCGCTCGGGGACAGGGGCCTGCGGGAACTGACCTTGAGAGCTCGGGGCTCCAGGTCAGCACAGGGGAGGAACGGCCCCGGCGCCCTCGGACGCCGGGGCCGCCCCCTGCCCGGGGACGGCGCCCGGCACGGCGGCTTCCGGCGGCTTCGACAACGATGGCAGGCGACGGCCCGGCGGCCTCGGGGCGGGCCGGAACGGCCTCGGCCTCGGCCTCGGTCTCTTCATAGGCGGGGACGGCCTCCGCACGGGCGAGGAAGAGCCACGCACGGCCCGGGGCGACCGGTCCCGTACCGGCCGGGGCGGCGGTCCTCGTACGGGTGGGAGCAGCCCGCCGCGTGCCGGCCGGGATCAGGGCGTTCGGCAGCGCGCCGGGCACCGCGCGGTTCGCGTGACGGTACGACGGGCGCATTCCCCGCTCCCTCCCCGACCGTGCCGACCGGAGCCGGCCGACACCCTCAGGTCCTCTGTCCGGCCTCAGCCTGGCACGGGAGCCGCCCGCCCCGCTGCCCCTTCGGCCGGGAAATCGGTGTCCGCACATCACGGTTGTGTTGCCGCCGGAGCACGGACCGCAGCGCCGCCGGGCGGTGCGCTGAGGGCCGCCCCGCGGCGGCGGCGCGGGGCGCCCGGCGGCGAGGGACACCGGCGCCGCCCGACGGGGCGTCGGCCGCGGGCGAGGGAGGGGTCGCACCCGGCGACAGAGCCTCACCACGCCTCACCACCGGGCGGCGGCGTCGGGGCCGCACCTCCCGGCCCCGACGCCGCCCGACGGGGTGTCAGCGCTTGGCGACGAAGACGTGCGAGGCGACGTCGGCGCCCAGCTCGGCGGCCTCGCCGCTGGAGCCGACCAGCACCCCGCCGGGCGACTCGGTCACGCTGACGACGGCCCCGGGCTGCACCCCGGCCCTGCGCAGCGTGTACATCAGCTGGGCGTCGGTCTGGATCGGCTCCCCGATCCGCCGCACCACCACGGTCTTGCCCTCGGTGCCCGGGTCCAGCTCGGCCAGGCTCACCATGGAGGCGTCCAGGAACGGGTCGGCCTCGGCCTTCTCGCCCAGCTCCTCCAGGCCCGGGATGGGGTTCCCGTACGGCGACTCCGTGGGGTGGCGCAGCAGCTCCAGCACCCGCCGCTCCACCGCCTCGCTCATCACGTGCTCCCAGCGGCACGCCTCCGCGTGGACCTGCTCCCACTCCAGGCCGATCACGTCCACGAGCAGGCACTCGGCGAGCCGGTGCTTGCGCATGACGCGGGTGGCGAGCCGGCGGCCCTCCTCGGTCAGCTCCAGGTGGCGGTCGCCCGCGACCTGGACCAGGCCGTCGCGCTCCATACGGGCCACCGTCTGGCTGACGGTCGGACCGCTCTGGTCCAGCCGTTCGGCGATGCGGGCGCGCATGGGGACCACGCCTTCCTCTTCCAGTTCGAGGATGGTGCGGAGATACATCTCCGTGGTGTCGATCAGTCCGGACATTCGTGCCCCTCGATGCTGTGACTAGAAAACGTCGTGCGATGGCCCTGCGCCAATTCTGACGCATAGGGCCGACAACCGTGCCGCCCGCGCGGAAGACCGCCGGAAGAGGGCGCGGGCCCGGCTGCCGGACGGTATTGACAGTCCACTGGTCCAGACCGCAACGTGATCGGCGGCACCGGCATTCCCGGCCCGTCGAACACGCCCCGCCCCACCCCGCACGGCCCCGTCCCACCCCGTCCCCATCCCCGTCGAGAGGGTCCTCCCCGATGAGCGACAGCAAGCTGGCCGGTCAGTTCTTCGATGCGGCGATCGGCCTGCTGACGCGGGTACGGGACGAGGAGGCGGAGAGCATCGCCGCGGCGGGCGCCGCGATCGCGGACACCGTGGAGGCGGGCGGCCGGCTCTTCGCCTTCGGCGCGGGCCACTCCTCGCTGCCCGCCCAGGACGTCGTCTACCGGGCGGGCGGCCTCGCCCTGATGAACCTGCTCACCGTGCCCGGCACGGTCGGCGTGGACGTCATGCCCGCCACGCTCGGGTCGGCGCTGGAGCGGGTGGACGGGCTCGCCTCGGCCGTCCTGGACTCCAGCCCGGCCACCGCCGGGGACCTCCTGGTGATCGTCTCGCTCTCCGGGCGCAACGCCCTGCCGGTCGAGATGGCGCAGAACGCCCGCGCGCTCGGCCTGAAGGTCATCGGCCTGACCTCGGTCGCCTACGCGGAGAACACCCGGTCCCGGCACGCCTCGGGCGGTTTCCTGCGGGACCACTGCGACATCGTGCTGGACAGCAAGATCGCGATCGGCGACGCGGAGCTGACGGCCCCCGGCGTCGACGCCCCCTTCGCCCCCGCCTCGACCGTGGTGACCAGCGCGATCATGCAGGCGATGCTGGCCGCTGCCGTGGAGCGGTTGGTGGACCGGGGTGTCGAGCCGCCCATGCTGCGCTCGGGCAACGTCGACGGCGGCCACGAGTGGAACGGCCGGGTCATGACGGAGTACCGGGACCGGATCTTCTACCGCCACTGAGACGGCTCCCGGCGCGGCTTCCCCGGCCCCGGCCTTCAGGGGCGGGCAGCCGCGGAGAGCCGTGCGACACGTTGCCGGAACCCGGCAGGCGCCGGCCTCTGCCGCTGCCCGCCGCTGCCCTTGTCCTTCCGATCCCTCCCGGCACAAGCTGTGAGCGGGCCGTAGGGGCGGCCCGCTCACGAGACGTTCAGGGGGGCGGGATGAGACATGTGCCCGTGTTCCGGTGGCTGCTGGCCGCCGGGCTGGCGCTGACCGCGTACTCGGCGGTCCTGTACGCCGGCGCGCCGGACCTTCCCGAGCTGGAGCAGGTCGAACTGACCGTTCTGGAGGAGAAACCCGACGGGTCGTGCAAGGTCGCCTACGCCAACCCCTTCGCCTTCGACGACGAGCGGGAGGCGCCGTACCGCTGCGACGCGCGCCGCAGCTCCTCGCTGAAAGCCCCGGAGTACGACGAGATCACCGGTTTCGGATGGGACAGCGGGTGGGTGGTCGCCGAAGGTCCGGACCGGGGCGAACTGTTCTCCATGGACGAGTACGACGAGAAGAACGGCCGGCAGACGGAACGTTCCGACGTGCTGGTGGCGGTCGGGCTGCCCCTGGCCGCTCTCGGCGTCGTCGGCGGCAACGTCCGCTCGCTGCGACGGGCGCGCGGCGTGCGCCCCCGGCTCCACCGCCGGGCGGTCCGACTCAAGGACGCCGCCGAGTTGGTGGCCGAGGACCACCGCCGGGCCGTGGAGGCCGTGCGGACGGCCTGGGCCCCCCTGCACCGGGAACTGGTGGACGGGGAGCTGGCCCGCGTTCCGGTGAGCCGGCTGCGGGGCGCGGCCGAGCAGCGGCTACGGGCCCGGGAGCTGGAGCAGGGCGGCGTCCGGACCGTACGGGACGTGCTCGACGCCGGGACGTGGGCGCTGGCCCAGTTCCTCGGCATGGAGAGGGGCACGGCCGAGCAGACGGTGGCCGCCGCCCGCCGGACGGCCGACGAGGTGGGCCGGAGCGTGGCGGTCCGGCTCGACGCGCTCCCGCCCGAACCACGCACCACCGCCCTCCTCGCCGCGCTCCGCGTCCTCGTGGACGCCGGCCCGGACGCGCCCAGCGCGGCGCGCGCCGGTGCGGAGCTGGCCGCGCGGCTGAAACCGCTGCTCATCGCCGTTGAACCCGCTGCCGGGGTACGGGAGATGCTGCGGACCTCGCCCCACGAGCGCGAGCACGTCCTGGCCGCGTCGAACGAGCTGCGCCTCGTGCTGGCCGAGGCCGAACAGGCGGGCCTGGCCGAGCGGTTCGGTCAGGCATCGGTCGACCTGCTGCGCGGCCCGGACGCGGAGGAACTGGCCACCTGGGCGGACTTCGAGGCCCGGCCGAAGCGGTACTACGAGGCACTGGCGGCGGCCGTGGAGGGGCCGCGGGAGTCAGAGGCCCCGGAAGCTGCTGCTCCCCGCCCCTTCGACTGCGCCGGGTCGAGGCGCCGCCGCAAGCACGCGTGAGCGGGGAGGGCCCGGGGCGGCGGGCATGGGGCCGGGAGGCGCGGGGACTGGAGGCGCGGGAGCCGGAGACACGGGGACCGGGAAGTCCGGGGGTCGGGAGGCCCGGAGCCCGGCGGCGGACATGGGGCCGTGAGGCCCGGGGGCCGGAGGTGCGGGAGCCGGGTCCGTGGAGCCCGTGGCCGTAGAGCCCGTGTCCTCGGCCTACCGCTCCCGCGCCGTCGCCTGCGCCAGGTCCACCGCTCCCGCGACCCGGGCCGCGACCGTCTCCGCGTACGCCGTGTCGGTACGTTCGAACGCGGCCCGGTTGGCCGCGCGGAGGAACGTCAGCACGCCCAGTGTCCGCCCCCGGCTCCGGAGCACCGCGCAGAGCGCGTGCGCCGCGTCCCGGGGCCAGCGGCGCTCCACCGCCCACTCGGCCGGGTCGGCGGCTCCGGCGGCCCCGCTCGCGCGGACGGTGCCGGCGCGCTCGACCGCCTGGAGCGCCGGGTGGCCGGGGGCGTACCGGGTCGGGATCGCGCCGGTGGAGACCGGGAGGCAGGGGCCCGGGGCGTCGAAGGGCGTGGCGGCCGTGCGGACCAGGCGCTCGCCCGCCACCAGGTCGAGCAGGACGTGGTCGGCGAACCCGGCGAGCGCGAAGTCCAGCAGGGAGGTCGCCGCCTCCATCGGCTCCTCGCACTCGGAGACCGTACGGGCGGCCCGGTGCAGCTGACTCGCCCGGAACCGCAGCCGGTCGGCCTCCTGTTCCGCGAGCTTGGCGGCGGTGACGTCCCGGAACAGCCACCCCACCCCCAGCGGAACCGGTTCTTCCGCCAGCGGCGACGCCAGCCGCAGGAACCCGCTGCGCCAGCACCGGCGGCGCTCGCCCTCGGCCGTCCGCAGGGTCACCCACAGCTCGGCCGGAGCGCTCGGGGCCCCTTCGGCGAGGACGTGGTGCAGGGCCGCCTCCAGCTCCTCGACGCCCTGGACCACCAGGTCGCCCAGCGGGCGGCCGAGCAGCCGGGTGCGGCTCCCGCCGAGCGCGCGGGCGGCGTACACGTTGACGACCGTGGGGCGCAGGTCGACGTCGACGAGGACCACGCCCCAGGACGCGTCCTCCAGCAGCGCCTCGCTCAGCGCGATGGCCCGTTCCAGGTCGATCTGGGCGTGCACCTCGCTGAACGCGCAGTAGACCCCGGCCGGTTTCCCGTCCGCGCCGCGCACTCCGGCGGACTGGGTCCGCACCAGCACCCGCCCGCCGTCCTTGCGCAGCAGCGCGAACTCGTGCACCTGCCGCCCCGGCGCCTCCATGGCCGACATCAGCCGGGTCCGCACCTCGTCCGCGTCGGCCCGGCGCACCGCCCACCCCGCGAAACCGCTCCGGCCCACGGCTTCCTCGGCCGACCAGCCGAGAATCCGTTCGGCCTCGCGGTTCCAGTGGGTGACGGTGCCGGCCGCGTCGAACGCGCAGAGCGCCGCGTCCATGCCGTCGAGCAGGGCGGCGAGCAGCTCGGACCCGGCGGGCGCGCCGGGGAGCCCGTCCTCGCCGGCCGGGGGTCCGGGGACCGCGGAGCGCCCCGGGGGGCCGCCCCCGGAGTCCTCGTCAGGCCCGATCTCGTCGGTGGTCCCGCTGCTCCTGGAAGCACCCACTCCGCACCCCCCGCAGAACGTGTCGTCCGTCTCGCAGAACGTCCCGGCCGTTTCCCCACGCGTCGCCGCGTGTATCACCGCACGTCAGACCATTCAACTCGAACGTGACCCACCGCACATCGACTTCTCCCAGACTTCTCCGAAAACATCGGCCCGGTCCGGCGAATAAATCGGTTGAACCGCGATCCGGGTGGCTCCTAGGCTGTGGAGCACACAGGAAAGGAGGTGTTCCGGAAGTGATTTCTCTTCGGACTCGTGAGGTGGCTGCGGGCTGACGCCCGTCGTCGCACTCTTTTGCAGTGCAAGGCCGGACGCCGGCCAATTCCCAGCAGTCACCGACCCGCAGGCTCGCCGGTAAGTCCGGCCGGCTCCTCTGTGCACGGAGGACCCAGAGCCTGCGGGTCTCTGCGTTGTCCGGCCCCCGCCTCCTCCGGGCCGCGCGAGCCCGGCGTGACCCCGACGGGAGGCCCTACGGGCAGAGCCGCTCCACCCGCCACGGCCGGCCGTCCGGCCCGTCGCCGTCGCGCACGTACCGCAGCCGGTCGTGCAACCGGTTCTCGTGCCCCTGCCAGAACTCGATCGTCGCGGGCACGACCCGGAAACCGCCCCAATGCGGCGGGACCGGGACCTTCTCGCCCTCGGGATAGCGGGCGGCCAGCTCCTCGTACCGGCCGATCAGCTCCTCGCGGGAGTCGACGACGGTGGACTGGGCGCTGGCCCACGCGCCGAGCTGGGAGCCGTGCGGGCGGGTGCGGAAGTAGGCGACGGTCTCCTCGCGCGAGGTGCGGGCGGCGGTTCCGGTGACGATGACCTGGCGGGCCATGGCGTGCCAGGGGAAGAGCAGCGAGACGTACGGGTTCGCCGCCAGCTCGCGGCCCTTGCGGGAGTCGTAGTTGGTGAAGAAGACGAAGCCCCGGTCGTCGTACTGCTTGAGGAGCACGGTCCGCGAGGACGGGCGGCCGTCCGGGGAGGCGGTGGAGACGACCATCGCGTTGGGCTCGTGCAGCACCCCGCCGACGGCGACCTGGCGGAACCAGCGGGCGAACTGCTCCATCGGATCGGCGGCGAGATCGCGCTCGGTGAAGTCCTCCGAGCGGTACTGCTCGCGCATGGCCGCCGGATCGGTGGTGGAATCGATACGGGAGGCCCCTGCGGCACCGCGGGGGGCCGGTCCCCCGGCGGAAGGAGCCTGATGGACGGCGTCGGCCTCGGCGTGGACCTCGTGGCCCGGCGCGGACACGGCACGCTCGTTCGGTGCGAGCAGAGCACGCTCGTTCGGTGCGGGTACGGCACGCTCGTTCGGTGCGGGCACAGCGTGATCCGGAGTGGGCACGGAGTGATCTGGTGTGGGCACGGGCCCATCCTGCCCCAGCGGTGCAGTGTGCCCCGTAGCCAGGGCCCGTAACCGTACGTCGTCGAAAGGGGCCCCTGTGCCGGATGTCACGCTTCCCCGCCCCGTGGGAACCCGCCAATATCGTGGGGCAGGCCCCTGTGGCCTTCGCACAACGGCCGACCGCCCTTCTGCGGACGCCGGGCGCTCCTGGCACGTGCGCCACGGCCGCCGACCCGGTCTGCCGCCCGCCGCCCGCCGAACTGAGGGAGCCGCCTGATGTCCGACTTCGTACCCGGTCTTGAGGGAGTCGTCGCGTTCGAAACGGAGATCGCCGAACCGGACAAGGAAGGCGGTTCGCTCCGCTATCGCGGGGTGGACATCGAGGACCTGGTCGGTCACGTCTCCTTCGGCAACGTGTGGGGCCTGCTGGTGGACGGGGCGTTCGACCCGGGTCTGCCGCCCGCCGAGCCGTTCCCGATCCCCGTGCACTCCGGTGACATCCGCGTGGACGTGCAGTCGGCGCTGGCGATGCTCGCGCCCGTGTGGGGGCTGAAACCGCTGCTGGACATCGACGAGGCGACCGCCCGCGACGACCTGGCGCGGGCGGCGGTGATGGCGCTGTCGTACGTCGCCCAGTCGGCGCGCGGCCAGGGGCTGCCGATGGTCCCGCAGAGCGAGATCGACAAGGCTCACTCCGTGGTCGAGCGGTTCATGATCCGCTGGCGCGGCGAGCCGGACCCGAAGCACGTGAAGGCGGTCGACGCGTACTGGACGTCGGCGGCGGAGCACGGCATGAACGCCTCCACGTTCACGGCCCGGGTCATCGCCTCGACGGGCGCGGACGTCGCGGCCGCGCTGTCCGGGGCGGTGGGGGCGATGTCGGGCCCGCTGCACGGCGGGGCCCCCTCCCGGGTCCTCGGCATGATCGAGGAGATCGAGCGGACGGGCGACGCGACGGCGTACGTGAAGCAGGCGCTGGACCGGGGCGAGCGCCTGATGGGCTTCGGCCACCGCGTCTACCGCGCCGAGGACCCGCGCGCCCGCGTCCTGCGCCGCACCGCCCGCGAGTTGGCGGCCCCGCGCTTCGAGGTGGCGGAGGCGCTGGAGAAGGCGGCCCTGGAGGAGCTGCACAACCGCCGCCCGGATCGGGTCCTGGCGACCAACGTGGAGTTCTGGGCGGCGATCGTGCTGGACTTCGCGGAGGTCCCGGCGCACATGTTCACGTCGATGTTCACGTGCGCCCGTACGGCGGGCTGGTCGGCGCACATCCTGGAGCAGAAGCGCACGGGCCGCCTGGTCCGCCCCTCGGCGACGTACATCGGCCCGGGGACGCGCGATCCGCGGGAGATCAGCGGATACGAGGACATCGTCGGCTGAGGCCCGCGGGGCGGCCGGGCCCGATCGGATGGGGGCGGGCCTGATCGGGCGGGTCCGGCCGGGCGGGCCCGGGCGGGCGGGTTCGGGCGGGCGGGTTCGGGCGGAGGGGCGCGGGCCCGGCCCCGCTCGGTCGGGCTCCATCGGGCCCCGTCGGACGCGTCCGGATCAGGCCGGTCCGGGGGGCGGCGCGGTCGCCGGTGAACGTGCCGGTACGGGGTAGACGTACCGGCACGTTTCCGCCGCGTTCCCGGCACGAGGAGGCAGACCATGACCACGCCCCGTCCGTCCCTGACCCTGTCCAGCACGGTGCTCGACGCGCCGGACGCGGCCGAGCTGGCGGACTTCTACCGCCGCCTCCTCGGGTGGGAGACCGTGCAGGACGAACCGGGCTGGGTGAAGCTGCTCCCGCCCGGCGGCGGTTCCGGCCTGGGCTTCCAGACCGCGAAGCCGTACGCGCCCCCGGTCTGGCCCGCCTCGCCGGGCGACCAGCTGATGATGCTGCACCTGGACTTCGAGGTGACCGACCTGGAGGCGGGCGTGGCCCACGCGGTCGCGGAGGGCGCGAGGCCGGCGGAGTTCCAGCCGCAGCACGACGTACGGGTGCTGTTCGACCCGGCGGGCCATCCGTTCTGCCTGTTCGTGAGCGACGGGACGCCGGGCGAGCCGCCCGCGATCAGCCCGGAGTGGGTGGCCGAGCAGACCCGCGAGATCGCGGAGCAGGACCGGGTGACGATCCAGGACGCGGTGGCCCCGGACCCTGCGGACCGCCCGGCGGGCCCGGCCAGGCAGGCGGAGCCGGACACGCGGTCGTAGCGGCGCGGCTCAGACCTCGCCCCGGCGGCGGAGGCGGCGGACGGCGATGACGTTGTCGGTGACGGTCGCGGTCCGGCCGCCGGGCCCGCTGGCGGTGCGCCGGGGCGCGTCGCAGCGCTCGGTGCGCCATCCGTCGTCGAGCCGCAGGGACGCGCGTACCTCGTCGGGGCTGGGGAACCGTACGTCCTCCTCTCCCTTCTCACCGTCCCGCCACGACCAGGGGGCGAGCGAGGCGTGTTCCACCAGCACGAGGAGGCCGCCGGGGGCGACGGCTTCGGCGGCGCGGCGGAGGACCCGGTCGCGGGGGGTCTCCACAGGGGTGTGGAAATAGCTGGCGGTGACCAGGTCGAAGGCCCCCTCGGGGAAGGACTGGGCGAGGTCGTGCCGATCGGGGTGGACGCGGTCGGTCAGCCCGGCCGCTGCGGCGCCGGCGGCGACCCGGTCCAGGGCGGTCGCGGAGACGTCGACGGCGGTGACGTCCCAGCCGCGCGAGGCGAGCCAGAGTGCGTCGCCGCCGTGCCCGCAGCCGAGATCGAGCGCACGGCCGCCGCCGCCGGTCGGCCCGGGGGCCAGGGCGGTGACGACCTCGGCGAGGACGGCGTTGGGGCGGGTGCCCCACTGCGGATCGACGCCGGCGTAGTGGTTCTCCCAGAACGTGACGGAGTCGGTGGTACCGGTAGCGCCCGAGGGGCGGGCGATGTCGCTGCTCATGGCGGTCCCCTTGCGGTTTTCGGGTGGGTGGGGCGGCGGATGCGACCCCGGTTCCGCAGGGCGCTCCCCGCCTTCGTGACGACCGTGCGCCCCGCCCTGCCACCCTTGCAACTTCCCATGCCGTTTCGGCGACTTGGGACGCGTACGGGGAGGGCGTACGGGGAGGTACGGGGAACGCCGTGAACGCAGCGGAACACCTGGTTCCGGTCTCGGTCTCCCGGCGGCCGCTCCGGACCCGGGCAAGCTCGGACCGCCGAACCGATCAGGGCCCCACCGGCCCGGGGCATGGCGGTCCGGGGCGAGGCGGCCCTGGCCGGGCCGGTCATGACCGATCCGTTCCGTCCGCTCCCGCTCCCGCCCCCACCAGCTCGGCACGCCCTCGCTCCCCGGGCTTCCCGGGCTCATCTCCCGTACCGCTCGACCGGCCCGCCCCGCGGCCCTGTTCGTCGGGGTGCAGGGCGGCCGTGAGACGGCGGCGGAACCGGCGGCCGAGCCTGCGGTCCACGAAGCGCTCCAGAGCGGCGGCGAGCAACATGCAGAGAGTCAGACCGAGGGCGACGGCGGGGAGCAGGCCGATCCCGGAGACGTTCTCCAGGATGCCGCGGGTGAGGGGGACGCCCAGGCTCTGGTGGACCAGGTAGAAGGGGTAGGTCAGGGCTCCCGCGTAGACGAGGGGACGCCACCGCAGACGGCGGAGGGGCCCGGGACCGGCCAGGAGGAGCAGCCCGAGGCAGCCGGTGAGGACCGCCGCGCTGACGGCCCAGCTGGTACCGGGGTGCGCGACGACGCGGTCGTTCAGGACGGTGAGGGCGTAGCACCAGGCGAACCCGAGCAGCAGCCACAGCAGCAGGTTCGGCCCGTAGCGGTACATCAGGTACACGGCGATACCGGCCACGAAGAGTCCGGCGTACTCACTGAGGAGGACGGCGTCGAGGACGGCGGAGTCCTGTTCGCGGCCCATGGCGGCGAGCGTGAGCCAGAGGAACCCAAAGGCCACGACGCGCCGGTAGGTCAGTCCGATCAGCAGCAGGCCGCCCATGAGCAGGTAGAAGCGGGCTTCCACCCAGAGGGTCCAGGCCACGCCGGCGGTGAAGGGGACTCCGAGGGCGCTCGGGATCATCGTCAGGTTGCCGAGGGTCGTGCGCAGGTCGGTGGGGGCGCCCCAGCGCTGATCCGCCAACGTGGCGACGGCCCCGGCGGCGACGATGAGCAGGACCACGGCCCAGTAGACCGGGAAGAGCCGGCAGATGCGGGAGACCGCGAACTGCGCCGGGGAGCGTCCCCAGCACGACATGCAGATGACGAAGCCGCTGATCAGGAAGAACGCCTCGACCCCGAGCCAGCCGTACCCGCTGACCGGATGGAGGGTGGGGGCGACGGCGGACAGGTCGTGGGCGCTGTCCGCGCCCCAGAAGTCAGGCGTGGGGGTGCCCACGAAGTGGTAGGCCGCCACGGCGATCGCCGCCAGCAACCGCAGCCCGTCGACGGCGGCCAGGCGCCCGTCCCCGTGCGCGGGGCGGGGCCTCCTCCACCCTCTCGCCCACCACCGAGCCTTCCTGACGGTGTGGGGCGGGCGGGGGCCGGGCGCGACGAGGGCAGGCATGCGTGGTGGCTCCTGGGACGAACACGGGGACGGCCGACCGAGGGGCCCGGGAGGGAAGCACCGGGCGATGGCTGCGCGTTACCGGCAAGCCCTCGGCTGACGGGTGGCCGAAGTTGACGCCTTGAAGTCTGGCCGCGCCCCGCCCCCGGCGTCGTCCCCCAGGGAGCCGAACCGAAAACTCCCCGAAAGTGCCACAGCCCGCCCGTCCGCACCCGCCGGAAGTGCTACCGACCGGCGTCCCCCTTCGGACCGAGTACCGCGCGGAGCGGCCGGTCCGGAGGCGCGGGACCAGCCGTCCCCAACAGCCTTGCCTGCGACCCCTGTACGGGACAACGCGATGGGCGATCCGGGCTCCTGGCGGGTCTACCGGGAGGCAGAATGAGGTCTGTCGAACCGCTCCCTTGAAAATGACCCCTTTGAAGCAGAAGACCACACATGTCCGATTCTCAAGGAGTAAGCAAAAACAGCCTCTTCGCCCAGTAGAACCGCAGGTCACGAAGGGTGGTCCCCGCGCGTGCGGGGGTGGTCCCGGTGCGATGATCCGGCCGAGTTCGAGGGCCTTCGTGGTCCCCGCGCGTGCGGGGGTGGTTCCATGATCTGGGCCTGCTGGTAGCCGTATTTGGGGTGGTCCCCGCGCGTGCGGGGGTGGTCCCGAGGAGCCCCAGTTCGAGCAGGTGAAGTCGGCGTGGTCCCCGCGCGTGCGGGGGTGGTCCCGTGGCGATGTCCGCCGCCCAGCTGGGAGTGGAGTGGTCCCCGCGCGTGCGGGGGTGGTCCCGAGCGCTCCAGCCTGTACGGGACGGACAGCCTGTGGTCCCCGCGCGTGCGGGGGTGGTCCCTGCGGCCCGACCGTGCTTCCCGATGCCGGGTAGTGGTCCCCGCGCATGCGGGGGTGGTCACCGGGCTTCGCGTGGCGCACCGCCCTGCCTCGGGTACTCCTGCGCGTGCGGGGCCCCGGGGAGAGGCCGCGCGTCACGGTCCACAGGCGGGTGCCTCCGCACGCACGACCGGGCAGCACGTGTTCCCCGGGCCCGGGCCGCCCGGCCGTCCTCCCGCATGGGAAAGCACGGCAGGTTCGGGCCGCGTCACACCCGGCGGCGCGGCCGGTGCGGTGGCTTAAGGTCTCCATCCGTGAACCGAACCACGCCGCCCCGCCCGGTGGACATCGAGGCGCTCTTCCCGAAGCTGGGCGCGTTCCGCGGTACGACGACCCGGCTGCACCCGCGGCCGGGACGTCCGGACGCGTCGGCCAGCTCGGTCGGCGGCCCCCTGCTGTGGCCGGCCGACGAACCGTGGCCGGTCTGCACCGAGCCGCACAAGCGCAGCAGCGGGTACCGCATCGCGGACCTTCGGCGTGAGCGCCGAGTACTCGCGGACGCCTGGGCCCGCGACCGGCCCACCGACGAGGAACGGGACCTCCTCAAAGAACTCGGCCGCAGGCACCGGCAGCGGGAGATCGCCGACACCGATCCGATCCCGTTGATCGGCGTGGCCCAGCTGTACCGGCGAGACGTGCCCGGCCTCCCGCCCGGCCCGGACGGACGCGACCTGCTCCAGGTCTTCTGGTGCCCGTTCGAGGCGCACGGGCCAACCCGCTACGGCCTGGCCCTGCACGTGCGCTGGCGCCGTTCCGACCAGGTCGCCGTGGCGCTGGACACTCCGCCGCAGCCGGCACTGGTCGGCTTCAAGGGCTCGGTCGCCGAACCCTGTGTGCTGCACCCCGAACAGGTCGTCACCTACCCGTACGCCGACTCGCTGCCGCCCAGGCTGTGGAGAAAGATCGACTCCTGGGAAGAGGCGGAGGCGCGTAAGGCGGACCGACGCGGCCTGGACGACGAACCGGCCACTTACCACCACGACTTGTCGATTCCGCAGGGCTGTCGCGTGGGCGGCTTCCCCTCCTGGCACACGACCGGCCCCCGCGCGATGGACTGCGAGGCCTGTGCCACGCCGATGGTCCTGCTCCTGGCCCTCGACAGCTGGGAGTGGAGCGGTGCCCACGGCAGCTGGATGCCCCACGAGGAATGGACCGTCGCCGAGCACCTACGGGACAGCCGCCCCACCCAGCTCACGTTCGGTCGAGACGGACTGCTGAACATCTTCGCCTGCCCGGCCGACCCGGGGCACCCGCACCGATGGAGTCTCCAGTAGACCGGACAGAGCTCTCGGGCCGGACGCTTCTCTCCCCCTGTACTCACCGGCCCGGACGCCCCGCAGGCACTCCCAGGCCCCCTGACGACCCGCTTCCCGAGGGGCACGTGATCCCCACACGCGCGGCGACAGCCCCGTGCAGATCGGCGCGACGACGCGGCGCCACCTGTGCTCCCCGCGCGCGGGAACGGTCCTGGGCGGGCAAGGCCCCCTCGCGCGGTCAGTCGCGTTCGTCGCGCACGCGGGCCCGTACGCGTGGTACCGGACGCGTCCCGCGTGGATACTCCCCCTTCCCGGCCCCGATGACTTCGGCCGGATCCCGCAGCCACACCTGCTGGCCCCGGTCGGTCACGGTCAGCCCGAACTCCTCGGCGGTGGGCCGGCCCGCCGACTCGTACTCCCACCAGGTCTGCTCGATCTCCTCCCACACCAACCCGACCCCGTACTGCCACACCTCCTCCCCCGAAGCGGCCGTCGCTCCGCCGCCGCCCTCACGCGTCACCCACACCCGCACCCCACCATCAGGAAGCCCTTGGTGGATCATCCGCACTCCGGGAAGCCGTGCCCCCGCGAACAGCGCGAACCCGAGATCCAGCAGACGGGCCGGGTCCAAGCCAGCCGCACGCGCTCGCCCCTTCCCCCGCACCTCATGAAGATCCGGCACACGGTGGGACCGCATCGGCATGTACGTGGCCCCACCGCAGAACGGCCCCATCGCCGTACCGTCATCCTGAACACGAAGCCGGACCAACGCCCCCGACCAGAACTCCCGCGCCAGAGGTGCCACCACCACTCCACCGGGCCGTACCTGCCGCAGTAGCGTGTACGGGACGAACCGCAACGCACACGTCGCGATCAACCGGTCCACCAACCCCAGCCCCGGCCACGGCTGTTCACCGTCCCCGACCCGCAGACGCGGCCGATACCCGGCTCGGCCCAAGGCGTCGGCCGCCTGCCGGGCCACGACGGGATCCACCTCGACACTGTGGACCAGGTCGTCCCCGAGCCGTTCGCACAGCAACGCGGCGACGTACCCCGTGCCGGTCCCGATCTCCAGCACTCGGTGGCCGTCCTCCACATCGAGCAACCCGAGCATCCGGGCCACCATCGACGGCATCGAGTTCGACGACGTCGCAACCCCGGGCCCGCCCTCCGCGCCGTCGTCGAGCTGCGTCACCACCGGCTCGTCGCTGTTCACCAACGCCGACCACGCGTCCGGCCCCACTACCGGCACACACCGGTCGGGCAGCTGACGCCAGACATCGGCCGGGACGAACCCGCTACGCGGAACGGCCTCGAACACCTGCCGCCACCGGCCGGTCAGCAAGCCGCGATCGACCAACTCCCGCACCAGATCCGCATACGTACGCACCCCAGGGCCGCCGATCACGATTGCGGGACGAACTGCGGGCGGCTGCCGTCCGGAGACGGCTTCGGCTCCTGGGGCGGCGTCCACGGCTTGTCCGACGGAGGCCCACCGTGCTTCCCCGCCTCGGCCGGAACCCTCTGAGCAGTCATCGTCCATCTCCTCTGTTGTTCACTTCATCCGACCGGCTCGCGGAACGGCCGAGCCGATAGATCCCGTACGGCGGAAAAAGGTCGACCCGGCACGGACAACCACCCTCCGCACACGCCCGGCACAACAGGTCCCGCCCACGATCCGTGCGCCGCACAGCAGACACCGGCGCACGCCAACACGCCTCACACGTACGCACATCCGTCACCGACAAATTCACGCTCATCCGGCATCCCGCAGGGCCGTCGCCGCCACGTGACACGGACAGACGCGCTCCGGAAGACGGCACACCGCATGCACGTCGGCCAGATCCGTGACCGACCCACTGCGGCACACCACACTGCACGGCCCGTCCGCCCCCGCCGACAACGCGTCCAGGGCCACGACCGCCCCTCCGGGCGCCTCGGCAGCGGTGACCGGATCACCGCGCCACAACAACGTCACCCCACGCTCGGCGCAGTACGCCGCCGACCCATCCTCGACCGCGAAGCCGTGCGCGTCCCCGTCCACACCACACCTCACCCGCGCCTCGCCTCCCGCCACGCCCGCCCCAACCGCACAGCGGTCGCACACGAAACCCCGGCACGGCACGTGGGGCAGTGCTGGGTGTGCCCGACCCACCTCCGATAGACACCGTCTTCCTGGGGGGCGGTCTTCACGGGGTACCGCCGGCGCAGATGGGGCACTCACAGGCGGGAAACTGGTGGGTGTACTCCGGTTCGTCGAGAGGGATCACCTCGGTTTCCGGTCGGAGCACCTGCGTACGGCCCTCACGGTCCACCTCGTACACCTTGATCGTCATCGGCACGACAGACGCCTTCCACTACCCTCAGTTGCGGTTCGTCACTGTTCCTAGACGGTACGGAGCAGGGACTGCCGCTTGAACTGACCGCGAGTACGGGTGCCCAGTCGGGGTCGACGGGCAAAGGGGGGCACTATGGGCACCGGACCACCCACAGGGCTGACCAGTGGTCGGGGAATGCCGGCGTGCCACCGAAACGGCATCGTGTCGGGGTATGTATTCCGGCTGATCCGAGAGCAGTTGGCTCACACTCAGGAGGCCCTTGCGGAGCGGTTGCGGATTTCGCCCGACACCGTGGCAGGTTGGGAATCGGGACGTCGCCCGTTGACCGCAGTGCCGGTCGGGCAGATGCTCGTCCACCGCCATCGGCTCCTACGACTGGGCAGTTCACCGGCGCTACTCCTGGCGCTGGAGCGGGCGACGGAGGCCGACGTACTGCTGGCGTCCGCCCTCAGCGCGGACGCCCTCAGTGAGGACAGTCCGATCGGCGCGTGGGTCATGCAGCGGGAACTGGTGGAGGTGCTGTGCTGGCCGCTCAATGGTGTGACTCCGACACCGTTACGAGACCTGCCTGGCCCTCCGCGACCACGCAGGGGCCCCGTACCCCTGGGTCCGGAGCTTTCCGCTGGTGACCGCAGGCTCTTCTTCAACCGAATGCGCCAAGCAGCGGAACGAGCACATGGTAGGGACGGCTTCCTGCTGCGACGGCAGGCCCTTTACCTGGCTGGTTACGACGACGCGTCCGATACATCCGACTGGCTGGCCCAGCAGCAACGGGCCGAGCACCCGGACGATTGGCTGACCGGCTGGCTCAACGGGCGCTCGGTCGCGGCCGTCGCCGCCCGGCAGGGCGACCGGGATCGGATGAGGCACTTCATCAAGGGGACGCTGGCCGAGGATGACGCAAGTGAGGTCGCGAACCTGAACTACTGGGCGTACTGGATCGGCGAAGCGCCCCATATCCAACTGTCCGATGACTTCATCGCCGCCTCGTCGCCGGGGCCGTGGCCCGGCGACAAGCTGATGCGCCACCTGGTGCGGGGGCTGACCCCGGAACACGGATTCTTCGACCTGAACGTTCATACCCTGTGGTCCCTTCTCACCGCTCGTCCGAACCTGCTATGTCCCGGAACCATGAGCGGGAACGAACTGCGCGCATCCCTGCCGGTGATGTTGGATAGCCGGGAGCTGTCGGCACAGGCACGCCGGGAGTTGGAGAGCATCCGGTACGCAATCCGCCTCGCTGAGGCGTGAGACCTGAGAGGAGAGGGTCGTGAGCGATGACCTGTCCGCGGTGGGCCGCTTCCTGTACGAGGCGGGCACGCTCAAGCAGGCGCGGCGCACCGGCTGGTGGATGGCCGGGGTACGCGACCCCGAGAGCGTGGCCGAGCACTCCTGGCGTACGGCGCTGATCGCCACGATCATCGCGAAGCTGGAGGGCGCGGACCCCGCCCGCGCCGCGTACCTCGCTGTCTGGCACGACACCCAGGAGAGCCGGACCGGGGATGTGAACCACCTCGGCAAGAAGTACGCGCCCGCAGGCGACCCCGAGGAGGTGACCGCCGACCAAACGGCGGGCATGCCGGAGGTGCTGGCCTCGGCGGTACGCGAACTGGTCGCGGAGTACGAGGCGAAGGAGTCACCGGAGGCGGTCTGCGCCCGGGACGCCGACAAGCTGGAGTGCCTGCTCCAGGGCATCGAGTACAAGGCCCAGGGCTACGAGAACGCCCAGCGGTGGATCGACAACAGCCGCCGCAGACTCATCACCGCCACGGCCAACCGCCTGGCAGACGAACTCCTGGCCCAGAACAGCCTCGACTGGCTCCGCAACGCCGTGGGCGAAGGCAAACGGTAGGCCTCCCGAAGCTCGGATCGTGAGCCCCGAGCTTCGGGATCAGAGTTTCGAGCTTCGGGCTTCGGGGTCAGGTGTTGGTCGGGCCACTCGTTCGGAGTACGGGAACTGGGACTGCGGCCCGAAGCTCGGGTTCCGGGACTCGGGCGTCGGGCCACGAGTGCCGAAACCCGAGCGCCTTCTTTAACCGGTAGGGAAAGAAGGGGGGTTAAGGAAAACCTCCCCACCCTCCCCACCCCGTCACGGCCAGCAAGTATGACTAATGGTGACGGCTTGCGGCGCAGCGTGACGACTGTCTACGGTGCGAGAACCAAACGACCCCGACACGGTTTCGCACACCGAGCCGGGGCCTAACCGCAAGATCGTTAACCCAGAAAGCCGATCCCGTGGCTACTCAGCACCTTAGCTCTGCCCCGCCCGCTCCAGCAGCCTCACACGCCTACCCGATGGCCAGTCCGGGTTACGGCAAGCGCTCCGCGCCGGACCAACAGCCCCGCACGCGCAACGACTTCGCCCTGCTTCCGACCCGTGAGCGGTATGTGGCCGGCTTCGTCGACCACCTCCCCGAGGGCGCGGCGATGAGCGTGAAGCAACTGGCCCGACAACTCCCGCTCTACGGCCAGCAGGCCGTCTCCACCGCGCTCAACGCCCTGTCCGTCGCGGGCCACCTCCGCCGCGTACGGTGCCCGGTCGGTACGGGCGACGAAGTGCGGTGGGCCTTCCGCACGTTCTGGTCCCGCACCGCGCGCGACAACGAGTGGTGGAACACTTACCTCGCCACCGAGAACGCCGTACAGGCCATGGCTCCGACCGGGCCGGGAACGCCTTCCTCCGATACGGTGCCGCCGCCGTGGGCCCCCGCCGGGGAACCACCGTCCCCCTCGCTCCCCGAGACTCCGGCCGCAGAGCAGGTTACTGAAATCACCACCCCGCAGGAGTGGGCTCCGCAGCAAGCACCCGAAGCACATCGACTCCAGGGCAGCGAACCTGAACCGCCCGCGCACGGCATGGCTCAGGCGGCACCCACCCGGAGCGCAGTTCACGCGGCACGGACCCGAGGCGTTGCCCCCGCGCCACCCGCCCCGGCGGCGTTCCGCAGCACCCCTGAACCCGCCGCCCCCTCCCCCGCCTACCTCGCCCTGGCCCGCCTGGGCCGCGAGGACCACCGCCTCGCACTCTCCGCCGACGACTGCGCCACCCTGGAACCGCTGGCAACCGCATGGCTGGCACGAGGCGTGAGCGTCGACTACCTGACCAGCGCCCTCACCGCAGGGCTCCCGGCGCAGATTGACTCCCCCGCTGGCCTCCTCCGCCACCGCCTCACCGACAAAATGCCGCCCCACCTCCCCACAGCGGAAGCCAACCCGCCCAGGCCCGACACCTCCGCACCGGCCCGCCGCATCCTCATGGAATGCACGACGTGCGGCCGCCCCGGGCCACCGGAAGCGCTCCCGGACGGTCTCTGTCGCCCCTGCCACCACAACCACACCGGAACCAGCGAAACCACACCCACCCCCACCGAAATCGCCGCCGTCAAAGCCCACATGACCAATCTCCGCACCCTCCTCAAACCTGTGTGAACCCCTACCTCGGCAGACCAACCTGCCCCTGGGGGCAGGTCAGATGCCCACAACGCACGCCCAGAACCACGCTTCTGGGACGCGGAGCCCGCCTCTTACGCCGAAGCCAAACCGACCAGACCGGCAGCAGCCAGAATGACACCGACCGAACCACATTCGCGAACGCTTTGTAACGAGAGGCCAGGTATGTCGGTTTCTCAAGAAGTAAGTAAAAACGGCCTCCCCGTCGCCTAAACCCGCAGGTCACGAACTGTGGTCCCCGCGCGTGCGGGGGTGTTCCCGGTCCGGAGACGCAACTCGGATCGGCATATGCCGTGGTCCCCGCGCGTGCGGGGGTGTTCCCTCTCCGCCGCCCCAGGGGACCGTGCGGGTCAGTGGTCCCCGCGCGTGCGGGGGTGTTCCCGACCCCGCGATCCCTCGGATCACCGGCATCCCGTGGTCCCCGCGCGTGCGGGGGTGTTCCCGGCAAGCCGTGCACCGACGTGACAGGCGAGCAGTGGCCCCCGCGTGCGGAGGTGTTCCCCTGCGCCTGGTCGCCGGGGCCAAGCCCAGCGAGTGGTCCCCGCGCACGCCGGGGTTCCCCCGATGAGACCGACGATTCCCTCGCCCTGGACTCGTCGTCCCCTCGCGTGCCAGGGTGGCCCCTCGGAGCACGGCGTTTCAACCTTCCGCGCCGACGAGCGCTGGGGGGTCCTCACCCCGCCCGGCTGTTCCCCTCTCCGGGGTCACCGCGCTCGTCCACCCGGGTGGTCCCGTCCGGCGCCCTGCCCCCGCGTGACAGTCTGGGGAAAACGGACAGCGCGAGAACGAAGTGACCAGTGACGTGGGCAGGGCGGCCGGGGCCGGTGTGAGCTACTTCGGTGAACGGTCCGTCTCCGAGCGGCAAACGCATTGAATGGGAGCAGCACATGGGACAGCTGACCGTGGTCAACTTCGTGTCGCTCGACGGCGTCATGCAGTCGGTCCTCTCCGCCGACGAGGACCGGGACGGTGGTTTCGACCAAGGCGGGTGGGTGCTGCCCTACGTCGACGCGACGGTCGAACGGTTCATGAGCGACGCCACCACCGGCGCCGGTGCCCTGCTCCTGGGGCGCAGGACGTACGAGATCTTCGCCGCCACCTGGCCCTACGCCGACCGGAGCGACCCGGCGGTGGCCGCGATGAACGCGATGCCCAAGTACGTTGCTTCCCGCACGCTGGGGAACGACGGGCTCCGCTGGGCGAACTCCGCCCTCCTCGGCCCCGATCTGCCGGCGGAGGTCCGCCGGATCAAGGGTGCCTCCGCGCGCGAGACGGTGGTGCTGGGGAGCGGGGGGCTGCTTGCGTCGCTGATCGAGCACGACCTCGTCGACGAGTACCGGCTCCTGGTCTTCCCCCTCCTCCTCGGCAGCGGCAAGCGGCTCTTCACCGAAGGCGTAGACCCCCGCCGCCTGACGCTCACCGGCACCCGGGCGACGCCGTCCGGGGTGCTGATCACCACCTATCGCCGCCCCGAGGGAGGGTGAATCCTCCCCGATATCGAGGCGCGCTGCCGGGGCTTCATCGGTGATCATGAACGGATGAGTCAGGACACCGCAGACGTGAACGCCGCCATCCAGGGTGAGCTGCGGCTCCTCGACCCCGCCGTGCGCCTCTCCCGGGCGGCCGCCGAGGCGCTGCTCGATCCGGAGTTCGTGGAGGTCGGCGCTTCCGGGAGGCGGTGGACGTACGAGGAGATGCTCGCCGCGCTTCCCGAGCTGGACGGCGGGGAGGGGGGCGGGCCCCGCTTCGAGCCCTCGGGGATGACCGGGGTGGTGCTGGGGCCCGGGCTGGTGCACCTCACGTACGAGTGCGTCATCGGCGGGGCGCGTTCCCGGCGGAGTTCGCTGTGGCGTCGCGGGGAGGGTGAAGGCTCCTGGCGGTTGTACTACCACCAGGGGACGCCTGTACCGGACGCGGACGCCGAAGGCGCAGCCGCCCGGGACGCGTAGGACTTCCGGCCCACGTGCGTACCGGCCGCCCGGGACGCGTAGGACTTCCGGCCCGCGTGCGTACCGGCCGCCCGGGACCTGTAGGGCTTCCGGCCCGCGTGCGTACCGGCCGCCCCGCCCCGCCCGGCGCCGGAGCGCGTCTCACCCCAGCCCCTCCTCCACCAGTGCCGCCCACTGGGCCACCACCCGGGCCCGGCGGGCCGTGTCGTCGGTGAGGAGGTTGGCCAGGCCGAGGCCGCGGGCCATGTCCAGGAGGCCCTGGACCGTTTCGCGGGCGCCGGGGCGGGACTCGTCCGCGCCCAGGAGTTCGACGGCGATCCGGTGGGTCTCGCGGCCCACCCGCGCCTCCAGCTCCGTGACGCGCGGCCGGAGCTGGGCCTCGTTGGAGGCGGCCACCCAGAGCTGGAGCGCCGCCCGGAACAGCGGGCCCGTGTAGAGGTCGACCAGGGCGGCGACCACCTCGGCGCGGCCCTGGACGGGGAGGGCGCGCAGGGCGGCGGACCGCTCCTCGGCGACGTACTCCACCGCCCCCGTGAACAGGTCCTCCCGGGTCGGGAAGTGGTGCTGGGCCGCGCCGCGCGAGACGCCGGCCCGTTCCGCGACGACGGAGACGGTGGAGCCCGCCCAGCCGTGTTCGGCCAGGCAGGCCACCGCCGCCTCCAGGAGCCGCTGCCGGGTGGCCCGGCTGCGGTCCTGTTTGGGCGCGTGCACCGCTTTGGGAGTGGAGGAGGAGGAAGTCACCGCACCCATTCCGGATCCCGTCGTTCGAGGAAGGCCGTCATCCCCTCCCTCGCCTCGTCGGAGGCGAACAGCGCTGCTGAGCGGGCGATGAGGTCTTCGGCGTACTGGTCGAAGCTCCTCAGCACCGTAGCCGTGACCAGCTCCTTCGATGCGGCCAGCCCCTGCGGGGAGGCCCGCCGCAGCCCGTCCAGGATGGGGACGAGCGCCTTGTCCACGCCCTCGGCGGACTCGGCGGACTCGGTGATCAGCGAGATCCTGGCCGCCTCCGCCGCGTCGAACCGTTCGCCGGTGAGGTAGTAGCGGTGCGCGGCCGTATGGTCCAGCCGCGGGAGCAGCGTCAGGGAGATCACCGCCGGGGCCAGGCCCAGGCGCGATTCCGTCAGGGCGAACGACGACGCCCCGCCCGCCACCGCGATGTCGCAGGCCGCCAGCAGGCCGAGGCCGCCCGCGCGGACGTGGCCGTCCACCCGGGCCACCACCGGTTTCGGCAGCGCCACGATCTCCCGCATCAGGCCGACGAACGCCTCCGGGTCCGGCGGGGCCGTCAGGTCCGCCCCGGCGCAGAACGTCGTGCCGGTGTGGGTGAGCAGCACCGCCCGTACGGTGTCGTCCGCCGCGCAGGCCGCCAGCGCCTCCCGCAACGCGCCGACCAGCTCCGCCGAGAGCGCGTTGCGGTTGGCCGGGGAGTCCAGCGTCAGGGTGGCGATGCCCCGCTCTCCCGTACGTACGATCAGCGTCACGGTTCCTCCGTCTTCTCCCGGTCGCGCAGTTCGCGCCGGAGGATCTTGCCGGAGGCGGCCCGGGGCACCGCCTCGATGAATTCGGCCCGCCGCACCTTCTTGTACGGGGAGACGCGTTCGGCGACGTACGCCATGACGTCGTCCTCGCTCAGTCCGTCCGCGCCCGGGGCCCGGACCAGGAACGCCTTCGGGACCTCGTTGCCCTCCGCGTCGTACACCCCGATCACCGCCGCGTCCGCGACCTGCTCGTGGGTCAGCAGCAGGGCCTCCAGCTCGGCGGGCGCGACCTGGTACCCCTTGTACTTGATCAGCTCCTTGACCCGGTCGACGACGTACAGCCAGCCGTCCTCGTCGACCCGCCCGACGTCGCCCGTGTGAACCCAGCCGTCCGCGTCGACCATGGCGGCGGTGGCGTCGGGGCGGTTCAGGTAGCCCTTCATCACCTGCGGGCCCCGGATCAGGATCTCGCCGTCCGCTCCGGGCTCCGCGTCCTTCGCCGGGTCCTCCAGCGACACGATCCGCATCTCGGTGTTGGGCAGCAGCTTGCCGACGGTGCCGGGCGGGGGCTGTTCGACGGAGAGCGGCACCACGTGCGTGCCCGGCGACAGCTCCGTCATCCCGTACGCCTGCCGCACCGGCGGCAGGCCGAGCCGGGCCGAACAGGCGGCGGCCAGCTCGGCGTCGAGCGGGGCGGCGGCGGAGACGATGTACCGGAGCGAGGAGAGGTCGTACTCCCCCACCAGCGGGTGCTTCGCCAGCGCCAGCACGATCGGCGGGGCCACGTACAGGCCGGAGATCCGGTGCGTCTGGATGGCCTCCAGGAACTGCGCCAGGTCGAAGCGGGGCAGCACGACGACCGTCGCGCCGCAGCGCAGCGGGGCGTTCATGAGCGCGGTGAGGCCGTAGATGTGGAAGAAGGGGAGGACCGCCAGGATGCGGTCGCCCTCGCCCATGGGGATGAACGGTCTCAGCTGCTCCAGGTTGGTCGCGATCGACCGGTGCGTCAGCATCACACCCTTGGGAGCGCCCGTCGTGCCGGAGCTGTAGGGGAGGGCGGCGACGTCCTCGCCGGGGTCGATGGCGACCTCCGGTTCGGGGGCGGTGGAGGACAGCATGTCCAGGACGGAGGTGTGTCCCTCCGCCTGGTCGCAGACGTAGATCTCCCGTACGCCGCCCGCGAGTTCGGCCGCGCGACGGGCGGTCGGCAGGAGCGGGGAGACGGTCACGATCCACCGGGCCCCGCTGTCCGTGAGCTGTTTGGCGAACTCCTCGGGTGTGGCCAGCGGGTGGACCGTGGTGACGGAGGCCCCGGCGCGGGTCGCCCCGTAGAACACGGCCGGGTAGGCGATGGTGTTGGGGCTGTGCAGGGCGAGGACGTCGCCCTTTCCGAGCCCGGCCTCGGCGAGCGCGGCGGCGATCCGCCGGTGGAAGCCGTCGAGTTGGGCGTAGGTGAGGGACATGCCGTTCACCCCGTCGATCAGGGCGGCGGTGTCACCGAACTCGGCGGCCCCGCCGAGGACCGCTTCGTGGATGGGCGTGTCGAGGGCCGGTACCTCTGTGTACTCGCTGCGGAACACCATGGCGGTCCCCTGTCGTCGCGGTGGCCCGCGCCGCCCGGGTGGCGGCGCGGGACGCCGTGCGGGTGTGGAGTGCGGAAGGTCAGAATCACCCCTGTGGGGGAGGGATGGGGAGGGGTCGGACGCGAGCGGTTCGAGGTGGGGCGGGGGCTCAGTACGACTTCGGCAGGCCGAGCGACTGGTGCGAGACGTAGTTGAGGATCATCTCGCGGCTGACCGGGGCGATCCGGGCCACCCGGGAGGCGGTGATCAGGGAGGCGAGGCCGTACTCCCTGGTCAGGCCGTTGCCGCCGAGGGTGTGGACCGCCTGGTCGACCGCCTTCACGCACGCCTCGCCCGCCGCGTACTTCGCCATGTTGGCCGCCTCGCCCGCTCCGATGTCGTCGCCCTCGTCGTACAGCCGGGCCGCCTTCTGCATCATCAGGCGCGCCAGCTCCAGCTCGATGTGGGCGGTGGCGAGCGGGTGCGCGATGGCCTGGTGGGAGCCGATCGGCGCCTTCCACACCTGGCGGGTACGGGCGTACTCGACGGCCTGGGCCAGCGCGAAGCGGCCCATGCCGATGCCGAAGGCGGCCGTCATGATCCGCTCGGGGTTCAGTCCGGCGAAGAGCTGCAGGAGCCCGGCGTCCTCGTCGCCGACCAGGGCGTCGGCCGGCAGCCGTACGTCGTCGAGCACCAGCTCGAACTGCTTCTCCGGGGCCTGGAGCTCCATGTCGATCTGGTTGCGGCCGAAGCCCTCGGCGTCGCGCGGGACGATGAACAGGCAGGGCTTCAGCTTCCCGGAGCGGGCGTCCTCGGTGCGGCCGACGATCAGGGTGGCGTCGGCTATGTCGACGCCGGAGACGAAGACCTTGCGGCCGGTGAGCAGCCAGTCGTCGCCGTCGCGGCGGGCGGTGGTGGTGATGCGGTGGGAGTTGGAGCCGGCGTCCGGTTCGGTGATGCCGAAGGCCATGGTGAGGCTGCCGTCCGCGAGGCCCGGCAGCCAGGTCCGCTTCTGCTCCTCGGTGCCGAAGCGGGCGATGACCGTGGCGCAGATCGCCGGGGAGACGATCATCATGAGGAGCGGCGATCCGGCTGCGCCCAACTCCTCCAGCACGATCGAGAGTTCGGCCATGCCGCCGCCCCCGCCGCCGTACTCCTCGGGGAGGTTGACCCCGAGGTAACCGAGCTTGGCGGCCTCCGCCCACAACTCGTCGGTGTGGCGGCCCTCGCGGACGACGGTGGTCATGTACTCGCGCCCGTACCGCTTGCCGAGGGCGGCGACGGCGGCGCGCAGGGCCTGGTGCTCTTCGGTTTCGAGGACGGTGCGTGCGGTGCTCATGCGGTCTCCTCCGGTGCGGAAGCGGGGGCCGGGTCCTCCTGGACCACGGCGAGGAGCGCGCCGACCTCGACCTGGTGGCCGGGTACGGCGTGCAGGGCGGTGAGGGTGCCGGAGGCGGGTGCGAGGATGCGGTGCTCCATCTTCATCGCCTCCAGCCAGATCAGCGGCTGCCCGGCCTCGACGGTCGCCCCGGCGGCCAGCCCCTCGGCGACGCGGACGACGGTGCCGGGCATCGGGGCGAGCAGGGAGCCGGGTGCGGTGTGCGCGGCGGGGTCGGTGAAGCGGGGCAGGGCGGTGAACGTGTACGAGGCCTCGGCGGCGTCCACGTAGACCCGGCCGCCGCCGCCGAGGCCCGCGTCCCCGCCCGCGTCGGCGGTGACCGTGAAGTGCCGGGTGACGCCGTCCACGTCGAGGGTGACGCGGTCGGGGGCCGCGACCAGGACGCGGACGCCGGGGGCCTCGTGCGGTTCGGGGGCGCCGGTGCGCGGGGTGCGGTAGGCGATCTCGTACTCGGTCCCGTCGGGCTCGCCGCGGTACCGCTTGAGCTGCGGGCCCGAGGGCACGTTCCGCCAGGCCCCGAAGCGGGCCGGGGGCGGGCCGGCGGCCTCGGCACGGCTTCCGGCGGGAACTCGGCTTCCGGTTGCCGGGCGTACGGCCTCCGCGAGGGCGGCGGCGAGGGCCGCGGTGGCGGGGTCGCCGGGCCCGGGGGCGGTCAGGTCGGCCAGGTGCCGGTCGTAGAAGCCGGTGTCCAGCCGCGCCGCCGCGAAGTCCGGGTGGCGCAGCGAGCGGACGAGCAGGTCGCGGTTGGTGACGGGGCCGTGGACGCGGGCCCGCTCCAGCGCGCGGGCCAGCAGCCGGACGGCCTCGGGGCGGGTCGGGGCGTGGGCGATCACCTTGGCGAGCATCGGGTCGTAGTGCACGCCGATGGTGTCGCCGCCGGTGTACCCGGCGTCCAGGCGCAGCCCCGGCGCGTCCGGCACCTCCAGCGCGAGGAGCGTGCCGGTCTGCGGCTGCCAGTCGCGGGCGGGGTCCTCGGCGTAGAGCCGGGCCTCCACGGCGTGGCCGGACGGCTGCGGAGGCGCGGGGCTCGGCAGGGGGGCTCCCTCCGCCACGCGCAGTTGCAGGGCGACCAGGTCGAGCCCGAACACGGCCTCCGTCACCGGGTGTTCGACCTGGAGGCGGGTGTTCATCTCCAGGAAGTACGGGCGGCCCTCGGCGGAGACCAGGAACTCGACGGTGCCCGCGCCCCGGTAGTCGACCGCGCGCGCCGCCGCGACCGCCGCCTCGTGGAGCCGCTCGCGCAGCTCGTCGTCGAGACCGGGCGCGGGGGCCTCCTCGACGACCTTCTGGTGGCGGCGCTGGAGGGAGCAGTCGCGGGTGCCGAGCGCCCAGACGGTGTCGTGCGCGTCCGCCATCACCTGGACCTCGACGTGCCGACCGCGTTCCACGTACGGCTCGGCGAAGACCTCGCCGTCGCCGAACGCCGACGCCGCCTCGGCGGAGGCCGCCAGCAACTCGCCGGGCAGCGAGCTGAGTTCGCGGACGATGCGCATGCCGCGTCCGCCGCCGCCCGCCGCCGCCTTGAGCAGCAGCGGGAGGTCCCCCTCCCCGGCCGTCGCCGGGTCGACGGGGGCCAGCAGCGGAACCCCGGCCCCGGCCATCAGCTCCTTCGCCCGGGTCTTGGACGCCATCAGCTCGATGGCCTTCACCGGCGGGCCCACCCACACCAGCCCCGCCTCCTGGACGGCGGCGGCGAAGGCGGCGTTCTCGGAGAGGAAGCCGTAGCCGGGATGGACGGCGTCCGCCCCGGCGGCCCGTGCGGCGGCGACGACGAGGTCGCCGCGGAGGTAGGTGTCGGCGGGGGCCGCGCCCGGCAGGCGGACGGCGAGGTCCGCCTCCCGTACGTGCAGGGCGCCGGCGTCCGCGTCGGAGTACACGGCGACGGTGGTGATGCCCAGGTCGCGGCAGGTGCGGAAGATCCGGCAGGCGATCTCGCCCCGGTTGGCGACGAGCAGGGAGTGGATCACGTCTCTCCTCATGTGCGGGTCACGTCCGGCAGGGTCCTCATGGCGGGTCACATCCGGAAGACGCCGAAGCCGCCGCGGGCGCCCTCGACCGGTGCGGTGTGGATCGCGGACAGGCACATCCCGAGGACGGTCCGGGTGTCGCGGGGGTCGATGACCCCGTCGTCGTAGAGCCGGCCCGACAGGAACATCGGCAGGGACTCCGCCTCGATCTGCTGCTCCACCATGGCGCGCAGCCCTGCGTCGGCCTCGTCGTCGTAGGGCTGCCCCTTCGCGGCGGCCGAGGCGCGGGCGACGATGGAGAGGACGCCCGCGAGCTGCTGCGGTCCCATGACGGCGGACTTGCTGCTCGGCCAGGCGAAGAGGAAGCGGGGGTCGTAGGCGCGGCCGCACATGCCGTAGTGCCCGGCCCCGTACGAGGCTCCCATGAGGACCGAGAGGTGCGGGACCTTCGAGTTGGCGACCGCGTTGATCATCATCGCGCCGTGTTTGATGATGCCGCCCTGCTCGTACTCCTTGCCGACCATGTAGCCGGTGGTGTTGTGGAGGAAGACCAGCGGGACGTCGCGCTGGTTGGCGAGCTGGATGAACTGGGCGGCCTTCTGCGACTCCTCGCTGAACAGCACCCCCTGCGCGTTGGCGAGGATGCCGACCGGGTAGCCGTGCAGCCGCGCCCACCCCGTCACCAGGCTCGTCCCGTAGAGCGGTTTGAAGGCGTCGAAGTCGGAGCCGTCGACCAGCCGGGCGATGACCTCACGCGGGTCGAACGGGGCCTTCAGGTCGCCGGGGACGATGCCGAGGAGTTCGTCCTCGTCGTACCTCGGCGGCTCGGCCGGGCCCGGATCGGCGTGCGCCTTGCGCCAGTTGAGACGGGCGACGATGCGGCGGGCCTGCCGGATCGCGTCGTGCTCGTCGACGGCGAAGTGGTCGGCGAGCCCGGAGGTGCGGGCGTGCATCTCGGCCCCGCCGAGGGACTCGTCGTCGCTCTCCTCGCCGGTCGCCATCTTCACCAGGGGCGGGCCGCCGAGGAAGACCTTGGACCGCTCCTTGATCATCACGGCGTGGTCGGACATGCCGGGAACGTACGCGCCTCCGGCGGTGGAGTTGCCGAACACGACGGCCACGGTGGGGATTCCGGCGGCGGAGAGGCGGGTGATGTCGCGGAACAGGGCCCCGCCCGGGATGAAGATCTCCTTCTGGGAAGGAAGATCGGCCCCGCCGGACTCCACGAGGCTGACGCAGGGCAGCCGGTTGGCGAAGGCGATCTCGTTGGCGCGCAGGGCCTTCTTCAGCGTCCAGGGGTTCGACGCCCCGCCGCGTACGGTCGGGTCGTTGGCGGTGATCAGGCACTCGACGCCCTCGATCACCCCGATGCCGGTGACGAGCGACGCGCCGACGGCGTATTCGCTGCCCCAGGCGGCGAGCGGCGACAGCTCCAGGAACGGGGTGTCCGGGTCGACCAGCAGCTCGATCCGCTCGCGGGCCGGGAGCTTGCCGCGCTTGCGGTGGCGGGTCACGTACTTCTCGCCGCCGCCGGCGAGCGCCTTGGCGTGCGCGTCCTCCAGCTCGGCCAGTTTCGCGAGCATGGCGGCGCGGTTGGCCGCGTACTCGGGGCCGTGGGCGTCGAGCGCGGTGGGCAGGACGGTCATGCGGTCACCTCCGGGTGGGGGACGTCCGCCAGCAGCGGTACGGGGACGGGCAGGCGGCGGGACCGCAGCCACTCCCCCAGCGCCTTGGCCTGCGGGTCGAACCGGGCCTGGGCGGCGACGCCCTCGCCCAGGAGACCGTGGACGGTGAAGTTCAGGGCGCGCAGATTCGGCAGGACGGTGCGGACAACTCCCAACCCGGCTGTTTCCGGCAGGAGTTCCTTGAACCGGTCCACGGTCAGTTCGTGGGCGAGCCACCGCCAGGCGTCGTCGTCGCGCACCCATACGCCCACGTTGGCGTCGCCGCCCTTGTCGCCGCTGCGGGCCCCCGCGATCAGCCCGAGGGGCGCGCTGCCGGTGGCGGTCGCGGGGTACGGCTCGGGCAGCTCCGGCGTCTCGACCGATTCCAACTCCCTTGTGCGGTACGGGGGCTCGATGACCGTCCGGGTGCCGTCCGGGAGCACGGCGGTGTGCCGGACGTCGCCCGCCGGTACGTGGATCGCCTCGAACACCCCGTAGGGCGACCCCTTTCCGGGCGGGGCGGTGACGTGGAAGCCGGGGTAGCTGCCGAGGGCCAGCTCCACGGCGGCCCCGGAGACCGCGCGGCCGACCGCCTCGGCGTCCTGGTCGCGGACGACGAGCCGGAGCAGCGCGCTGGCCCGCTCCTCGGTGTCGGCGTCGGGGTGGTCGGTGCGGGCCAGCTCCCAGCGCACCTCGGCGGGCGGGCGGGCCCCGCCGCGCTCCAGGGCGTCGGCGAACTGGTCCTGCACGAGACGGGACTTGGCTTCGACGTCGAGTCCGGTGAGGACGAAGACGACCTCGTTGCGCCAGCCGCCGAGCCGGGTGAGTCCGGCCTTGAGGGTGGGCGGCGGGGCCTCGCCGCGTACGCCGTCGATCCGGACCCGGTCCGGCCCGTCCTGGCTGAGCCGCACGGTGTCGAGGCGGGCGGTGACGTCGGGGCCCGCGTACCGCGCTCCCCCGGTCTCGTACAGGAGTTGGGCGGTGACGGTGCCGATGTCGACGACCCCGCCGGTCCCGTCGTGCTTGGTGATGACGGACGAGCCGTCGGCGTGGATCTCGGCGAGCGGGAAGCCGGGGCGGCGCAGGAGGCCGGGGTCGTGCTCGCGGAAGAACGCGTAGTTCCCGCCGGTCGCCTGGGTGCCGCATTCCAGGACGTGGCCGGCGACGACGGCCCCCGCCAGCGCGTCCAGGTCGGCGGGGCCCCAGCCGAAGTGGGCGGCGGCGGGCCCGGTGACCAGGGCCGCGTCGGTGACCCGCCCGGTGACGACGACATCGGCCCCGGCCCGCAGGCAGGCGGTGATCCCGGAGCCGCCGAGGTAGGCGTTGGCGGTGAGGAACCCGTCCGGGACGGGCAGGGCGTCGCCCTCGACGTGGGCGACGCGGACCGGCACGCCGACCTTGTCGGCCAACTCCCGTATCGCGTCGGCGAGGCCGGCCGGGTTGAGACCGCCGGCGTTGGCGACGATCTTCACCCCGCGTTCGTGGGCGAGGCCGAGTCCGTCCTCCAACTGGCGCAGGAAGGTGGTCGCGTAGCCCTTCCGCGGGTCCTTGAGGCGGCTGCGGCCGAGGATGAGCATGGTCAGCTCGGCCAGGTAGTCGCCGGTGAGGACGTCGAGGGGGCCCGCGGTGAGCATCTCGCGCAGGGCGTCGAAGCGGTCGCCGTAGAAGCCGGAGGCGTTGCCGATGCGGAGGGGGGCGGGGCCGGGGGCGGCGTTCACCGGCGGCCGTCCTGTTCGGCGCGGGGCGGCCGGCCGGGTCCGGGCGGCCCGGCGAACGCCTGGGCGATGCCGAGCCACTGTTCGGCGTCGCGGCCCTCGGCGGTGACCGCGAGGTCGGAGCGGTGGGCGCGCTGGGTGACCAGGAGGCAGAAGTCGAGGAGCGGGCCGGTGATCCGCTGGGCGGCGTCCGGCGGCCCGTACGCGATCGTCTCGCCGCCGGGGGCGTGGAGTTCGACGCGGAACTCCTCCTCGGGGGCGGTGATCCCGCGTACCGCGTAGGCGTAGTTCCGGGCCCGTACGCCGATCCGCGCCACATGGCGCAGCCGGGCGGTGGGGGTCCGGGTCGCACCGAGGGCGTCCGCGACGTCCTGGCCGTGCGCCCAGGTCTCCATGAGCCGCGCGGTGGCCATGGAGGCGACGCTCATCGGCGGCCCGTACCAGGGAATCCGGGCGCCGTCCGGGGCCTCCCGCAGGACCTTCTCCAGCCGCTGCCGCCCCTCCCGCCAGCGGGCGAGCAGGGCGTCCGGGGCGTGGGCGGCGACCAGGGCGTCGGCGGCCTCGTCGACGAACGCCTCGGGGGCGGCGAGGGCCTTGGTCACCTCGTCGGCGAACCGGTCCGGCTCGGTGGCCGCCAGCAGCGCCACCTCGTCGGTCCAGCTGAGGTGGGCGATCTGGTGGGCGACGGTCCACCGCTCGGCGGGTGTCGGACCGAGCCAGGCCGGTCCGTCCAACGACCCCACCAGGGCGTCGAGCTCGTCGCCCTCCTCGCGCAGATCGTCGATCACGGCTACGACAGCGGACACGTGCGCTCCCCTCGGGACCGGGTGTGGTGTCCAGGAGCATGGCAGCGCGCCGAGAAACAATCAAGCATGCTTGCATGATTTTATGACCGGCAGCGGCGGGGGCGAACGGGCCGGGGCGGGGCGGGAGTTGCCGGGCGGGGACGGGGACCCCGGCCCCCGGCCCCCGCCCACCTCACTCCTGGCGCGAGGCGGCCTCCCCCATCCGGGCCGTGGTGCTGGCGCCGTCCAGCGCCTCCCGCACGATGTCCGCGTGGCCGCTGTGGTGCGCGATCTCGCGGAAGACGTGCAGCAGGACGTGGCGGACGGTCCAGACGACCGGCTCCGGCGGCGACCACGGGTAGCGCGGCAGCGTCACCGTACGGTCGAGGTCGGCCTCCTCGCGGACCGTGCGGTCGAACGCCTCGGCGGCGGCGCGGAACGCCTCGACCGCGCCGGCCAGGGTCTCGTCCTCGGTCAGCCGGTTGCCGTCCGGGTCGAGGTCGGACCACTCCACCACGGCCGGCCCCTTGCCCTCGATCACTTCCAGCCAACTGCTCTGCACCTGCGCGAGGTGCTTGACCACACCGCCGAGCGTCAGCTCGCTGACGGTCGTACGGATGCGGGCCTGCTCCTCGGTGAGGTCCGCGACGGTGTAGAGGAAGTTGGTGCGCTGGTCCGCGACCAGGGACAACAGGTCCTCGCGTTCCACGGACTGGGGGAGGGCGGTGCCGGGCGATGCCATCGCGGTGTCCTTCTGATCGACGGGTGGGCGACCATCGGAGTCTGCCCGAAGGCGCGGAGCGGACGGCGGCATTCCGGCCGACCGCCTCCCATCCGCACCCGGCCGGGCGGGGGCAGCGCCCCACGGGGCCGGGGCCCGCACCACGCGGGACGGGCCGGAGCCCGCCAGCCGGGACGGGCCGCGCGGAGCCGGCGCCGGGCCCCTCGCTTCTCGCGCCGCACCCCCCGGCCGGCCGCGCACCGCGCCGATGCTCGCCCCGACGGCCAGGGCGGCGGCGAGGGCGTCCATGGTGGACAGGGCCTGGTCCAGGAGGAGGAACCCCGCGGCGGCCGTGGAGTGCGGACCGGGGCATTCCGGCGGCGGTGGGACGGCGGTCCGCGTTAGCCTCCGTCGATGACTCCCGAAACCCGCCCGCCGACCTCGGCGGCCGTCCTCTTCGACGCGGACAAGCTGGTCCTGGAGCTCCGCCACGACGCCGAAGGCGCGTACCACGCCTTCCCCGACGACGGACCCGGGGCCCCCGGCGCACCGCGCGTCGCCCTGTCCCTGGAGGAGGCCCTGCACGCCCGCATCCGCCCGGCCGGAACGGCGGAGGCGGTCCTGCGCGCCTGGGCGGAGGGGGCGGCCCCGCGGGGTGCGGTGGCCCTGGCCGATCCCTCGGCGGCGCCGCCGGTACGGGTGCGGGCCGGGGCGGTCGTCATCCGGAACGGGGCCGTCCTGCTGATCCGCTTCACCGAGGAGGACGGCGCATCGCACTACGAGATCCCGGGCGGCGGGGTCGAGGAGGGCGAGACGCCGGAGACGGCGGTGGTGCGCGAGCTGGACGAGGAGACCGGGCTCGCCGGGACCGTGGGGCCCGAGATCGCGCGGGTCTGGAAGGACGGCCGGCACGAGCACTACTTCCTCGTGGCCGCCACGGGCGAGGTCGGCCCGCCGGAGACGCTGGACACCTACGGCGGCGTCCCGGTCTGGGTGCCCGTGGAGGAGCTGCCCGCCACCCCGCTGTGGCCCCGGCGGCTGTCCTGGCGCATCGAGCACTGGCACCGGACGGGGTGGCCGGAGCGTCCGGCCGAACTGGCGGACTCGATCACGGAGCTGGGACCGCCGTGCGGGTGGTGAGGCCCGTGTCCCGCCCGCCCTACGCCGACGCCCCCGCCTCCGCAGCCCCTTCCGGCTCCTGAACCGCGCGCGGGACACCGAGGTACGGCAACTCCAGGTGGTGCGCGCCCTTGGGTACGGCCACCTCGCCGGAGTACACCAGGTCGGCGAGGTCCACCTCCAGGGCACGGAGGGCGTCCACCAGGAGGGCCGCCGCCTCGCGGGCCGGGTCGCGGGACCGGTCGCCCATGGCCAGGGCGTCGAGGACCAGGTGCTGCCGCAGTCCGTCGTCGTGCCGCCAGCCGGAAGCGGTCAGCCGGTCGGCGCCGGGGAGGCCCGCACGTTCGGCGGGGGCCTGCAGACGGAGGACGTTGTCCCAGGCCACGCCGACGGCGGCGATGGAGCGGAGCGGGTCGCGGACGGAGGAGAAGCGGAGGGTGAAGTCGCCCGGGAAGGTGTTCACCTCGGCGCAGAGTACCGCCAGGGCCGCGCCCAGCCGCTCCTGGAACTCCTCCCAGTCCCGTACCGGCTGCGAGGGCTCCGGCCCGGAGAGGTCCGCGCGGGCCGAGGCGCGCCACAGGTCCGGGTGGCCCCGGCGGAACTCGGCGCCCTGGTCGGTGCAGAGCAGTTGGAGGACCACGCAGCCCTCGTCCAGCGTGACGGCGACACTGGTTCCCGGCCGGTGCCACACCGCTCGGGGGCCCGGACCCGACAGCCGGGTGGGCGGCCCGCCGAGAACCTCCTCGGCGACCTCGCGGGCGGTCTGCGCGAAGTGCAGCTCGTGGGCGTGGTCGTCGTCGTACGCGATGCCGTACGAGACGTTGATCTCCAGCCCCAGCACCTGCTCCGGGTCCTCGGCCGCCACGGTCAGCACGCCGACGCCCTGGCGGGGGCCCCGGGGGTGCCAGCCCAGCTCCCACGCCACCTCCGGCCGGTCCCTCCGCGCCAGGTCCGGCGGGTTCGCGGGGTTCACGGGCTGGATCTCCCACCCCAGCGTGGAGAGCGCGGCCCGTATCTCCGGCAGCCGCCAGCCGCCGAGGTCGAGCGGCATCAGATCGTCCAACAGGTACCGGAACCTCGTTTCCGAGTCCCATCCGCGGTATGCGTCCGTCTTCATGCGGCGGAGCCTATAGCGGCGGCCTTCGCGAGCTGTCCCCGCATCCGGCCGGGCCCCTCACGCCTCGCGTCGCGTGCGGCCCGACCGGCTGCGCACCGCACCGATGCTGGCCCCGATGACGAGGGCGATGGCGAGGGCGTCCGTCGTGGAGAGGGCCTGGTCCAGGATCAGGAAACCGGCCCCGGCGGCGATGGCCGGCTCCAGGCTCATCATCACGGCGAACGTGGGCGCGGGCAGCCGGCGCAGGGCCATCAGCTCCAGCGTGTACGGGAGGACCGAGCTGAGGACCGCCACCGCCGCGCCGAGCGCCACGGTGGAGGGGACCGTGAGCTTCGCCCCGGACTCCATGACGCCGAGCGGCAGCGAGAGGACCGCCGCGACCACCATCGCCAGCGCCAGCCCGTCCGCCTGCGGGAAGCGGCGCCCGGTGCGGGCGCTGAACACGATGTACGCCGCCCACATCGCCCCGGCCCCCAGCGCGAACGCCGCGCCGACCGGGTCGAGGCGGTCGAAGCCCCCGCCCCCGAGCAGGACGACGCCGACGAGGGCGAGCCCCGCCCAGACGACGTTGATCAGGCGGCGGGAGGCGAACACCGACAGGGCGAGCGGGCCGAGCACCTCCAGGGTGACGGCGATGCCGAGCGGGATACGGTCCAGCGCCAGGTAGAAGAGGGTGTTCATGCCGCCCATCGCGACGCCGAAGGCGAGCACCGTGCCCCAGTCGGCCCGCGAGTGCCCGCGCACCTTCGGGCGGCAGACCACCAGCAGGATCAGCGCGGCGGCCACCAGCCGCAGGGTGACGACGCCCAGCGCGCCCGCCTTGGGCATCAGCAGCGCCGCGACGGCCGAGCCGAACTGGACGGACAGCCCGCCCGCGACGACCAGCGCGATCGGCGCCAGCGCCGCCCGCCGGGCGGCCCGGCTCCCCCCGGTGGGCGCGTCGGCGCCGCGCGGGTCGGGGGCCGGGCCGGCGCCGTCGAGGGCCGTCACCGCTTCGGGTACGGCGACGGCCGCGGCGGCCGGTTCGGCGGCGGCGCTGCGCTGGTCGTTCACGGGGGACCTTCCGAGGGGGGTGGATGAAGCGGGAGCCCGGCGGGGCGGGCGGCGGGCCGGAACGCCGACCCACCGGACCAGTCCACTGTAATGGACTGGACAGTACGAGAAGACGCACTGTCCGGTCCGTGGCCCCCTCCACCGTACGGACACCGTACGGAGGCCCGCGCAGGCCGTGGCCTACCGTTCACGCTCCCGTCGCACGCCGCCGCCCGGCGCCGGCGGTCCGCACCGCTCAGCCGGGGTCCGCCTCCTCCTCCGCACGCCCCGGGCCGTCCGCCCCGGGCCGCCGGCCCCCCGCCTCCATCGCCTCCGCAACGACCTCCGCCAGGTGCCGGGCCCGCCGCCCGGCGAGCCGGTCGAGCTGCGTACGGCAGGAGAAGCCGTCCGCGAGGAGTTCCGTGCCGGGTTCCGCCTCCCGTACGGCGGGGAGCAGCCCCTCCTCCGCGCAGGCGACGGAGACCTCCCAGTGGCCCTTCTCGAAGCCGAAGTTCCCGGCGAGGCCGCAGCAGCCGCCGCTGAGTTCGCCGGTCAGGCCCAGGCGCTCGCGCAGCCGGCGCTCCGCCGCGTCGCCGAGGACCGCGTGCTGGTGGCAGTGCGTCTGCCCGGCCACCGGACGGTCCAGGCGGGGCGGCGTCCAGTCGGGGGCGTACTCCTCCAGGTACTGGGCGAAGGTCCGCACCGAGGCGGCGAGTCCGGCCGCACGCGGGTCGTCGGGGAGGAGTTCGGGCAGGTCGGTGCGGAGGGCGGCGGCGCAGCTCGGCTCCAGGACGACGAGCGGCTGTCCGGGGGAGAGGTCCAGCCGGTCCAGGGTGCGGCGCATCACCCGGCGGGCCGCGTCGAGCCGGCCGGTCGACACGTACGTGAGGCCGCAGCACAGTCCGGGGGCGGGCGGCAGCACCGTACGCCCCGTCGCCTCCTCCAGGACCCGGACCGCCGCCCGGCCCACCTGGGGGGACAGGTGTTCGGTGAAGGTGTCCGCCCAGAGGTGCACCACACGGCTGCTGGAGAGGACGTGCGTGCCCCCGCCGCTGGAGAGGATGTGCGTGCCCCCGCCCCGCCGCGCGCGCAGCCACCGGCTGTACGTCCGGGTCGCCAGCACCGGGAGCGTGCGCTCCGGCGCGATGCCCGCCAGCCGTTTCACGAGCGCGGCGAGCGGGCCCACCCGGGCCAGGGCGTTCAGCGGCCGGGCGAAGGGGGCGGCGAGGCGCAGCCAGAGCGGGAGGCCGCCCATCGCGTAGTGGGCGGCGGGGCGGAGCCGGCCCCGGTAGTGGTGGTACAGGAACTCCGCCTTGTAGGTGGCCATGTCGACGCCCACCGGGCAGTCGCTGCGGCAGCCCTTGCAGGAGAGGCAGAGGTCGAGCGCGTCCCGGACCTCCGTACTGCGCCAGCCGTCCGTCACGACCTCGCCCGCCAGCATCTCGTGCAGCAGCCGGGCCCGGCCGCGCGTGGAGTGGGCCTCCTCGCCGGTCGCGCGGAAGGACGGGCACATGACGCCCGCGCCGCCCGTCTCCGTCGTCCGGCACGCGGCGACGCCGACGCAGCGGCGGACCGCGCCCGCGAAGTCGCCGCCGTCCCGGGGGTAGCCGAACTCCACGTCCACCGGGCGTTTCGGCAGGACCGCGAAGCGCAGGTTCTCGTCGAGGCGGGCCGGGCGGACCAGCATCCCCGGGTTCAGGCCGCCGTCCGGATCCCACAGGTCCTTGAACCGGCCGAACAGGGCGACGAGTTCGTCCCCGTACATCCGGGGCAGCAGCTCCGCGCGCGCCTGCCCGTCGCCGTGCTCGCCGCTGAGGGAGCCGCCGTGCGCGACGACGAGGGCGGCCGTCTCCTCGGAGAACCGGCGGAAACGCGCCACCCCGGCGTCGGTGACCAGGTCGAAGTCGATGCGGACGTGGACACAGCCGTCGCCGAAGTGGCCGTACGGGGCGCCGCGCAGGCCGTGCGCGGCGAGCAGGGCCCGGAAGTCGCGGAGGTACGCGCCGAGCCGGGCGGGCGGCACCGCGCAGTCCTCCCAGCCGGGCCACGCCTCACCGCCGTCGGGCATCCGGGTCGCGGTCCCGGCGGCGTCCTCGCGGATGCGCCACAGCGCGCGTCGGCGCGCCGGGTCGGTGACGACGGCCCCGTCCACCGCGTCGGCGGCCCGCAGGACGCGTTCGGCGCCCGCCTCCGCCTCGGCCGGGGTGGCGCCGCCGGTCTCGACGAACAGCCAGGCGGCCCCGCGCGGCAGCCCGGCCGCCTCGGGGACGAGGTCGGCGGCCATGCCCTCGACGGTGAGCGGGCCGTACGGCAGGAGGCCCGGGGCGGCGTCGGCGGCGGCGGTCTCGTCGGCGTACCCGAGGACGGCCAAGGCGCGGGCGGGCGGGGCCTCGACCAGCCGCACGGTGGCCTCGGTGACGACGCCGAGGGTGCCCTCGCTGCCGCAGAACGCCCGGACCGGGTCGGGGCCGCCGGGGTGTTCGGGGAGCAGGGCGTCGAGCGCGTAGCCGGAGATGCGGCGCGGGAGGTCGGGGAAGCCGGTGCGCAGGAGGGCGAGGTGGGAGGCGATCAGTTCGCGTACGCCCGCCGGGCCGTGGGCCGTGGTGACGCTCACGTCTCCGGGGCCGCGGGCCGTCGTCCCGTGCGCGCCCCGTACGCCTTCGGGGCCGCCGCCCTGTTCCAGGCGCAGCGCCTCCCCTCCGTACCGGACCACCGTCAGCTTCCGCATGTTGTCGGCGGTCGTGCCCCAGGCGACCGAGTGCGCGCCGCAGGAGTTGTTGCCGATCATGCCGCCGATGGTGCAGCGGCTGTGGGTGGAGGGGTCGGGGCCGAAGGTCAGGCCGTGGGGCGCGGCGGCGGCCCGCAGGTCGTCCAGGACCACGCCGGGCTGGACGACGGCGGTGCGGGCGGCGGGGTCCAGGTCGAGGACGGCGCGCAGGTGGCGGGTGAGGTCGAGGACGAGGCCCGTGCCGGTGGCCTGCCCGGCGATGGAGGTGCCGCCGCCGCGCGGGACGACCGGCACCCCGTGCTCCCGGCAGACCGCCAGCGCGGCCGCGACGTCGTCCGCGTCGCGCGGGGCGCACACCCCGAGCGGGACGCGGCGGTAGTTGGAGGCGTCCATCGTCCTCAACGCCCGCGCCCCGGCCCCGAAGTCGCTCGCGCCGCGTACGGCGGAGCGGAGGGCGGTGACGAAGGCCGGAGAGGCCGAGGGCGCGGGCGCGGGCGGCAGGGCGGACCGTCCGGGAGGCGGTCGATGTTGTTCGGCCATGGCCTCAGCATGCCGTCGCGTCAGGTGAACTCTTGGGATGCGACCGGACAAAATCCCGCAAGAGCCATGAAAAGGCCCACAAGATCTTCCCAAACAGACCGTCAAGTCTCCTATAGTGACCAGGACTTGCGCAGGAACTATCAGTTCCAGTTGTGCAGGATCGCCCGCACCCGTGACGAAGTGTCCGGAATTCGACCCATCACCTTCGCACACCCCGCACCGCCCGGCACCACCGCCTACCGTCCAGCACCGTCCGCCACCGAGGACTCCGATTGCGCCCCTCACACCGGCCCACCGCACTCGCCCTGCTGATATCGGCAGCCGCAACCGGCACGCTGACCCTGTGGGGCGTCGCCGCGGCCCCCGACGCGGCACGGACCCCGCTGGCCTGGGGCGCGGGCGCAGCCGCCGTGCTGCTGAGCGTCTGCGTGGCCGTCACCGTCCACGCCCTGGGGACCGCGCGGGCCCTGCGCGCCCGGCTTGCCGCCGATGCCGAGCGGTTCACCTCCGAGACCTCGCGCCTGGTCTCCGCCTCCGCCGTCGAGGCCCAGCGCTTCACCGCGGAGACGGCCAGGATCAAGGCCGCCGCCGCGTCGGAGACCGCCCGGCTGGTCTCCGAGGCACGGGCCGAGAACGAGCGGATCACCGCGGCCGCCGCCGCCGAGCAGGCCCGCCTCGGCGTCACCGTCGACCGGCTGACCGCGCGCGCCACCCGCGCCGAGACCGAGCGGTCCGCCGCCATCGCGGCCTGCGCCAACGCGGCGGGCCGGATGCAGGCCCTCTCCACCAGCATGCTGGCCGACCTCCGCGAGATGGAGCACCGGCACTCCGACGAGTCCGTGCTCGGGGACCTGCTCCACCTGGACCACCGCACCGCCCAGGCGGGCCGCCTCGCCGACTCCATCGCCGTGCTGACCGGCGCCCGTTCCGGGCGGCGCTGGGCCAAGCCGATCGTCATGGAGTCGATCCTGCGCGGCGCGATGGGCCGGATCGGCAGCTACCAGCGCGTCCGCCTCCACTCCACCAGCGACGTCGCCATCGCCGGCCACGCCGCCGAGGGCGTCATGCACGCCCTCGCCGAACTCCTCGACAACGCTGCCAACTTCTCGCCGCCCACCGCGGAGGTCCACGTGTACGTGGAGGAGGTCCCGGCGGGCATCGTCATCACCGTCGAGGACAGCGGGCTCGTCATGAGCGAGGTGCAGCTGCGCCGTGCCGAGAAGGCGGTCTCCGCCGACCACCAGGACCTCACCAACCTCTCCGGCACCCGCCTGGGCCTGGCCGTCGTCGGCCGGCTGGCCCGCAAGCACGGCCTGACCGTCTCCTTCCGGCCGTCCGCCCGCGGCGGGACCGGCGCGCTGATGATGCTCCCCCAGGAGCTGATCTCCCGCGCCCCCGCGCCGACCGCACCGGACTCCGCCGCTCCGGCCGTGACGGCCCCGGGTGCGGCGGCGTCCACCTCCGCACCCGCCGAGCCCGAGCCCTCCCACGCCTCGGCAGCCGGCACGGACCGGGCCACCACCCCCGCGGCCCGGTCCTCCGCCGGGAGCGACGCCCCCGCGTCCCCGACCCCGGCGGCGGAGACGGAGTTCCCGGCTTCGGCGGACTCCGTCTCCGAGTCCACCGGCGGCGTGCCCGAGTTCGGCGAGAGCGGCCTGCCCAAGCGCCGCCGCGGCCGCACGCTGGCCGCCGCCGAAGCCCGTACCGGCAACGTCACCCCCGGCGGAGCCGACCACCCCCGGGCCCGTACCACCGACCCGAAGGTCCAGGCAGCGCGCTTCAGCACCTTCAGCAAGGCGGTCCGAGCCAACTCCCCGCTCCCGGAAGGCAACACCCGATGACCGCGACCACCGACGAGAAGCTCAACTGGCTGCTGGAGGGGTTGCTCGACCGCACCCCCGGTACCCGCCACGCCCTCGTCCTGTCCCGCGACGGCCTCAAGCTGTGCCGCACCCCCGAGCTCTCCGTCGACCAGGCCGACCAGCTGGCCGCGATCTCCGCCGGCATCCAGAGCCTGTCGCACGGCGCGTCCATCGAGTTCGGCGACGGCACCGGCGGCGTACGGTCCGCGATGGCCGAGTTCTATGGCGGCGTGCTGTTCATCGTCGAGGCGGGGGCCGGGGCCCACCTGGCCGTCGTCGCCGACGAGGACTCCGACGTGGGCCTGGTCGGCCACAACATGAGCGAGCTGGTGGAACAGCTCGGCGAGCACCTCGTCGCGCCGCCGCGCGAACCCGCCGAGACTCCGGCCGTATGACCACGGCGCCCCGTCCCCGACCGGGCCGCGACGACGATCCGGACCGGCTGTACACCCTCACCGGGGGCCGCAGCCGCTCCGACTCCGCCGCCTTCGACCTGGTGACGCTCGTCGTCGCCGAGTGCGACCCGGCCCCCGGGATGCAGTCCGAGCACGTCGCGATCCTGCGGATGTGCCAGGGCCCGGTGGCCGTCGTCGAGATCGCCGCGAGCCTGAACCTGCCGGTCAGCATCGTCCGCATCATGCTGTGCGACCTGCTCGACACCGGCCGGATCAGCGCCCGCCACCCCCGTACAGCCCGTGTCGCGGACCGGCTCCCCGACCCCGACATCCTGGAACAGGTGCTCGTTGGACTCCGCAACCTCTGACCGCGCCGCCCTGAGCGCGACGGCCGACAACGGTCTCAAGATCGTCGTCGTCGGCGGCTTCGGGGTCGGCAAGACCACCATGGTCCGATCCGTGAGCGAGATCCGTCCGCTCAACACGGAGGAGACCATGACCCGCGCGGGCGAGGCCGTCGACCACCTCGACGGCATCCAGGCCAAGTCGGCCACCACCGTGGCGTTCGACTTCGGCCGCATCACCCTCGACGAGCGGTCCGTGCTGTACCTCTTCGGCGCGCCCGGCCAGGAGCGCTTCTGGTTCCTGTGGGACCGGCTGTTCTCCGGCACGCTCGGCGCGGTCGTCCTCGTCGACACCCGCCGCCTCGCCGACTCCTGGTACGCCATCGACCGCCTGGAGCACCACGGCACGCCGTTCATCGTGGCGTGCAACGACTTCGGCGGCCCCCTCCACAGCGAGCAGCAGATCCGCGAGGCCCTGGACCTCTCGGACGACGTGCCGCTGGTGGAGTGCGACGCCCGCGACCGCTCGTCCAGCAAGTACGTGCTCATCACGCTCGTCGAGCACCTCGCCGCGCTCTCCGCCGCCCGCCTCCGCACCCCGGAGGCGGCGCTGGCGGCGGCCGGCCCGACCCCGGAGCCCGCCCCGTGACCTCTGTCTCCGGCTGCCCCGTCTCCCACGGGTCCGTCCCCCTGTCCGGGCCCCGCTTCCAGAGCGACCCCGTGCAGCTCTACCGGGAGCTGCGGCGCGACCACGGGGCGCTCGCCCCCGTCGTCCTGGACGGCGACATCCCCGCCTGGCTCGTCCTCGGCTACCGCGAACTGCACCAGGTCGCCGGCGACCCGGCCCTCTTCAGCCGGGACTCCGACCTGTGGAACCAGTGGGACCGCATCCCCGACGACTGGCCGCTGCTGCCGATGATCGGGCGCAAGCAGAACTCGATCCTCTACACGGTCGGCGAGCGCCACAGCGTCCGCGCCATGATGATCAGCAACGCGCTGGAGGGCGTCGACCCGTTCGCCCTCAAGCGGTACGCGGAGGAGTTCGCCGACGAGCTGATCGACCGGTTCTGCACCAAGGGCTCGGTCGACATCATCGCGGACTACGCCAAGCTGCTGCCCGCCCTCGTCCTGGCCAGGATCTACGGCTTCTCCGACGAGAAGGCCCACCCCCTGGTGGGGGCGATCAACGACATGATCGACGGCAAGGAGCGGGCGCTCGCCGGAGCGGAGCACCTGGGCGCCTCGATGTTCCAGCTGCTGGTCGACAAGCACGCCGAGCCCGGCGACGACGTCGCCAGCCGGATGCTCGCCGACCCCGGCGGCTTCACCGACGAGGAGATCGTCCAGGACCTCATGGTGATGATGGCCGCCGGCCACCAGCCGACCGCCGACTGGATGGGTAACTCGCTGCGGCTGATGCTCACCGACGACCGGTTCGCCGCCTCCCTCTCCGGGGGCCGGCACAGCGTCGCGGAGGCCATGAACGAGGTCCTCTGGGAGGACACGCCGACGCAGAACGTGGCCGGCCGCTGGGCCGCCCGCGACACCCACATCGGCGGCCGGCACGTCCGCGCCGGGGACATGCTGCTCCTCGGCCTCGCCGCCGCCAACGGCGACCCGCAGGTGCGGACCGACGGCTCGGCGCTGACCGGCGGCAACAACGCCTTCCTCTCCTTCGGCCACGGGGAGCACCGCTGCCCGTTCCCCGCCCAGGAGACCGCCGAGGTCATCGCCCGTACCGGCATCGAGGTCCTGCTCGACCGGCTGCCCGACGTGGACCTCGCCGTCCCCGCCGAGCAGCTCACCCGCCGTCCGTCGCCGTGGCTGCGCGGTCTGACGGATCTGCCGGTTCTCTTCACTCCCACCCCTGCCCTCGGCAGACCCGGACACCACGGAGGCCCCGCATGACCCGCATCGCGCTCGACCCCTTCGTCAGAGACCTCGACGGTGAGAGCGCCGCGCTGCGGGCGGCCGGACCGCTGGCCGAGGTGGAGCTGCCGGGCGGGGTGCACGTCTACGCCGTCACCCACCACAAGGAGGCCCGCGCACTGCTCACCGACGGCCGGGTGGTCAAGGACATCAACGTCTGGAACGCCTGGCGGCGCGGCGAGATACCGGCGGACTGGCCGCTGATCGGCCTGGCCAACCCGGGCCGCTCGATGCTGACGGTCGACGGCCCGGACCACCGCCGTCTCCGTACGCTGGTGGCGCAGGCCCTCACCGTGAAGCGCGTGGAGAAGCTGCGCGCCGGGATCGAGGCGCTGACGGAGGCGAGCCTGGAGAGGCTGGCCGCCCTGCCCGCCGGGGAGCCGGTGGACCTGAAGGCCGAGTTCGCCTACCCGCTGCCGATGAACGTGATCAGCGAGCTGATGGGCGTGGACGCGGCGGACCACCCGCGGCTGAAGGAGCTGTTCGAGAAGTTCTTCTCGACGCAGACCCCGCCGGAGGAGGTCCCGCAGATGATGGCGGACCTCGGGACCCTCTTCACGAAGATCGTCGAGGAGAAGAAGGCGAACCCGGGCGACGACCTGACCAGCGCGCTGATCGCGGCCTCCGAGAACGGCGACCACCTCACCGACGAGGAGATCGTCAACACCCTCCAGCTGATCATCGCCGCCGGGCACGAGACCACGATCAGCCTGATCGTCAACGCCGTGGAAGCCCTCGCGCTCCACCCCGAGCAGCGCAAGAAGGTGGTGAGCGGGGAGATCCCGTGGGAGGGCGTGATCGAGGAGACGCTGCGCTGGAACACCCCGACCTCGCACGTCCTGATCCGCTTCGCGACGGAGGACATCGAGGTCGGCGACAAGGTCCTCCCGAAGGGGGAGGCCCTGATCGTCTCGTTCGGCGCGCTGGGCCGGGACGAGGAGCAGCACGGCCCGACGGCGGGCGAGTTCGACGCCACCCGCACCCCGAACCGCCACATCGCCTTCGGCCACGGCCCGCACATCTGCCCGGGCGCCGCCCTCTCCCGCCTGGAGGCGGGGATCGCGCTGCCGGCCCTGTACGAGCGGTTCCCGGAGCTGGACCTCGCGGTCCCCGCCTCCGAGTTGCGCAACAAGCCGATCGTGACCCAGAACGACCTGTACGAGCTGCCGGTGAAGCTGGGCTGCCCGCTCGGCCACGACGCGTAGGCCGTCGCCCGGCCGGGGCGGCCCGCGAAGCGGAGGCGCCGCCTCCCGCCGGGCGGCCCGCCGGCGGAGAGGTCCACCCCGCGCCGGGTGTCCACGGGCCGGAGCGCACGTCTCATCGGACGGACACGGTTACGGAGCCGTGCCACCGAGGGACTACGCTCCGTCCCGTGGCCGACATCCAGATTCCCGCTGACATCAAGCCCGCAGACGGACGCTTCGGCGCCGGTCCCTCCAAGGTGCGGACGGAGGCGCTCGACGCGCTGGCCGCCACCGGCACCTCCCTCCTCGGCACGTCCCACCGCCAGGCCCCGGTCAAGAACCTGGTCGGCGAGGTACGGGACGGCGTACGCAGCCTCTTCTCCCTCCCCGAGGGGTACGAGGTGATCCTCGGCAACGGCGGCTCCACCGCCTTCTGGGACATCGCGACGCACGGTCTGATCGAGTCGAAGTCCCAGCACCTGACCTTCGGCGAGTTCTCGTCGAAGTTCGCCAAGGCCGCGAAGCTCGCGCCCTGGCTGTCCGACCCCAGCGTGATCACCTCCGACCCGGGCACCCACCCGGAGCCGAAGGCCGAGGCGGGCGTCGACGTCTACGCCTTCACCCACAACGAGACCTCCACCGGTGTCGCGGCCCCGGTCGAGCGCGTCGCGGGCGCCGACGAGGGCGCCCTCGTGCTGGTGGACGCGACCTCCGGGGCGGGCGGCCTGCCGGTCGACATCACCGAGTCCGACGTCTACTACTTCGCCCCGCAGAAGTCCTTCGCCTCGGACGGCGGCCTGTGGATCGGCGTGTTCTCCCCGGCGGCGCTGGAGCGCGCGGCCCGGGTCCACGCCTCGGGCCGGCACATCCCGGAGTTCTTCTCGCTGCCCACGGCGATCGACAACTCCCTGAAGAACCAGACGTACAACACCCCGGCGCTGGCCACCCTCTTCCTGCTGAACGAACAGCTGAAGTGGATGAACGGCCAGGGCGGCCTGGACTTCACGACGGGCCGCACGGCCGCGTCCTCCCAGCACCTGTACGGCTGGGCCGACGCGTCGAAGTACGCGACCCCGTTCGTCACGGACCCGGCGAAGCGCTCGCAGGTCATCGGCACGATCGACTTCGCGGACGAGATCGACGCGGCGGCCGTCGCCAAGGTGCTGCGCGCCAACGGCATCGTGGACACCGAGCCGTACCGCAAGCTGGGCCGCAACCAGCTGCGCGTGGCGATGTTCCCGGCGATCGACCCGGCGGACGTGCAGGCGCTGACGGCGTGCGTCGACTACGTGATCGAGAAGCTGTAGTCCCCCGCACCTTCCGTTGTACGGAGACGGCCCGGCACCCGCGTGGTGTGCCGGGCCGTTTCTGCTTCACTCCACCGGGTGGCATATGCCAGAAGCGCGGTCTCCGGCTGCTCCGCCCTACGATGACGGTCTCGACACCAGCCCCTTCCAGGAGGCCCGCAATGTCTGCAGCAGCAGTCGAGCACCCCTGTGACGACCAGCCGGAAACGCTGCTCGAAACGGCGAACCGTCTCGCTGAGCAGCTTCCGGGGCATCGCGTCGAGATCATCGGAGGCGTCATCACCGTGGCACCACCCCCGGACGGCCCGCACGCCGACGCGCTGACCACGCTCATGGTCCCCTTCCTCGCAGCAGGTCTCCACGGCGAGGAGTCGAGAGTCCTCCAGGGCGTCGGCCTCTGGCTCCCCGGCGGCCCCCAGGACTTCGCGATCCCCGATCTGGCGATCGTCGACGCCGACTTCGACGAGCACCCGGCCGAGAACAACTGCTACGACCCCGCCTGTTTCCGGCTCGTCCTGGAAGTCACCTCCGGGAACTACCAGAACGACCTCCGCAACAAGGTCACCGCCTACGCCCAGGCCAAGATCCCGGTGTACGTCATCGTCGACCGCAAGCACAGCCGGGTCCACGTCCTGACCGAACCGCTCCCCGGCGGCTACGACCGGCACGAGGTCTACGCCCCCGGCCAGCAGGCCCCGCTGCCCGCCTCCCTCGGCGCCGAACTCGCCCTGGACGTGGACGAGATCGTGCGCGCGGGCCGCTCGAAACGCTGACGGCGCTCCCCGCGCCCGAGGCCGCCCACGCCCCGCCGCTCCCCCGCCGCGTCTACTCCCCCGGCGCCGCCGCCAGCACCGCGCGCAGGGCGGCTGTCCCCGCCAGCCACGCCTGGTCCTCGCCGGCTTCCGCCCACAGGTCCAGCGGCTCGGCGTTCGGCGCGGTGAGCCGGTCCAGGGCGCGGACGGCCAGCGGGCGCAGATCGGCGGGGAGCGGGGGCAGCGGCTTCTTCGGACCGTACGCGGTGGTGACGGCCTCGCCCCCGGGGCACTGGGCGGCGACCAGCGCGGCGGCGGCGACCGCCTCCTCGCCCTCCGCGTAGTCGTCGGGGGCCGTGCCCGCGACGGCGGCCAGGACCTCCCGGAGCACGTCCGCCTTCTTCTCGGTCTCCGCGTCGTCCACCCGCCCGCCGAAGTCGGCCGCGGCGTCGTTGTCGAAGTAGCCGATGTCCCAGGCGCCCACGGAATCCCCCTCAGTTCGCTGTGCCGGTCTCCCCATCCTCACAGCCGCCACTGACAACGGGCCTGCGCGCCAGGACGAACCCCTGCGGCGTCCGCTCCGGGAATGGCCCGTCCGTCTCCCGCTCCCGCCGCGTCACGGACACGAGGCCGAACCCCGCCTCCCGCAGGAGGTCCGCGATCCGTTCCGGCCGCCTCCGGTGGAAGACGAGCGCGACCTCCTCGCCGAGCGCCTCCGTCATCCGCAACGCCTCGTCCCCCACCTGGAAGCCCAGCAGCACGGGCGCCCCCGGTGCGAGGACGCGGCGGAACTCCGCGAAGGCGAGCGGCAGCTCCTCGTCCGGTACATGGATCGTCGAGTACCAGGCGAGCAGCCCGCCCAGCGAGGCGTCCGGCAGGTCGAGGGCGAGCATGGAACCCTCCTCGAAACGCAGCCCGGGGTGGTCCTTGCGCGCCTCGGCCAGCATCCGCGGGGCGAGGTCGACCCCGAACACCTCGATCCCCAGGCCGAGTCCGTGCAGGTACCCGGTCACCCGGCCCGTGCCGCAGCCGACGTCTGCCAGCGGCAGCCCGCCGCCGTCCTCCGCCGTGCGTGCCGCGAGTTCCGCGAAGGCGGTCAGCAGGCCCCGCTCCAGGGGCTTGCTCGCCAACTCGTCGCGGGTCCAGTCCGCGTAGCCGGCGGCGATGGCGTCGTACGAGGTCCGGGTGGTGTGCAGGAAGTCAGGTCCGGGCATGGACCGGAACCCTAGGGGACGTCCGGCACGGGGGTGCGGGCAGCCCACCGCCGCTCGCCGTCCTCCCACTCCCCGGTCGGCCGGAGCCCCGCCGCCCGTGCCACCGCCTCGGACGCGGCATGGTCGGGGTGGATGTGGGCGACGACCTCGCGTACACCGCCGGCCGACACCAGGTGCGCCGCGAGGCCCTTCGCCGCCTCGCCCGCGTACCCCCGGCCCTGCCACGGCGTACCGATCACCCAGGCGATCTCGGCGCGGGGGCCCCGCACGGTCGCCTGCACGTACCCGGCGAGGTTCCCGTCCGCACGGACCCGGAGCACCCAGTTCCACCACAGCTCCCCCGCACCGGGCGGACCGGCGCACTGCCGCTCGTAGCGGGAGCGCAGCGCGGCCGGGGACGGCGGCTCGCCGCCGGTGAACCCGTACAGCGCCGGGTCCGCCAGGACGCCCGCCATCTCCTCGGCGTACGCCGGTGCGAGCGGGAGCGCGTCGAGGCGGGCGGTGGTGAAGGGCGGGGGCGGGGGCGCGGGAGTCGTCGGCACGGTGCCCGACCCTATGCCGACCACCGGCCCTCGGTCCCCGGCCCCATGCCGTCCGCCGCGTGCCGTCCGCCCCCTACCCCATGCCGTCCGCCGCGTACCGCGTACCGCATGCCGTCCGCCGCTCACGGCCGGACGAGGACTCCGGGCCCGTACGGGACACAGCCTCCCGCACCCCGTTGGGTACACCGTACCGGGATACGAGTACGGCGTACCCACGCCTGATCCGGCGCATTACGCTGGCCCCATGGCGAAAGACGGAACGACACCGGCGACGGTCGGCACGGCCACCGGGAGCGACGACACCGCGCGCAGCCTGGAGCTCCTGTGGGGCGCCGGGGAACGCCCGAGCCGCGGCCCCAAGCCCGGCCTCACGCTGGAGCGGATCGTCACCGCCGCCGTCGCCGTCGCGGACGCGGAGGGGCTGGCCGCCGTCTCCATGCGCCGCCTCTCCACCGAGCTGGGCACGGGCACGATGTCGCTCTACCGCTACGTCCCCGGCAAGGCGGAGCTGCTGGACCTGATGTTCGACCGCGTCCTGGGCGAACCGCTGCCCGCCGCGACGGAGGAAGCCGCCGGAGCGGCCGGGGCCGACCCCTCCGGGCCGTCCGGGGCCGACCCCGCCGACTGGCGCGCGGCGATCCACACCATGGCCCGGTCCCACCTGGACAACCTGCACCGCCACCCCTGGCTGCTGAAGATCAACCAGGCCCGTACGGTGCTCGGCCCCAGCGCCCTGCGAGGGCTGGAGCTGGCGCTCGCCGGCCTGCGGGGCACGGGTCTGCGCGACTCCGAACTGATCGGCGTGATCACCACGGTGAACAGCTTCGTGGAGGGGCTCGCCCGCAGTCGGGCGGACGCGGCGGAGGCGGTACGGCAGACCGGGTTGAGCGACGAGGAGTTCCGGGACCGCCAGCGCCCCTACCTGGAGCGGGCCATGCTCAGCGGCGCGTACCCCAGGATGGCGAACATGGCGGAGGACGCCTTCAGCGCCGAGTTCGACCACTTCGAGTTCGGGCTGGGCCGGCTGATCGCCGGCTTCGAGGCGCTGGTCCGGGAGCGGGCCGCGGAAGGGACCGCCGAACGGACCGCGGAAGGGGCTTCGGAAGGGACCGCGGAAGGGGCGGCGGCCCGGACATGACAGCGCGCCCGACGCGTGTCCCAATGGAGGTATGGACGCCAGCCGGGAGCTCGCTCCTTTCGTCAAGCAGTACGCCGTCCTGCTGAGCACCCACCGCCAGGACGGGACCTCCGTCGGCACCCCGGTCAACATCGTCGTGGAGGGCGACCACGCGTTCATCCGCACGTTCTCGTCCGCGTGGAAGGTCGAGCGGATGCGCAACCACCCGCGCGTGGAGATCGCCCCCTGCACGGTCCGGGGCAGACCCACGGGACCGCAGATCAGGGCGCACGCGCGGCTGCTGCGGCCGGGCACGAAGGAGAACACGCACGCGGCGCGGATGATGTCGCGCAAGTACCCGATCGTGCAGGGTGTCCTGGTCCCGCTCGCCCACCGCCTGAAACGGGACCGGACGCTGCACTACGAGGTGTGGCCGGTGACGGACGAGGGCTGAGGGGCCCGGGGCGGGCTCAGCCCCGCCCCCGCTTCCGCCGGAGCGCGAACCACAGGACGGCCGCCCCCACGACGACCGCCGCACCGAGCCCGGCGCCGCCCTCGCCGTCGCCCGGACCGTCGCCCTCGTCCTTCCCCGCCTCGCCCGCGGCGCCGCCGCTCCCCGAGGGCTTCCCCCGCTCCCGGCCGCCCCCGGGACCGCCGCCCTCCACCTCCACCCGCACGACCTCGCTGCGCTCGCCCTCCGAGCCGAACAGGAGGGCGGAGCCGTCCGCCGTGTACGTCACCGACTCCGCCTGCCGCTGGAACGGGGCGGCGACCGACCGGTCCTCGCCGAGGCGGCCGTCCTCGAAGGCGTACTCGCGGGCGCTGAAGTACGAGCGCAGCACCAGGCGCTTCCCGTCCGGCGAGAAGGCCCCGTCGGTGACCCAGGGCACCTCGTCCACCCGGCGGAAGGTGTTCGCGGACCCGGCGTCGAGCGCGGCGGGGCCCTCGTAGAGGCCGCCGCCGTCCTCGTTCTTGGAGGCGATGTAGACGCGGCCGGTCTTCGGGTGGACCATCATCGCCTCGGCGTTGCGGGGCCCGTCGGCGTACTTCACGTCGTACTGGACGGCGGTGACGGTCGCGTCGCGCAGGGTCTTCGGCTCGGGGAAGCGGTAGATCCAGACGTGGTCCCAGCTGCCGTCGAGGTTGTCGCCGATGTCGCCGACGTAGATGTCTCCGTCCGGCCCGATCGAGATGGCTTCGACGTCCCTCGGCTCCCCGACGCCCCGCAGGGTGACGGTGGCGAGGGTCTTCCCGGTGCGGGAGTCGACGGCGAAGACGTAGGGGCCGTCGTCGCTGTCGTTGTGCGTCCAGTGGACGCCGGGGTGCGCCCGGCTGGCGGCGAGGCCGCTGGACTCGGTGATCCGGGGGTCCTCGATCGTGAAGTCGCGGTCGGGCCGCCCCTCGTCGGCCGCGGCCGGACCGGCCCCGGCGAACAGCGGCAGGGCGACGGTGAGAGCGGCGGCGAGGGCGGCGGCGGCGCGGCCCCCCGGGCCGGTCGGATACGAGCGCATGACCCCAGTGTCCATCGTCACGTCGCAGGCCGGAGAGGTGATCGGCGATGATGGCGGCATGCGTTTTCTTCCGGTCGGCGATTCCATGACCATCGGCGCCGCCGGGGACTTCACCTGGCGCTACCGCCTGTGGCAGCACCTGGAGGCGCACCCCGGCCTCCCGTACGAGATCGTCGGCCCGCGCACGACGCTGTACGACAAGGAGGCGAACGCCCCGCTCTCCCACGCCTACGCCGACCCGTCCTTCCCGCCCGCCGCGCGTCGGCACCTGGCCGGCTGGGGCGAGGGCTGGCTGCACATGGCCCCGGCCATCGCGGACGCGGTGCGCGAGGCGGAGGCGGATGTGCTGCTGGTCTCGCTCGGCCTGATAGACCTCGGGTTCTACACGGACGCCGAGCAGACGGCGGCCAACGCCCGCGCGTTCATCACGGCCGCTCGCGCCGCGAACCCGCGCGTGCGGATGGTGCTGCTCCCGGTGATACCGAACGTCCGGGCCGAGACGGACGCCCCCTTCGCCGCCTCCTGCGCCCGCTTCAACGAGCTGCTGGCCAAGACCGTGGCGGTCCTCGACGCCCCCGCGTCCCCGCTCCTGCTGGCCTCGCACCCCCCGGCGTACGACCTCCGCACGGACACCTACGACGGCACGCACCCGGGCCCCACGGGCGAACACAGACTGGCCGCCGCCTTCGCCGACGCGATGCACCGGGCGTGGGGCCTGGGCGGGCCGTACACGATGCCCTCCACAGCTTCGGCAGCGATCCCGGCCCCGGCCATGGAGGCCCAGCCGCTGCCTGCCTGATCCGGTCCGCCCCGCTCAGCCGGTGGCCGGTGCCACCGCCCGCTCGATGGCGTCGAAGATGCCGGCGCCGGTCTCCGACAGTCCCGGCGAGCCTTCGGCCGTCATGTGTGCGCCCGCAGGGCCGAGGGGCTGCTGACCGGTGTCACCCTTCCCCGCTCCGCGGCGACCCCAGCATGGTCAGGGCCAGTTCCGTCAGTTCGCCCGAGACCTCGCCGGGGCGGGCGCGGCGGCTGCGGCGGGTGTGGTGGGCCATCAGTTCGTGGACCGTGCCGACCATCACCATCACGTCCACCCGGTGGTCCCGGTCCTCCGCCTCGCCGCGTTCCACCGCGCGCTCCGCCTCGCCGGTCAGGAACTCCGTCCACAGCGCCCGCCAGAGCTTGCAGTGCTCGTCCACCACGGCGCTGACGCCCAGCACTTCGACGAACGTCACACGGGCCTCGCGCGGGTCGGCGGTGACGGCCTCCACGTACGCGTCGAAGAGCAGCCGGACCCGCTCCGCGATCGAGCAGTCCTCGATGCCCTCGGTCAGCAGGGCGCGCTCCATCGCCCGCAGACCGGCCGTGGTGACCCGGTTGTGGAGGGCGATGAGCAGCCCTTCCCGGGAGCCGTACTCCTGGCGCAGCACCTCGACCGGCACTCCGGCCGCCTCGCACACATCGTGCTCGGCGGTCGCCCGGTAGCCGTTGACGCCGTACAACTCTCTGGCCGCTTCGAGGAGTTGTTCCCGCGCCTGCGTACGCGCGGCACCCCCGGGCCCGGTCCGCTGAACCGTCCAGCTGTCCGCCACCGGTCCTCCTTGAGCGCAAGCTGCGGGAGAGGCGCCTGAGCGCCTCTGCACGAACCGCGGGCCCATTGTGCTCGCCCCTGCGAGGTGCGGGCGGCCTCGCCACACCCATACGGGGGAATACCCGCACGCGGAAACGCTTCTTCTTCGTGCGCCCCCGACGCCCCCGCACATCCGTCCCGGTCCGCCGCTTCCGGTCCAGCCACTTCCGGTCCAGCCACTTCCGGTTCGCCGCTCCCGGTCCCCCGTCATCCGCCCGCACAGGTGTCCCACATGCCGCCGACCCCGCGTTGAACGCGTTCAAACAGCTCTGGCACGATGGCCGGAGCCGCCGCCCACCAGGCGTGGGGCGTACATCCACGTGCGCGAGGGGGAATGAACGGTGCAGAAGAAGCGGCCCTGGGGCCTGTCCCTGTTGCTCTCGATGCTGGCGCTGCTCCTGGAAGCGGCGATCGCGCTCGTCGTGAGCGTGTACTACGGGTTCACCCAGGAGTCCCCGAACGCCGGGGGCGGTTCGTCCGTGCTGCTCCTCCTGGCCCTCCCCGTCATCAGCATGTTCGCCACCCTGGTCGCCGGCCTGCTCTCCGTGGCCTTCGTCCTCCCCACCGTCCGGCTGAGCGAGGTGCTGGGCCGCCGGTTCGGCGGGCAGGGGGCGTGGTGGTGGACGCCCGTGGTGGCGGGAGCCGTCTCGCTCGCGGTCGTCGGCGTCGCCGTCGCCCTGGCCGGCGGGTCGGGGGCCGTCGCCTTCGCGGTGGGGTGGGTGCTGACGACGGCCGCGCTCACCGTTCCGGCGCTGCTCTGGCGGTCGCGCCGGGAGCGGGTCTTCGGGCCGGTGATCCTCTGGGGAGTGGTCGCCGTCGTCCTCACCACCGTGCTCGGCGGCGTCGGTTTCTGGGCAGGGCTGCTCCAGGAGTACCGCCCGCCCGCTCTCACCTCGGCGGACGTCGTCGGACGCTGGACCGACGGAGGCGGCGGGACCGTCACCTTCACGCCGGACGGCCGCGTCACCGTCGTGGACATCGACGAGGACCTCGACGCCCACGACGACTTCACCGAGGCGGACCCGAAGGGTGGGGACGACCGCTGCTCCGGACAGGGCGCCTGGACGTACGAACCCGGTCCGGGCCGCTGGTCCCAGGAGGTGCACGTCACGGTCGACTCCTGTGCGTTCGACTACTGGAACGTCGGCGGGACGGAGACCCGGCCCACCCTCTACCAGTACATCGGCGACCCGGACTCCGGGGACCTGTACAGGCTGAGGAAGGTGGAGGCGAGCGGCTGGTAGTGCTGGTCGGGTCTGCCGTCTCTGAGGTCTCGGCCGGTGGCTGCGAGGAGGCCGTGGTGACCATCGACGTGGCTCCGGCCGCAGACGAGGACGAACCGCACCGGCTGTTTCAGCGCGAGTTCGGCTTTCCGGACTCCCACGGTCGGAACCGGAGTGCCTTCCGGGACGTACCCGGCCGGTCGTACGCAGCGCCGGAAGACAAGAGCTGCGGCGATGACAGTGATCGTCAGAGTCCTGCCCGGCGCGCGCGCAGACGCTGCCAAGCCGCGATTCCGAGGGTGATGCCCCAGATCAGGAAAAGGGCGTACCAGAACAGTCCCCAGGCCGCCTGCGGGTGGGCGTCCTGGGCTGCGAAGGCCGGGGCCGAGACCACGCGGCCGGCGTTGATCAGGTACTGCATCGCGAAGTACGTGAAGCCCCAGAGAGCCATGCCGATCGCGGCGAGTCCCGACGGGACGGCGATAAGGAAGGCTGGGACGCGGCGTCCCCAGGGGCGCACCAGGGCGAGAGAGAGCACGGCGCCGAACACGGCCACGGCGCCCATCACCCAGTAGCCGATGGCGGCCTCCAGGTTTCCCTGCGGTGCCGTGGCGAAGTCCCCGGGGAACATCGCCGGGACATCGGCGCCCCACCAGAAGTGGGGCGCCGCATATCCCAGGGCCGCTACCGCGGCCACGTAACCGGGCCACGCGGGCTGCGAGGCGGGCAGTGAGGTCGCGTTCTCCATCGCCATCAGGTCCTCCAGGACACTCGGGTTCGGGCGGCAGTTCGACGTTCCCGCCGTGAACCGAGTCTTCCCGACCAACCCCCTCGTGCGGATCGGTCCGCCGGACGAACCCGTACTCCCCCACCCGGCGGAGACCGGTCCACGCGGGTATCAGCTGCCGGTCACTCGGCCCTTCCCCACCCTGCCGCAGCCGTGCTTCTCGCTCTGCTTGCCCTGTTCGGCGTCGTCTTCGGCATCGGGGTGCTGTCATGCGCCGTAGTGGCAGAGGCCGGACGAAGACGGTCGGAAGCCTCCTGCAGGAACAGCGGGCACGACTTCAGCCTCAGCGGGACCGGACGCCCCCTAGGAGCGTGCGTCGGTGTCGGGCCAGTCGTCGGACGGGCCGAGGTGTTCCCGGAGCGCGCGTCGGCCGGTGTCGGTGAGAGCGACGGCGCGGCCGGTGCCCACCCGGGTGATCCAGCCGGAGTCGAAGGCGTGACGGCATACGGCGGCGCCGACGGTCCCGGCCAGGTGCGGGCGGCGCTCCGTCCAGTCCAGGCAGGAACGGACGGGCGGACGCCGTTTGTCGGACGGAAGGGGGATGCCGAGCTCGTGCAGCCAGGCGGTCCCGTTGCCGGTGAGCGTCAGCCCTTGTTCCCAGTCCAGCAGCCCCCGTTGGGTCATGGCCGTGGTGATCGCGACCCCCAGGGCGCCGGCGAGGTGGTCGTAGCACGTGCGGGCGCGTGCCAGCGCCCGGCTGCGGTTGACCGCCGGCAGCGAGGGGGCCGAGGCAGCGCGTCGAGGAGCCATCGAAGCGAGGTTCTCGATCAGTTCCGCCGTGGCGGGGTCGGCCAGGCGGACGTAGCGGTGACGGCCCTGACGCTCCTGTGCCAGCAACCCTCCGGCGACCAGGAGGTTCAGGTGCTCGGTCGCCGTCGAGGCGGCCACCCCGGCATGGCGGGCCAGCTCGCTCGCGGTCCATGCCCGGCCGTCCAGCAGCGCAAGGCAGAACCCCGCCCGGGTGCCGTCGGCCAGAAGACCGGCCAGGGCGGCCAGGTCCGGGCCCTCGGAATGCGTGTCACGGCTGTTCATCGCCGTCCATCATGCACCGGGGATCCTTCGGTGCGCGCCGAAGCGTCCCCGCCCTACCTTCGAGCCCCATGAACACCTTGACGCCGGGCAGCGTGCCCGCCGACACCTCGGCGGCTCACGTGGCCATCACGCCGAGCATCCTGTACTTCGGAACACCGGTCGTACTGCTCTCCACGGAGAACGAGGACGGCTCCCCCAACCTTGCGCCGATGTCCTCGGCCTGGGCCTTGGGACAGGTGATCGTCCTGGGTGTGGGGGTCGAGGGGCAGACCGCGCACAATCTCCGCAGTCGACCCGAGCTGGTGATCAACCTGCCCGCGCCGACCCAGTGGCCGGCGGTGGAACGGCTCGCACCGCTCACCGGGCGCGTTCCCGTGCCCCTGAGCAAACAGGGCAGCTTCCGCTGCGAACGGGACAAGTTCGCGGCCGCCGGGCTGCGGCCCGAGCCCTCCGAGCTGGTCCGGCCGCCCCGGGTCGCCGCATGCCCCTTGCAGCTGGAGGCCCGCGCCGCCCGGGTCCGGCCTGACGTCACCGGCGTGTTCCTCATCGTCGAAGCCCAGGTGCTCAAGGTCCACGCCGATCCGCGCATCGTCGTCCCCGGCTCTCAGCACGTCGACCCGGCCAGGTGGAGCCCGTTGATCTACAACTTCCGCCACTACTACGGACTCGGCCCCGAGCTCGGCCACAGCTTCCGTTCCCAGACACCCCGCTGAAACCATCCGGGCCCCTACCGGCCTCGGCGAGCCCGGCAGGACACGGCGGGGAAGCCACCGGGCCGGTATCGGCGGTCCCGCTGTAGCACCCTCGCCACCCACGCCCTCTTCGAGGCCCGCTGACGTCTGTCCGCGCCCGTCCGGCCGGACGCCCGTCCGGCCGGAAGGCGCTCTGCGGGAAGTCCGGCGCCCCTCAGCCGAAGGCGACGCCCAGGAGGAACGGGGCGAGGGTCAGCGTCACCGCCAGCGACCAGTACGGGTACGAGGGCGCCCCGCCGATCAGACGGCGGCGCATCCACAGGTTGAGCAGGGCCCAGACGATGCCGAAGACGCCCACCACCGGCACGGCGATGACCAGCCCCGGCAGGACCCCGTCGTTCTCGGTCGGCTCCCGCTGGGTCCAACCCATCTCAGCCAGAGGCCAGTTGGAGAGCAGGTACCAGATCAGGAAGAGCGGCACCACGGCCGGTATCCCGAGCAGCAGGTTGGCCGTCACCGGGACGAAGGTCTTCCACAGCCGCGTACGTCCCACGGACCCCCCGTTTCCGATCGGGCCGGCCCGGCGCCGGGCCCGTGGCGGCAGCTTTTCACGAACCGGTCGCCCGCACCTCTCAGCGGTCGACGCGCCCGCGCTTCGCAGGGGTCCTTGCGCCCGTCCCTCTCCACGCCCGTTGCCCATGCCTCTCAGCGGCCGTCGCACCCGCGCCTCTCAGCGGTCCAGGAACTCCGCGCAACGCAACGGCCCCACCACCGGGCCCTCCCCCGGGCGAATCGTCACCTCCACCTCGTCCGCCCGGACCGCCGACTCCCGGGCGGACTGGAAGCTGGCCAGCGTGCAGACCAGTTGACCCGTCACCTGGTCCCGGGCCCCCGCCCAGTACGGCCCCTCCAGCCCCACCGTGACGCGGGCCCCGTCGCCGGTCACGGTGTAACCGCTGGGCGCGTGGAGCAGGGTGGTCAGCCCCTCGCGGCGTTCGGCGTCCGTCGGCCCCTGGGCCAGCAGCTTCATCACCGCTTCCAGCGTGTCGTTCTCCCGGTCGAGCAGGGGCACGGCCCGCAGCCCGGCGTCGGAGGCGTAGTAGAGCCGTTTCCCGCGCGTCAGCCCGGAAGCGGGTTCGCCCGCGTCTATCACCCCGGTCGGCCGCACCCCGACCCCGCAGCCGGTCAGCGCGGTCAGGGCCGCCGCCAGCGCCGCGAGGGCGGCGACGCCCCGGCGGCGGCTCATCGGTCCCCCTCCTCGTCCGTACGGCGCGGGGCCGCCGGCAGGACCAGCGTGAACAGCGCACCGCCGCCCGGCCGCGGGGCGACGTCGATGGAGCCGCCGTGCAGCCGGGCGTTCTCCAGCGCGATGGCCATGCCGAGGCCGCTGCCCTGACCGCCGTCCAGCCCGGCCCCCGGCCCGGCTTCCCACCCGGCGGCCGGCCCGCCGCCCTGCTCTCCGCCCTGCCCCCCGCCCCGGCCGTCGTGCCCGGCCGCGGCGGTCCGGGTGCGCGCCTCGTCCGCCTTGTAGAACCGGTCGAAGACCCGCTCCCGGGCCTCCGGCGGCAGGCCCGGACCGCAGTCCGCGACCTCCAGCACCACCCGGCCGCCCCCGGGCGCGGCCAGGGTGACCGTGACCGGCGGGGCCCCGTGCTTGAGCGCGTTGCCCACCAGGTTGGCCACGATCACGTCGATGCGCCGCCGGTCCACCACGGCCCGTACGCCCTCGGGCAGCCGGAGCGTCACCCGGTCCGTCCACCCGCGCAGCGCCAACGACGCCCGTACGGTGTCGGCGAGGTCGGTCTCCGACGCGTTGAGCCGGACCGCCCCGGCGTCGAAACGGGAGATCTCCATCAGGTCCTCCACCAGCCGGGAGAGCCGGGCCGTCTCCGCGCCCACGGTGCGGGCCGCCCGGGCGGCGTCCGCCGGGAGCCGGTCCGCGTCCTCCTCCAGGACCGTCGCCACCATCGTCATCGCCGCCAGCGGGGTGCGCAGTTCGTGGGACACGTCCGCCACGAACCGCCGCGCCTTCGCCTCCTGCGCTCTCAACTCCGCGTCGGACGACTGGAGGGCGTCGGCCGTCCGGTTGAACGTCCGTGCCAGGTCGGCCAGTTCGTCGTGGCCGCGCACCGCGACCCGGCTGCCGAGGTCGCCCGCGGCCAGTTCGCGGGTGGCCCGCCCCAGCTTCCGTACCGGCCGCAGGACCGTCCCGGCGGCCAGCAGCGCCAGCAGGGCCGCCGCCACCACCACGGGCACGATCCCCTCCTGTACGGAGTCCAGCAGGGCGGCGGTGTCGTCGCGCTCGGCCCGCAGGTCGGTGATGGCGAAGACCTCCAGGCCCGAGGCGCGCCGGTCCCCGTCGGCGTACGTCACGGGCGTGCCGACCACCAGGTACGGCTCGCCGCGCCACTCCACGCGCTGGAACCGGGCCCCGTCCCCGGCCCGCACGGCCGCCCGCAGCTCGGCGGTGACCCGGCCCTCCGTGTCCGCGTACGTGTCGGAGACCGCCGACAGGTCCTCATGGCGGGCGACCACGATGCGCGCGCCCAGGCCCTCGGAGACCTCCGCCGCGAACCGGGACAGCGACCGCTGGTCGGGCGGCAGGTCGAACCCCGCCGCCACCACCGCGACCCGCTCCCGCAGGTCGTTCACGGCGGTGTTCTGGGTGCGCTGGAGGACGGCGGTGCGGGCGTCCCGGTAGGCGAGGGCGGTCGCGGTCACCGCGCTGACCAGGGCGACCAGGACGAAGGTGACGACGAGTCGGACCCGCAGCCCGCCGACGAACCGCCGGGGGCCGCGGCGAAGGGGCCCGGACCGCCGGGGGCCGGGGGGAAGGAGTCCGCGCCGCCGGGGGCCGAGCCGCAGGGGACCGAGCCGAAAGGGCCCGGATCGCACGAGCCCGGACCGCACGGGCCCGGACCGCCGGGGGCCGTGTCCCGGCGGGCGGCCCTTCACCACGGGCCGAAGCGGTAGCCGAAACCCCGCACGGTCTGGACGTACCGGGGCCGGGCCGGCACGTCCTCGATCTTGGCCCGCAGCCGGCCCACCGCCGCGTCCACCAGCCGGGAGTCGCCCAGGAACGTGTGGTCCCACACCGACGCCAGGAGCTGCTCCCGGGTGAGGACCCGGCCCGGCGCGGCCGACAGCTCCAGCAGGACCCGCAGCTCGGTGGGCGGCAGGGCGATGGGCGTGCCGCGCTTGGTGACGGTCAGCCCGGCCCGGTCGATCACCAGGCCGCCGTGGTCGGTGCGGTCGCCGTGATCCGCGCGACCGGCCCCCGTGCCCGTCCCCGTGCCGGACGCGCCGGGCCCGCCGCCCGAGAACGGTTCCGCGCGGCGCAGGGCGGCCCGGATGCGGGCCTCCAGGACGGGCGCGGTGACCGGCTTGACCACGTAGTCGTCGGCCCCCGCCTCCAGCCCGGTCACGATGTCCCGATCGTCGCCGCGCGCGGTCAGCATGATGATCGGCAGGGCCGCCGTACGGGCCCGGATGCGGCGGCACACCTCGAAGCCGTCCATGCCGGGCAGCATCAGGTCCAGGACGGCCAGTTCGACCGGCGCGCCCCGTTCCCCCGCGAGCAGCGCCAGGGCCTCCTCGCCGGTGGCGGCGGTCTCCACGCCGTACCCGTGCCGGCGCAGCACGAGCTCCATCCCGTCCCGTACGGAGGCGTCGTCCTCGATGAGCAGCACATGCGGCATGGGCCCGATTATGCGCACGCCCCGCGTCTCCCCGCCTCCCCTCCTCGGGGCTCAGGCCCAGGTGGGAGGCATTGTTACGTTCCCATCATGTGCCCATGCACCGGCCATCACGCAGGGCGGCCAGCGTGGGGCCCATGAGCTTCCCCACCACCACCGCCGGGCTCCGCCTGGCCGCCTTCGTGGCCGTGCCCGTCCTCGCCCTCACCGTCGCCTGCGGCGGCGACGGCACCGGGACCGAGGGCCACGGCGCGATCGCCGACGCACCGCCCGCGAAGACCGAGCCCTCCGGGGACGGGAACACCGGGAAGGAGGACACGCCGAGCGCCAAGCCCGCCGGGAAGAGCGCCTTCTACGACGCCCAGGTGGCCTTCGTCCAGTGCATGCGCGCCAAGGGCGGCTACCCGGAGTACCCCGACCCCAAGCTCAGCGGCCACCTCGACTGGTCCAAGGTCAACGAGCTCGGTTCCCAGCCCGGCCGCAACGACGGCATCAAGGCCGGGAAGAACAACGCCTGCCTGACCGAACTCCAGGCGTCCATGGCCGCCGAGCCCAAGCGCGACCAGCAGAAGTCCTACGAATCGATGCTCGCGCACGCCCAGTGCATGCGGGACAACGGCGTCAGCCGGTTCACCAACCCGGTGATGTCGGGCGGCAACGCGGTCCCCGGCGGCGACCCGAACCCGGGCTCCCCGGTCATCGACCCCGATTCGCCCGCGTACAAGCAGGCCCGGAAGGCGTGCGCGTCGAAGCTCCTCGACGGACTGGACGGAATGCAGTGAAGCGTTCCACCATCGCCCTCCTCGCCCTGGGCTCGGTGACCGCCGCCGTCACCGGGGGCGTCCTGCTCCTCGGCGTCGGCGGCGGGGCGGGCGCGGAGGACCGGGACGGCGACGGCCTGCCGCCCGCCACGGCCACCGTCGTCCGCACCGACCTCGTCCTCTCCAAGACCGTCGACGGTCGCATCGACTTCGCCCAGCGCCGCGCCGTCAAGGCCGCCGTGGAGGGCACGGTCACGGTGGCGGCCGCCGAAGGGACGACCGTACGGAGAGGAGAGGCCCTGTACGAGCTGAACGACAAGCCGGTGACGCTCCTCTACGGTCCGGTCCCGGCGTTCCGCGAGATGAAGACGGGCGCCCGGGGCAGCGACGTCCTCCAACTGGAGCGCAACCTCCGGGACCTGGGGTACGGAGCGGGGCTGTACGTCGACACGGAGTACGGCTCCGACACCGAGGCCGCCGTCAAGCGGTGGCAGAAGCAGCTCAACCGCGAGACCACCGGCAGGGTCGGCCGGGGCGACGTCGTCTTCCAGCCCGACGAGGTCACGGTGGTCTCCGCCGACGCGGCCCTCGCCGACCAGGTCGGCCCGGACGCCCCCGTCCTGACGATCGCCTCCACCAAGCCGGTCGTACGGGCGCAACTGGAGCAGACGGACGGGGCGCTCACCGCACGCGGCACGAAGGTGGAGGTGACCCTGCCGAGCGGGCGGACCGAGGCCGGGAAGGTCGCCGGGACGGTACGCCCGGAGGGGGACGACGCCGCCGGGGGCGGCGGCCAGGAGGGCATCACCGTGGAGGTGGTCCTCGACGGCGGCTCCCGGGCCGTGTCCGGCGAGGACGCCGAGGCGACGGCGAGCGTCACCTTCGTCAGCGAGGCCCGCGAGGGCGTCCTCGCGGTGCCGGTCGAGGCGGTGGTGGCCCTGCGCGGCGAGAGGGGCGGGTACGGACTCCAGGTCGTCCGCGGCAAGACGTCCGAGATGATCCGGGTGGAGACGGGCATGACGGCGGACGGGCGGATCGAGGTCAGCGGGGACGGGCTGCGCGAGGGCATGAAGGTCGGGGTGGCGAAGCCGTGACCGCACACCGCCCGGACCCGTCCGCACACCGCCCGGACCCATCCGTGCCACGGCCGGACCCGTCCGCACACCGTCCGGACCCGTCCGTGCCACGGCCGGTCGTGGTCGAACTCCGTGACGCCTCCAAGTCCTACCCCGGTGGCGTCCACGCCCTGCGCTCCGTGAACCTCACCGTCCACGAGGGCGAACTCCTCGCGGTGGTGGGCCCGTCCGGCTCCGGCAAGTCCACGATGCTCAACGTCATGGGCACCCTGGACCGGCCCACCACGGGCACGGTCCGGTTCGCCGGGTACGACGTGTCCGCGCTCTCCGACGCCCGCCTCTCCGCCCTGCGCGCCCGCCACATCGGCTTCGTGTTCCAGCACTTCCACCTGGCGGCGGGCCGCGACGCGGTGGACAACGTCGCCGACGGGCTGCTGTACACGGGCGCCGCCCTCCGGGAGCGGCGCGAGAGGGCGCGCCGAGCACTGGACCGGGTGGGCCTGGGCCACCGGACCTCGCACACCCCGAACGAACTGTCCGGCGGCGAGAAGCAGCGCGTGGCCATCGCCCGCGCCCTGGTCGGCGCACCCCGGCTGCTGCTGGCGGACGAGCCGACCGGGGCCCTGGACACCGCGTCCGGCGCCGTCGTCATGGAGCTGCTGCACGAGCTGAACGCCTCCGGCACCACCGTCTGCGTGATCACCCACGACCAGCAGATCGCGGCCTCGCTGCCGCGCCGGGTCCGCTTCCGGGACGGCGAGGTGGTGGCGGACGAGCGCTCCCCCGCAGGGGGCGAGGGCTCCCCCGCAGGGGGTGGGGGCTCCCCCGCAGGGGGTGGGGGCTCCCCCGGGCGTACGGCGGGCCCCACCCCCGTACGTACGGCAGAACGCCCCGCCGCCGAACGCACGAGGGAGGGCGCATGACCCCCGGACTGAGACCGGCCCGGCTCTCCGCCCGGGACGTCCTGCGCCTCGGCGCGGTCGGGCTGCGGGCGCGCCGCGCCCGGGTGGTGCTCTCGGCGCTCGGCATCGCCATCGGCATCGCGACGATGGTCGCGGTCGTCGGCCTGTCCGAGTCGAGCCGCGCGGACCTGATGTCCCGCCTCGACCGCCTCGGCACCAATCTCCTCACCGCCGAGGCCGGCGACACCCCGCTCGGCGGCACGGTCGAGCTGCCGAAGAACGCGGTGGCGATGGTCGAGCGGATCGGCCCGGTCCTCCACGCCACGGCGACCGCCGAGGTCGACGCCCGGATCCGCCGCAGCGACGTCGTCCCCGAGGAGCGCACCGCCGGGGTCACCGCCCAGGCGGCCCGGACCGATCTGCTCTCCACCCTCGGCGGCAGGGTCGCCCGGGGCACCTGGCTGACGCGGGCCGGGGAGCGGCTGCCCACGACCGTCCTGGGCGCGGTGGCGGCGGACCGGCTCGGCATTGCCCGTCCCGGCGAGACGATCATGATGAACGACGTGCGCGTGGTCGTCGTCGGCATCCTCGAACCCGTCGAGCTGGTCCCGACCCTGGACCGGGTGGCGCTGGTCGGTTTCCCGGCCGCCGAACGCCACTTCGGTTTCGACGGCCGCCCCACCACCGTCTTCGAGCGCTCCACGGACGCCTCGGTGGAGGACGTGCGGGCGGTGCTGGCCCGTACGGTCAGCCCCGGCAACGAGGCCGCCGTCCGGGTCTCGCGCCCCTCCGACGCGCTGGCGGCCCGGGCGGCGGCCGACAAGGGGCTGACGACCCTGATGCTCGGGCTGGGCGCGGTGGCCCTCCTGGTCGGCGGGGTGGGTGTCGCCAACACGATGGTCGTCTCCGTGCTGGAGCGCCGCCAGGAGATCGGGCTGCGCCGCTCGCTGGGGGCGACGCGCAACGCGATCCGGCTCCAGTTCCTGACCGAGGCGCTGCTGCTGTCCGCGCTGGGCGGGGCGGCGGGAGCGCTATTGGGGGCGGGCGCGACGTACGGGTTCGCGCGGGTGCAGGGGTGGACGGCGGTGGTCCCGCCCTGGTCCCTGGCGGGCGGCCTGGCCGCGACCCTGCTGATCGGCGTCGTCGCGGGCCTCTACCCGGCGGTCCGCGCGGCCCGTCTGCACCCGACGGCGGCGCTGAACGCGACCTGAGGGGCGGGGCGGTTACGGTGCCGGGCGGTTACGGCACCGGACGGTTACGGTGCCGGGCGGTTACGGCACCGGACGGTTACGGTGCCGGGCGGTTACGGCGTGAGGCGGCGACCACGCGTGGGGCGGGGGCAACCGCGCGGGGCGGGGGCAACCGCGCGGGGCGGCGACCACGCGGAGGAGGCGGGCCGTGGGGAACGGTGCGGGCCCGCCTCAGGGGGTGACCCGCTCGACACCGCGCCGTTCCGCGAGCTTCGCGACGGTCAGGCAGTAGAGCGGGGCGAAGACGAGTTCCAGGACGAGGGCCTGCCAGGGGGCGTCGGCTGCGGTGCTGCTGTCGTCGAGTTCCCCGAAGCCCGCCGCCAGGCCGAAGGCCAGCAGGTTGTTGGCGGTGTGCAGCACGATCACCGCTTCGAGGCCGCCGGTGCGGATCACCAGCCAGCCCCACCACAGGGCCGAGTAGAACAGCAGGAGGAATCCGGAGAGTTCGCCGAACCCGTGGGCCAGGGCGAACAGCAGGGACGCCACGACGATGGCGGGCCACGGTGAACGCACCGTCCGGCCGATCGCCTGGACCAGCCAGCCCCGGAAGACGTACTCCTCCGCTGCGGCCTGGAACGGGACGAGCGCCAGGATCACGGCCAGGCTCAGCAGGAAGTAGGGCCAGCCCGGGAAGCCTCCGTCCGACTGGGTGAGCGGCTCGGAGTCCCAGGTCCACGCGATCAGCAGCCCGATCTGCAGGATCATCAGCGGAACGCCCACGGCGGCGCACCACCCGAGCCAGCCCCAGCGCAGCCGCCCGACGACGGAGGACAGGGTTCCGGCGGGCCGCCGGCCCAGGAGCCGGACGACGCCCATGACGACGGGTATGCCGATCGCGATGCCGAGGAGCGAGACCACCAGCTCCGCGACCGGGTCCTCGAAGAAGACCTCGCTGTCGGCCGAGGCGGGCCCCGCGTCCAGCAGTTCGGCGATGATCATGCCGATCAGGCTGATGCCCAGGATGCCCACCACGACCAGCAGGAGGGCGACCACCAGCTCGCCCAGCCAGCCGAACCGCCCGCCCTGGCCGTTGCGCCCCTGCTCGTCGTAGCGGGAGCCCGAGGGCGCGCGTACCGGGCCGGACGGGGGGCGGCCCCACGGCGGGGGCGCGTCCCAGCCGCCCTGCCAGGACGCCGGGGGCGGGGGCGGGGGCACCGAGCCGGCCGGACGCGACGGGTCGGCCGGGGCCGACGGCGGTGCCCAGGGCGACGGGGGCGGGGACCAGGGCGACGGGGGCTGGTTCGGGGGTACGTCGGGAGGCGGGTTCACACCAGCGATCTTCGGCTGCCGTCCCGGCACCGGTCAACGCGGCAGCGGGATCGGGGGGAGGCGCGTCACCCCAGGCGTCCCACCGCACACCGCTCCCTGCACACGGCTCCCTGCACACGGCCCCGGCGCCACGAGGGCGGCGCCGGGGCCGTGGGGCCGGGCTCCCTACTTACGGAGCTGGCGCCAGGTGGACGGCCCGACGATGCCGTCCGCTCCGATTCCCCGGGCGCGCTGGAACGCGGTGACCGCGCTCTTGGTCGCCGGGCCGAACTGCCCGTCGACCGTCACGCCGTGACCGTGGTAGCCGAGGAGGCACTGGATCTCCCGGACCCGGTCGCCGGTGGCTCCCTGGCTGATCACGACATTCCACGCCCAGCTGTAGCCCGCGGTCAGCCCCGCGTAGTCCACGCCCACCTTCCAGTAGACCGAGCACGTGGCCTGCGCCGAGACGGCCGTCGCGTTCCGCCCCGTCTCCGTCGAGGCGGCCGCGGTGCCGGGGCCGGCCAGCACGGTCCCGAGAGCGAGGGCCGAACAGACGGCTGCGCCGGTGAACGCGCCACGGAACCGCGTCGATGACCGCATGCTCATGTTTTCTCCTTGGTCGGTGCGGTTTGTCATGAATCAGACCGAGTCGGGCTGATGCGGCGACACATTGGCACGGCAAGGAAATGGCCACCAGAAGCCCTGCTCTGTTCCGGACAGAACGAAACTGTCCCGCGGCAGCCTTGCCCGGGCGTGAATCGTGATTCCGAAGGAGCGGTCACCCACGGAATCCGCCGGCGGACGACGAGCCTCCCTTTCCCCCGCGCCTGCGATACAGCCGGGTGATCAGCGGATCGAGTCCTCCGTCTCCGCCGACTCGTACCTCCATTCCGCAGGCAGGCCCCCTGCCCATAAGAAAGGAACCAGCGAAAGTCCCCGCAGAGGGCCTGGTGGCCGCAGCGTGCAGAGGATCCGGGGAAAGCATGTGACCGGTCTGCCTGTGGAGCAGCGGTAGACCGGAGAGTGCACTCCTCAGGCCGAAAACTCTTGATCGTCTTCCTGGGCGGTGACCCGTAACGTGGCCCGAAGTGGCCGCTCGGCCCTGGACGTTGGAATTACGTGCAGTCCGGAATCCGAGGGTTGACCTCGCAGTGCGGTGCAAGGGGTATCCGTCGAGGGCGGCTTCCGGGTCACCGGTCCGGCCCATGCCGCGGTGATCAGATCGTTGCCGCTCTCCGTACAACCGAGGAGAGCCCTCCCCGGTCACACAGTCAGCCGCGAGGAGGGCCTCCGGCAGGAGAGAAGCAGGGGCGGGGGCAGAAGATGCGCAAGACGGTGTGGAGAGCGGCGGTGGCCGGCGGGGCGGCGGCCGTGTTCACCGGGGTGGCGGCGGTGCCGGCCGGGGCGGCGGAGGGCGGGGTCTCCTTCAGCCGGGTCACGGTGAACGGCGGGAAACCGATCGTGCTCGGGGTGAAGAAGGAGGTCGAGCTGTACGTGACCTTCCGGATGACGACCAAGCTGAAGTACAAGTCCGGGCCGATCGTGTTCCCCTACCGGGGCAAGGTGGGCTCCAGCGAAACGCTGTGGAATTCCATCATCACCAACGATTGCCTGGTCGTGGACAAGGCCAAGGGCATCTGCGACTTCGAGGAATGGCTGACCATCGATCCGCGGCACTACGACTTCGGCAACGAGGACGCGGGCGCCTGGAAGACCGCGGCCAGGGTGTACCTCCCCAAGGGCGCCGAGGACGTCGACGACCAGAAGCTCCCGCTCCAGGTCAAGCGAGCCACCCGCGTCACGGTCAACGCCTCCCCGGAGCCGGTCGGGAAGGGCAGGACGATCACCGTGACCGGACGGGTCACGCGGGCGAACTGGGACACCCACACGTACCAGGGGTACGCGGGCCGCACGGTGAGCCTCCAGTTCAAGGCGGCGGGCGCCTCCTCGTACAAGACGGTTAAGAAGGCGGTGTCGAACCGTACGGGGGCGCTCAAGGCCACGGTGAAGGCGGGCGCGTCCGGGTCGTGGCGGTGGACGTACTTCGGCAACACCACATCCGGCGCGAACTCGTCGGCCGGGGATCGGGTGGAGGTGCGGTAGGCGACGGGCGTCCGTGGCACCACGGGCGGCATCGTGTCGCCCGGCGCCACGGGCGGCATCAGGTCCCCCCTCCTTGTCACCGTTGAAGTCCCCAGCAGCCAGCATGCGGATGGTGTTCCATCCAGCGCCGACAATCGAAGATCCGGTAACGCCACCCGCGCCGTTGCCGGGGGTAGAGGTAGAGGCGGTAGCGGTTTCCGCAGCTCTGGGCCTGGACCTGGAGCTGAATCCGGCCTGGATTACCGAGTTCAGCGCCCGGCCCGCAGCCGCCCCCGGCCTCCCGCCGGGAGATCAGTCGCCCTGCCCCACCGTGGTCGTCCGCACCAGCGACACCGGCTCCGACTGCTGGTTGGAGGCGGAGACGCGGGTGGTCTCCCGCGTGAGGCGCAGGCCCATGGTGGTGAGCGCGTCGGTGTCGTACAGGGCGCACAGGAGCGCCGCCGCCTCGGAGAGCGACATCGTGTCCATCGGGCCGTGCCCGAACTGGGCGGCCATGTCGGGGTCGTCGAGGGCGGCCTGCTGCGCGTGGGCGAGCACCTGGTGCGGGTCGTCGACGACGAGTTCGTCGATCTGAATGCGCTGGGCACGGACGCGCAGGTCGAGCGGGCGGGGCGGAGCCGACCTCGGGGCGGCGACGACGGACCGGAGTTTCGGGCGGGGGTGCGGGGCCGGATCGGTCAGGTCGGTCAGATGGTTCATGAGGTGGGCTCCAGAGAACGGGCCGCCGGAACGACGGTGCGTGGAACGGCAGTGCACGGAACAACCGGGGCGGTACGGAGCTACGGGCGGGGCGGAGGTAGAGGCGGTACGGAGCCGGGAGCGGGGCGGACGGAAGGACGGCGGGGGCGGGCCGGGTGGTGCGGGCTTTCAGAGCGGGGCGGGGTTCCGGAGCGGGACGGGGCCGGGCTTTCGGAAGGGCCCGGGGGGCGGGTTTTACGGAAGGGGCGGGTTGTACGGAAGGGTCGGGGGCGGGCCTCACCACGGGGTGGTAGCAGGGTCGGGGTCGAGGACGGAGACAAGATCGATACGGTCCTGCCCAGTTGGCGTGGAATCCGGTCGGACATGCTTACCTTGGGAGCGCCGTGCGAACGTCGCAAGGTGCGCTGTGTGCACTCCGCGCAGACTGCGCGGAGTGTCGGGTAGATCGAGCCGAATCGGGGGGCGCGGTGGCGCGCGAGAGATCGGGCCGGACGGCGCGGCATCTGGTCCTGGTGGCTCGCCTGCGGCGTCTGCGGGAGGGTGCCGGGCTGTCCGTGCCGCAGGCCGCCGCGCAGTTGGGGTGGCACCCCTCGACGCTGCGGCGGCTGGAACAGGCGCAGACCTCCCTCGACGTGGGCCAGGTGTCCGCCCTGCTCGCCGTCTACGGGGCGGGCGCGGCCGAGACCGACGACATCATGGGGCGACTCAACTCCGCCAACATGCCCGGCTGGTGGCATCCGTGGCGGGACGCGATGGACCCCTGGCAGATGGACGTGATGAGCGTGGAGTCCGCCGCGGGCGTCGTGCGCACCTGGAACCCGGCGCTGGTGCCGTCGCTGCTGCGCACCCCCGCGTACGCGATGGCCGTCGACGCGGTCACGCATCCCGATCGGGACGAGTCCGTACGGCGCCGACGGGCCGACTTCCTGATGGAGCGTCAAAAACGGCTCCAGGAGCAGCAGACGCGGCTCTGGGCGCTGTTTCCCGTCACCGCCCTGCGCTGCCGCGTGGGCGGCGACGAGGTGATGCGCGAGCAGGTGCAGGCCCTGCGCCGGATCGCCGAACGGGGCGATGTGACCGTGCAGTTGCACCCCGAGTACGCACCCCCGCACCCGTTGACCGGCATACCGGCGTTGAGCCTGTACCGGGTGGAGGTCCGGGAGATCGCGGACCATGTGGTGCGGGAGGGGGGCCTCCCCGGAACGGCGGAGGTGTGGGACAGTCCGCACCCGGTGCAGACGTATCAGGGAATGCTGGACGTGTCGTGCGTGATGGCGATGCGGCCGGCTCGAACAGGAGAGGTGTTGCAGGATGAGTACGACCGGAAATGGGCCTGACGGAAATGGGCCGGAACTGCCCGCCCAGATCGACACGAGCGTCGCGCACTCCGCACGCGTCTGGAACTACTGGCTCGGCGGCAAGGACAACTTCCCCGCGGACCGGGCGGCGGGCGACGCGTACCGGGAGAAGTACCCGCTGATCGAGACGTTCGCCCGGGAGTCGCGCGACTTCCTCCGCCGCACGGTCACCTACCTCGCCCGGGACGCGGGGATCCGGCAGTTCCTCGACGTCGGCGCGGGGCTGCCGACCGCCAACAACACCCACGAGGTCGCCCAGCGGATAGCCCCCGACTCCCGGATCGTCTACGTCGACCACGACCCGCTGGTGCTCCTGCACGTCCACGCCCTGCTGACCAGCACCCCCGAGGGCGCGACCGCGTACGTCGAGGCGGACATGCGCGACACCGACGCCGTGCTCGCCGGGGCGGCGAAGACCCTGGACCTGACCCGGCCGGTCGCCCTCGTGATCAGCGACGTCCTCGGGCACATCGTGGACTGGGACGACGCCCTCTCCCTCGTCCGCCGCCTGGTGGACCGCCTCCCCTCCGGCAGCTACCTCTCGCTCAGCCACTCCACCGCCTCCGACGACGCCCACCGGGCCGTCCAGGACGAGTACAACGCGAGCGGCGCGATCCCCTACATCTTCCGGGAGCCGGAGGTGACGGTCGCGTTCTTCGAGGGGCTGGAGATGGTGGAGCCGGGCATGGTGTCCTGGCCGAACTGGCGGCCCGACGCCAACACCGGCACCACCACGGCCCGAGCCGGGTGGGGCGCGGTCGCCCGCATCCCCTGATCCACGGTCCACGATCCACGTACGCAACCGCCGCACCGCGCCCGGGGCTTGCCCGGCCGCGGTGCGCACGGCCGCAGAGGCTTGCGCATGAGCACCCCAGGCACGACCGACCACGGGGCCGCCGGCCCGTGGGGCGCCCGCGACGGGCGGGACACGGCGGCCCGGCTGCTGCGTGCGGCGACCGGCTCCGGGGCCGGGCTGATCGCCGAGGCCGCGTCCCTGGTCCAGGGGTGGGCCGTACTGGCCGACCCGATCGCCGGGGCTGTCTACAGCACCCCTGCCGCCGCGGCCGCCGACGGCGTCCGCGTGGCGGCGGCCCCGCAGGAACATCCGTACAGCGTCCAACTCCCCGCCGCCGGAGCCGTTCTCGTCCTGACGCCCGCACCGGCCGTGCCCGCCGGGCACACCAGTCACGTCGCCACGACCACGGCCGCGCTTCTGGAGGTGCGCGGGCAGCGGGCGGCGGAGCTGCGCGGAGAACAGATGCGGCTGCACACCACCCTTCTGCGGCTGCTGCTGGCCGGACACGCCGACGCCGTCGTGGACGCCCTGGGCGGGGGCGGGTACTCGCACGTCACCGTCTACCGGCTCACCGGCGACGACGCCCCCGCCGCCCACCAGGTCCTCTGGCGGGCCGTACGCCCCGCTCTCGCCCCGCACACCGACGCCTGCACACTGCTGGGCCGGATCGACGGCGAGCTGGTCGTCGCCGAGGTGCACCGCGGCGCCGACGACGGCCGCATCCTGCGCCTGGTCTCCCGGGTGTGCGAGCGGCACGGCATGCTGGCGGGCATGGCTGGGCCCCTGCCGCTGGCCGAGATGCCCACCGCCTACGGCGACGCGGCCGCCGCCCGGCACAGCGCCACCCCCGCCCACCGCATCGCCCCCGCCGACGCGATCGGCGCGCCCCGGCTCGCGCCGCTCCTGCCGACCGCCCCGTACACGCGGTGGGCGGCGTCCGCGCTGCGCCCGCTGGACCCGGCCCACCGGCACCTGCTCCTGGTGTGGCTCCGCACCGGCAGCACTCCCCGCGCCGCCACGGCCCTCGGCCTGTCCGCCGGAACGGTACGGGCCCGGGTACGCGAGTCCGCGCGCCTGCTCGACGCGGACCTGGAGGACGCCACCGTCCGGGCCCGCCTGCTGCTCGCCCTCCGCGCGCCCGCCGGGGAGGGGGAGGGGAACGGCTCCGGGGGCGAGGGCGGAGCCGGGGCCGGGGACGAAGGCGGAGCCGGGGACGAGGGCGGGGCCGGGGCCAGGGAGGAAGGCAGAGCCAGGGCCGGGGCCTGGGGACCGGGTCAGGCGTGCGTGACGGCCCCCCGGACGCCGACCGCCGGAGGCCGGGGCGCTCCTGTGCCGCCCGGCCCGTCCCGGTTGGACGCGCTGCCGGGCGGGCTCCTGGACACCGAGGCGGTACGGGCCTGGGCCGGCGGGCTCGTCGACGGCCTGGAGCCGCACCTGCGGATCGCCCTGACCTGCTGGCTGCGCCACCACGCCCGTACCGCCCCCGCCGCGGCCGAGCTGCACGTCCACCGCACCACCTTGGCCAACTGGATCGGCCAGTGCGCCGAACACCTCGCGCAGAATCTCGCCGACGCCACCGTGCGCGCCGAGGTCCACCTCGCACTGGGCATCACCCGGAACGGCGCCGACGACCCGGCGGACCTGCCCCGGCGCGGCGGACGCACCTACCGCCGCATGTGAACGGCCCCGCCCGGCCCCGGCGCCGTGGGCAAGGGCCGCGCGCCCGCCCCCGTACGCGGTCTCAGGACGGCGCCTGGCCCGTCTCGAAGCGGCTGACGCGGTCGTCGGTGACCGTGAAGATCCACCGGGTCCGCATCGTGCCCCAGGTGTCGTTGGTGTAGTCGACGACGAGGCTGCGGCCGTCGTCGGAGGCTTCCACGACCTCCATGCGCCCGTTGGCCCGCGGGGAGAAGATCTCCTTCTCCGTCCAGTCCGCCAGGTCCCGTTCGCTGCCGTCGTCGGACATGGTGGCGTCCTCGGTGAGGACGTCGGCGAAGAAGGCGTCCTTGTCGCCCGCGTTCACCGTGGCGACGAACCTCTCCACCACCGGGTCGCTGATCGATGGGGTCATCGTGCTCCTCCTCGGCTGCCGGTCCGGGAGCGGATGTCCCGGGATTCCCCCCGAGTCTCTGTCGGAGCCCCGCCCCCCGCATGTCGGGCACCCGCTCCCCGCACCCCGCCCCTCACCCGTCACCGCAGGTCGGAACGGGTGTGAAGACGGCTGCCCGGGCGCGTCCGGAAAGCCTGTTGACGTACGCGTACGGGCCCCGAAGGATCACCGTGTGACGACCGCCGAGCAGCCTTCGACCACCCCCCGGCCGGCCCCGCCCCGTCCCCTCGCGCTGATCACCGGCGTCGGCCGCAGCATCGGCATCGGCGCGGGCATCGCACGCCGGATGGCGGCCTCCGGCTGGGACGTGGCCTTCACCTACTGGACGCCGTACGACCGCCGGATGGAGTGGGGCGCCGAGCCCGGGGCCGCCGCGGCCATCGCGGCCGAGCTCGCCGGGGCGGGCGCCCGCACGGCGGCGATCGAGGCGGACCTGACCGATCCCGGCGCCCCGGCGCGCATCTTCGACGAGGTGGAGCGGCGCCTCGGCGGTCCGGTGACCGCGCTGGTCCTCTCCCACGCGGAGTCGGTGGACTCCGGGCTGCTGGACACCACCGTGGAGGCGTTCGACCGGCACTTCGCGGTGAACGCGCGGGCGAGTTGGCTGCTGATCCGCGAGTACGGGCTGCGCTTCCGGGGCGCGCGCGAAGGGGGCACGGACGACGTTCCGGGCGGCGCACGCGAAGGCGTCCCGGGCCAGGCGGGAAGCGGCGTCCCGGTAGGCGCGCCAGGTGCTCCGACCCGCTCCTCGGAGACCACCTCCGCCCCACGCCCCGCGACCGGCCGGATCGTGGCGCTCACCAGCGACCACACCGTGGGCAACCTCCCGTACGGGGCGAGCAAGGGCGCGCTGGACCGCATCACGCTGGCCGCCGCGCACGAGCTGGCCCACCTGGGGGTCACGGCGAACGTCGTCAACCCCGGCCCGGTGGACACCGGCTGGATGAGCGACGGCCTGCGCGAGGCCCTGGTCCGGGGCACTCCCCTGGGTCGCCTCGGCACCCCTCGCGACACCGCCCACCTGGTGGACTTCCTCTGTTCCCCCCAAGGCCAGTGGATCAACGGCCAGTTGCTCAAGAGCAACGGCGGCGCGGCGTCCTGACGCCGTACGGGAGTGCTCCCCGGCGCCGATGCGTGCCGGCAGGTCGCACTCGGGAACATGACGTACCGTCAGCACGACCGAACGCGTTGCAACACGTCTAATCTGGCCTGGTCCATGCAGTGCACAGGGGGTCGTATGCACAACGAAGACAGGGCCGACCGAGCATACGGCGGGCAGGGGGACGACGGCCGGGCACACGACCGCCGCGCTGACGACGGACGGGTATACGACGGACGGGCATACGACGGCCGCGCGGACGGCGGACGGGCATACGAGGGCCGGCCGCACGGCTCCCCGGCCCACGAAGCCGGTCCGCCCGCCGCCCGGACGGTGATCGACGGCCGCTACGAGCTGCTGGAGCCGATCGGCAGCGGCGGGATGGGCGAGGTCTGGAAGGCCCGTGACCTGCGGTTGCGCCGGTTCGTCGCCGTGAAGGGGCTGCTCGACCGGAACGCCATGACCGCGAGCACGCAGGCGGCGGCGATGCAGCGGGCGCGGCGCGAGGCGGAGGCCATCGCCAAGATCGAGCACCAGAACGTGGTGACGGTCCACGACCAGGTGGAGACCGACCACCAGATCTGGATCGTGATGAAGCTGCTCGAAGCGCGTTCGCTGGGCGACCTCTTGACCAGCGAACGGGTCCTCGCCGTGCCGAGGGCGGCGAACATCGGCCTCCAGATCGTCCAGGGCCTGCGGGCAGTCCACGCGGCGTCGGTGGTGCACCGTGACGTGAAGCCGGGCAACGTCCTCGTACGGGACGACGGTCTCGTGATCCTGGTGGACTTCGGCATCGCCACCTTCGAGGGCGCGGACCGGGTGACCCGGTCCGGCAGTGTCATCGGCACCCCTCCGTACCTGGCGCCCGAACTGTTCGCCCCCGCCTCCCCGGGCCCCACGCCCGCCTCCGACCTGTGGGCGCTCGGCGTCACGCTGTACGAGATGGTGGAGGGCCGGGCGCCCTTCGCCGGGCACGAGGTGTGGGAGGTCCAGGAGAACATCCGGCAGTCCCCCGACCCGGCCATCCGGTACGCCGGGCCCCTCGCCCCGGTCATCCAGGGGCTGTTGATCACGGACCCGCGCGAACGGCTGGACGCGGCCACGGCCGAGGCGATGCTCCGCGAGGTGCTCGGGGATCCGGCCGCACCGCACGCCGGCGCCGCCGGCCCCGAGACGCACCCGCCGACGGCGGCCGCGACACCGAACACGCCGAACCCGTCGCCCCCTTCCCCCGCCCCGGCCGTCGCACCTCCCGCCCCCGGCCCCACGCCCCCGCCCGCCCCTCGTGCGGCGGCGGCGAACGGTGGAGGCCGCGGGCGGCGGGGCTGGAAGGCGGCGGCGGCTGCCGTGTGCCTGGCGCTGCTGGCCGGCGCGGGCTGGCTGGTCTCACAGGGCGACGGTGAGGGCGGAGGGAGCGGCGGCGGAGCCGCGTCCACGCAGGGCCAGGGAGAGGACGGGGGCCGAGGAGGGGGCGGGGGCACGGCCGGCAGCGGCACGCAGGAGCGGTGGAAGGACACCCACCCCACCCTGAAGATCGGCGTCAAGGACGACCAGCCGGGGCTGAGCATCTTCGACCGGAAGTCGCGCACGTACCAGGGGTACGACATCGACCTGGCCTACGCCATCGCGGAGAGCATGGGGTACGGGAAGGGCGAGGTCGCCTTCACCACGGTCGCCACGGACTACCGGAGCACCGCGCTGAAGACCAAGCAGGTGGATCTGGTCATCGCCTCGTACAGCATCACCGACGACCGCAAGACGGCCTCCCCGGGCGGCTACAGCGTCGACTTCGCGGGCCCGTACTACGAGGCGAGCCGGGGCTTCCTGGTCCGGGAGAAGTCGGCCAAGTACACGATCAACGACTCCAGCGACCTGCGGGAGCTGGACGTGGAGGTGTGCACGGCGCGGGAGTCGACGTACGAGAAGGCGCTGCCGAAGCAGGGCTTCACCATGGCGAAGTCGCAGCCCAACACCTACCAGGACTGCCTGGACAAGCTGTTGGACCCGAAGTCCGACGTGTACGCGGTGGCTTCGGACGACATCATCCTCGCCGGGTACGTCGAGGCCAACCCGGGGAAGGTGCGCCGCCTGGAGAACATCCAGGGCGCGGAGGGCTACGGCGTGGCGATGCGGCCGAAGTCCCGGGGGCTCAAGGGCGAGGTGTGCTCAGCGTTGCGGACGATCCTGGCCGGCCGGATCTGGGAGGACATGTACAAGGAGAACCTGGCGGGCCTGGTGGGCAACGAGAACCCACCGGGGCGCCCGGACCTGACGGAGTGCGCGGGGTTCTGAGCGACGGGCCGGCGGCCCGGATGGTCTGACCGGCCCGGCCCGCCGCCTGCTGCCTCACCGCTCCCCGGCTCACCGCTCGGGGAAACGCTCCCCGCACCGGCTGCAGAAGACCGGGGCGGGGTCCTGCGACAACCGTCCGCACGAGGGGCAGACCCGGTCCAGCATGCAGGGCCCCTCGCCACCCTCGTCCGCCCCGCTGGGCGGCTTGATCGTGAGGCCGGGGCGGCGGCGGTGGACGGTGAGGTAGCCGAGCCCGTCCGGCCCCGCGACCAGCGCGCGCCGGGAGGTACGGGGCAGCCACAGGACGGTGCCGTCCTCCAGAACCAGATCGCGGCCGCCCGCCCGGGCCGTCCCCCCGCCCTCCAGGACGACGAGGAGCACGTCGAGCACGTCCTCCTGATGCTCCCCGACCTCGGCACCGGCGGGGAGCCGCACCAGGTTGGCGTCCAACTCCCGCCCGGGCTCGGCCAGATGCCACAACGCACCGCGCTCCTCGTCCTCGACGGCGGCGAGGATGTCGGTGAGCACGGCGAGAATCTCAGGAGTGGCGTTCACGGCGTCCAGGCTACGCGGGGCCGCCGCCACGCAGAACTCATTGCCCTCGGAACCTCCCCTCACCCCAGGAGGCCCGTCGCATCGGCCACTACGCAGGTCGCGGCCCGACCCCACCGGGGCCCACAAGGACCGTGCCGGGCTGTACGCCGACCGTAAGAACACCTGACCTCGCGCCCGCATCCCGACCCCGGACGCACTGCGGCCCCCACCCAGGGAGGTAGGAGCTGCTTCGGTGTGCGGGCTCTACGGCCAGAACAGCTTGACGTCTTCCGGGGCAGGCCGCGCCCCTGGCACAGTCGGTTCGATCACCGTGTACCCAAGGTCACGCAGCACCTGGGCCGCCGAATCAGGAGAGTCCCTGACCGCGGTCTTCAACTGCATCAACCGCCAGCTCCGCAAGTGCTCGTCGATCACCGCCTTCCAGCCGTCTACCGTGTCGATGGAGAACTCCCGTTTCAGGAACAGGAGCACATCCTCCAGGGCCGGCCGCATCCTGTGGCCACCCACCGGTAGATGCAGCTCCGACAGGCGCGGCAGCCGATTGAACTTCTTCTTCGGTCGGCCCTTCTCCGCGAGCCGGAGCAGGTAGGCCACCTCGTCTCGATGCGCGTGCACCTGCACGTGGGCGCCAGGCGGCTCCTTGGTCCGCCGGACGTACTCGAAGCGGAACAGGGGGTCAGGGCTTCCGGCGTAGAAAACGTGAACATCGGCCTGATCGGTGGCCATAAACGTGCTGGAGCCGTCCCAGCAACAGTAGAAACGCACCATGAGGCTGAGCCGCTGCTCGCCGTCGATGCTGACAGGGATCCGCTGGAGAACTTCGTCTTCTCGTATCGGTGAGACCCTGATCTTGGAACCCATGTTGATCGCATGGAAACGCGGGGTGTTCTCACCGAGAACACCCCGCGTCAAAGCAGTCAGTTGGTCAGCGAAACCAGCCGCTGACTCATCGAGGGCCTTCGCCTCTTCAGCAGTCACCTTCGAGAAGGTAGTCGAGCCCCTCGATCGTGTGCCACACATCCAGTTCATCCATGCTGAGGCTGTACGTCGCGGCACGCTCAGCGAGCTCGTCGTAGCTCATGTTCACGCTCGCCAGCAGCTGCTCACGCTGGACCTCAAGCTCGCTGCGCGTCCTATGGATCACAGTCGGCATAACTCGCTCCCCGGGTTCGATGGCCACAGTCAAGCAGGGACCACTGACAACAGTGTTGCCACCCCGGGGAAAAGTCACCCGCAAGGACTGAACTTTGGGCCACCCGTAACTCGAAAGAACCGCAGTCCGGCGGGACCACCCCCGCGTGCGCGGGGACCACTGGATGGTGTCGCCCGGGGCCCCCTGGAGGGTGGGACCACCCCCGCGTGCGCGGGGACCACAGTTCGTGACCTGCGGGTTTAGGGGGCGGGGTAGCGGTTTTTACTTACTTCTTGAGAAACCGGCATACCCCACCTTTTCCACATTCCACGGCATCGCCGCTCCCCCTGGGCGTGAACGGTCAGCGGGTGGGAACCAGGTCTGCCCGCGCAACCCGGTTCCAGCTCACCGTAAGGCGCGACGCGCCCCGATCACCACGGTACCGGCCGGATTCGTGAGCGCTTCCGTGCCGTCAAGGGCCGGATGCGTCAGGCAGAGCATGCGCGGTTCATCCACCTCGCCATCGAAACGGGCGGCCCCTGGGGCAGCGGGGTGAAGCCTCCCCACACATGAGGAGGCCGCCGGGGCGGGCCGTTGTCCATGCCCGTTCCACAGCCACCACGAAGCCCTTTGGGCGGGGGGCGCCCGTGCACGGATCTGATGCACGGGCGCGGAAACGGTCCGGCGCGGACGGCTTCTTGGGGTCCTACGCCCCCTGGCGCGCTACGAGTTGGAGGCCGGTGGGGCCGCCGCCACGCAGAACTCGTTGCCCTCCGGGTCGGCCATCACCACATGGTGCTTATCGACCTCCGCCACCACGGACCCGCCCGCCGCCACCAACCGCGCGGCCTCCGCCCGGATACGGGCCCACCGTTCGGCGGGGGTGCCGTGGCCCGCGATCCGCACGTCGATGTGCAACCGGTTCTTGGCCGTCTTCGGCTCGGGCACCTTGAGGATGGAGAGCCGGGGGCCGACGCCCTCGGGGTCGCAGAGCCACGCTCCGTCGTCCACCGTCTCGCCCTCCGGAAGCTCGAACTGGGCGAGCCACTCCTCCCGGGTCGCGAACGGGGGCGGCGGGGGCTGGTCCACGTACCCCAGGGCCGACTTCCAGAAGGCGGCGAGGAGTTGGGCGTCGGAGCAGTCCAGGGTGAGATCGATGCGTACCGGCATGCCCGGAACCGTAGGGGATGCCTCCGCTCGGCGCATCCGCGTAACGTGGCCCCTCCCCCACCGCCCACCACACCGAGAGGGAGGCCGCCGTGCGTCGCGAGCCGAACGACCCGTACCCGCCGATCGAACCCTACGAGAGCGGCATGCTGGACGTCGGGGACGGCAACCTCGTGTACTGGGAGGCGTGCGGCAACCCGGACGGCAAACCCGCCCTCGTGGTGCACGGCGGCCCCGGCTCGGGGAGCACCCCCCGCTCCCGGCAGTACTTCGACCCGGACCGTTACCGGGTGGTCCTCTTCGACCAACGGGGCTGCGGGCGCTCGACCCCGCACGCGAGCGATCCGGCGACGGACATGGCGTACAACACGACGGCCCACCTGATCGCCGACATGGAGCGCCTGCGGGAGCATCTGGACATCGACAAGTGGCTTCTGTACGGGGGCTCGTGGGGATCGACGCTGATTCTGGCGTACGCGGAGGAGTACCCGGAGCGGGTCACGGAGGTGGTCATCCCCTCGGTGACGACGACCCGCCGCAGCGAGATCGACTGGCTCTACCGGGGCGTCGGCCACCTCTTCCCCGAGGCGTGGGACGCCTTCCGCGCGGGCGTTCCCGAGACGAGCGACCCCGCCGGCCTGGTCGCCGCGTACGCCCGCCGCATGGAGAGCGAGGACGCCGCCGTACGGGAGAAGGCCACGGCGGACTGGTGTGCCTGGGAGGACGCGGTGGTCTCGATGGAGGCGATCACGGGCCCGCCCCCGTACAGCGGCCGCCCGGACCGCGACCAGCAGGCTTTCGTCCGGATCTGCGCCCACTACTTCGCCCACGGGGCCTGGCTGGAGGAGGGCCAACTCCTCGCCCGAGCCCACCGCCTGACCGGCATCCCCGCCGTCCTGATCCACGGCCGCTTCGATCTGGCCGGCCCCCTGGTCACCGCCTGGGAACTCGACCGCGCCTGGCCGGACGCCCGCCTGACGGTCATCGACAACGCGGGCCACATGGGCGGCCCGAAGACCCGGCGCGCGGTACTGGAGGCGCTGGACGGGTTCGCGGGGTGAGTCGGCTGCCCGGGCCCGGGGCGCCGGGCCCGGCCAACGGCCGGGGCGGGTCGCCGCCGGGCCCCGCGGAGTTCGCCTCCGCGGGGCCCGGCGACGCAAGGTGAGGAGGGCGTCGGTCGTTCAGGGCCTCCTCGGCCTTCTCCTCGGCCCGGCGGGCACCGCCCTCGGCCCGGCGGGCACCGCCCTCGGCCCGGCGGGTCTCGTGCTCTGTCCGGCGGGTCTCGTGCTCTGTCCGGCAGGCGTCGTCCCCGGCCCGCTCGCCCTCTTCGAGCCCCGGGTCACCCGTGCGGACCATTCCCCCCGAAAACGGCCGCAGGAAGAAGACATGGCAGGGGGCGCCCTGGGCACAAGGTGTGCCACATCGCCCCTGCGACGGCTGGTGAGGACACGATGCTGATCCCGAGCCCGAACGCCATGCGGACCCTGCTGGCCCGCTACAACGAGTTGCAGCTGCGCCACTCCCAGGACTCCGACTACGAACTGCAGCGGAGCCTGGAGGACGTGACGTACACGCTCTGTGTGAGTACCGGCACCCGTACCGTCCACGACGCCCTGCTCGCCGCCGACACGATCCTGCGGAGGTCGGCGGCCGAGGAGGAGGCGGCGTCGGGCGCCCCCGCCCCACCCAGGACGGGCCCGCGCACGACGGGCCGGTCCATGGCGGACCCGCGCACGACGGCTGCGCGTCCGGCCATTCCGAAGCCGCGGGCCCTCTGACCCGTACCGTACGAAAGGAGTCGGCTCGTGGAGAACGAGGGAGCCGACAGGGGAAGCCCCGTATGCCGGCCGAGGACGGCCGCCGAGGCGCGCCAAGAGGTGGAGTTCGCCCTCTACCCCCTGCGCTGCGCGCCCGACGCCCGCTACCGGACGGCCCATCAGGACGGTGTGTGGGACGCCGTGATCGTCGCCTCCGAGCTCGTCGGCCATGTGCTCCACCACCGGGCGGACGTCTCCCGGGACTGCTTCCTCGTCTGCACACTGAACTGCGGCGAGATCACCATCAGCGTCACCGACCCCTGCGACGACGTCCTGCCCGCCTCCCCCGTCGCCCCGGACCCGCGGCGCGGCGGGCTGGAGGGAATGGGCTGGTGGTTGGTCCACCACCTCGCCGACCACGTCGACGTCGTGCGGCTGCCCGAGGGGGGCCGGTCCATCACCGCGGCCGTGCCGCTCTCCGGACCCTGACCCCCGGTGATCCGGCAGCCCGGAGCCCCCGGTCCGCCACCCCGCGGACCCGCCGACCCGCCAACCCCCGGCCCGCCGACCCGCCGACCCCCGGCCCCTCGGCCTGCCGACCCGCCGGCCCGTTGGCCCTCCGTCCCGCCGGCCTCCCGACCCGCCGCCGTACCGGACGCGTCCGACCGCCCGCCCGACCGCCCGTGCCACCGCACAGCCGGACCGCGTACGCCACCGGGAAGCCTGACCCGCGCACGAGAGGGCATACGGCGAAACGCCGGGGGAGAACAGGCTCCCGCGAGCCGCCACCGGGCGGAGCAGACGGGGGAACCCGATGGACACCACCGTTACGAGAAGAGAGCCGCGCGGTACGCGGGAACCGGGAGAGACCGGTGGCCGGGGCGCGCCCCGCCCCCGGCGGCCCGGCCGCTCCCCCGCCCTCACCAGCGGTGCCGGCCGTGCGGCGGCCCGCGTCGCCGCCTTCGCCGTCTGCCAGGCAGCCTTCATGGTCGGCGCCGGCCTGCTGATCACCGGGCCGGCCCGGGGCCTGTGGCCGGTGACGGCGGAGGACGCGGTCGTCGAGGCCCTCGCAGACGCCCGCACCGGCGCGCTCGACGCGCTCTCCACGGTCGTCTCCGCCCTCGGGGACACCGCCACCGTGGTCGGCCTCACCTCCCTCGTCTGCCTGGCGCTGGTCCTGACGCCCCGGCTGCCCCGGTGGCGCGAGGCCGTCTTCCTCTCCGCGGCGGTGGCGCTCCAGTCGGCGGTGTTCGTCCTGATCACCGCCTGCGTGGACCGGGCACGCCCGGATCTGGAGCGCCTGGACGGCTCCCCGCCCACCTCCAGCTACACCTCCGGGCACACCGGAGCGGCCACCGCCCTGTACGCCGGTCTCGCCGTCCTGGCCCTGTCCCGGGTACGCACCTCCTGGCGCAGGCCGCTGGCCGCCCTGTTGCTGCTCCTTCCGCTCCTCGTGGGGCTGGCACGGCTGTACCGGGGCATGCACCACCCCACCGACGTGGCGGGAGGGCTGGCCAACGGCACGCTGTCCCTGCTCGTCGTGGGACGGGCCGTGCTCCCCGGGCACTCCTGGGCGGCCCGGCCCCCCGCCGACGCCCTGGACATCGCCGTGGCCGCCGCCGGGCACCGGCCCGCCCCCGCGCGGAAGCACGCCACCGTCATCGTCAACCCGACCGTGACCGACCGGGCCACCAGGGAGCGGCTGAGGCTGGTCCTCGCCCAACACGGTTACCGCGACGCCCCGTTCGTCGAGACCACCGTGCAGGACCCCGGCGGCGGCCGGACGGCCGAGGCCCTGCGCGCCGGGGCCGAGCTGATCGTGGTCTGCGGCGGCGACGGCACGGTCCGCGCGGTGGCGGACGCCCTGGCCGGCACGGGCGTCCCGCTGGTCCTCGTACCGTGCGGCACCGGCAATCTGCTGGTCCGCAACCTGGGCCTGCCCCTCGCCCCCGCCGAGGCCCTGGCGGCGGGGCTGGCCGGGGAGCCCCGCGCCCTGGACCTGGGCCGGGTCGAGGGCGACGGGTTCCCCGCCGTCCACTTCACGGCGATGGCCGGGGCGGGGCTGGACGCGGCGATGCTGGAGGAGACGTCCGACCGCGCCAAGTCGGCCCTGGGCTGGCCCGCGTACGTCCTGGCCGGGGTGAAGGCGCTGCGCGCGCCCCGGATGCGGCTGACCGTCCGCCTGGACGGCGGGCCGGAGCTGCACCGCACCGCCCGGATGGTCCTCCTCGCCAACGTCGGGGCCGTCCAGGCGGGCGCGGCGCCGGTCCCCGCCGCCCGGCCCGACGACGGGCTGCTGGATCTCGCGGTCTTCGACCCGAGGGGCATGGGCGGCTGGCTGCGCGCGGCGGGAGTGCTGCTGGGCGGCGGCCGGGGTGCGGGCGAGGGGCGGCCGGTGGAGTTCCACACCTTCCGCCGCGCCGAACTGTCCTTCACCCGGCCCCAGCCGCGCGAGGTGGACGGCGACCCGGTGGGACCCGGCCTGCGCCTCGCCGCAGAGGTCCGGCCCGGCGCGCTGACCGTCATGCTCCCGGGGCGGGGACGCTGATGGGGACGGCGACCCGGGTTCCGGTGACCCGTGACATGAGCGGGGACGAACTCTCCGGCGACGAGGCGTTCGCGGCCCTGCGCCGGTACGGCCGCTGGGCCCTGATGCGGGACGCCTTCACCCGCTTCCGGTACGCCGACGGCTTCAGCCACGCCCGCGCGCTGGCCCTCCAGACGATCCTGGCGACCGTTCCCCTGGTGATCGCCTTCGTCGGGCTGTCGGCCGAGCTGCACACCGAGAGCGTGGGCAGGATCGCCGAACTCACCATCCGCGGCCTCAGCGAGGGCCCGAGCGCCGACGTGGTGGACGACGCGCTGAGCCGCCACCGGCGGAGCGACGGCGACGGCCCCGAGATCGCCCTCTGGCTGGGGCTCGCCTTCTCCCTCGCCAACGTCACCACCGCGATGTGCCAGATAGAGCGCGGAGCCAACCGGATCTACGGCGTGGAGCGGGACCGCGTCTTCCACCGCAAGTACCTGCGCGGACTGGTGATGGCCCTGAGCGCCGGCATCCCGCTCGGCATCGGCTCCGTGATGATGGTGGCGGGCGGGGAGCTCGTCGCGGCCGTCACCTCCGTGTACGGGCTGGGGGACACGGCCCGGGAGGCCGGGGACCTGCTCCGTCTGCCCGTGGGCTTCCTGCTCGCGCTCATCGCCGCGAGCGCGGTCTTCCGCCGCTCCCCGCGCCGCAAACAGCCGGGTTACACGTGGCTGGCCTTCGGAGCGGCCGTCTACCTCGCCCTGTGGACGGTGCTGACCTGGCTCCTGAGCCTCTACCTCGGGATCAGCGGCTCCTTCGACACCGTCTACGGGCCCCTGAGCGCGTTCATGTCGCTGCTCCTGTGGGCCTACCTCACCTCCATAGCCCTCTTCGTCGGGCTGGCCTTCGCCGCCCAGCTGGAGGCCGTCCGGGCCCGCCGGCCCGGACCGATCACCCCCGACCCCGGAGCATGACGTGCCACGACCCACCGCCGAACCACCCCCCGCCGGGCCCGGCCCTGCCGAACCACCCCCCGCCGGACCGAACCGGACCCGTCGTGCGGACCGCCGCTTCGGCGTGCGGCTGGCGGCCGCGCTCGCGGCCGGCGCGGCCGCCGCGGTCCCGTTCGCGCTGCTGGCGGTCCTCGTCGAGGGGGCGTGGCCGCCGCTGCGGCGCGTGGACGCGGGTGCGGCACAGCGGCTGCACGCGGTGGCGCTGGACCATCCGGCGTGGACGGCGACGCTGCGCGTCCTCTCGGACTGGGTGTGGGATCCCGCGACGCTGCGTACGGCGGTGGCGCTGCTCACCGGGTGGCTGCTGTACCGGCGGGCGTGGCGGCTCGCGGCGTGGGCGGCGGCCACCGCGATCGGCGGCGCGCTGATCGGGGTGCTCGCCAAGGTCGCGGTGGAGCGGGCCAGGCCCTCGCTGCCGGACCCGGTGGCCCACGCGCCCGGCTACTCGTTCCCCTCGGGCCACGCGATGACGGCCGTCACGTCGTGCGCCGTCCTCCTGCTGGTCCTGCTGCCGCTGGTCCCGCGCGGGTGGCGCGGGCCGTGCTGGGCGGCGGCGGGGGTCTCCGTCCTGGGCGTCGGGTTCACCAGGGTCGCCCTCGGCGTCCACTGGTTCAGCGACGTCGTCGGCGGGTGGCTGCTGGGCGGGGCGGTCGTCGTCCTGACCGGCTGGGCCTTCGCGGCGTGGCGGAGGGATGCGGGCCGCCCCCCTGCGGAGGTGTCGGAAGGGCTCGAACCCGAACTGGCCGACGACCGCCCGGAGCCGGAGGCGTACAGCGCGCCGAACGACCCGGCGAGCGGCGCCCGCGAGCACCACCCCTGAGCGGCCGGGGGACGCGATCAGCTCCCCTGAGCGGCCGGCGTGCACGATCAGCACCCCTGAGCGGCCGGGGCGCACGATCACCGTCCCGGGGCGGTCGAGGTACGCGATCACCGCCCCCGGCCGGCGGGGGCGAAGCCGGTGCTCCCGGCCCGGCCGGGCCCCGCCGGGGCGCCCCGGGTCGGCCGGGTACCCCGGCTCGACCGGGCGCCCCGGCCCCGCCGACCCGGGGTCAGTACCCCTGACCGGCCAGGAAGGACGCGAAGTCCAGCGTCAGGGACCGGGCCTCGGACACGTTCGCCCCGTCCTCCCCGTCCACCAGCACGAACACGCAGACGTCCCGCTCCGCCCGCACGACCCACAGGGCGCGGTCGCCGTCCCGCAGCAGAGCGAGCTCCAGCTCGCTCCCGGTGACGGCGTCGGACACCGCCTCGCAGCTCTCGCGCCGCCACAGGACGCCCGCGATCCGCAGGCCCCTCGGATGGACGGTCTCCTCGCACACCGTGGACAGGGCCTCGACGTCGTCCGGGCCCCCCTCGACCGGGCCCCCGCCGTCCGGGCCTCCCTCGACCGGGCCCCCGCCGTCCGGGTCGCTCGTCACCGACCTGAAGTACGGACGGCCGTCCTCGTCGCCGCGCCCCGCCACGGCGAAGAACCCCGCCTCGGCGGAGAACGCGGCGGCCGCCCGCACGGGCGACCGCGTCTCGCCGAGGGTCAGGTGCGTACGGAGGGCCTCGCCCCACTGTTCGGCCACCGGGGTCATCGGTGCCTCCTTGTCGTCGATTGCCGCTCGGCGCAGCATCTCCTGCCCGGGGATTCCCGGGGCAGACGGGCCGGCCCGCACGGGTGTACGGAATGCCGCCCGGACGCGCTCGGGATTCAGCGGCCGGGGACGGGGCACACGTGGCAGGCACCCCTCCGGACGACACCCCACGACGACGGACCACCCAGGACACAGCTCCAGGACACCACGTCACCACCACATCACCGCCCCGTCACCGCACCAGGACAAGGAGCCGCCATGATGGTCGTAGGAATAGTCGCCGTCTGCGTCGTTCTCGCCGTACTCGCCTTTCTCGTACCGCGCCTCTCCCGCCACCCGGAGCGCGGCACCCAGCGCACGTTGGGCGCGGGCTCCCGGGCCGGCGGCAAGGCCCCCGGCGTCCTGGGACGCCTCTTCAGCAAGCCGTTCCGCAGCAGCTCCAAGGCGGTCGGCCGCAGCGGGTCGGCCGGTCGCCGCGCCCGCGGCCACATGCCGTTCTGAGCCCCGGCGCGACGCACGGAACGCCGGTCCGACACCCCGGCGGCGCACGAGCGCCGGAAGGGGCCTCCCGCCACGACGGCGGGAGGCCCCTTCCTCTCCGTCCGCGGCGCTACCAGGCGAACGCCTCCGGCGACGGGCCCGGCCCCGGGAAGATCTCGTCCAGCCCCGTGAGCACGGCCTCCGGGAGGTCCAGTTCCAGGGCGCGCAGGGCGCTGTCCAGCTGGTCGGCGGTGCGCGGGCCGACGATCGGGCCCGTGACGCCGGGGCGGGTCAGCAGCCACGCCAGGGCCGCCTCGCCGGGCTCCAGGCCGTGCTTGTCGAGCAGGTCCTCGTACGCCTGGATCTGCTGACGGGTGGCGGGGTCGGCCAGGGCGTCGGCCGCGCGGCCCGAGGCGCGGCGGCCGCCCTCGGCGGTCTTCCGGATGACGCCGCCCAGCAGACCGCCGTGCAGCGGCGACCAGGGGATGACCCCGAGTCCGTACTCCTGCGCGGCCGGGATGACCTCCATCTCGGCGCGGCGTTCGGCGAGGTTGTAGATGCATTGCTCGCTGACCAGGCCGAGGGAGCCCCGGCGGGCCGCCTGCTCGTTGGCCTGGGCGATCTTGTAGCCGGGGAAGTTCGAGGAGCCGGCGTAGAGGATCTTGCCCTGCTGGACCAGGACGTCGATCGCCTGCCAGATCTCCTCGAACGGCGTGTCCCGGTCGACGTGGTGGAACTGGTACAGGTCGATGTGGTCGGTCTGGAGGCGCTTGAGCGAGGCGTCGACCGCCCGCCGGATGTTCGCGGCGGAGAGCTTGTCGTGGTTGGGCCAGGCCTCACCGTCGGCGCCCATGTTCCCGTACATCTTGGTGGCCAGGACCACCTTGTCGCGCCGTCCGCCGCCCTGGGCGAACCAGGTACCGAGGATCTCCTCGGTGCGCCCCTTGTTCTCGCCCCAGCCGTAGACGTTGGCCGTGTCGAAGAAGTTCAGGCCCGCGCCGAGCGCGGAGTCCATGATCGCGTGGCTGTCCGACTCGTTGGTCTGCGGGCCGAAGTTCATCGTCCCGAGGACGAGCCGGCTGACCTTGAGTCCCGTACGTCCGAGCTGTGTGTACTCCATGACGCCCCAGCCAACTCCTTCGAGGCCGCTTCAGGCAAGCACGCACGTCCGGGCGGGCACGTGCGTCGGGGCTGCGGGCCGGGCGGCCCGCCCGCCGACGCGGCGCGCCGGGTCAGCCGCCGAGGGCTGCCCCCACGGCGACGACGACGAACATCAGCACGAGCACGGCCGCCATGACGCGGTTCCTGGTCTTCGGGTCCACCCTTCGAGCGTAACGGCTCCGGCCCCGGGGCCTGCGGCCAGCCCCGGACCACCGCCCGGCCTCCGCTCCGGACATGGTGCGTCCGCAGGCCCGGGCGTGTCCGGCGGGCCCGGCCTATCGTTGGACTACGCGGCTGCCCGCACGCCCGTGCGGCGGCGGGGAGGAGCGGCACGATGACCGTCGTAGACACCGACAGGATCGACATGGCCGACACCAGCGACGAGCGCACCCTGGACATGATGTTCGAGTGGCTTGAGCCCGTCCCCGAGGGATTCAAGGTCGAGATCGTCGAGGGGACCGTCCACATGTCGCCGCAGCGGGACACGCACTGGGAGATCACGTTCAACATCCTGGAGCAGCTGCGCACCACCTACGAACGCCGACAGCTGAAGACCGACGTGCGCATCGACTTCCCCGGCCTTCTCAACGGCTTCGCCCCAGACGTCGCGGCGCTCGCTGCGGACGCCGTCAGGGGCGAGGACGGTCGCTGGCGCTACCAGGACATCGAATTCGTCGCCGAGGTGATCTCCAGGAGCACGGCCGCCAACGATTACGGCTCCAAGAAGGCCACCTACGCCGTGGCCGGCGTCCCCGTCTACCTCATCGTCGATCCGTACACCGGCACGTGGCACCTGCACACGCTCCCGAAGGAAGACGAGTACCGCAGCGTCCTGAGCCTCGACTTCGGCACCCCGATCGACCTCACCTCGACCGTCGTCGGCCTCGTCCTCGCGACCGACGCCTTCCCCCGCGACTGACGCCCCGCACACGAAGGACGCCCTCCTCCCGGGAGACCGGGAGGAGGGCGTTTCGCGCGTGCGGGGCCGTGCCCGCCGCTCTACGCCGCCGTCGTCAGCTGCTCGCGCGGGACGAAGCGGACGTGCGGGCGGCCCGGGCGGAGGTCCACCTTCAGGCGGAGTCCGCCGACACGGGCCAGGGCGAAACCGACGGCCAGGGCGGCGATCACCGAGATCGCGCCGCCGGCCGCGAAGCCGACGCGGGCGCCGTACGTGTCGCTGATCCAGCCGACGATCGGGGCGCCCACCGGCGTGCCCCCGGCGAAGACCATCATGTACAGGCTCATCACCCGGCCCCGCATCTCCGGGTCCGCGGCCATCTGGACGCTCGTGTTGGCGGTGATGTTCGTCGTCAGCCCCAGCATCCCGATCGGGACCAGCAGGAGCGAGAACAGCCAGACGTACGGGGAGAGGGACGCGGCGATCTCCAGCAGCCCGAACGCCGTGCCCGCCGCCACCAGCATCCGCAGCCGCGAGGAGCGGCGGCGGGCCGAGAGCAGCGCGCCGGCCAGCGAACCGGCCGCCATGAGGATGTTGAAGAACGAGTACATGCCCGCGCCGCCGTCGAAGATCTCGTCGGCGAAGGCGGTCAGCCAGATCGGGAAGTTGAAGCCGAACGTGCCGACGAAGCCGACCAGGACGATCGGCCAGACCAGGTCGGGGCGGCCCCGGACGTAGCGCAGGCCCTCGCGGAGCTGGCCCTTGGCGCGGGGCACGGTCACCGAGGCGTGCAGCTCGTCCGTACGCATCAGCAGCAGGCCGACGAGCGGGGCCAGGAAGGAGAGGCCGTTGAGCAGGAACGCCCAGCCGCTGCCGACCGTGGTGATCAGGACGCCCGCGACGGCGGGGCCGATGAGCCGGGCGGACTGGAAGTTCGCCGAGTTCAGGCTGACCGCGTTGCGCAGGTGCGCGGGGCCGACCATCTCGGAGACGAACGACTGCCGGGCCGGGTTGTCGACGACGGTCACCATGCCGAGGAGGAAGGCGACCAGGTAGACGTGCCAGACCTCGACGACCCCGGTCAGGGTCAGGACGGCGAGCGCGATGCCGCACAGGCCGAGCATGGCCTGGCTGACGAGCAGGATCTGCCGCTTCGGGAGCCGGTCGGCTATGACGCCGCCGTACAGGCCGAACAGCAGCATGGGAAGGAATTGGAGGGCCGTGGTGATGCCGACGGCCGTCGCGGAACCCGTCAGGCTCAGAACGAGCCAGTCCTGCGTGATGCGGGACATCCAGGTACCGGTGTTGGAGATCACGGCGCCCGTGGCGAACAGGCGGTAGTTACGGATCTTCAGCGACGAGAAGGTCCCGCCGGTCGTGCTCTCGTGGGTGGAAGTCGGTGCGGGGGCGGAGTCTGCTCCGGATCCCGTACTCAAAAGGGTTCATCTCCTCGGGCGTCTACGGTGTTCGGTCCGACGAGGACGTGACGACGGGCGCTCCGGCGGGGGCCCGGCGCCAACCGGACGGCGTACGTCCGGTCCGGCGGCGGGTCACCGTCGTCGCGCCCGTGGGATCACAGGTGGGCGAGCTTCTCCAACACGGGCGCGGCGGCCCGAAGCGTCTCCCACTCGTCCTCGTCCAGGCCCTCGGCGAGGTGGGTCAGCCAGGCGTTCCGCTTGGTGCGGCTCTCCGCGAGCATGGCCTCGGCCTGCTCGGTCTGGCTGACCATCTTCTGCCGACGGTCATCGGGGTGCGGTTCCAGCCTGACCAGGCCCTTCGCTTCCAGCAGCGCGACGATGCGGGTCATCGACGGAGGCTGGACGTGCTCCTTGCGGGCCAGCTCGCCGGGGGTGGCCGAGCCGCAGCGGGCGAGGGTGCCGAGCACCGACATCTCGGTGGGGCTCAGCGACTCGTCGACCCGCTGGTGCTTGAGGCGGCGGCCCAGCAGCATCACGGCGGAGCGGAGGGAGCTCACGGCGGCGGCACTGTCACCGTCGTGGATCAGGTCAGGCATGTTTGTTAGCGTAACTCATTACCCTACCTAAATACCACCCGGTAGTGCAGGTGCGGAAATCTGCTCACCCGAACGAGTGAGTTCGGAGCGGAAAGTGACGCGGGAAACACTCCGGGGCGGCGACCCTGCTGGGCATGGGATCGACAGTACTCAGCCTGCGGATAGACAGTGAGCTGCTCGACCGGCTCCGGCAGCACGCCGCCAAACGCGGAATGAGCGTCCAGGACTACGTGGTCCGGACGCTCATTCGCGACGACTTCGACGAACGCTTCACCGCGGCCGTCGAGGAGACGGAGAAGTTCTACGGCGACTCCGGCGGGGGCGTGACGCCCCCGGCCGGCGGGGTGGACGACGCCGCGGCCCGCGTGATGGGGGTGACACCGCCGGTCACGTGACGGGGGGTGGCTCCACCGGTCACCCGATGAGGGCGACGCCCCGGGTCACGTGAGGCCGAGCGCCGGCATCGCGTAGTAGAAGACGAACACCGCCGCCACCGCGTACATGGCCACCGGGACCTCACGGCCGCGGCCGGCCGCCAGCCGCAGCACGGCGAAGGCGATGAAGCCGATGCCGATGCCGTTGGTGATCGAGTACGTGAACGGCATCATCAGCATCGCGAGGAACGCCGGGATCGCGAGCGTGTGGTCGCTCCAGTCGATGTCCCGCACCGAGCCCGCGATGATCAGGAAGCCGACCGCCAGCAGGGCGGGCGTGGCCGCCTGCGACGGGACCATGGTCGCCAGCGGCGTGAGGAACAGCGCCACCGAGAAGAGCAGGCCGGTCACCACGCTCGCCAGCCCGGTCCGGGCGCCCTCGCCGACGCCCGCGGTGGACTCCACGAAGCACGTGGTGGCGGAGGAGGAGCTGGCGCCGCCCGCGGCGACCGCGACGCCGTCCACGAGCAGCACCTTGTTGATGCCGGGGAAGTTGCCGTCCCGGTCCATCAGCTTCGCCTCGTCCCCGACGCCCAGGATGGTGCCCATCGCGTCGAAGAAGCAGGACAGCAGCACGGTGAAGACGAACAGGACGCCCGTCAGGACGCCGACCTTCTCGAAGCCGCCGAACAGACTGACCTGGCCGAGGAGGCCGAAGTCCGGCGTGGAGACCGGGCTGCCCGGCCACGAGGGCGTCGTCAGGCCCCAGGCCCCCTCGGGCAGGCCGGCGATCGCGTCGATGACCACGGCGACGACCGTCATCGCGACGATGGAGATGAGGATCGCGCCGGGCACCTTGCGCACGATCAGCGCGAGGGTGAGCAGCGTGCCGAGCACGAAGACCAGCACCGGCCAGCCGTTGAGGTGGCCGTCGCCGCCGAGCTGGAGCGGCACGGTGGTGTGCGCGGCGTCCGGCATGCGCGAGACGAAGCCCGAGTCGACCAGGCCGATCAGCAGGATGAAGAGGCCGATACCGATCGCGATGCCCTTGCGGAGCGATTTGGGCACGGCGTTCATCACGCGTTCCCGCAGCCCGGTGGCGACCAGCAGCATCACCACGATGCCCGCGAGGACGACCATGCCCATCGCGTCGGGCCAGCTCATCCGGGGGGCGAGCTGGAGCGCGACGACGGTGTTGACGCCGAGGCCGGCGGCGAGCGCGATCGGCACGTTGCCGATGACGCCCATCAGCAGCGTGGAGAAGGCGGCGGAGAGCACCGTGGCGGTGACCAGCTGCCCGTTGTCGAGCTGGTGACCGTACATGTCCTTCGCGCTGCCCAGGATGATCGGGTTGAGCACGATGATGTACGCCATCGCGAAGAACGTGGCGAACCCGCCGCGGAACTCCCGGGCGACGGTGGACCCCCGCTCGGAGATCTTGAAGAACCGGTCCAGGCTGCCCTGGGACTGCGGAGCCGACGGGGGCGGGGAGTCGACCTGAGCGGTGGCCGAGGGGGGCATGGGTGACCTCAGTCGTACGTAGGGAGGTAAGGCGGGGCGCTACCAGGGGGAAACAAAGGGACGAAAGGTGACCGAATTTGGATGTTCAGACGAAGAATTCGAGCCAACCCAAAGCAGATTCAGTATGAATACATCAAGCGAAGATCGCTATCTCCGCGCGTAGACCCCTGGCGCCGCCGGGGCCCGGGCGCCTTCCCGCGGCCTCCCCGGGGCTCGGGTCCGCCGAGCGGAGGGCCTGCGGGCCCGCCCCATACACTGAGGGCATGGAGAAGTGGACCCCGAAGCACGAGGCACCCGAACCCCTGGAGGGCCCGGTCGTCGCCACCGTCGTCGGCGGCACGATCCTCTGGTTCGTCCTCTTCCTCGTCCAGCTCCCCTTCTACGGCTGGTTCGCCGACCGCGGCCACACGTGGTGGGTGTGGACCCCGCTGGCCGGCGCCGGACTCGGCCTGATCGGCATCTGGTACGTGCGGGGGCGCGACGCCGCCCTCAAACGGCACGCTGCCCGGGCCGCGGCGAAGGACGCCGCCGGGGCGGAGGCCGAGGGCAGCGCGCTGGGCATCGGCCGGACGGGCCGCCCCGACCGGCTCGGCTGAGGCACCCAGGGCGTCCCGACCGATGCGGCGGAGGCGCGCCGGTGGCCCCGACCGATGCGGCGGAGGCGCCCAGGACACCCGACCGGCTCGGCCGAGGCACGCAGGGCACCCGGCCGGCTCGGCCGAGGCACGCAGGGCACCCGGTCGGCTCGGCCGAGGCGCGCGCGGGGACGCTCCCGCCGGTTCGGCCGCCCACGGCGCCCGGGCGTACCCGGCGCCTTGACCGGGGCACGCTCACCCCCGTACGACCACAGGCCCGACTTCGTCCTCCCGTGGTCGGATCTTCACCCCTCCCGGTGGGTGGTTCCCCGGGGACGCCCGTAACGTCGGAGCCATGACGCAGCGGGCACTCGATTCCTCCGGAGGACAGACCCCCGGCCCCGGGGAGCACTCCCCCGGCACCTCCCGGCCCTCCCGGAACTCCCCGGCCTCGCGGCAGGCCAAGATCGACGCGGGGGCGGAACTCGATCCCGTCCACCCCGTGGACCCGCCGCCGCCGGCCCACCGGCCCACGGGGCTGAGCGCCGCCGAGGTCGCCGAACGGGTCGCGCGCGGCGAGGTCAACGACGTCCCCGTGCGCTCCTCCCGCTCGGTCACCGAGATCGTCCGGGCCAACGTCCTCACCCGGTTCAACCTGATCATCGGCGTGCTCTGGGTGATCATGCTGTTCGTCGCGCCGATCCAGGACAGCCTCTTCGGTTTCGTGATCGTCGCCAACACCGGCATCGGCATCATCCAGGAGTGGCGCGCCAAGAAGACCCTGGACAGCCTCGCGGTGATCGGTGAGGCGAAGCCGACCGTGCGCCGTGACGGGGTGGCCGCCGAGATCTCCACCTCCGAGATCGTCCTCGGCGACCTGGTCGAGCTGGGCCCGGGCGACAAGGTCGTCGTGGACGGCACGGTCGCGGAGGCCGACAGTCTGGAGATCGACGAGTCGCTGCTCACCGGCGAGGCCGACCCGGTGGTCAAGCGGCCCGGCGACCAGGTGATGTCCGGCAGCTTCGTCGTCGCGGGCGGCGGGGCGTTCACCGCGACCAAGGTGGGCCGCGAGGCGTACGCGGCGCAGCTCGCGGAGGAGGCGTCGCGCTTCACGCTCGTCCACTCCGAGCTGCGCAGCGGCATCAGCACGATCCTGAAGTACGTCACCTGGATGATGGTTCCGACGGCGATCGGGCTGATCCTCAGCCAGCTCGTCGTGAAGGACACCGACTTCAAGGACTCCGTCGCCCGGACCGTCGGCGGCATCGTCCCGATGATCCCCGAGGGGCTGGTCCTGCTGACGTCGGTGGCCTTCGCCATCGGGGTCGTCCGGCTCGGCCGCAAGCAGTGCCTGGTGCAGGAGCTGCCCGCCATCGAGGGGCTCGCCCGGGTGGACGTGGTCTGCCTGGACAAGACGGGCACGCTCACCGAGGGCGGCATGGACGTCAGCGAGGTCCGGCCGCTGAACGGGGGCGACGAGGCGTACGTCCAGCGGGTGCTGCGGGCCTTCGGCTCCTCGGACCCCCGGCCCAACGCCAGCCTCCAGGCCATCGTCGACGCGTACCCGGCGGACGGCGGAAACGCGGACGGCGGCGGCGCGGAGAGCGGCACCGCGGGGACCGGCGGCGCGGAAGGCGGCACCAAGGGGACCGGCGGCGCGGAGGCGTGGACGGTCACCGACGCGCTGCCGTTCTCCTCGGCGCGCAAGTACAGCGGCGCGGCGTTCACCGAGGCGGACGGAACGCCCTCCGCCTGGCTGCTCGGCGCCCCCGACGTCCTGCTGTCCGAGGGCGACCCGGTCCTCGGACAGATCGAACAGCTCAACGAGCAGGGCCTGCGGGTGCTACTGCTGGCCCGTGTCCCGGGCGGCGAGCTGGACGCCCCCGGAGCGGCCGCCGAAGCCTCCCCCACCGCCCTGGTCGTCCTGGAGCAGCGGCTGCGCCCGGACGCGGGCGACACCCTCGCGTACTTCGCGGACCAGCACGTGGCCGCCAAGGTCATCTCCGGGGACAACGCGGTCTCGGTCGGCGCGGTCGCCGGGAAGCTGGGCCTCGCGGGCGCGGAGAACACGCTGGACGCCCGCCGGCTGCCGAGCGACCCGGACGAGATGGCCTCGGCCGTGGAGCGGAACGCGGTCTTCGGGCGGGTCACCCCGCAGCAGAAGCGGGAGATGGTGGCCGCCCTCCAGTCGCGCGGCCACACGGTCGCGATGACCGGCGACGGGGTGAACGACGTCCTCGCGCTCAAGGACGCGGACATCGGCGTCTCGATGGGCTCGGGCTCGGAGGCGACGCGCGCGGTGGCGCAGATCGTCCTGCTGAACAACAGCTTCGCGACGCTGCCCTCGGTGGTGGCCGAGGGCCGCCGGGTGATCGGCAACATCACCCGGGTCGCGACGCTCTTCCTGACGAAGACGGTCTACTCGGTGCTGCTGGCGATCCTGGTGGTCTGCACCCAGGTGGAGTACCCGTTCCTGCCGAGGCACCTGACCCTGCTGTCGACGCTGACCATCGGCGTCCCGGCGTTCTTCCTGGCCCTCGCGCCGAACAAGGAGCGCGCCCAGCCCCACTTCGTACGACGCGTCATGCGGTACGCGATCCCCTCGGGCGTCCTCGCGGCGGCGTCCACCTTCGCCACGTACCTGCTGGCCCGCCACCACTACTCCGGGGCGGGCGCGCTGGAGGCCGAGACGAGCGCGGCGACGCTGACGCTCTTCCTGGTCTCGATGTACGTCCTGGCGATCATCGCCCGCCCCTACACCTGGTGGCGCGTGGCCCTGGTGGCGGCGATGGGGCTCGGCTTCCTGATCGTGCTCGTGGTGCCGTGGCTCCAGGACTTCTTCGCGCTGAAGCTGGTGGGCTCGGTGATGCCGTGGGCGGCGGTCGGCGTCGCGGCGGCGGCGGCCGTCCTGCTGGAGTTCGTCTGGCGCTGGGTGGGGCGGCGCTTCGGGGCGTAGGCCGCGGACAGCGGGAAGCCCCCGGGAGGACGGTCGTCCTCCCGGGGGCTTCCGTAAGCCGGTACTACTTCACGTCGAGGTAGTCGCCCTTGGCCGAGACCGCCGGGGTGCTCGGCGTGCCGGCGAAGCTGTAGCGCCACGTGCCGTCGGCCGAGGCCTTGACGGTGGTCTTCAGGGTGCCGGTCGAGCTGGTCTTGACGGTCTTGACCGTCGTGTAGCTCGTGGCGCCCTTCTTCTTGAACTGGAGCTTCACGGACTGGCCGCTGTAGCCCTTGTACGTGCCGGTCTCCCAGTTCGCACGGGTCAGCTTGCCGGTGACCGTGATGGTCTTGCCCTTCTTCACCGGCTCCGGCGAGGCGTTCACGGTCAGCTTGGAGAACCGCTGGACGCGGACCTTGGAGGCGGTCTCCCGCAAGACCTCCTCTTCGTCGTTGGCGACGGCGACGGCGCCGACGCGCCACCAGGTCGCGTCCGAGTTGATCAGGAAGGCGGGGTCGAGGGTGATGGTGCCCTTGCAGGTCGTGGTGGTGGCGTTGACCACCTTGCAGGAGATCGACTTCTCGTTCGGGTCGAAGCCGAAGCTGTCCTCGTCGTCGAGGGACGAGCCGATCCAGATGAACGCGGCGGCCCCGGCGATGCCGGAGTCGTCGGTGGCCGTCACGGTGTAAGGCACCGTCTGCTTCGACTTGGTGCCGACCGGAATCGGCTTGCCGCCGTTGACGACCGCCGAGGTGATCGTGCCGTTGCCGTACTCGGTGGCGGCGAAGGCGCGCTGCGACTTCTCCCCGGCCGAGGGCTGGATGGCGGTGAAGCCGCTCTCCGGGTTCCAGGAGCGACCGTCATCGGCCTGAGCGGCCGGTACTGCGAAAGCGGAAAGGGCCAGGGCGCCGGTGACGGCGGCCACGGTGGCACGAATACGCATGTGTCCCCAAGTGGAGAAGGGGCCCCGGGGCGCGCTTGCGTCGTCAGCCCGGCGGGGCCCATCTGATCCATGAGCCTCTTGGCTCACTGGAACAGACATGCGAACCAGGTGAACGGTTGTACACGTCCATGACTTTTCTGTGAAGTCCCTGATCCACGTCCCGCCCGGCCCCGGCCCCCTCCCGGCGGCCGGTCAGTCGAACCAGCGGTCCCGGGCCAGTTCCTCCGTCCGGGACGGGTCCTCCAGCAGGGCCGCGACCTCGAAGCGGCGGGGCCACTGGCCCGCCGCCCAGGCCAGGCCGGCCGCGACGCCTTCCAGGGTGGCGGCGTGGACGGTGCCGTCCGGGGTGCGGCGCCAGTCCAGTTCGACGCCGCCCGCGCGCAGTTCGGCGTGCTCGACGTACGTGTCCGGGGTGCGGGCGCCGAGCAGGACGCGGACGGACTCCGGTACGCGGTGCTCCTCGCCCTCACTGGTGACGTCCGCCTCGACCGTCTCCCCGAGGCGGCGCACCTGGAGCAGGTCGGCCAGGTCGGCGGCGTGGGACGGGGCGACCGGGAGCAGGGGCAGGCCCTCGGCGAGCGGCAGCACGTCGGGGGCGTCCGCGATCACGGCGTCGGCCGCGTCGACCACGGTCACCTCGCCGTCCACCACCGCCCGCAGCTCGTCCGGCAGCGTCACCCGGTCCGGGTCCAGTCCGGCCAGCGCCGTGTAGAGCGCGTGCAGGTGTACGGGGGTGACGGGGCGGTCCTCGTCGGCGAGGCGGCCCAGCAGTTCGGCCGCGCCGCCCGGCTCGTCCAGGAGGGCGTCCACCGAGGTCCGCACGCCGAGGGCCCGCAGCACCTCGGTGTCCTCGAAGCCGGTGGCGTCCACCGCGTCGTACAACCCGGCCAGCCGGGGGTCGCCGCCCGCGGCGCGCAGTCCGGCCGGGCGGCGGCCGTCCAGCACGGGGTGGTCGCGCAGCCACCACGCGGTGTACGGGCGCACGGACTGCGTGGTGCCGTCCGGGAGGAGCACCCGTACCGGCTGGGTCAGCGCGTCGCGCAACGGCGGCTGCGCCAGCAGCGCGAGCGCCTGCGGCCAGGCGTCGTCGTCCACCAGGTCCAGGTCCCGTACGGCGACGAGCTCGGTGGCGACGGGCGGCACCGGGGTCTCGGGCAGCTGGTCGAGCAGGTCCTCGCACCACACGTCGACGGCGTCCAGCAGTCCGGCGTCGTCGGGTTCGGCGAAGTCGCCGTCGCGGGGCTCCAGTTCGTCCGGGTCGAGGACGACGTCGGTGGCCCGCACGAGAGCGAAGGTGGCGAGCACCCCGCAGGCGGTGAGCGGGCCTTCGCCCCATCGGTCGGCCAGCTCCTGGTCGACGAACCCCAGTTCGCCCTCGCGCATGACCTGCGCGAACGGGCTTGCGGGCAGGACGAGTTCACCCGCCGGAGTCGGTTCGCCGTCCTCGTCGGGGAGGGCGAGCGCACCGAGCCAGGGCTCGTCGCCGGGGCCGAGTTCGGCGTCGCGCACCAGGGTGAGGACGGTCTCCGCCAGCTCGTCGGCGTCGAGCGCGTCCTCGTCCCAGATCTCGCCCGCGTCGAGCGATCCCGCGACGGCCGCCCGCACCTGAGGCGTCGTCAGTACGGCGCGGGGGGTGGCGGGCAGGGCTCCGAGCTTCTCCAGCAGGGGGTGGGCGGCGTCCGGGTGGGCGACCTTGAGGCCGAGCCGGGAGAGCCGGGCGAGCAGGGGGCCGGTGAGCGCGTCCGGGAGGGGCAGCAGGATCTGGCGCGGCCCGATCACGGTGCGCGGCGGGCGGCCCGTCCGCTCGTCCTCCGGGTCGCCCGCCAGCGGGACGGGGAGGCCGGTGAGCCGGTCGGGGTCGGTGCCCGCCAGGCTGTCGTAGAGCCGGCGCCACCAGGCGGGGTCGCGCTCCAGTCCGGCGAGGCGGTCGATCGCCTCGGTCAGCGGGACGCGGGCCACCCCGAGGGTGCGCAGTTCGGTGCGCCGCTCCAGTCCGGCGGGCAGCAGGCAGGGCAGCACCTCGGCGAGCACCCGTACGGTCTCGGCCCCGACGCCTTCGACGACCTCGGCCTCCACGGGCCGCAGGGCGGAGGCGGTCTCCTCCACCCGGTCGCGGTCCTGTTCCCAGTCGCCCGCCCAGCCCTCCCGGTCGGCCTCGGGGTCGCGGGGGGCGGCGGGCTCCAGGAACGCGACCCGGGGCAGCCGGTCCAGGACCGCCGCGCGCAGGGCCCCGTCGAGGGCGCCCTTGCCGAGCCGGCCGGGCACCAGGTCGATGGTCCCGGTCGACACCGGCCGCCAGCCGCCCAGCAGCTCGGCGTAGGCGTCGGCCGCCCGCTCCACCAGGAAGTCGGTGAGCGGCCCCGGCGCGGGGTGCCTGCGGGCGGTGTCCAGCGGGAAGGAGGCGATGAGCAGGGCGGGGACGCCGAGGGGTTCGTCGGTCGGCGTCGGGGCGTGCACGACGGGGGTCGTACGGGGGCGGAGCGGGGCGCCCTCCTCGTCGACCGGGACCGCCCAGGTCACCGACCAGTGCGGGCGCAGCCGCTCCTCGACCGGGCGGTCGGCGAGCAGGGCGGGCCCGACGGGCCCGTGGCGGAAGACGGTGCGCCAGCGGTTCAGGCCGCGCGCGGAGTCGTCGATGTGCGTGTACGGGCCGTGGACCGAGCGGGTCAGGGTCCGCGTCCCGTCCGGGGTCTCGACGACGACCTCGTCCAGGCCGGGCAGCGTGAGCAGCAGCGCGTCGTCCACGGCGGCCAGCAGCCGGGTCGCCAGGTCCTCGGCGGTGCCGTCGCGCAGCGGCAGCACGACGACGGTGTCGTACCCCTGGGGTGCCGAGCCCTCGGCGGGCAGCGGCAGCCGCAGCAGCGGTACGTGCCCGTCGCGGCGGCGCAGTTCGTCACCGAGGCCGGGGGAGCCCACGGCGGCCTGGCGGGCCAGCTCGCGCGCCTCGGCCAGCGACCAGCGGACCCCGCCGTGGACGCCGAGGACGGCCGGCTCGTCGCTGACCGCGAGGACGGCGGCGAACCCGACGCCGAAGCGGCCCACGGCGGACTCGTGGCCCTCGCGCTTGGCGGAGGCCCGCAGGGTGGACAGGGACTCCACGCCGGTGGCGTCGAGCGGGGCCCCGGTGTTGGCGGCGGCCAGGACGCAGCGTCCGTCCGGGTCGCCGGGGGCGGCGGGGTGCAGAGTGAGGCGGAGCCGGCCCGGCACGCCGGCGCGGGCGGCGGCGTCGGCGGCGTTCTGGGCCAGCTCGACGACGAGCCGGTCGCGGTAGCCGCCGAGCGCGAGGTCCTCCTCGGCGTTGGCGTCCTCCCGGAACCGGGCGGGCCCGGCGCCCCACGCGTCGAGCACGCCGCGCCGCAGCCGTGCCGTCCCGAACGGATCGGCCCCCTCGGTCGCCTTCATGCTCACGCTCTCGACTCCGTTCGGTGAGGGGAGGCCGTGGTGCCCCTGCGGCCCAGTGTGCGCCCGAAGGTACCGCGCGTGCCGCACCGAGGGCGTACGACGCCCGCCCGCTGCTCGGTGACCCTGGCCTTTCCGGCCGGCCCGGCGCTCACGGCGCCCAGGGCGATCCGGCCTGTCCGGCGTCCGAGGACGGAACCCCCGGGGGCGTTTCAAGCGCGTGCGGCGTCCGAGGACGGAACCCCCGGCGGGGCGGGCGGCGCACAGGCGGGGCCCCGGCATCCCGCTACCTACGGCCCCCGGCGGTCCCCGGGCGCCGCACGCCCGGGCCCCCGGCGGTCAGGAGCATCAGGAGTGGCCCAGGTCCTCCGACGAACCGTCCGGCTCGTCCGGGACCGAGCCGCCGCCCCGCTCCGCCCGCAGCGTGTACGCGTCCACCCGCATCGTGTCCAGCGCGTGCGGCGCCGGCTTCGGCGGGGTGGGCATCACCGCGGCCTCCGAGTGCCCGCCGCACCCGTACGCCAACGACACCACATGGCCGTCCGCCGGGCCGAACTCGTTCGCGCACACCCCGAACGCCTGCTTCAGCGACCCCGCCATCGGGATCAGGAACGCGCAGCTCACACAGGTCGCCGGGGCCGCCTGCGCCATCGGCGTCCGCGGGCCGAAGGCCTCGTCCCACCGGTCGGCGGCCTCCATCAGCCCGTACCGGGACAGCACCCGCGCCCGGCGCGTGCCCAGCTCCTCGGCCACCGCGGCGATCGAACCCCGGCTGGTCGCGGCCACCGGCCGGGCGGTCAGCTCGGCGTCCTCCGCGTCGACGAGCTGCGCCATCTCCTCGGAGACCAGGGAGTTCGGCGGCGGCTCGTCCTCGCCGCTCCAGCCGGGCTCCAGCCGCAGGTCCTCCGCCTCGGTGGGCAGCAGGTCGCCGGGGCCCATGTCGCCGGGGCGCAGCCGCTCGCTCCACGGCACCCACTCCGGCGCGAGGAGCGCGTCCGCCCCCGGCAGCAGCACCGTTTCGTCCAGGGTGACGTTCTTCGCGCGGGAGGCCCGCGCCACCGTCACCGCCCAGCGCCAGCCCCGGTAACCGGGCTCCTTGGCCTCGAAGTAGTGCGTGACGACGCGGTCCCCCTCGGAGACCACGCCGACATGCTCACCGACCACACCGGGTGCGGCGGCCTCCTCGGCGGCCTCGCGTGCGAGGTCCACCGCCTCGGCGCACAGACGGTCGGGAACGGGGGGACGGGCCGTACGGCTTCGCGTCGTCGTCGCAGCACTCACAGGTCTTCGCTTCTCTCCATACGCCAGTCTCACGAGCGCGCCAGCTGCTGGACGATTGTCGTTGCGGCCGGACAAGCCAGACGGGTCGGGGCGGAGCGGACCTGGGGGCCGCGTCGACGTCCACACCCGGTGTGCCTGCCTCGGGCGCGCCTTCTGCCATCCATTCTGCGGGATCGCGGAGAGCGTGCGGCCAAGAACAAACGCCGGTGGCGCGTTAAGCACGCTACCCTCTCCGCCGCTCCGCGCCCACCTGCCCGTCCCAAACGTGCCGTATCCGTTCCCCGGCGGACGCCGGCGCCCCGCTCCCCCGACAGGGCGTCGGCCGGAGCGCCCCGTGCGAGTCCGCGGCCGATCACCGTTCGAACCTGCCGGGGTTGGGGCACTATGACGAGGTGGCTGGCACCAGGTCGCACGACGGCCCCGGCCCGCTCCGCAGGGCGGGACGGGCGACCGGGCGTGCTCTGCGCGCCCCGTTCACCGGCACGGCGCGCTCCATCCGCAAGGCGACGCACGCCCACGGGGCGGGCGAGTCGGGCCTCGGCAAACTGATCGAGCTGCACGCGGTGAACGGCGCGGGCGACGTCATGATCACGGTCGCCCTGGCCTCCACGGTCTTCTTCTCCGTCCCCACGGACGAGGCGCGCGGCCGGGTCGCGCTCTACCTCGCCATCACGATGGCCCCCTTCACCCTCCTCGCCCCGGTGGTCGGCCCGCTGCTGGACCGGCTGCCGCACGGCCGCCGAGCCGCGATGGCCGGGGCGATGCTGGCCCGTGCGCTGCTCGCGATCACCATGTCGGGTGCGGTCGCCACGGGCGGCCTGGAGCTGTATCCGGCCGCACTGGGCGTCCTGGTCTGCTCGAAGGCGTACGGCGTGGTGCGCAGCGCGGTCGTGCCGCGCCTGCTGCCCCCCGGGTTCTCCCTGGTGAAGGCGAACTCCCGGGTCACCCTGGCGGGGCTGCTGGCCACGGGGGTGGCGGCCCCGATCGGGGCCGGCCTCCAGACCGTCGGCTCCGCCTGGCCGCTCTACGGGGCCTGCGCGATCTTCGTCGCGGGCACCTTCCTCGCCTTCACCCTGCCGCCCAAGGTCGACTCCGCGAAGGGCGAGCGCCGGGCGCGGCTGATCGACCCGCACCACGAGCAGCCCGCCCCGCGCCCCGCCCCCGGGAAGGGCAGCACCCGGGCGGGCCTGTACAGGAAGGGCAACGGGCGGAAACCGGCCAAGGAGCGGCCACCGGGCCTGCGGTCCGTCGGCGGGTCCGTCCTGCACGGGCTCCAGGCCAACGCCGCCCACCGGGCCCTCTCCGGCTTCCTCATCTTCTTCCTGGCCTTCCTGCTGCGCGAGCACCCGCTGGCCGGGCAGAGCGCGGCGGTCTCGCTCGGCATCGTCGGCGTGGCGGCCGGGGCGGGCAACGCCTGCGGTACGGCGGTGGGCTCCTGGCTCAGGGCGCGCGGCCCCGAGGTCATCATCGCCACGGTGCTGGGGCTGGCGCTGGGCACCGCGGTCCTGGCCACGGTCTTCTTCTCCACCGCCCTGGTCGCCGCCCTCGGCGCGGTCGCCGGGTTCACCCAGGCCCTCTCCAAGCTGTCGCTCGACGCGATGATCCAGCGGGACGTGCCGGAGGAGGTCCGCACGTCGGCGTTCGCGCGGTCGGAGACGTTGCTCCAGATGGCCTGGGTGGTCGGCGGCGGCATCGGGATCGCCCTGCCGCTCAACGCGGTGCTCGGCATGTCGGTCGCCGCGGGCCTTCTGGCGCTCGGCGCGGCGGCCTCCGTACGGGGCCTCCTGGGGGCCGCGCGGCGCGGCACGCCGCACCCCCGCGCGGCGTGAACGGAAGCGACCGATAGCCTTCGGCCCATGACCGTTGCGTTCTTCTCCGGTAAGGGCCGTCGAATCGGCGTAGCTCTTGGTGCCGTGTCCGCGGGACTCCTTGTCCTGTCCGCCTGCGACAAGCCGACGCCGCTCGCCACCGTGACGGTCGGCAGCGACTCGGTGAACACCGAGGCCACCTGCTACAACGACGGGGAGGCGATCAAGGAATCCCTCGTCCAGGACTGCCTGAACAAGAAGGCCGAGAAGTCCGTCACGGTCGCCATGGACGACAAGGTCCGCTTCGGCGTCGACCCCGAGATCGCCGAGAACGGCTGGACGCTCTTCATCAACGGCCAGCAGGCCGAGCAGGAGCCGTACGACAAGACCTACCGGACCATCCCCGGCAGCGCCTTCTTCGCCAGCCAGACGGGCAAGCCCGCCGAGAAGACGACCATCTCCATCGTGGAGACCAAGGGCAAGAAGCTCACGGGCATCTGGCAGTTCGAGCTCAAGAAGGACTGACCGGCCGGGCCGGGCAGGACCGGTCCGCCGAGCGTCCTCCCCGTCCTCGACCCTGAGGCTGAATCCGTGCGTGTGCTGGTCGTGACCGCTGTCCCGGTGGAACGGGACGCGGTCACGCGTGCGTTCGGGGGCGTCCCGGAGGCGGTGGCGGCGCCGGGGGCCGAGCTGCACCGCAGCGGGGCGTTCGACGTGCTGGCGGGCGGTGCCGGCCCGGCCGCCGCCGCGGCGGCCACCGCGTTCGCCCTGGCCTGCGCCCCCACCCCGTACGGCCTCGTCGTCTCGGCCGGCATCGGCGGGGCGTTCACCCCGCTGACCCCGCTCGGCACTCCGGTCGTGGCGAGCGACATCGTCGCCGCCGACCTGGGCGCCGAGTCCCCCGAGGGCTTCCTCCCGGTCACCGCGCTCGGTTTCGGACGGGACCGCTTCACCCCGCCGCCCGCGCTCGTACGGGAGGTGGCGGCCGCCACCGGCGCCGCCGCCGGCCCCGTCCTGACCGTCTCCACCGCGACCGGCTCCGCCGAACGCGCCGGGGCCCTGCTCGCCGCGCATCCGGGGGCGCTGGTCGAGGCGATGGAGGGCTTCGGGGTCGCGGAGGCCGCCGCCCGCGCCGACGTGCCCGTACTGGAGCTGCGGGCCGTCTCGAACGCCGTCGGCCCCCGAGACCGGGACGCCTGGCGCATCGGCGACGCGCTGGCGGCGCTCACGGACGCGTTCGGGAAGAGCGCCCCCGTACTGGAAGGTTGGAACCGGCATGACCACTGAAACCGCGCCCGGCGGCAGCCCGTCCGGGGACGCGATCCGGATCGCGTACTCGCCCTGCCCCAACGACACGTTCGTCTTCGACGCCTGGGCGCACGGCCGGGTGCCCGGCGCGCCCGCGCTGGACGTGACCTTCGCCGACATCGACCTCACCAACGGCATGGCCGAACGCGGCGAGCTGGACGTCCTGAAGGTGTCGTACGCCGTGCTGCCGTGGGTGCTCGACGAGTACGCGCTGCTGCCGTGCGGCGGGGCGCTGGGCCGGGGCTGCGGCCCGCTGGTCCTCACCAGGGAGCCGGGGCTCGACCTGACCGGCCGGAGGGTCGCCGTGCCGAGCGAGCGCTCGACGGCGTACCTGCTGTTCCGGCTCTGGGCCGCGGACATGGTCCCGGGCGGGGTCGGCGAGATCGTCGTCATGCCGTTCGACGCGATCATGCCCGCCGTCCGGGACGGCAGGGTGGACGCGGGCCTGGTCATCCACGAGGCCCGCTTCACGTACCGGAACTTCGGGCTGCACAACCTCGCCGACATGGGCCGCCACTGGGAGGACACGACCGGCCTCCCGATCCCGCTCGGCGCGATCATCGCCAAGCGCTCCCTGGGCGAGGAGACGCTGCGCCGCCTGGCCGACTCCGTGCGCGGCTCGGTCCGGCTGGCCTGGGACCACCCGGAGGTCTCCCGACCGTACGTCCTGGAGCACGCCCAGGAGATGGACCCGGCCGTCGCGGACCAGCACATCGGGCTGTACGTGAACGAGTTCACCGCCGACCTCGGGGACGAGGGCTACGCGGCGGTCCGGGGCCTGCTGACCCGCGCGGCGGCCGAGGGCCTGGTCCCGCCGCTGAGCCCGGACGCGCTGGCGTTTCCCTGAGCGACGCGCGGCCGGCTCCCGGCCGCCGGGAAGGACGACCCCGGTGCACACCTCGATCGGCCCGTTCACGCTGGAGTTCTGGAAGGAGGGCCGCACCCACGAACGGCGCTCCGGCCTCCGGGGCACGGTGCCGGAGTTCGGGGAGGTCGTGCTCACCGCGCCGCTGCCCCTCAACCACACGCCGGGCAGCGTGGTCTCGGAGGTGCGCGGCCCCTCGATACCCACGGCGGTGTTCGAGACCCGCGGCATCCACACGGACGCCACCGACCTGCCGACCCTCAACGGTTCGACGCTCCGGGTCGGCGACGCCATGGTCTACCTGCGGCGCAACCGCTTCGGCCTGACGCACCGCGCCCGTGCCCTGCGCTTCCGGTACGGCGGCGACCACTATCTGCTGCGGGCGGTGAACCGGAAGCGGTTCGTCCTGGTCCGGCGCGCCGATGACGAGGACCCCGGGGTCACGCTCACGGCGAAGCTGTCGGGGTTCGGCGGCGGCAGGCGGCTGGCGGTCCGCACGTCGGGCCGGGCCGTGGCGGCGGACATCTCCCTCGTCGTGCTGTTCGCCGGGATCGACCGTGCGCCCCTGACCCGCTCGGGCGCGGTGCGCGCGGCCCTGGGACGGTCGGCCCGGCTCTGGGCGGAGAGCCAGGCGTGACGCGACGGGGCGGGGGGCGGGCGGCGGCCGGAACCGGGCCGGGCGGTCGTGCCCGGGCCGGCGGCCGTGCCCGTGCCCGGGCCTTCCCGCCGGGCTCGGCCCCGGCCGCGCCGCACGTCCGTACGTCTACACGTCGAGCTGGTCCGCGACCGCCCTCAGCAGCCCCGCGATCTTCGCACCGGCCGCCTTGTCCGGGTAGCGGCCGCGCTCCAGCTGCGGGGTGATGTTCTCCAGGACCGTCGTCAGGTCCTGGACGATCGACGCCAGCTCGTCCGGCTTGCGGCGCTGCGCGGCCGCGACGGAGGGGGTGGGATCGAGGACCACCACGGAGAGGGCCTGGTCGCCGCGCTGGCCCGCGACCACGCCGAACTCCACGCGCTGGCCCGGCTTGAGTGCGTCGACTCCGGCAGGGAGTACCGACGAGTGGACGAAGACGTCGCCGCCGTCGTCGCGGGAGAGAAAGCCGAAGCCCTTCTCGCTGTTGAACCACTTGACCTTGCCGGTGGGCACGTCTGTCCTCGTCCTCGTACTCGTCGGTGTGCGGGAGAGCCGGGGTACGGCTCCGGATAGCAAAGCAGCGGGTCACCGTGGCCCGCTCGGTCCCAGGCTAATGGCCCTGGGGCCGGTGACAAGACGTCGCCGGAGAGTTCCTCAGGGCTGGGAACTACCCTGGTCGGGTGAGTACTACTCCTTCAGGCGCGGGCGATCGGCTTGTTCAGGTCGGCGCGATCGTCTTCTTCATCGGCGCCGTGGCCACCCTGGTCACCGTCGCCCCCCTGTTCCTGGGCACGGACCCGTTCCCGTCGATCGCGTACGCGGTCTCCATGCTGATGGGCGTCGGGTTCCTGATCGCCGCGGCCGGCGTCGTGCGCTCGGTCTGGGCGAACTCGCCGAAACGGGCCGCGAACCCGTAACCGGTCCGCGTACGCCCGCTTCCCGCCGTCCGGGCCGCGTGCGTCCGCTCACGCCGCCCGGGCCGCGTGCGTCCTCTCACGCCGCCCGGACCGCGTACGCCTGCCCGCCTCACGCCGCTCGGACCGCGTAACGCCCGCCTCACCCCGCCCGGGCCGTGTGCGTCCGCCTCACCCCGCCCGGGCCGCGTCGAAGGAGGCCAGCCAGGCCGGGAAGCCCGTCAGCGCCTCCAGCACCACGTCCGCGCCCGCCGCCCGCAGCTCCGTCGCGTCGCACGGCCCGGTCGTCACCGCCACCGACAGCGCCCCGGCCGCCCGTGCCCCGCGCACGTCGCCGAGGTGGTCGCCGACGTACACCTGCGCCCCGTGCTCGCGCAGGGCGTCGCCCTTGGCCTCCGCCCACAGCCGGCCGATCACCGCGTCCGGTTCGATGCCGAGGTGGTCCAGGTGCAGCTTCGCGTGCGCCGCCTGCTTCGCCGTGACGACGATCGCCCGGCCGCCGAGCGCCCGGACGGCGGCCACCGACTCTCGCGCCCCGGCGAGCGCCGTGCTCGGGGTTATCGCGTGGTCGGGGTAGAGCTCCCGGTAGCGGGCGGCCACGGCGGGCACCTCTCCGGCCGGGAACCAGTGCGCCAGCTCCGTCTCCAGCGGCGGCCCGAGCCGGTTCACCACCAGGTCCACGTCGATCGACGCCCCCGTCTCCGCGGCCAGGACGCGGAAGGCGGCGGCGATGCCGGGCCGGGAGTCGACAAGCGTCATGTCGAGGTCGAAGCCGACCGTCAGAGGGTGCCGCTGCGCGTGCGGATGCCGATCGGGGCGCTGAACCGTGGAAGCCATGCCTGCCATTGTGCCGACCGGCCGCAGGCCGCCCGGAGCCCCGGTCGCGGAAGCCGCCCGGAGCCCGCGAGCGGGGGCCCGTGCGGAAGCCGCCCCGGCCCCCTGTGCGCGAGGCCACCCCGGAGCCCCCGCCCATGGCGAGAAACCGCCGCCTAGACTGAGGCGCGCACTTAGCCAAGCCTTACCAATGCGGCTCGTGCCCGTCTCGTTCTCCCACGTGCCGGGTCCGTGTCCGGGCCGTTCTCGATGGGATCAGATGTCAGCGTCAGCATCAGCACCGGTGCGGGCCGCCGCCGCGCCGCCAGGGGCGCCCCGGCCCCCACGCCTCTCCCGACGCGCGACCACGACGGCCGCGGCGGTCGTCGCCCTGCTGCTGGCGGTCCTGCTGAGCCTCGCCGTGGGGGCGCGTTCCATCCCTCCGGGCGAGGTGGTCGACGCCCTGCTGCACGGCGGGGACTCCGACGCCGCCCAGGTGATCCGCACGATGCGGGTGCCGCGCACGCTCATCGGCCTGATGGTCGGTGCGGCGCTGGCGCTCGCGGGCACGGTGCTCCAGGGCATCACCCGCAACCCCATCGCCGACCCCGGCATCCTCGGCATCAGCCAGGGCGCGTCGGTGGCGGTGGTGGTGGCCATCGCGTTCGCCGGGGTGCACACGCTGACCGGATACGTGTGGTTCGCCTTCGCGGGCGCGGCCGTCGCCTCGGTCGCCGTGTACGCCATCGCGGCCCGCGGACGCGGTGGGGCGACTCCGGTGAAGCTCGCGCTCGGCGGCGCGGCGATCAACGCGCTGCTGGTGTCGGTCACGATGGGCGTGCTCACGACGAAGGCGTCCGCGCTCGACGAGTTCCGCTTCTGGCAGGTCGGTTCGATCGCGGGCCGGGAGGCGGACGTCGCCCAGCAGGTGTGGCCGTTCCTCCTGGTCGGGGCGGTTCTCGTGCTCTCCGTCGCCCGCGGCCTGGACGCGCTCGCGCTCGGCGAGGACGTGGCCAAGGGGCTCGGGCAGAACGTCGCCGCGGTCCGGATCGTCGGCGGGGTCGGCGCGACCGTGCTGACCGGCGTCGGGGTGGCCGCCGCCGGGCCGATCGCGTTCATCGGGCTCGCCGTCCCGCACATCGCCCGCGCCGTCGTCGGCAGCGACCACCGCTGGGTGCTGCCCATGGCGGCGCTGCTGGGGCCGGTGATGCTGCTGGTCTCGGACGTCGTCGGCCGGATCGTGTTCCCGCCGAGCGAGGTCCCGGCGGGTGTGATGACGGCCCTGATCGGGGTGCCGTTCCTGGTCGCCCTCGTACGCCGGAAGGGGGTGCCGGCATGAGCGCCACGCGTGCGCCCGAGAAGCGCGAGAAGCCTGGGCGGGAGGCGCCCGTACGGGTCCGGCCCGCCGGGTACGCCGTCGTGAAGGCCGGGCCGCGGGGCCGGTTCCTGCTGCACCGGCGGGCCTCCCTCGTCGCGGCGGCCCTGACCGTCCTGCTGGCCGCCGTCTGCGTCGCCTACCTCTGCGTCGGGGAGAGCTTCGTCGCACCCGGCGAGGCCGTGAAGGTGATCCTCGGGCAGCCGTCGTCGGCCGAGCTGGTCGTGGGCACGCTGCGGCTGCCGCGCATGGTCGTCGGGCTGCTGGTCGGCCTCGCGTTCGGGATCGCCGGGGCGCTGATCCAGACGGTGGCCCGCAACCCGCTGGCCAGCCCCGACATCATCGGCATCAGCCAGGGCGCGAGCGCGCTCACCGTCGGCGCGATGACCTTCGGCATCACCTCGTACACCGTCCTGCCCTACCTCTCCGTCGCCGGCGGCATCGCGGCGGCGGCCCTCGTCTACGTCTTCGCGTGGCGCGGCGGCCTGCACGCCGCGCGCTTCGTCCTCATCGGCATCGGTTTCGCCATCGCGCTGCGGTCGGTGACCACACTGTTCCTGACCAAGGGCGACTACCTCGTCGCCCAGCAGGCGCAGATCTGGATGACAGGTTCGCTCAACGGGCGCGGCTGGTCCGAGGCCGCCCCGATCGGGTGGACGCTGGTGGTCCTGCTGCCAGCCGTCGTCTGGGCGGCCCGGGCGCAGCGCACCGTCACGATGGACGACGACACCGCCACCGCGCTGGGCGTGCGGCTGGGGCGCGTACGGCTGGGACTGGTCGCCCTCGGCGTGGTCCTGGCCTCCGTGGCGACGGGCACGGCCGGTCCGGTGGACTTCGTGGCGCTGCTCGCCCCGCAGATCGCCCGGCGCACGACCCGGACCGCGCAGATCCCCCTGCTGTCCTCGGCGCTGCTGGGCGCGGTGATCGTCGTCGGCGGCGATCTGCTCGCCCGCAGGCTGTTCTCGCCCACCGAACTGCCCGTGGGAGTCCTCACGGCGGCGGTCGGCGCCCCGTATCTGATCTGGCTGATCATCCGCGGTCACCGCGGCCGCAGTGGAGGCACCGCATGAGCCCGACGACCGACGCAGGCACCGGCACCGGCACCGGGGCGGAGACGGGGACCGGCGGCAGGCTGGCCGCCCGCTCCCTGACCCTCGCGTACGAGGACCGCACCGTGGTCCGCGAACTCGACCTCACCGTGCCCGACGGCCGGGTCACCGTCATCGTCGGCCCGAACGCCTGCGGCAAGTCCACCACCCTGCGGGCGCTCGGCCGGCTGCTGAAGCCGCAGGGCGGGGCGGTCCTGCTGGACGGCACGGAGCTGGCGCGGATACCGACGAAGCAGATCGCCCGGTCCATCGGGCTGCTCCCCCAGACCCCGGTGGCGCCCGAGGCGATCACCGTCTCCGACCTGGTCGCGCGGGGCCGCCAGCCGCACCAGAGCTGGTGGCAGCAGTGGTCGGACGAGGACGAGCGGGCGGTGACCGACGCCATGGCCCGTACGGACGTGACGGCGCTCGCCGACCGGCCGGTGGACGAGCTGTCGGGCGGCCAGCGCCAGCGGGTGTGGATCGCGATGGCGCTGGCCCAGGACACCGACCTGCTGCTGCTCGACGAGCCGACGACCTACCTCGACATCGCGCACCAGGTGGAAGTCCTGGACCTGGTGCGCCAGCTGGCCTCCCCGGCGGCGGACGGCACCCGGGGCCGCACGGTCGTCACCGTGCTGCACGACCTCAACCAGGCCGCCCGGTACGCGGATCGCCTGGTCGCGATGAAGGAGGGCCGGATCGTCGCCGAGGGGCGGCCCGGGGACATCGTCACCGCCGACCTGGTCCGCGAGGTCTTCGGCCTGGAGGCGGTGGTCGTCCCGGACCCGGTGACGGGTTCGCCGCTCGTCGTACCGGGCGCGCCCTGGGCCCCGGCGTCCCCCGCGGCCCCCCGGGGCCCGGCAGCGCCCGCGACCGATCACGCTTCCGGCCCCGGCTCCGGCTCCCCTTCTGTTCCCGTTACCGGTTCTGGCTCCGCCGCCGGCTCACCCTCCTCCTCCGTCTCCCCTCCCGGAAAGGTCCTCTGACCCATGGCTCCGCACCGCTCCCGCCCCCGCGCCCTGGCCGCCGTCTCCCTGGCGACGGCCGCCGCGCTGACCCTGGCCGCCTGTGGTTCGTCGTCCGGCGACTCCGACTCCCGCTCCGGTTCCGACGCCGGGTCGGCCGGCTCCACCCGTACCGTCAAGACGGCGATGGGCGACGTGAAGGTCAAGGAGGCCCCCGAGCGGGTGGTCGTCCTGGACACCGCCGAACTGGACTCGGCCCTCACCCTCGGCGTGAAGCCGGTCGGCTCGACCCACGCGGACGTGAAGTCCGGGTTCCTGAACTACCTGCCCGAGGACCGGGTCGCGGGCATCGAGGACGTCGGCCAGATGATGACCCCGAACCTGGAGGCCATCGCCGCGCTGAAGCCCGACCTCATCCTCACCAGCAAGGTCCGGCACGGCGACAAGTACGCGGAGCTGTCCAAGATCGCGCCGACCGTGATGACGGAGAACACCGGCTACCCCTGGAAGGAGAACTTCCAGCTCCACGCGGAGGCCCTCGGCAAGAAGAACGAGGCCGAGAAGGTCACCGCCGACTACGCCCGCCACGTGGCGGAGGTGACGAAGGCGCTCGGCGGCAAGGCGAAGGCCGCCGGGACCGAGGTCAACATGGTCCGCTTCATCGAGGGCGCGGACATCCGCATCTACGGCAAGAAGAACTACATCGCCACGATCCTGGCCGACGTGGGCCTGGGCCGCCCCGCGATCACCGACAAGGCCGCGGACGGGTTCTCGTACGACGTCAGCCCCGAGAAGATCGACCTCGCGGACGCGGACGTGGTCTTCCACTCGACCTACGGCGACCCGAAGAAGGCCAAGGAGACGGAGACCACCGGCGGCGGCCTGTGGAAGAACATGGACGCCGTGAAGAACGGCAAGGTCTTCGCCGTCGACGACCAGCTGTGGATCCAGGGCATCGGGTACACGGCGGCCGACAAGATCCTCGACGAGCTGCGCACGAAGCTGACGAAGTAGCCACCACGCGCGGGGGCCGGGCAGTCCGCCGCCCGCCCCCGCCCGGACATAGCCGCCACCCGCCCGTCCACGGCGCGCGGCCGGGTCTCACCCCGTCCGTCTCCGCGCGCGCCACACCAGGTAGAGCGCGGAGGCGACGGCGGCGATGCGGACCACCCACGGCCACATGCCCAGCATGACCTCCCGCATCGTGCCCTCGCGGATCGCATCGCCCCAGCGCCCGTCCATCCGCCCCCACACCCACACGAGCGCCCCGGCCGCCACCACCGCCGGCAGACCGAGGGCCGCCCACTTGGCCTCCCTGCGGGAGAGGGTGCGCGAGCTGTACGCGATCAGCCAGCCACCCGCCAGCGGCAGCCAGGAACCGGTGACCACACCGGCGACGAGCAGGACGGCGGCCAGGAGCAGCAACGGGTGGGCGAAGCCGCCCCGGGGGCCGGGCTCGGCGAGGGCGGGCTCGGCGACGGCGGGGGCGGCCTTGCGGCGGCGGAGCTTGACCAGGCGCAGGGCGCGGCGGCGAACGGCGGTGCCCTCCCCGGCTCCGGCCTTCCCGGCCCCGGCTCCGGCCTTCCCCGCGGTGGCCCCGGCTCCGGCCTTCCCGGCGGCGGCTTCCGCGTCGGCCGACTCGTCGTCCCCCTCCGCGCCCGCCGGCTCCTTCCCGCCGGGCCCCGGCCGCCTCCCGAGCAGCTCCGGGGCCTCGATGCCGCCGAAGAAGCCGGGAACGGCGGTCCCCTCGTCGAAGGGCCCCGGCTCCAGCCGCCACCAGTCGGTCGCGTCGCCGGAGCCCCCCTGCTGATCCTGGCCGAGCATGTGCGGGGCGGAAGGGTCGGGCCAGGCGCGGACGGGGACGCCGTCGTCCCCGGCCGCCGTCCCGTCGTCGTCGCGGGCGGGGGCCGGAGGGGGCACGGATGCGCCACCGTCCCTGGCGGCGCGGGAAGCCCCCGTGCCCGCATCCGTGCCCGTGCCCGCGCCCGTATCCGCGCCCGCGCCCGTATCCGCAGGACGCTCACCGTGCCGCGGGGCGGCCCCGGCGGCACGGCGCGACGCGCCCCACCCGAAACCGGCTTTCGGCTTCCCCGGCCCCGGGGCGCCCGGCCGTTCACCGCGTCCCTCCGGCTCCTTCGGCGCTCCCGGCTCCTTGCGCAGCAGCCCGCTCCGGGGCCGGGGGAGGCTCCGCCGTGCCGACTCGCCCGCTCCCGCCCCCGCGCCGGGCCGGGCGGGCGGCGGCGGAACCGTGCCGTCGCCGGACTCGGCCGCCGCGGCGACCAGTTCGTCCGGGCTCCCCAGCCTGCCGATGATGCGCCGCACGGCCGCCGGGGAGTCCGCGCCCGCCCTGCCGCGCTGCCGGTCGATCTCGCCCCGGAGCGACGAGACGAGCCGCATCCGGGCGGCCGAGGACAGCTGTTGCCGCTGGGCCAGGTCGCCGACCCGGCTCAGGTAGTCGTAGACGAGCTGGTCGCTCTCGATCCCCACTGCGGTGCATCCCCTCTACCGGCCCTGCCCCGACGGTAGCGTTCCAGCGGCTACCGTGGGACGGATGGGGACGACCACACCACCGCGCACGCTCGCCGAAGCCCTGCGCGCCCGGGGCGACGAATCGCTGGCCGGGCTGCTGCGTGCCCGCCCCGACCTCCTGAACCCGGTGCCGAACGACATCACCCAGCTCGCCACCCGCGCCGGCACCCGGGCGTCGGTGGTCCGGGCGCTGGAGCACCTGGACCGGTTCGCGCTGCAGACCGCCGAGGCGCTGGCGGTGGCCCCGGACCCGGCCCCGTACGGCACGCTCCTGTCCCTCCTCACCGGCGACGGGCTCGACGACGGGGAGCAGCGCGAGGACGCGGGGGCGGCGATCACCGCCGCGCTCCCGGGCGCGCTGGCGACGCTGCGCGAACAGGCCCTGGTCTGGGGCGAGGACGACCGGCTGCGGCTGGTGCGCACCGCCCGCGAACTGCTCGCTCCGTCCCCGCAGCACCCCTCCCCCACCGGTCTCGGCCCCACGGTCGCGGAGGCGACGGCGGGCATGTCGCCCGGCCGCCTCCAGGAGATCCTGGCGGCGACCGGCCTGCCCGCCACGCACGACCCGGTCTCGGCGGTGGCCGCGCTGTCCTCCCTGTTCACGGACCGGACGCGGATGGCGGAGCTGCTGGACACCGCGCCGGTGGAGGCGCTGTCGGTGCTGGACCGGCTGGTGTGGGGGCCGCCGTACGGAGAGGTCACGCCGAACCCGACCCCGCCCGTGAAGTGGCTGCGCGACCGGGGCCTGCTGCTGCCGGTCTCCACCCGCACGGTGGTGCTGCCGCGCGAGGCCGCCCTCCACCTGCGCGCCGGCCGCGCCCACCGCGTACCCGAGCCGGCGCCCCCGGCCGTCGCGACGGCCGCCGAACGCGATCCCCAGGCTGTGGACAGGGCGGCGGCGGGCCAGGCGTTCACGGCGCTGGCCACGGTCGAGGAGCTGCTGAAGCACTGGAACGGCGGCGGCCCGCCGATCCTGCGCGCGGGCGGCCTGAGCGTACGGGAGCTGAAGCGCACCGCGACCGCGCTGGACGTGCCGGAGCCGATCGCCGCCTTCTGGGTCGAACTGGCCTACGGCGCGGGGCTGGTGGCGTCCGACGGGGAGAGCGACGAGCGGTACGCGCCGACGCCCGCCTCCGACGAATGGCTCGACCTGTCCGCCGGTGACCGCTGGACGCACCTGGCCACCGCCTGGCTCGCCGCGACCCGGACGCCGGGCCTGGTCGGCGGCCAGGACGCCAAGGGCCGGGCCCTGTCCGCGCTCGGCCCGGAGCTGGACCGCTCGGCCGCCCCCGACGTACGCCGCCGGGTGCTGGCCCTCTTCGCCGAACTGCCGCCGGGCGCCGCGCCGGACCCGGAGACGCTGCTGCGGCGGCTGCGCTGGGAACGCCCGCTGCGCGGCGGCCCCGCCCCGGGGAGCTCCGGTACCGCGGAGGGGACGGACCTCCGCTCGCGGCTCGCGCTGTGGACGCTCAACGAGGCGGAGCTGCTGGGCATCACGGGCCGGGGCGCACTGTCCTCACAGGCCCGGGCGCTGCTGGAGGAGGGCGAGGGAGCCGCGGCGGCGCTCCTCGCCCCTCTCCTCCCCGACCCCCTGGACCACGTGCTGCTCCAGGCCGACCTGACGGCGGTGGCGCCGGGGCCGCTGGAACGCCCGCTGGCGGAGACGCTGTCCGTCCTGGCCGACGTCGAGTCGAAGGGCGGGGCGACGGTGTACCGCTTCACGCCCGGCTCGGTGCGCCGCGCCCTGGACGCCGGGCAGTCGGCGTCCGACCTGCACGCGTTCCTGGCCGCGCACAGCCGCACGCCGGTACCGCAGCCGCTGAGCTACCTGATCGACGACGTGGCCCGCCGCCACGGGCACCTGCGGATCGGGGCGGCGTCCGCGTACGTACGGTGCGACGACGAGGCGGTCCTCAACGAGATCCTGGCCGACCGCCGCTCCACGGGCCTGCGCCTGCGCCGCCTCGCGCCCACGGTCCTGGCCTCCCAGTCCGATCCCGGACCGCTCCTCGAAGCGCTGCGCGACATGGGGTACGCCCCGGCCGCCGAGTCCGCCGAGGGCGACGTCCTGATCACCCGCGCCGGCGCCCGCCGCACCCCTCCCCGCACGCCTCCGGTCCCGGTCCCCGAGGGCCCGCCGACCCCGGACGACACCCTGCTCGGCGCGGCGGTCCGGGCCATCCGCGCGGGCGACACGGCCGCCACGGTGATCCGCAAGGACACGTCCGAGGACGCGTCGTCCCCCACCCCTTCCGGCTCGCTCCCCCGCACCACCTCCGCCGAGACCCTGGCCACGGTCCAGGCGGCCGCGATGACGGGCTCCACGGTCTGGATCGGCTACGTCAACGCGGACGGCGCGGCCAGCCAGCGCGTGATCGCCCCGGTCCGCGTGGAGGGCGGCTTCGTCACGGCGTACGACCACACGGCCGACGAGGTCCGCACCTACCCGCTGCACCGGATCACGGGGGTGGCGGAGCTGGCGGAGGACGGGGAGGGGTAGGGGCGGGGCGCCGCGGCCGACCGGGCGAGACCGGACACCGAGCCCGCACCGGCCCGCCCGTCGCCCCCGCCCGGGCGCGGTGCCGCCCCGACCGCGTTCTGCGATGCTGCGGCCATGTCCTTCTCCCGCCGGAGCCCCGAGCCCGTGTCGCCCCACCCGCCCGCCGGGCCGATGCCCCCGCTGCTCACGCAGTCCTGGCTGGACCTGGCGTTCCTGCACTGGGCGGTCGATCCGGCGGACGTGGCGCCGCTGCTGCCGCCGGGGACCGTGCCGGACACGTTCGACGGGGCGACGACGTATGTGGGGCTGGTGGCGTTCCGGATGTACCGGGTGGGGGTGCTCGGGCTGCCGGGGTTCCCCTACCTCGGCACCTTTCCCGAGACCAATGTGCGGCTCTACTCCGTGGACGGGCAGGGCCGCCGCGGTGTCGTCTTCCGGTCGCTCGACGCCTCGCGGCTCATCCCGGTCCTCGTGGCGCGGGCCGCGTTCCGGTTGCCGTACGTGTGGTCCCGGATGGGCGTCGAGCGCTCCGGTGACACTCTCACGTACACCAGCGGCCGCCGTTGGCCCGGCCCGCGCGGCGCACGCAGCCGGATCGTGCTGCGGCCGGGGGAGGCGATCGGGGAGCCCACGCCCCTGGAGCACTTCCTGACGGCCCGCTGGGCGCTGCACAGCTCGTTCTTCTTCGGACGGACCGCCTGTCTGCCCAACGTCCACCCCCGCTGGCCGCTCCACCGGGCGGAGCTGCTGGAGTGCGACGAGGACCTGGTGGCGGCGGGCGGGCTGCCCGCACCGGTCGGCGAGCCGATGAGCGTGCTGTACTCCCCCGGCGTCCCGGTCCGGTTCGGGCCGCAGCGCAGGCCCCGCCTCCGAGGCTGACCGCGCGCCCGCCCCGTCCCGCCCCCGATGCGGCACACTGGACGTTTGGCCGCAGCCGTGGCCGTACCCCGCAGAAAGGGCCGAAGCGCGTGACCGGACCCCTCATCGTCCAGAGCGACAAGACGCTGCTCCTCGAAGTCGACCACGACCTGGCGGACGCCTGCCGTCGTGCCATCGCGCCGTTCGCGGAGCTGGAGCGTGCGCCCGAGCACATCCACACGTACCGGGTCACCCCGCTCGGGCTGTGGAACGCCCGTGCCGCCGGGCACGACGCCGAGCAGGTCGTCGACGCCCTGGTCGAGTACTCCCGCTACCCCGTGCCGCACGCGCTCCTGGTCGACATCGCCGAGACGATGGCGCGGTACGGGCGGCTCACCCTGTCCAAGCACCCCGTGCACGGACTCGTCCTCACCACCACCGACCGGCCCGTGCTGGAGGAGATCCTCCGGTCGAAGAAGGTCCAGCCGCTGGTCGGGGCCCGGATCGACCCGGACACCGTGGCCGTCCACCCCTCCGAGCGCGGGCAGGTCAAGCAGACGCTGCTCAAGCTGGGGTGGCCCGCCGAGGACCTCGCCGGTTACGTGGACGGGGAGGCCCACCCGATCGAGCTGGCCGAGGACGGCTGGTCGCTGCGGCCGTACCAGAAGCAGGCCGTGGAGGGGTTCTGGCACGGTGGCTCGGGGGTCGTCGTGCTGCCCTGCGGCGCCGGGAAGACGCTGGTGGGGGCCGGCGCGATGGCGCAGGCCAAGGCCACCACCCTGATCCTGGTCACCAACACCGTCTCCGCCCGGCAGTGGAAGCACGAGCTGGTGAAGCGGACCTCGCTGACCGAGGACGAGATCGGCGAGTACAGCGGGACCAGGAAGGAGATCCGGCCGGTCACCATCGCCACCTACCAGGTGCTGACCACCCGGCGGAAGGGCGTCTACCCGCACCTGGAGCTGTTCGACTCCCGCGACTGGGGCCTGGTCGTCTACGACGAGGTCCACCTGCTGCCCGCGCCCGTCTTCAAGTTCACCGCCGACCTCCAGGCCCGGCGGCGGCTGGGGCTCACGGCGACGCTCGTGCGCGAGGACGGGCGGGAGTCCGACGTCTTCTCGCTCATCGGGCCGAAGCGGTTCGACGCCCCGTGGAAGGAGATCGAGGCGCAGGGCTACATCGCGCCCGCCGACTGCGTCGAGGTCCGGGTCAACCTCACCGACTCCGAGCGGCTGGCGTACGCGACCGCCGAGACGGAGGAGAAGTACCGGTTCTGCGCCACCACCGCCACCAAGCGGAAGGTGACCGAGGCGCTGGTGCGCAAGCACCAGGGCGAGCAGACCCTCGTCATCGGCCAGTACATCGACCAGCTCGACGAGCTGGGCGAGCACCTGGACGCCCCGGTCATCAAGGGCGAGACCAGCAACGCCCAGCGCGAGAAGCTGTTCGAGGCGTTCCGCCAGGGCGAGATCAGCGTTCTGGTCGTCTCCAAGGTCGCCAACTTCTCCATCGACCTGCCCGAGGCCACCGTCGCCATCCAGGTCTCCGGCACCTTCGGGTCGCGCCAGGAGGAGGCCCAGCGGCTGGGCCGCGTCCTGCGGCCGAAGGCCGACGGGCACGAGGCGCGGTTCTACTCGGTCGTCGCCCGCGACACCATCGACCAGGACTTCGCGGCGCACCGCCAGCGGTTCCTGGCCGAGCAGGGGTACGCGTACCGCATCGTCGACGCGGACGAACTGCTCGCCGGCGACTGAGGCGCCCGGTGGGGCGGGCGTCAGCGGCTCCGGCCGACGACGCCCGCCTCTTCCGCGTACTCTCCCAGGACGACGACGCCGAACGCGGTGGTCACGAACACCTTCACGGCGCGCATCGCGTCCCCGACGCGGTGGGGTCGGTGGTCACCGGTCGCCGCGGTCGCGCCGTGCGCGGGGCCGGTCGTGCGGGGGTTCAGGGTGGCTGTGCTCATGTATCCATGGTGCTCCTGTCACCCGTTCGGGCGCGTCGGCCCGCAGACGGAACCCGTACGCCGACCGGGTCGGTCCGCAGACGGAAGCCCGGGTGCGGCGCGTAGCCCTCCGGTACCGCCCGGGCGCCCACGCCCCCTACGGGTATCCCCCGGCCCTCTCCGTCCGGGAGCTCGCCCACGCCCTCCCCGGTCGGGGGACGGTCCGGGCCGCTCCCCGCCCCGGTCCGCCCGGGCCGTCCCCCGACCGGACCGGCGCCCCCGCGCCCCCGGGCCTCCGCCCCGTGGAGATCGGTATTCCGTTTCGCCCGGGCCCCGCCCTGTGACTACAATCGCCGCTCTGCCCGCCTCCCGAACCGTGGTACCGGCCCTTCACCGCCGGCAGCCGGGGGAGCGCCGCCGGCCGGACGGAAACCGGCCTGCACCCATGCGAACCAACCTTCCGAGCGGACCGCCGCCCCGGCTCCCCAGCCGGTCGCAGGACGCGGTCCGCCGTCCTGCGTTGAAGAGCCGGAGGCAACACCGTGCCCGCGCACGTAGCAGAGAGCGATTCCCCGCCCGACCCCACCGGAACCACCGACCCCCTGGCGCACGAGCGTGCCCACCTCGCCGCGTCCCGCGCCGCCCTGCGCGGGATGCGCGAGGACGTCCAGGCACTCGACATCCGCGACGTCACCGCGAACTGGGTCAACGCCGCCGTCCTCCAGTCCCAGATCGACGACCGCATCAAGGCGCTCGCCGACCTCTCGCACACCCCGCTGTTCTTCGGCCGCCTCGACTATCTGCACGCCGTCGGCGGCGAACTGGCCGAGGGCGCGGACGGCGAGCGGTTCTACATCGGCCGCCGCCACGTCCACGACGCCGTCGGCGACCCCATGGTCATCGACTGGCGTGCGCCGGTCTCGCAGCCGTACTACCAGGCGTCCCGCACCGACCCCCGGGACGTGGTGCTGCGCCGCCGCTTCGGTTACACCGGCGGCGAGCTGACCGCGTACGAGGACGAGCACCTCACCGACCCCGCCGAGGCCGAGCACACCAGCCGCCTCCTCCAGGCGGAGATCGAGCGGCCGCGCGTCGGCCCGATGCGCGACATCGTCGCCACCATCCAGCCCGAGCAGGACGAGATCGTCCGCAGCGGCCTCGGCGGGACCGTCTGCGTGCAGGGCGGGCCCGGCACCGGGAAGACCGCCGTGGGCCTGCACCGGGTGGCGTACCTGCTGTACGCGCACCGCGAGCGCCTGGCCCGTACCGGCACCCTGGTCATCGGGCCGAACCGTTCCTTCCTCCACTACATCGAGCAGGTCCTGCCCGCCCTCGGGGAGTTGGAGGTCAAGCAGGCCACCGTCGACGACCTGGTGCGCGCCGGGGTCGAGGTCCGGGGCGAGGACGAGGCCGCCACCGCCGTCGTCAAGGGCGACGCCCGGATGGCGGAGGTGCTGCGGCGGGCGGTCCGCTCCCATGTCACCGCCCCCGTCGAGCCCGTCGTCGTGGTGCGCGGCTCCCGCCGCTGGCGGGTGCCCGCCCACGAGATCCAGGAGATGGTCGACGAGCTGCTGGCCCGCGACATGCGGTACGGGGCCGCGCACGAGGCGCTGCCGCAGCGGATCGCGCACGCCGTCCTCGTCCGGATGGAGGAGGCCGGGGAGGCCCCCGACGACCGGGTGCAGAACGCGGTGGCCCGGAACCCGGCGGTGAAGGCGGCCGTGAAGGCGGTCTGGCCCGCCGTGGACCCGGCCAAACTGGTACTGCGGCTGCTGTCCGACGCGGAGTTCCTGGCCGCGCACGCCGAGGGGCTGCTGAGCGAGGAGGAGCAGGAGCGGCTCCTGTGGGCGAAGCCCGCCCGCAGCGTGAAGTCGGCGAAGTGGTCGGCGGCGGACGCGGTGCTGATCGACGAGGCCACCGACCTGATCACCCGTACGCACTCGCTCGGCCATGTGGTGCTCGACGAGGCGCAGGACCTGTCCCCCATGCAGTACCGGGCGGTGGGGCGGCGGTGTTCGACCGGTTCCGCCACCGTCCTCGGCGACCTGGCGCAGGGGACGACGCCGTGGTCCACGGAGAGCTGGGCCGAGGCGCTGTTCCACCTGGGCAAGGCGGACGCGGTGGTGGAGGAGCTGACGGCCGGTTTCCGCGTGCCGCGCGAAGTGATCGCGTACGCCTCCCGGCTGCTGCCCGCGATCTCGCCGGGGCTGGCGCCGGTGGAGTCGGTGCGCGAGTCGCCCGGTTCGCTGGTCGTACGGGAGGTGGCGGGCGGTGCGGACGGGCTGGACGCGGCCGTGGTCGCCGCCTGCGAGGAGTCGCTGCGCCACGAGGGGTCGATCGGGCTGATCGCCGCCGACGCGCGGATTCCGGCGCTGGGTGCGGCGTTGGCGGAGGCGGGGCACGCGTACCTCTCGCCGGGCGAGGAGACGACCGCCGAGTCCCGGCTGACGCTGGTGCCGGCGTCGCTCGCCAAGGGGCTGGAGTACGACTACGTGGTGCTGGACGAACCGGCGGCGGTGGTCGACGGCGAACCGGACGAGCGGACCGGGCTGCGGCGGCTGTACGTGGCGCTGACGCGTGCGGTCTCGGGGCTCACGGTGCTGCACGCGGCGCCGCTGCCGGGGGCGCTGGCGTAGGGCGGGGGCGCGAGGGGCCGGGGCGGGGCGGGGGCCGGGAGCGCTGGCGCAGGGCGGGGGCGAGGGGCCGGGCGAGCGAGCCCCGGCTCCCGCCCGTCCCGGCCGTGCCACGGCTCCCGCCCGTCCCGGCCGTGCCACGGCTCCCGCCCGTCCCGGCCGTGCCACGGCTCCCGCCCGTCCCGGACGCCCACGGCTCCCGGCCGTGCCACAGCTTCCGCCCGTCCCGCCCGTGCCCCGGCTTCCGCCCGCCCCGGGCGGGGCTCAGCCGTCCAGCGCCTCGCGCCACTGCCGTACGGCTGCCGCGTCCACCGGGCCCGACCAGCCGGACGGCCGGGCCGCGCCGCCGATGTGGACCGCGTCGATGCCCGCCGCCCGCAGTTCGGGCAGGTGGTGCAGGTGGAGGCCGCCCCCGACCAGGACCTGCGCCTCGTACCCCGGCTCGCCGCTCCGGGCCGCCTCGGCCACCAGGGTCGGGATGCCGGAGTCCACCCCGGCCGGGGAGCCCGCCGTGAGGAACGTGTCGAGGCCGGGCAGGTCCGCGAGCTGCTTGCGGAGGGCGTCGCGGTCGGCGGCCCGGTCGATCGCCCGGTGGAACGTCCACGCGCAGCCGTCCAGCTCCGCGACCAGCCGCTCGACGGCGACGAGGTCGGCGTGGCCCTCCTGGTCGAGGAAGCCGAAGACGAACGCGTCGGCCCCCGCCTCCCGCATCTCGTGGGCCTTGCCGACCAGAACATCGATGTCACCGGCGGCGAACCCGTCCGCCACCCTGAGCATCACGCGCAGCGGGATGTCCACGGCGGACCTGATCGCCGCGAAGGTCTCCCGGGACGGCGTCAGACCGTCGGCGGCCATGTCGGTGACCAGTTCGAGGCGGTCTGCGCCTCCGGCCTGGGCGGCGACCGCGTCCTCCGCGTCGAGAGCGATCACCTCCAGGACTGCACGGTTGCTCATGGGTCTCCATTCCTCCGATGCACAGCTATAGGTCTAGTCCAATGGCCAGCCTACGGGGCGGCGACTGGACAGCGCAGCCCTCTATAGGAACGTACGAGGGCGGCTGGGGGCGAGCCGACCCGCGCCCTCCGTCGCGATCACCCCTTGCAATTCATAGGGGAGGGGGGTATACATGAAGCAGATGGTGATACCCCCTAGGGGTATCTAAGACAGAGGACGGCCCCAGGGAGGACCCCGTGTCCGCGCATTCCGCCACCACCGACACCAGCGCCGTCGGCTCCGACGCCGGCACGGCCGCGGTCGAGCTCGCGATCGGCGGGATGACCTGCGCCTCGTGCGCGGCCCGGATCGAGAAGAAGCTCAACCGGATGGACGGCGTCGAGGCCACCGTGAACTACGCCACCGAGAAGGCGAAGGTCACGTACCAGGGCTCCGAGGTCTCCGTCGACGACCTGATCGCGACCGTCGAGGCTACCGGCTACACCGCCCGCCGGCCCGCCCCGCCCGCCACCGCCCGCCCGGCCGGGGGCGGCGCGGACGCGGTGGACGCCCCCGCGCAGGAGGCGGAGGACGCCGGGCTGACCACGTTGCGCCAGCGCCTGATCACCGCCGTCGTCCTCGCCGTACCGGTGATCGCGATGGCGATGGTCCCGGCGCTCCAGTTCGACTACTGGCAGTGGCTCTCGCTGACCCTGACCGCGCCGGTCGTCACCTACGCCGCCTGGCCCTTCCACCGGGCCGCCTGGACCAACGCGAAGCACGGCGCGGCGACCATGGACACGCTGATCTCGGTCGGCACGTCGGCCGCGTTCCTCTGGTCGCTGTGGGCGCTGTTCTTCGGGACGGCGGGCATGGTCGGGATGACGCACCCGTTCGAGTTCACCATCGCCCGCAGCGACGGCGCCGGGAACATCTATCTGGAGGCCGCGGCCGGGGTGACGGCGTTCATCCTCGCCGGGCGCTACTTCGAGGCCCGTTCGAAGCGGAAGGCCGGGGCGGCGCTGCGGGCGCTGCTGGAGCTGGGCGCCAAGGAGGTCACCGTCCTGCGCGACGGCGTCGAGTCGACGATCCCGACCGCCGAACTCCAGGTCGGGGACCGCTTCCTGGTGCGCCCCGGGGAGAAGATCGCGACGGACGGGACGGTGGTGGAGGGCTCCTCCGCCGTGGACGCCTCGATGCTCACCGGCGAGTCCGTCCCCGTCGAGGTCGCCACCGGCGACCCCGTCACCGGAGCCACCCTCAACGCCGGCGGCCGCCTCGTCGTCGAAGCCACCCGCATCGGCGCCGACACCCAACTCGCCCGCATGGCCCAACTCGTCGAGGACGCCCAGAACGGCAAAGCCTCCGCACAACGCCTCGCCGACCGCATCTCCGCCGTCTTCGTCCCCGTCGTCATCGCCCTCGCCCTCGCCACCCTCGGCTACTGGCTCGGCAACGGCGCCGGACTCACCGCCGCCTTCACCGCCGCCGTCGCCGTCCTCATCATCGCCTGCCCCTGCGCCCTCGGCCTCGCCACCCCCACCGCCCTCATGGTCGGCACCGGACGCGGCGCCCAACTCGGCATCCTCATCAAAGGCCCCGAAGTCCTGGAGACCACCCGCCGCGCCGACACCATCGTCCTGGACAAGACCGGCACCGTCACCACCGGCCGCATGACCCTCCAGACCACCCATACCGCCCCCACCACCACCGAAACCGAAGTCCTCCGCCTCGCCGGCGCCCTGGAGAACGCCTCCGAACACCCCATCGCCCAAGCCGTCGCCACCGCCGCCACCACCGCCACCGGCCCCCTCCCCACCCCCGAGGACTTCCAGAACATCCCCGGACTCGGCGTCCAGGGCATCGTCGAGGGCCATGCCGTCCTCGTGGGGCGCGAACAGCTCCTGGCCGAGTGGGAGATCCGCCTCCCCGCCGCACTCGCCGAGGCGAAGCGGGCGGCGGAGGCCGCCGGGCGCACCGCGATCACCGTCGCCTGGGACGGCGAAGCACGCGCCGTGCTGGAGGTCGCCGACGCGGTGAAGGACACCAGCGCCGAAGCCATCCGCCGGCTCCGCGCCCTCGGTCTCACCCCGATCCTCCTGACCGGCGACAACCGGGCCGTGGCGGAGTCGGCCGCGGCCGAGGTCGGCATCGACGAGGTGTACGCGGAGGTCATGCCGCAGGACAAGGTCGACGTGGTCAAGCGCCTCCAGGCGGAGGGCCGTTCGGTCGCGATGGTCGGGGACGGGGTCAACGACGCCGCCGCCCTCGCCCAGGCCGACCTCGGACTGGCGATGGGCACCGGGACGGACGCCGCGATCGAGGCGGGCGACCTCACCCTCGTCCGGGGCGACCTCAACGCCGCCGCCGACGCGATCCGCCTCTCCCGCCGCACCCTCTCCACCATCCGCACCAACCTCTTCTGGGCCTTCGCCTACAACGTCGCGGCCCTCCCCCTGGCCGCCGCCGGGCTGCTCAACCCGATGATCGCCGGGGCGGCCATGGCCTTCTCGTCGGTCTTCGTGGTCGGCAACTCGCTGCGGCTGCGCACCTTCAAGGGCGCGTGAGACCGGCGCGGTGACGGAATCGAGCGCGGGGAGGCCTTCCGGGCCCCGCCGCGCTCGTGTGTGCGCGGGGAGGCGGGGAATGTCCGGTGTTCACCACCATCGGCTGAACAGTGGGTGAACTCGCGCCGGGCCACGAGGACTTCCGCCGACCCTCCCACCGGCTCGACGCCGTACCGGTGGCGGGGAGGGGCGGGTCGGGAGGCGTGAGAGCCGTTCACCGACGGCCAGTAGGGTGACGGCGATTCACCGCCGTACCGGAAGAAGTCCGGTACGGCGGAGTACGTCAGAGAACAGGATGCCCAGGGTGAAGAGAATCAAGGCCGCCGTCGTCGCCGTCGCCGCCATGGCGGGACTGGCCGTGTCCATCACGCCGGTCCAGGCCGCCGACATCTGCACGGCCGGTGGAAACGGCAAGTACATATGCAAGTACGGCGTGACCAAGCACGACCTGCCCAACGGCGAGGACGAGCAGTTCCTGGTCGGCACCGACTACGCGGTGTGGTGGCGCATCACCACGAACGGCAGTTGGAGCCGTTGGACGTCCATGGGCAAGCCCGACCCGGCCGGCGGCCAGGCCAACGCGGCGAGCTCCATCACCGTGACGGACTGGTACTCGGGTGGCGAACTCCGGACGAGCATGGCGCTGAAGAACACCAACGGCGCCACCGTGGGCAAGATGCGCCTCGACACCGGGCAGGGCTGGCTGCCCTGGGACTTCCCCAACTGCTGCTGATCACGTCAGCTGCTGATCACGCCGTCGCGCTCCCGGCCGTGCGTCTGACCCACGGCTGGTCGTCGCACCGGGTGGGAGCGGGCCCCCGCCGGTGAGGTGGCAGGCCGGGGGCCGCTCCCGGCCTGCCCTCCGCGCGATGCGTCACCCCCCGCGAGTCCATGCCCCGACCGTCCGGCGACCGGCCGGAACGGCAGACGGGTCGCCAGGCGGGGCTCAGGCCCGTACGAAGCGCAGCCGGGTTCCCGGCACCGCCTGGGCGGCCCCGGCGAGGGCGTGTTCGGGGACGACGCCGACGACGGGGTAGCCGCCGGTCGTCGGGTGGTCGTGGAGGAAGACCACGGGCCGTCCGTCCGCCGGGACCTGTATCGCGCCCACCACCACGCCTTCGCTGGGCAGTTCCTCCGTACGGAACCGTTCCAGCGCGGGCCCTTCCGTCCGCAGGCCGATGCGGTTGCTGTGCGGCGAGACGCGGTAGGCAGCGGTGAGGAGGGTGCGGAGCGCGGACCCGGTGAACCAGTCGTGGCGCGGCCCGAGGTGGACCGGCAGCACCAGTTCGGCGGGGGCGCCCGGCCAGGGGACAGGCCCGGCGGCGGGCAGCGGTCCGCACCCGGCCGGATCACCCAGCGGGACGGGGTCCCCCTCCCTCAGCGGGGCGGGCCCGAGCCCCGAGAGGAGGTCCGTCGAACGGCTGCCCAGCACCGCGTCCGGTGTCAGCCCGCCCGCGAACGCCAGATAGCTCCGGAGTCCGGTGGCGGCGGGGCCCGCCTCCAGCACCGCGCCCGCCGGTACCCGTACCGGCGCGCCCCACGCCACCGGCCGCCCGTCCACCGTCACCGGGCAGCCCGCGCCCCCGACGACGGCCAGGACCGGACGGTCCGGTCGGACCGCACACCCGGTGAGCGTGGTCTCCAGGACGGCGGCGTCCGGCGGATTGCCGACCAGCCGGTTGGCCAGCCGGGCGGCGGGCGCGTCGAGCGCCCCGGCCCGCCCGACGCCGAGGTGCGCCCGGCCGGGACGGCCCGCGTCCTGCACGGTGGTCAACGCGCCGGCCCGGACCACGTAGAGGCGGGCGGCGGGCGACGTCACGCGCCCGCCCCGGGGACGTGCGCGCGCGGGCCGTGCGTCCGGGGCGCGGGCGCACGGCCCGCGCCCCCGCCGCCCTCGGCCTCCACCGGTACGAACCTGACCGGCGTCCCGGGGGAGAGCAGCGCGGCAGGCTCCCGGCCCGGATTCCACAGGGGCCCCGGGTCCGGCATCCGCCCGATGAGCTGCCAGCCGCCGGGCGAGGGGCGCGGGTACACCCCCGTGTAGGGCCCGGCGAGGGCCACCGCCCCGGCCGGAACCCGGGTGCGCGGGGTCGCGCGCCGGGGCACGTGCAACCGCTCGGGCAGCCCCGCGAGATAGCCGAACCCGGGGGCGAACCCGCAGAACGCCACCCGGAACGCGGTCTGGGAGTGCAGCGCCCCCACCTCGGCGGCCCCGACGCCCCAGAGCGCGGCGACCGCGTCGAGGTCGGGCCCGTCGTAGACGACGGGGATCTCCACCGGATCGCGGTCCGCGCGGGGCGTCGTCTCCACCCGCCAGGAGGCGAGCTCCCGGGCCAGCCGGTCACGGGCCCCGGGGGCGCGGCCCGCGATCCCGTCGAGCAGGACGGTGCGGGCGGCCGGGACGATGTCGCGTACGGCGGGCAGTTCGCCGCGCTCGCGGCGGCGGAGCAGTTCGGCGTGGAACGCCTCGGCGTGCTCGCCGTCGGCCAGTTCGACGAGCAGCGCGTGCGGTCCGGCGGGCAGGACGCGGACCTGCCGCGCGTGCGTGGGGGCCGCGAGAGGGCCGGGGCCGGCGGGAGCACGCGTCTCCCCCACGCCCCCCGGCGCGCTCATGTGAACGCCCGTATCGCGATGCCCGCTTCCTCCAGCGCGGCGCGCACCCGGCGGGCGAGGTCCGCCGCGCCCGGGGTGTCGCCGTGGAGGCAGAGCGAGCGGGCGGTGACCGGGACGCGGCTGCCGTCCGCCCCGGTCACCGCCCGCTCGACGGCGATCCCGACGCTGCGGCGTACGACCTCGTCCGGGTCGTGCACCACCGCGCCCGGTTCGCCGCGCGGCACGAGGGTGCCCTGCGGGGTGTACGCGCGGTCGGCGAACGCCTCCTCCACGGCGGGGAGCCGGGCCTCGGCGGCGTGCGCGAGCAACCGGGAGCCGGGCAGGCCGAGGACGGCCGGGGAGCCGCCCGCGAGCCGGACGCCCGCCACGACGGCGGCGGCCTGCTCGTCGTCCCGGACGGTCCGGTTGTAGAGCGCGCCGTGCGGTTTGACGTACGAGACGGTGGCGCCGGCGGCCTCCGCGAAGACCCGCAACGCGCCTATCTGGTAGGCGATCTCGGCGGTCAGCTCGGCGGCCGGCACGTCCATCGGGCGGCGCCCGAACCCGGCCAGGTCCCGGTAGGAGACCTGCGCCCCGATCCGTACCCCGCCGGCCGCCGCCGCGTCGCAGACCCGCCGCATCACGGAGGCGTCGCCCGCGTGGAAGCCGCAGGCCACGTTGGCGCTGGTGACGACGGCGAGGAGGGCGTCGTCGTCGGTCAGGGTCCAGCGGCCGAAGCCCTCGCCGAGGTCCGCGTTGAGATCCATCGTCACGGGCGCACGGTAGGGCCCGGCCGGGCCGGACGACAAGGGCCGGTCCGGTGGGTGGAAGCCCCCGGGGTCCGGCCGCCCCCGCGCACGCCCCGTCACATCACACCCCGACGCGTCTTAGAGTCGCCCCATGACGAATCCCGGCCCCCGCCCTCGCCCGCCGCAGGACGCCGAGACCGGTCTCCGGGACCGCTGGCACGAGACGCTGCTGGCCGCGCGCGGCGGGGCGGAGGGCCCCGACCCGCTGCCGTACGCCGAGAACCTGCTCGCCCGCTGGGCCGAGCCGCAGCGCCGCTACCACACGACTTCCCACCTGCGGACTGTCCTGGAGCGGATCGACACGCTGGCCGACCACGCGGAGGACGTGCGGGCGGTACGGCTCGCCGCCTGGTTCCACGACGCGGTCTACCGGCCCGACCGGAGCGAGAACGAGGAGCGCAGCGCCGCCCTGGCCGAGCGCGCGCTGCCCGAGGCGGGGGTGCCGGACGCGGTGACGGCGGAGGTCGCCCGGCTGGTCCGGCTCACCGTCACCCACGATCCGGCGCCGGGCGACCGCAACGGCGAGGTGCTGTGCGACGCGGACCTGGCGGTCCTGGCGGGCGACCCGCAGGAGTACGGGGCGTACGCGGCCCGGGTGCGGGAGGAGTACGCCTTCGTCCCGGACGCCGCCTTCCGGGAGGGCAGGGCGGCGGTGCTGCGGCACCTCGTCGGCCTGCCCCGGCTGTTCCGCACCCCGTACGGCGCTGCGGAGTGGGAGGCGCGGGCCCGGCACAACCTGGCGGCGGAGCTGGAGCTGCTGACCGCCTCCGCCCCCGGCTGACCGGAGGCGCCGGACCGGTCGGCGGTCGCCCTCCCCCGTCGTCCCCCCGTCGTCCCGTCAACGTGTCAACGTGTCTCCGTGAATGTTCCGGTTCGTTCACGGTGTCGTCCCGGTCGCACCTTGGCCCGACCGGTGAAGGGCGCCAGGGGCTAACGTCTCGCATCGCAGATGCACACGCCTTCTGCGACGGCGATCCGCCGATCTTTCCGCTTCGAACAACTCCACGGGGGTAAGGCGACATGTCCAAGGGTCTCGGCACGAGGGCCGGAAACACGTCCCGGCGGCGCATCCTGCGGCTGGCCGGGGGCGGGATCACGATGGCGGTGGTCGGGGCCGGCCTGACCGGTTGCGAGGACGAGTCGGCGACCGGCGGCGAGGGCAGCGTCCCGTCGCCGCGCGGTACTTCTCCCGAGAACGGCAAGGGGGGCGGGGGCGGCAAGGACGGCAAGGCCCCCGCGCCGCTCTGGACGAAGACCACCTCGGCGCAGACCTACGGCGACAACGACGAACTCGTCGCCGTGGACGGCGTGGTGATCGCGAGCGGCGATCCGCTGGCCGCGCTCGCCGGGGCGACCGGCGAGGAGCGCTGGTCCCTGGCCGAGGGGGCGACGCCCGGTGCGCCGCTGCTGCTCGGCGCGGGCACCCTGTACCTGGCCAGCGGCAAGTACGACGGCAGCGTGATCGGCTTCGTACCGGGGACGGGCAAGGAATCCTGGCGCAGCCACCTGGGCAAGGAGTACCGGCAGCCGCGGCCCATCGCGGTGGACGCGGAGCAGGTGTACGTCGTCGCGGAGATCCTGGAGGCGGACGGCTCGTCCCACACCAACGTGATCGCCGCGCTGAACAGCACCACCGGCAAGGTCGCCTGGAAGGAGCAGCGCGACCTCGGCACCGAGCAGAACGGCATCCACGCCGCCGTAGAGGGCCGCCACCTCGTCTACACGGACTACAAGAAGAACCTCACGGTCCGCGACACCGCCACCGGCAAGCAGGTGTGGACGCACAAGACGACGAAGACGAGCTACGGGCCGTTCGCCGTCCACCAGGACCTGGTGATCGTTCCGCAGGGTTCCCGGCTCCAGGCGTTCGCGCTGGCGGACGGCTCCGAGAAGTGGTCCGTGGAGGCGGAGGAGTTCTCCCTGTTCCGGGAGCCGAGTCTCGTGGACGGTGTGCTGTACATCGCGGACAGCGGGCGCACGCTGTGGGCCCTCGACCCGGCGACCGGGAAGAAGGTCTGGCAGTCCACGGCGCTCCGGGACGCGAGCGTGCAGGTGCCCCGGCAGTTCGTCAGGGTGGGCGGCACGCTGTACGGGGCGACCGACCTCGACCCGGAGGGCGGCGTCCACGCCTTCGACGCGAAGACCGGCGCCCTGCGGTGGACGTTCAACGACGGGACGGGCGACCACCACGCGTGGCTGGTGGCCACGGACGGCAAACACGTCTTCGCCCTGCACGGCAAGAAGCTGCACGCGCTGCCCGCGTAGGCCGAACGGGGTCCGCTCGCGAACGGGCACCGGGAAGCCGGTGCTCCGCGAGGCGGGAGGAGGGGCAGAAGGGGTCAGAACAGGGCGAGAGTGTCCAGGGGATCGGGCTCGGGTGCGTCGGCGGGGTCCGGGGCGTCGAGGTCGAGCTCCATCTGGCGGCCGGCCTCGGGCAGGTCCACGGTGCTCAGGGACTCCGAGCAGGACACGAGGAACCCTTCCGGGTCGCGGCGTGCGTCCGCATCGTCGTGCCGCCACAGGCGGCCCTTCGTCAGCGATCCGGCCATGGGGGCGACAGCCGTCGGCCGACGGCACTTCGGGCACTCCACCCGGGGAAGCTTCACACCCCCAGTGTGGCGGACCAGCCCGTGGCGCACAGCCCCTTCTCCGCCGTGGAGCCGTGACCCACGTCAGCGACGCCGACGTGCGCGACGTCCTCCGGCCGCACCGCGACCGCGGGGCGATCAGCCGGCTCCGCGCCACCGGGGAGATCGCCGGGGCCGCGGGGACGGCGGCGGGGGTGGCGGAAGACCGGCTCGGCCTGGATGCGCGGGATCTCGACGTTGACCGGCTCTCGCACGTCATCGACTCCGTACGGCAGGCCGGTGAGCGGCCCCGCTGCCGGCCGGATCGCCAGGAGCTAGCCGACGGTGAGGTGACCGCTCGCCACCATGTCTCGGACGTACGCCGGCCAGTCCTCGTCCAGCTTGTGCTCGAACGCCTCATGAACCGCTCGGCGTTCCCCATCGGTCAGCACCTCGCTGTGCCCGTCCGTGTAGGTCACCCGGAAACGCTCGGCCGTGTTGATCAGATGGTGGTAGGCCCGGCGGTTGACCGTCATGTACAACCCCAGGAGCGGGAGTCGCGCCAGTTCTGCGAGCGCGTCCTCCCACTCCACGCCGAGCGCGCTCCAGCTGCTGTCCTTCTCCCACTCCAGCCACCGCGTGACGTCCGTGAACCAGACCACTCGCTGATCCGGATGTTCGCTCGCGTACACATCCACGTACCCGAGAAGATCCGCCACGTCCTGAGGCAGACGGTCCCGCTGCCCGGAGGGAACGGTCGAGGGCGCGATGACGTGCGCCGCCTCCGCCATCCCGACGTTCGGGTCCGTCGTCGGCCACGGCAGCGCGTACATCAACCAGTAGCGCGGTTGTGCGAGGAAGCGCTCCATCTCGGAGTCCAACACCCGTTCCTCCTTTGGCAGTTCGGCGACCCTACCCGATCGCCGGACGAGGCGTCCGCGGATGAGCGGCAGGGGCGCCACGACGCCGGGAGGCGGCTGCGGCACGGACGTACCGGCCGGAACTCGGGCACGGTCCGGGCCTGCCCGACGGCACGAACGACGCCGACCGGCCCGGCAGCTCCTGAGACAGGAACGCGGCGGACCGGCACGGGTGCCCGGCGAGCTGTTCCCGGCGCCCGGCGACCAACCGGGTGACGGCGGTGGACACGGCGAGGATCACCGCCGAGGTCGCCGGCATGACGCCGGTGACGTCCCGGCGCACCGTGCTGACGCCGTCCGGTTGTTCCCGGGGGAGGTCCTGCGGTGCACGGCCGTCGCGGCACGGGGTCAGGCCGACGCCGGACACCAGCCTCTGCTCGGTGGCGGTGGCCTGCGGCCCGGGTCCGCCCAGGGTCATCACAGGGCCGTGAACAGGCGCGGTCCCGTCCCGGTACCGGGAATGCGGACACGTTCCCCGGCGTTGGGACGAGTCATGCCCGACTCTCCCTCACGCCGCACTCCCATGCCCCTGGCCGTATACATTCTCGGCCTCTCGGTCTTCGCCCTCGGTACCAGCGAGTTCATGCTGTCGGGCCTGCTCCCGCCGATCGCGGACGACATGGACGTGTCGATCCCGCAGGCCGGGCTCCTCATATCCGCGTTCGCGATCGGCATGGTGGTCGGGGCCCCGCTGCTGGCCGTCGCCACCCTCCGGCTGCCGCGCCGCACCACCCTGATCGGGCTGATCTCGGTGTTCGGCGTCGGCCAGGTGGCCGGTGCGCTGGCCCCGACGTACGAGATCCTCTTCGCCTCCCGGGTGCTGAGCGCGCTCGCGTGCGCGGGGTTCTGGGCGGTCGGCGCGGCCGTGGCCATCGCGATGGTCCCGGTGAACGCGCGGGCCCGCGCGATGGCCGTCATGATCGGCGGCCTCTCCGTGGCCAACGTGCTGGGCGTGCCGCTGGGAGCCTTCCTCGGCGAGCACTTCGGCTGGCGTTCGGCGTTCTGGGCGGTGGGCGCGGCCTCGGCGGTGGCGCTGGTCGGCGTCGTCACGCGCATCCCCTCCATCCCGCTGCCCGAGAAGAAGCCCGAGCTGAAGCGGGAACTGGCGATCTACCGGGACCGCCAGGTCTGGCTGGCGATCGTGATCACCGCGCTCGCGGCGGGCGGCGTGTTCTGCGCGTTCAGCTACCTCGCCCCGCTGCTCACGGATGTGGCGGGGCTGGAGTCCGGCTGGGTGCCGTGGATCCTCGGCCTGTTCGGGGCGGGTGCGCTGATCGGCACCATGGCCGGCGGCCGGGTCGCGGACGCGCACCTCTTCGGGGTGCTGCTGAGCGGCATCACGGCGTCCACGGTGTTCCTGGTGGCGCTGGCGCTGTTCGCCTCCAGCCAGGTCGCGGTGGTCGCGCTCTCGTTCCTGCTGGGCCTGTCCGCCTTCTTCACCGCCCCCGCGCTGAACGCCCGGATGTTCAACGTGGCCGGGGCCGCCCCCACGCTGGCCGGTGCCACCACGACGGCGGCGTTCAACCTGGGCAACACGACCGGCCCCTGGCTCGGCGGCACGGTGATCGACCTCGACTTCGGTTTCGCGTCCACGGCCTGGGCGGGCGCGGCGATGACGGCCGTGGCCCTGGCGGCGGTCGGCGTGGCCCTGCGTCTCCAGCGCGGTGGGGCCCCGGGCGGCAGCGGCAGCGGCCGCTCCCGGTCGCGGCTGATCGCGAAGAGCACAGGGGGCTCCACGGACCGCGCGGCGGACGGTACGGGCCGCGCGGCGGACGCCGATCCGCGCGGGCGGACCCGGGTCGCGGACCCCGTCGAGCAGGCCGAGCACACCCGGGCGGCCGACTGCGCGGCGGGCGGCGCGGCCCCGGCGTGACGCCGCTCCCGGCCGGAGGGGCGGCCGGCCCCGGGAATCACCCCGGGGCCGGCCGCCCCTTCGGCCTTCGCAGCCCCGCCGCCGTGAGCCGCCGGACCAGCTCCTTCGATCCGACCTCCCGCGCCCCGGCCCGCACCGCGTCCGCGTAGTGCGCCTCCGGTACGTCGTAGTGGTCGCGCTCGAACGCGCGCGGCGGACAGCCGATCGCGGCGGCGAAGGCGTGCAGCTCCTCGAACGAGACATCGCTGACCAGGTGCGACCAGAGGCGGCCGTGGCCGGGCCAGGTGGGCGGGTCGATGTAGAGCGTCACCGCCGCAGGACCTCGCTCAGCGCCCCCACGGGGGCCACCGCCACGGCCGCCTTCGTGCAGACCCAGTGCGGGTCGGGGCCCAGCTCCGGCTCCACGTCCAGGGCGTGCGGCTCGTCCTCCGCCGGGCACGCGGGGCACAGCGGCCACCGCCCGTACCGCTCCAGCAGCGCGTCCTGCACGTCCTGGGCGATCAGACCGGCCACGAACTCCGTGCCCTGCGGCCACTGCTCCACCCACCAGCGCCGGTGCGTCACCGCGTCCTCGACCAGCGAGACGATGTCCGCCTCCGCCACGTCGGCCGCCGCCAGGTCGGCCATGACCAGCGCGCGGGCGGTGTGCAGTGCCTGCTCCAGGGGGTTCAGCTCCATGCCCCCATTGTGCGCCCGCACGCGGAACGTCCCGCCGGGGGTTCCGCCAGAGGTGGAGACCGCGGGGGCTTGACGACCCCCGGGGTTGAAAATATCTTTCACATGTGACCAGTGACGTGAAGGAAAGTTTCAACGGTGACTCTCCGCCCGCCCCCGCGGCGCTCGCCGCCAAGGTCCGGACCCTCGCCCCCTCCATGACCCGCTCGATGCAGCTGGTCGCCGAAGCCGTGGCGGGCGACCCGGCCGGCTGCGCCGCCCTCACCGTCACCGGCCTCGCCGAGCGCACGGGCACCAGCGAGGCCACCGTCGTCCGGACCGCCCGGCTCCTCGGCTACCCCGGCTACCGGGACCTGCGCCTCGCGCTGGCCGGCCTCGCCGCGCACCAGGAGTCGGGCCGGCCCCCCGCCGTCACCGCCGACATCGCGGTGGACGACCCGATCGCCGACGTCGTCGCCAAGCTCGCCCACGACGAGCAGCAGACCCTCGCCGACACGGCCGCCGGGCTCGACACCGTACAGCTGGGGGCCGCCGTCGCCGCCGCGGCGACCGCCCGCCGCATCGACGTCTACGGCGTCGGGGCCTCCTCCCTCGTCGGCCAGGACCTGGCACAGAAGCTGCTCCGGATCGGCCTCATCGCCCACGCCCACATGGACCCGCACCTCGCGGTGACCAACGCCGTGCAGCTCCGCAGCGGCGACGTGGCCATCGCGATCACGCACTCCGGCTCCACCGGCGACGTCATCGAGCCGCTGCGGGTCGCCTTCGACCGCGGGGCGACCACGATCGCGATCACCGGGCGGCCCGACGGCCCCGTGTCGCAGTACGCGGACCACGTACTGACCACGTCCACCGCGCGCGAGAGCGAGCTGCGCCCGGCCGCCATGTCGAGCCGGACCAGCCAGCTGCTCGTCGTGGACTGCCTGTTCATAGGCGTCGCGCAGCGGACGTACGAGACCGCCGCGCCCGCCCTCGCCGCCTCCTACGAGGCGCTGGCCCACCGCCACACCCCGCGCGCCCGCTGACCGGGCCCGCACCCGTACGCGTACGCATCCCAGCACCCCCGAACAGACCCAGCACTCCGAGAAAGCCGAGCCGCACCCCATGACCTCCACCACCGACGCCAACACCCCCGCCCCCGGCGCCCCCGACGCCTCCGGGAGCTACGGCGAGCTGCGCGCCCAGCTGGCCACCCTCGCCACCGAGGCGTTCCGCCCCGAGCTGGCCGAGATCGACCGGCTCTCCACCGAGGAGATCGCGCGGATCATGAACGGCGAGGACGCCACCGTCCCCGCCGCCGTCGCCGAGCGGCTGCCGCAGATCGCCGCCGCCATCGACGCCACCGCCGAGCGCATGGCCCGCGGCGGCCGGCTGATCTACGCGGGCGCGGGCACGGCGGGCCGCCTCGGGGTGCTGGACGCCAGCGAGTGCCCGCCCACCTTCAACACCGACCCGTCCGAGGTCGTCGGCCTGATCGCGGGCGGCCCCTCCGCCATGGTCACCGCCGTCGAGGGCGCGGAGGACAGCAAGGAGCTGGCCGCCGCCGACCTGGACGGGCTGGAGCTGACGGCCGACGACACGGTGGTCGGCATCTCCGCCTCCGGCCGCACGCCGTACGCGATCGGCGCGGTCGAGCACGCCCGCGCCCGGGGCGCCCTGACCATCGGGCTCTCCTGCAACGCCGGTTCCGCGCTGGGCGCCGCCGCCGAACACGGCCTGGAGGTCGTCACCGGACCCGAGCTGCTCACCGGCTCGACCCGGCTCAAGGCGGGCACCGCGCAGAAGCTCGTCCTCAACATGATCTCGACGATCACGATGATCCGGCTCGGCAAGACGTACGGGAACCTCATGGTCGACGTCCGCGCCTCCAACGAGAAGCTGCGGGCCCGCTCCCGGCACATCGTCTCCCTGGCCACCGGCGCGTCCGACGCCGAGATCGAGGCCGCCCTCGCGGCCACCGACGGCGAGGTCAAGAACGCGATCCTCGTCGTCCTCGGCCAGGTCGACGGCCCCACCGCCGCGGCCCGCCTCGCCGAGGCGAACGGCCACCTCCGCGCCGCCCTCACGGCCGTCCGCACCACCTGACCCACCCCAGGGGCACCCCCCACCCCCCGCACAGCAAGGCACCGAGCACCATGGCCACTGAAGACAAGAACCGCGCCACCGCCGCCGCGATCCTGCCGCTCGTCGGCGGGGCGGCGAACGTCGCCTCCGTCGCCCACTGCATGACCCGGCTCCGGCTCGGGCTGCACGACCGGTCCCTCGTCGACGACGAGGCGCTGAAGGCCCTGCCCGCCGTGATGGGCGTCGTCGAGGACGACACGTACCAGATCGTGCTGGGTCCGGGGACGGTCGCCCGCGTCACCCCGGAGTTCGAGCAGCTGGTCGAGGAGGGCCGCGAGGCCGCCCCGGCCGCAGCGCCCGCGCCGGCCCCCGAGCCCGGCGCGGCTCCCGCCACGGCGGAGGAGCTGGCGGCCCAGGGCGCCGCGATCAGGGCGGAGCGGAAGGCGAAGAACGCCACCCCGTTCAAGCTGTTCCTGCGGAAGATCGCCAACATCTTCGTCCCGCTGATCCCCGCCCTCATCGGCTGCGGCATCATCGCGGGCCTCAACGGCCTGCTGGTGAACCTGGAGTGGCTGCCCGCCGTGACGCCCGCGCTGGCGGCGATGGCGTCCGGCTTCATGGCGCTGATCGCGGTGTTCGTGGGCTACAACACGGCGAAGGAGTTCGGCGGCACGCCGATCCTGGGCGGTGCGGTGGCCGCGATCATCGTCTTCCCCGGCGTCGCGAACATCGACGCCTTCGGCCAGACGCTCTCGCCCGGCCAGGGCGGGGTGCTCGGCGCGCTGGGCGCGGCGGTGCTGGCGGTGTACGTGGAGAAGTGGTGCCGCCGCTGGGTGCCGGAGGCCCTGGACGTCCTGGTCACCCCGACCCTGACGGTGCTGATCTCCGGCCTGGTGACGATCTTCGGCCTGATGTACGTGGCGGGAGAGGTCTCGTCCGCGATCGGGACGTTCGCGGACTGGCTGCTGTCCACCGGCGGCGCGGGCGCGGGCTTCGTGCTCGGCGGCCTGTTCCTCCCGCTGGTCATGCTGGGGCTCCACCAGGCGCTGATCCCCATCCACACGACGCTCATCGAGCAGCAGGGCTACACGGTCCTGCTCCCGATCCTGGCGATGGCGGGGGCCGGCCAGGTGGGCGCGGCGGTGGCGGTGTACTTCCGCCTCCCCCGCAACGAGTCGATCCGCCGCACGATCAAGTCCGCGCTCCCGGCGGGGCTGCTGGGCGTCGGCGAGCCCCTGATCTACGGCGTCTCGCTCCCGCTGGGCCGCCCGTTCATCACGGCGTGCGTCGGCGGGGCCTTCGGCGGCGGGTTCATCGGCCTGTTCAACCAGCTCGGCGACACGGTCGGCTCGACGGCCATCGGCCCGTCCGGCTGGGCCCTGTTCCCGCTCCTGGACGGCAACCACGGCCTGGGCTCCACGATCGCGATCTACGGGGGCGGCCTGCTGGTGGGGTACGTCGCCGGCTTCCTGGCCACGTACTTCTTCGGCTTCGGCAAGGAGCTGCTGGCCGAGTTCAACGTCTCCCAGGAACCGTCCCGGTCCACGGTCGCCGCGACGGGCGGCACGCCCTCGGCCCCGACGGCGACCGGCCCGGACCACCCGGACCGCCGGGACCCGGGCTCCGACCCGGCGAAGGCTCCGGCGGGGGTCTGACGCCGGGCCCGGCAGGGGGCCGAGACCGAGGTGAGCCCGGATCCGCACGGCGGGTCCGGACTCACCTGTGTCCGGCCCCGGGACCCAGAAGCCCGTCCCGCCCCCCAGCCCCGCACGCCCCGGCCCTGACCCGTCCTGACCCGTCCGGACCCGTCCGGTTGCGTGTCCCGCCGCACCGGTTCGTCCGCGCACAAGGCACAGCGCAGCGACGGTTTCACCCCGACGCAGCAGCGAAGCCTCATCCGTTCGACTTTCGCGACAAGGCGGTTCCGAGCACCGCACGGGGCGGCTCCACCGGGCCACGAGCGTGGCCGCCCGGGGAGCGGCGCCGCGCAACACACCTATTCGGCGGTGAATCCCCCGCCTCGCGGCATCGGTCCGCTCCCATTACTGCATGCCGAAAACCCTGCCCCTCCCCCCTGGCGTGCGCCGCGACGTACGACGGTCCGCCGTCCGTGCCGCGCTGGCCGTCACCGCGGCCGCGACCCTGACCGCCGCCGGTTTCACGGTGACCAGCACCGGCGCCCGGGCCGCCGACGGCGACGTGGCCACCAGCGTCCTGGCCGACCTCACCATCTCCGACGTACCCGCGGCCGGACTGGACGCCTTCAACGGTGTCTTCGGCACCGCCGGCTCCCCTCCGAACGGGGGGCTCGACAACGGAGACCTCTCCGACCCGTCGGGGGTCCTGAACTACCTGACCGTACGCGGCCAGGCAGTGGTCAGAACGAACGCCGAGGCCGCGAGGAACTGGGCCCAGGCGCAGGCGTCCGGGTTCACCCTGTCGCTGAACGAGCGGGACTTCCTCGCCGTGGGGTCCCTGGACGCCTACGCCGAGTGCATCCCCGCTCCCATCGGCCCGCTCGCCCTGGCCTACGCGCGCACCGACTCCAACACCATCGGCGTCCTGGGACGCCGGGTGCCCACCGGTACGACGCAGATCGAGGTCACAGGAGCGGAACTGGGCGCCGCCGGCGTCAGCACGGCCACCCTCACCATCCAGTACGACCAGGTCGAGGATCCCTCGGGCGGCGGCTACCAGCCGCAGAGCTCCGCCCGCGCCGGCCTCGACATCACCATCTCGGGCGTCCTGCGCGACGAAGAGGGCCAAGAGCTGTACGACGGGCCCCTGGTCGACGTGGAGCTCGGGCACGTGGACGTCACCTGCGACGGCACCACCTCACCGCCGGTCACGACACCCCCGCCCACCTCACCGCCGGTCACTTCGCCGCCACCGGTCACTTCGCCTCCGCCCACGGAACCGCCCATCACCATCCCGCCCATCACCGTGCCCCCGGTCACCGTGCCGCCCATCACCGTGCCGCCGGTGACCGACCCGCCCATCACGATCCCGCCGGTCACGGTCCCTCCCGTCACCGTCCCGCCCGTCACGGTCCCCCCGATCACCCTCCCGCCGACGCAGCCGCCGGCCACCAAGCCCCCGACGCCCAGCCCCACGCCGACGAAGCCCGGACCCAGCCACGAGCCGGACTACGGCTACGGCGACCACGGCGACCACTGAGCACACTCCTTGGCCACCCGGTGACCGCGCTCCACACCGGGGCAGCGGTGAGGGGCTGACACCAGCCTCCGGCAGGGGGCCGGCACCGAGCTGAGCCCGGATCCACCCGGTGGGTCCGGGCTCAGCTCCTGGGCCCGCCCAGCTTCGCGCGGATCGCCCGGTTGAACACGAGGGCGACCCCGGCCGCGACGAGGACCGGCCCCAAGAGCCGGCTGCCCGCGGAGGCGCCGCCGGAGACGAGGACGGACGCACCGCCGAGGGCACCCACGACGAAGCCGAGAACCTGCCCGCGCATCTGGCCGGGCCCGGCGTCGGCCGCCGCCGCCCGCCACTTCCCGCGCGGCTTCGGGGGCTGCGGCCCGACCGGTTCGGCGGCGACGGGGCGACGGGGCGGCGGAAGGTGTGGACGGTGTCGCCCGCGAAGACCCGGGCCCCCTGGTGGGCCGGTCGGACGTACCAGCTTCGCCCGGAGACGTGAACGGACACGTCGTCGGGCCGGGGCGGCAGCGCCCGCAGCCGACCTGCGGCATCCCGGCAGCCGCCCTCACCGCTGCGGCCGTCCAAGTGCGCCTGAAGCGCCTCCCGCGCCTGTACGGCGGTCGCGGACGCCGGGGGGGCCGAACCTCCCGACACGGATGATCCCCAAGGGGTCAGCGCTCGTCGCAGTCGCCGTGGGGGCCGGGGTCATCGGTGGCGCTTCCGTGCGCCCGCTCGGCGTCGCTCCGGATCTGTGCGTGGTGGGCGTCGCGCAGGGGGTCTGTGATGTGGAAGCTGTGGTTGCCGGGGTGGCCGTCGTACAGGCCGCACCACTGCCGGTAGCTCTCTCTGACGTGGTGGATGCGGACGGGGCACAGGGGCAGGGTGACGAGCCGGTGGTGGACGCGGTGGCCGCCCGCACTGTCGGTCCACAGAAACCACAGGCTTGCGGGCGGTTGAGTCTCAGCGGTCCACAGGCGCGCGGCATGCTCGATCGCCTCGCCATGCTCGCCCAACTCGCAGAGCACGTAAGGATGGTCGCCAAGAAGATCGCCCGCGTCGTCGGGGCCTCCTTCCATGCCCACGAGAGCTGCGAGTGCTTGGTGGGGCGGAAGGGCGGTGACGGCAGTGCATTGCAGCACGGTGAGTCGGATCTCTTTCGTCTATGCCGGCGCAGCGCGATGCCCCGCCGACGCGTACGTGGGCCAGTACGTCGGCAGGCCCCGCCCCCTCACCGCGCCAGGCAGTCGCCCGGCACCCGCGCGGGGCACGCTCCCTGCCGTGACGTGTCCGATCAGGAGAAACCCTCTCCGGTGTCGGACCGACCGGGCGGGAGGGAACACAGCAGTTCCCGCATCCGCTCGAACTCCAGGGCGAACGATTCGAGTTGAGCCGCCATCGCACGGGTCTCGTCCACGGCCAAGACGCCCAGCGTGATGCGGTAGGCGTCCTTGACGTCGGTGCAGGCGTGACAGACCTTCTCGGCCGAAACCTGCTCCAGGTTCACGCCGAACCGCAGCAGCGCGTTGACGAGCCGGACACCGGCCTCCACCGCCACATCCCGGTCCGGGTCGTCCAAGTACTCGGGGCCGACCGGATCGCATACGACCAGTCCATCCACGGGGTTGCGGTGAAGCATCACGCGATCCATCTCTCTGTGGGTACCGCCCGCCCGGGCCTCATTTGGCCACGCACGGGAGAAGTCGTCAGAACATGCCGCCGACCGCGCCCAGGGAAGCGGGGTCGGCCTCGATACGGGCCGGCTCGACACGGCGCATCCCGCACGAGCACGCCGGGGAACAACGCCCGTACGCAGCGAGGTTGCAGGGGACCCAGCGCTGTTCGGTCACAGCACCTCGCCCCGGCTTCGGGCGTTCACACGAGCGATCTGAGCACGCAGACGCTCAGCATCCGTCGCAGGCCGCACGCGCTCGGGCACCGCCTCCCACTCGACACCACCGCACACGGGCCGCAACGACCAGTACGGACCAGCGACTCCACGGAAGGCGCCCACGCCATCGGAGCGGCCCGTGTCCACCACGAGCGTGCCGACCCTCGGCAGCGAACTCGCTTTCTGTTCCATTTTTCACCCTCGTGGGAACTTGCTTGATTGCATCCGTGCACCTCGTTCGTGCACGCTGAGCTAACCGTGCGAGCCACGTTGCCCGGTACCGTTGAGAGGACGCCGGATCATAAGATCCATAAGCCCTAGGGGTTGGGATGGTCGCAGAGCCAGGAGCACGGCGTAACCAAGAACTGTGCACCCTGCTTGAGCAGGCCGGATACTCGGAAACCAAATTCGCCCGCGCTGTGAATCGTGTGGGTGCTGAGGCTGGACTGGTTCTGGCCTACAAGCAGCCCTCCGTGTCTCAGTGGAAACAGGGGACACAGCCGAAGCCACAGGTGAGAGCCGTGATTCTGGCCGTTCTCGAACGCCGGCTGGGGCGGCCGGTGACCTATGCGGAAGCAGGGCTGCAACCGCCGGAAGGCGGCCGGAGCGGATCTCGGCGCGACACCGTGGAGTCCCTGATCAACCTGGGGAAGGAAGACATGAACCCCTCCCGCCGCAAACTGTTGACCACTGGCCTGTACTCCGCCGCCCTCACCGTTCCAGCCTTTTCTGCTCTCACTTCCGCTGCGGATGCTGATGATCGCGACCGTTTCACCCGGCCGACCGGCAGAATTGGTCCCGGAGAAGTCGAGACCGTCCGCCGGATGACGGGCAAGATCGCCGATATCCTCGATGAACTGGGGGGTGGGCACGCCCGGCCGATGGCCGCCGCGTTCATGGTGAATACAGTCGCGGGCTACTTGCGCGCCGCCGCCTCGGAGAAGGTTCATCGCGACATGCTTTCGGCCGCGTCGGACCTTACGTATCTCACTGGCTGGATGGCGATGTACGAACGCGCCCACGGGCTCGGCCAGACTTACTACCTGCGGGCGCTGGACTTGGCTCAGGAGTCGGGTGACCAGCTCACCTACAGCCGCACCCTGCGCGGCATGAGCTTGCAGGCATCCCACCTGCGGTATGGACAAAAGGCGCTGGACTACGCCGATTCAGCAGCCGAGGCGGCCCCCCAGGCGGGCCCGCGACTCGTTGCGTTCCTGCGTGGACAGCAGGCTCACGCTTCGGCCATGGTGGGTGATCGGCACGGAGCGATCGCACGGCTCAAAGAAGCGGAAACAGCCCTGGCCCAGGCGGATTCCCGGCGGGACGCCGTGGGCGGGTACGACCAGGCCGCGTTCCTCTTCCACGTGTCCCATGTGCACTACGAATCGCGCGAACTCGCGGCCTCCATCAAGGCACTTCGGTCCTCCATCCGGGTCATGCCCCCTCTGGAGCGACAGGGAAGGCTTCATGCGAACGCGGTGCTGGCGCAGCGACAGCACGAGTACGGGCACGTGGAAGAGGCATGCGCATCGTGGGGTCGCTTCCTCGACGACTACGAGGGGCTGTCGACAGCACGAGGTGACGAGCATTTCGACAAGCTGCGCAGCCTGAGCACACCACGACCTTCGGCTGCCGTACGCAAGCTCCAGGACCGCATCCAGGCAGTGGCCCGGCTCAAGGCCGCATGACACCCATCCGGAAACCGGGGCGACCCCGTCGCCCCCCATGCCGGAATGCGGCAAACCCCGTCACGCGAAGCACGGTCGGCGTTCGCTCGCTCCTCTGCGGACGCACCGCTTCCCTGCGTGCCGGGTGGCCGCCCCGTTTCGAGGAGGCGCTGGACGACATGCGGCTGTCTGACGCACCCCGGCCTCGACACCACGCAAGTGCTACGAATCAGGCCGGTTCCGTAGTGACCGGGGCGCGACGTGCGGGCCGATGGACCTGTTCGCCTCATCCCGGCCCCCGGCCCGGCACCAGGCCGCACAAGTTCGAACGAGTGCGCCCGCCCGGCAGTCCGGCCCGGCCCCTGCGGGCAACAAGGACGACGTCGCCGCGTTCCGCTCGACTGCATCGTCCTGCAACCTGTCTGCCCCTCAGCACACCTTTTGGAGACAGCGTGCCTCGCCTGCATGTCCTGCCGCCCGCCTGGGCCGCGACCACAACCGTCTCGCCCTCTCCACTCACGACTGCGCGGCCCTCGAGCCTCTCGGAAGCGCATGGCTCGCTCGCGGCGTGCGCACCGACCGGGACCACGCCCTACGAGAGGTGGAGCCCCGCCTCTTACGCCGAAGCCGGACCAACCAAACTGGCAGCGGGCAGAATGGCACCGACTGAACCATGCGCTTGACCGCTTCGTAACGGAAGACCAGATATGCCGGTTTCTCAAGAAGTAAGTAAAAACTGCCGCTCCGCCGCCTAAACGCGCAGGTCACGAACTGTGGTCCCCGCGCGTGCGGGGGTGGTCCCTCGATCGTGGCGACCCGGCCCGGCGGCGCCACGTGGTCCCCGCCCGTGCAGGGGTGGTCCCTCGGAGCGGGCCCGTACGGCGGCGACCGCGCTGTGGTCCCCGCGCGTGCGGGGGTGGTCCCATGATGGGTCCTTCCTGCCGGGGCCCGCGTGGGTGGTCCCCGCGCGTGCGGGGGTGGTCCCTAAAAAGACTGGGAACACCTCCGCAAATGCGGGTGGTCCCCGCGCGTGCGGGGGTGGTCCCATGGTCGTCGTTTCCAGGTACCACGTCTGCGCGTGGTCCCCGCGCACGCGGGGGTGGCCCCGTGGAGGTGCGTCGGAAAAAGGACGCCGGCCTGGGCCGCGTGGTCACCGCCTGGAGCGAGCCCGCCACCTTCGTCGCGGGTGCGGAAGGCAGTGCGATTTTCGAAGCCGCCGGAGTAGCGGTCCTTGCACTACCCGAGTACGCGAGCGCCGCACAGGCCCCCAACCGCCATCTCCTCTGACAGCCCGGAACCCGAGTTTCGGGGCCCGGGTTTCGGGATCCGAGCCCCGGGCTTCGGGCGGGGCAGGTCACTCGTTCGAAGTACGGGAAGGGGGTGCGGGCCCGAAGCTCGGGGCCCGTGTCCCAGGTGTCGGGATACGAACCCCGAGACCCGAGCGCCTTCTTTAACCGGTAGGGAAATAAGGGGGTTAAGGAAAACCTCCCCACCCTCCCCTCCCCGTCGCGGCCAGCAAGTATGACTAATGGTGACGGCTTGCGGCGCAGCGTGACGACTGTCTACGGTGCGAGAACTAAACGACCCCGACACGGTGTAGCAACCACCGGGCCAGGGTCTCACCGCAAGATCGTCAACCAAGAAAGCCGATCCCGTGGCTACTCAGCACCTTAGCCCCGCCCCGCCCGCTCCAGCAGCCCCACACGCCTACCCGATGGCCAATCCGGGCTACGGCAAACGCTCGGCCCCGGGCCAACAACCCCGATCGCGAGACGACTTCGCTCTACTTCCGACCCGTGAGCGGTACGTGGCCGGGTTCATCGACCATCTCCCCGAAGGTGCGGCGATGAGCGTGAAGCAGTTAGCCAAGCAACTGCCCCTGTACGGACAACAGGCGATCGGAACCTCCCTGTCCAGCCTCTCCGTCGCCGGCCACCTGCGCCGCGTACGGTGCCCGGTCGGAGACGGGGAGCAAGTCCGCTGGGTCTACCGCACGTTCTGGTCCCGCACCGCACGCGACAACGAGTGGTGGAACACCTACCTCGCCACCGAAAACGCCGTACAGGCGGTTGCCCCGGCCGGGCCGGAAACGCCCCGTTCCGACGCGCCCCCGCCGCCGTGGGCCCCGACAGTGGAGCCCCCGACGCCCGGGGCAACCGCCGAGGAACCCCCAAAGCCGCCCGCGCAGTCGGACGACGCAACCGCGGAATGGGCCCCTGACCCCACCGACGTCCCCCAGCAACGCACCCCGCTTCCGACCTCCGACGCCCCCCAGCCCCAGCACACCAAGCAAGGGCCGCTCTCACGAGGCGCGGTGTCCGCAGCCCCTGTCACCCCGACGCCCCCGCCACCCGCCCCTGGTGAAGTCCCGGCGGCCCTCCGCGCAGCCACCGGGCCGGAGCCCTCCCCCGCCTACCTGGCGTTGGCCCGCCTCGGCCGCGACGACCACCGCCTCGCACTCTCCGCGAACGACTGCGCCACCCTCGAACCCCTCGCAACGCGATGGCTCGCCCGAGGCGTCAGCGTCGACTACCTGACCAACGTCCTCACCGCAGGGCTGCCCGAACAGATCGACTCCCCCGCCGGACTCCTCCGTCACCGCCTCACCGACAAGATGCCGCCCCAGCTCCCTACGGCGGGAACCATGTCACCGGCCTCCGAAGCCCCCGCTCCCTCCCGCCGCATCCTCATGGAATGCACGACGTGTGGCCGCCCCGGCCCGGCGGAAGCGCTCCCGGACGGCCTCTGCCACCCCTGCCACCACACCCACAACGGATCCGCCGACACCACACCCACCACCGCCGAAATCGCCGCCGTCAAAGCCCACATGGCCACCCTCCGCACCCTCCTCAAACCCGTGTGAACCCCGACCAGCAGATCGACCCGCCGCCATACCCCGGGGGCAGGTCAGGTGTCCACAACGCACGCCCAGGACTGCACTTCCGGGACGCGGAGTCCGCCTCTTACGCCGAAGCCAGACCGGCCACGGCGACAGCGGGCAGAATGGCACTGACCGAACCACGCCCGTGACCTTTTCGTAGCAGAGAGCCAGATATGCCGGTTTCTCAAGAAGTAAGTAAAAACTGCCTCCCCGCCGCCTAAACCCGCAGGTCACGAACTGTGGTCCCCGCGCGTGCGGGGGTGGTCCCTGGACGTCCGCAAGGTCCGCCAGGTGGTCAAGGTGGTCCCCGCGCGTGCGGGGGTGGTCCCGGGCGGCGCGTCGCCGACCATGGGGAGTTCGGGTGGTCCCCGCACGTGCGGGGGTGGTCCCGGCGCGATGATCCGTCCGAGTTCGAGGGCCTTGTGGTCCCCGCGCGCGGGATGCCCCCAACACGGTCGCCCGGCCCGCCCCACCCCGCTCGCCCCGCCCGGTGACCGGTGGACTACGTCTCAGGTGCCGGTGCGCCCCCGTCTTCGGTCCGGTGCGCCCCCGCCCTCGGCCCGATACGCCCGCCCGCCCCGCCAACTAGCGTCGCCCTCATGCGAATCGGACTGCTCGGCACCGGAAATGTCGCCCGCGCGCTGGCCCACCGCTGGCGCGCCGCAGGGCACGACGTCCTCCTCGGATCGCGTCATCCACGGGAGCGGGGCGAACTCGGTCTGCCCGTCGCCGGGTTGGACGAGACCGCAGCGCACGCGGAAGTCCTCGTCAACGCCACCCCCGGCGGCGTCTCCCTGGACCTGCTCCGCTCCATCGGGGCGCCGGCCCTGGCCGGCACGGTGTTGATCGATGTCGGGGTCGGCCTCTCCGACGACTTCAGCGCCCTCACCCACCCCAACAGCAGCCTGGGCGAACTGATCCAGGAGGCGTTCCCGCTCACCCCCGTCGTCAAGACGCTCTGCACCATGGACGCGACCACGATGGTCGCGCCGGGCGACCTCACCGAACCGGGCACCGTCTTCCTCTCCGGTGACGACCCCGGGGCCAAGGCCACCACCGGAAAGCTGCTCACCGACCTCGGCTGGCCGGTCTCCTCCCAGCTCGACATCGGCGGCATCACGACCGCGCGCGGGCAGGAGCACTTCGCGTTCCTGTTCATGGGGATCGCGGGCGGGGTGGGATCCCACACCTTCAACATCAAGGTGGTCGCCCGCCCGTGATCGCGCCACGTCTCAGGCGGGCGCCGGGAACTCCCCCGTCGGCAGCTCGACGTCGAACGGGGACGGCACCGTCAGCGGCTTGCCGAACGGCACCGCGTCCGTGTGCTTGTAGGTGCCGTCCTCGTTCGGCTCGGAGAACAGGGTGGCCATCGGCCCCCGGGTGTCGAACCGATCGATCAACAGGTACATCGGAATGCTCGCGCGGGCGTAGGCGCGGTACTTCTTGGTCCGGTCCTCCCGGGCGTTGCCGCGCGACGTGATCTCGACGACGAGCAGCGCCTCCGAAGCGTCCATCGGGTCGCTGGTCTCCGGATCGGCGGCGGCGATCAGCTCGGTGGGCATGACGACCAGGTCGGGGACGTACAGCCTGCCGAGGGGCGCGATGTGGATTCCGAGGGTCTGGTAGACCTCCAGATCCTCGGGCAGCGTCGCGTAGAGCCTGCGTTGAACCTTGGCAGCAATGCCGTTGTGATGTGCGTGCGGCGGCGGTACCAAAACGATCCGCCCCTCGTCGATCTCGGCGCGCCATCCCTCGGGCACGTCCAGTTCACGCCATGTCTGCAGGAGGTAGTCCCACGCGCGCCCATCCGATGCCTGGCCGTTCTCGACAAACGCTGCGGTCATCGCGGGTCCCTTCTTCCGTGGCCTTGCCGAGCAGGCTAGATCCGGGGGTCACGGCCGCCGGCCGTTCTCCCCCAGCGTCCCACGGACGAGTGGCCCCGCGCAGGCAGCACGCCCCGGGGCGCATCTCGGGCCCCCTGCGCCCCGCCGCTCTCGAACCGGGCGGTGGAGGGGAAACCGGCGACTCCGACGGTCCGCCCCTCCGCCCCGCCCCCTCAAGCCCCGGCGACGGTCCGGTCCCGCGCGCCCGCACCCGTAACACCCAGGGCCCCCGGGCTGCGCCCGTACACCCAGGGCCCCCGGTCCGCACCCGTAACACCCAGGGCCCCGGGCCGCCGCCGAACGGCCGGAGCGGTCCCCGTACGGCCCCCGGCTCCACGTATGAGAGTCCGACCCTCCGGTCATACTGGCCGTGGAGACGCGAAAGCCACGGAAGCGGAGGCGGGAGCATGGGCGACGACGACGCCTGGTCCGGTGCGCTGCACCGGCTCTGGCAGGCCGCTTCGCGGGCCGAGGAGGTCGGCGCGCTGGCGGACGACGTCTACGCGCCGCTCCTCGCCACCCCGGGCGTCCACCTCGTCGTGGGCACCCGATGGGACGAGGACGCGACCCTGCGGTACATGCGGGCCCTCAGCGCCGGGAGCGACACCCCGGTGATCGTCGCGGCGGCCCGTTCGATGCCGGGGGCCGCCGCCCGCGAACCCGACGGGGAGCCGGTCGTGGTCCGGACCGCCGTCGCCGACCTCGACGAGGGGGCGTGGCCGGAGGCGGAGTTCCTGCGGCAGTCGCCGGGGGCCGCCGTGGTGGCGTGCACGTTCCGGCTGGACCGTCGCGGCTGGGCGGCCCTCAGCCTCGCCGTGGACCCCTCGGCCGACACGGAAGAGGTGGCCCGCCGCCTGGCGCAGGCCGTCGACGTCATCGTCGCCTGCCACACCGGCATCCTCCAGCGCGGCCGCGAGGCCCGCCGGGCCGCCTCCGACGCGCTGCTCGCCGAGGCGTCGCTCCAGATGGACTCGTCGCTCGACATCGAGGACACCCTCAGACGGGTGGCCCGGATAGCGGTCCCGGCCGTCGCGGAGGGATGCCTCGTCCACCTGCTGCGCCAGGACGGGCCCGAGTTCGTCGCCGCCACCCACGTGGCCGTCCGGCAGCAGCGCGCACTGGAGGCCGTGGGCCGCGACGACCCGTGGCTGGCGGCCCTGCTCGACCGCCGCGACGACGCCGACCAGGCGGTCTTCCTGAGCGGCGCCGCCCTCGAAGGCTCTCCGTTCGCCGTGTCCGGCCCCGCCGGGTCGGGACCGGCCGGCCGGCACCCCACGGTGGTCAGCGTCAGCACCCTGCGGGCGCGCGGCCGCGTCGTGGGCACCATCGCCTTCGTCTACCAGCGCGCCGAGGACCGGCTGCCCGGCAGCGCCTTCCTCGACAGCCTCGCCTCCCGCGCCGCCCTCGCCATCGACAACGCCCTGCTGTACGAGATGCGCCGCCACGCCGTCCTCTCGCTCCAGGAGCACCTGCTCCCCTCGACGCTTCCGGCCACCCCCGGGTGGGACCTGTCGGCGAGCTACGAGGTCGGCGACCCGATGCTCGACGTGGGCGGCGACTTCTACGACGCCGTGGTCCGCCCCGACGGCAGCCTCGCCGTGCTCATCGGCGACGTCTGCGGGCGCGGCGCGGAGGCCGCCGCCCTCACCGGGCTGGCCCGGCACACCCTGCGCACCCTGCTGGAGGAGGGCACCGATCCGGGCACCGCCCTGAGCCGCCTCAACCGGGCGCTGCGCCAGGAGGGGGCGAGCCGCTTCCTCACCGCGGTCGTCGTGACGATGGCGCCCCGCCCCGACGGCACCGCCCTGCTCACCACGTGCAGCGCCGGCCACCCGCGCCCCCTGGTGCTCCGCGCGGACGGCTCCACCGGGGAGATCGTCTCCGGCGGCCTGCTCCTCGGCGTCCTGGACGACGTCGCGTACGAGAGCCACGAGGACTCCCTGGGCCCCGGCGACGCCCTCGTGCTGTTCACCGACGGGCTGACGGAGTCGCGGGAGGCGGACGGCACGTTCTTCGAGAGCGTCCTGCCGCAGCGCCTCTCCGCCCTGCGCGGCGGCGACGCCGCCCGTATCGCGGAGACCCTGGCCCGGCAGGCCAGGGCCTTCCGCGCCTCCGGGCAGGACGACATCGCCCTGCTCGTGGCCCGCTGGAACGGCGTCCCGCCCTCCGAGGGCCCCCACCTTCTGGACACCCTGCTCGAACAGGCGGCGACGCGATGACCGGTGACGGACTGATCCTGGTGGTCGAGGACTCGGAGGAGGACACCGAGGCCATCCAGCGCGCCCTGTCCCGCTCGCGCCCCCTGGTGGACCTGGAGTTCGCCCCGCGCAGCGAGGCGGTGCTCCCGCGCCTCCTGGACCCGGCCGCCCGGACCCCGGACCTGCTGCTCCTCGACCTCAACATGCCGGGCGTGGACGGCCTGACGCTGCTGTCGCAGCTGCGCGCCCACACGGCGTTCGCGTCGCTGACCGTGGTCGTCTTCACCTCCTCCACGGCCTCCGCCGAGGAGGACGCCTGCTACGCGGCGGGCGCGGACAGCTACATCTACAAACCGGTCAACTTCGAGCTGTTCCGGACCGTCCTCCAGGGAGCGGTCGACTTCTGGCTGCCGCGCGAGGCGGACGCACCCCAGGTCACCGGCCCTCCTCGGACTGCTCCCCCAGCGTGAACCAGACGGCCGTGCCCGGACCGCCGCCGCAGTCGGGGTCCGGTGCGGCAGCCGGGCTCTCCAGCCACAGGCGGCCCCCGTGCCGTTCCACGATCCGCTTGACCACGGCGAGGCCGACGCCCGAACCGCCGCCCCGCTCGTCGCGGCGGTGCAACCGCCGGAACAGCTGGAGGACGTCCGCCTGCTGCCCGGCCGGGATGCCGATGCCGTTGTCCCGGACGACGAGAGCCGTCACCGTACCGGCGTTCGTACCGGCGTCCGTGCCCGCGTTCCCGCCGCCGCCCGTGCCCGCGTTCCCGCCGCCCGTGCCCGCGTTCCCGCCGCCGCCCGTGCCCGCGTTCCCGCCGCCGCCCGTGCCCGCGTCCGTGCCGCCGTCGCCCTCTCCGCGGGTACCGTCCTCGGCCGGCGCCGGAACCCGTACCGCCTCGATCCACACCCGGCGCTCCCCCGTGCCCTCGTCCGCCGCGTACTTGGCCGCGTTCACGAGCAGGTTCTCCAGCACCTCGCGCAGCCGCTCCCGGTCCGCCCGCAGCCGGGGCAGGGCCGCCGGGCGCACCAGCGTCACCCCGCGCTCGGCGAGCCGCCCCCCGGCCACCTCCAGCGCGTCGTCCAGCACCTCGTCCACCGACAGCGTCTCCCGCACCAGGCCCACCTGTCCCAGGCGGGAGAAGTGCAGCAGGGAGTCCAGCAGCCCGTCCATGCGCTCCGCGAGCCGCCGCACGGTGGTCAGGCGGCGCAGGGACGTCGTGTCCAGTACGGCTCCGGCGTCCTCGACGATGAACGCCGCGGCGTTGGAGATCCCCCGCAGCGGCTCCTTGAGGTCGTGGGCCGCCGCGTGCGCGAACGAGTCCAGGTCCTCGTTGGTCCGGGACAGCTCCGTGTTCCGCGCCTCCAACTCCACCACCTGCCGGGACAGCAGCCCCGACACCTCCCGCCACAGCTCGGCGGCGACCATCCGCTGGGCCGGGCTCCACGGGGCGCTCCGCCCCCGTACGGTCGCCCGGTAGACCGCCGCCGAACCGCGCGGGGTCAGCCGCTCGCCGCCCGGCCCCGTCCGCACCGGGCGGGCCGGGTCAGCGGCCCACTCCCGGGGCGCGGGCTGTTCGTGGCGCCACCAGGCCAGCAGGTCGCCCTCCCGGTTGAACGGCAGGAAGAGAAGCCCGGCGGGAACCCCCCGCTCCTCCGCCTCCTCCGCCTGCTCCCGCTCCAGGCCCAGCACCTCGGGGAGCCGGTCGGTGCTCCACACCTCCCCGACCGGCGCCTCCCGTGCGAGCCGGGCCAGCAGGCCGGGCAGCGCCTCGGGCACGGGATCGCCCACCGTCAGCGTCTCCGCGCCCCGCAGCAGTACCGCCCCGTCCGCGTCGAGCAGCTCCGCCGTTCCGGACCCCGGGCGCATCAACGCGTCCGGCGCCAGGGAGGCCGACCGGGCCAGCAGCGTGGCGAGCGTCCGCCGGCTGCGGGCCAGTTCGTCCGCCTCCTCGCGCCCGGCGACGGCGGCCAGTTGCAGGGAGAGCGCGATCCCGAAGAACTCGCACGCCGCCCGCACTTCGGGCGTCAGCCGCTTCGGCTCGTCGCCGTGGCAGGCGATCAGCCCCCACAACTCCCCGTCGTGCAGCAGCGATACGGACATGGAGGAGGCCACCCCGATGTTGCGCAGGTACTCCAGGTGGTAGCCGGAGACCGTGCGCAGCACGGACGCCGAGAGGTCCAGCGGCTGCCCCGTCTCCTCCCGCAGCTCGGGGACGAGCCCCACCGTGCGGTCGTCCACGTCGCCGATGACCCGGATCCAGTTGCGGGCGTAGAGGCGGCGGGCCTGCGGCGGGATGTCGACGGCCGGGAACCACAGCCCGAGCCAGGGTTCACGTCCCTCGACGCGTGCCTCCGCGATCACCTGGCCGGGCCCGTCGCGGCCGTCGAAGCGGTACGCCACCACCCGGTCGTACCCGGTGAGCGCCTGGACCTCGCGGACCGCGGCCGCACAGCACGCGGTGACGTCGGACGCCCCCTGGAGCTTCTGCAGGGCCCGCCGCACCTTGGGGTAGAAGTTCTGGAACACGAACGGCCCGCCCCCGGAACGGGGTTCGAACTCCAGGACCAGAAGGTCCCCGTTGCGGTGCACGGTCACGTCGTACGTCCGGGGCCCGCCCTCGCCCCCCACCGTCAGGGACAGCACACCGGCGGAGGCGGGCCCGTCCTGCGCACCGCCGTCCGGGTCCGCCCCGGGCGAGGCGGGGTCCACCGCGGCCTCCAGGACCGACGTGCTCTCCCGGGCCAGGGCCCACTGCTCGTCGCCGATCAGCTCCGTGAGCGGACGGCCCAGCAGCTCCCCGGCCGCCCGGCCCAGCACGTCCGCCGCGTTCCGGCTCACGGTGTCCACGACCGCGTCGTCCAGCCGCGCGGCGATCAGCGCCCCATACGACTGGACGCCGCCCAGCAGGTGGATCGGCTCGCGCACGCACTGCGAGAGGTCGAACTCCTGGTTGACACCGGCCTCGGCCGCGACCGCCCTCGGGGTCAGCCAACCCCGTACGTCATCGGACACCGTCTGTTCTCCGTCCTTCGGGGTCAGCCCTTCCTACCATTCCGGTTCCGGTCGGCGGCGACCGGTCGGGGCGGAAATCAGCCGCGTATTTTCCGCGCCCGAAAACACCGGGAACCGGCGTGCGCCTTCCTTTCCCGCTCCTTTCCATCCCGTGCCTCTATCCACCGCGCTCCTTTCCGTCCCACCCCTGCCCGCCCCGCTCCCTCCGGGGCGCCGCCGAGGTGTGGGCCGTCCCTTCACGGGCACACGGAGGTCAGCGGAGATATCAAGGCCATATCGATGGTCCGCCGCAGAGAACGAGCTGAGCGGCGTCGCGAAAGGAGCCACAATGAGCGACTCCCTGTGGGGCTACCCGCCGTCGAGCGGTCATATCGCAGGCATCGACCTGACCGGTTATTCGGTCGAGGCGACCGACGGCAGCATCGGAAAGGTCGACAAGCACTCCGAAGAGGTGGGCTCGGCCTATCTGCTCGTGGACACCGGCGTCTGGATCTTCGGCAAGGACGTCCTGCTCCCCGCCGGCACGGTGAAGCGCATCGACACCGAGGACCGGAAGGTCTACGTCGACCTCACCAAGGAGCAGGTCAAGGACTCCCCGGAGTTCGACCGGCACCAGCAGACCGAGGACCCGGCCTACCACGAGCAACTGTCCGCGTACTACATGGCGTTCCGCATCGTGTGATCCGGCGCGCGCCCACGAACGGCGGCGGGCCCGGCCCCGAGGAGGGGTCGGCTCCGCCGTCCCGCGCGTCCGTCCGGGGCGCCGGGCGCACGACCCGGCTCAGCCCTCCGGACGACGCGGCGCACGCGCCTCCCGCCGCGTCGCGTCGCCTCCGCACCGGGCGCGCCCGCCTCAACGCGGCAGCTGACTCTCCCTGTTGGCCTCCGCCACCCGGGCCCTGAGCACCACGCCCGGGGACGCCGGCCGCACCGCGTCGGACGGGCACTCCCACTCCGGTCCGCCCCCGGGCGGCCGCAACCGTACGGTCGGCCCGGCCCGGCCGACCACCCGGCCGACCCGGCCGTCCCGCGCGTCCACCGCGAACGCTCCCACCCCGGGCGCACCCGTCTCGGGAGCACCCGCCCCGGAAGCACCCGGTGCGCATTCCTCACCCGTCATGACCGCTCTCCTTCTCCGCCAGCACCTCGCACAGCCGCAGCGCGGTGTCGATGTTGCAGCGCCCCAGGTCGACCAGGGGCGTGGGTTCGTCGCCCGCGCACGAGACCGGATCGACCCGCAGGGACGGCAGCTTCACCCCGAGCCCCGCGAACCCCGCCTTCAACCGCTCCACGGCGTCCTCCGCCGTCCGCACCCGTTCGGCCGCCGTCCTGCGCCGCTCCATCGCTTCCATGCCGCACACCTTCCACTCTGCGTGATGGACATGCATACCCAGCGTGTCCAACGCGCAGGTCGCCCGGAAGAGGCGCACTTCCGGCAACCTCCTCACCGCTACCGACCGTCACCCTCTCCGCAACGGCGCTCGCCCCGCCGCTTCCCGGCACCCCGGGCAGGGCGGTTGGGAGCGCTCTCAACGTGGTCGGCACCCGGCGCTAGGCTGTAGGAGGTCCGGCGACGACACCGAGCACACGCACCGCCCCGCGCACCGCTGCGCACCCCGCACCCGCCCGCGTATCGCCGCCCCGTCGACAAGGAGCGACCGCATTGCCCGAGCAGTCCCGCGGATCCCGGCCCACCCTGGAAGCCGTCGCCGCGCGCGCAGGGGTCTCCCGGGCCACCGCCTCCCGGGTCGTCAACGGGGGCGACGGCGTCCGCAAGCCGCTCGTGGACAAGGTGCTCCAGGCGGTCGAGGAGCTGGGGTACATCCCGAACCACGCGGCGCGGACCCTCGTCACCCGGCGCACCGGGGCGGTGGCCGTCGTCGTCGCCGAGCCCGAGACCCGGTTCTTCTCGGACCCCTTCTTCTCCCAGCAGATCCGCGGCATCAGCAAGGAGCTGACCGCCCACGACACCCAGCTCGTCCTGCTGCTGGTGGAGGGGCCGGGGGACTTCGACCGGATAGCGCGTTACCTGGCGGGCGGACACGTCGACGGGGCGCTCGCCTTCTCCCTGCACACCGACGACCCGGTGCCCGCGATCACCCGGCGGGCGGGCATTCCGGCGGTGTACGGGGGCCGCCCCAGCTGGACCGCCGACCCGGGCGACCAAGCCGTCCCGTACGTCGACGCGGACAACCGGGGCGGGGCGCGGCTGGCCGTGCGCCACCTGCGCGACCTGGGACGCAAGCGCATCGCGCACATCGCCGGGCCCGCCGACCAGACCTCGGCGGTGGACCGCCTCGACGGCTACCGGGACGTGCTGCCGGGCGCGGACCCCACGCTCGTCGCGGACGGCGCGTTCACGGTGGAGAGCGGGGCGCGCGCCATGGCGGAGCTGCTGGAGCGCCACCCCGACCTGGACGCGGTGTTCGCCGCCAACGACCTGATGGCGTCGGGCGCGCTGCGGGTCCTGCGCGAGCGGGGGATCGCGGTGCCGGAGCAGGTGGCGCTGGTGGGGTTCGACGACATGGACCCGGTGGCCTCGGAGACCGATCCGCCGCTGACGACCGTGGCCCAGGAGGTCGAGGGCCAGGGGCGGCTGATGGCCCGGCTGCTGCTGCGCGCCCTGGACCGGGACCGTACGGGCGACGGCGAGGCCCCGGAGTCGGTGATCACCCCGACCACCCTGGTGCGCCGCGCCTCGGCCTGAGGGGGCGCCCTTGAGAGGGCCCTCCGCCTGAGGGGCCCTCCCCCGACCGGGCGGACACCGGACGCCGAGGGAGAGGGCCCGGGGCCCCTGGCCGGGTGCGGCCCGGCGGACACGGGTGCGCGGACACGAGTGCGGCGGGCCGCCGCCCTGAGGAGCCGGAGACCCGCCGCACCGATCGTGCCCGTACGCCGTCGTTCTACGCGTACGGGATGCCGTCCCGCACAGGACCTACACGTACGGGATTCTGAGGACCGCCGCGTCCGTGCCGGTCTGCACCTGGGACGTGCCGTTGCCCAGCGCGTTCCAGATCTCCAGCCGGACCGTTCCGTTCCTCAGCTCGCCCAGGCTTCCGGTGACGGCCTTCGTGCCGGACGCCTGGGTGTACTCCTCCCACCCGTTGACCGGGTCGGTCGCGAAGTAGCGGAAGGTCTCGGCCCGGTCGAACGTGCCGTCGCCGGTCAGGTCGTAGCTGACCCGGACCTGCGGGGCGAGGCCGACCTTCGTGCCCGCGTCCACCCGGAGGCGGAACGCGGTGGCCGCGCCCGCGGCGACCTTGCCGTTGACCTTCTTGACCTCGTAGACGTTCGGACGGTACGGGGTGCCGTCCCGGTTGACGCCGTCCGCCGACGCGATGGTGTCCACGCCCGCCGGGTCGGTGGTGGAGGTGGTGAGGAGGCCCCCGGACTTCAGCCGGAAGGTGTTCCCGGTGGACGGCTCGCCGGGCTCCCCCGGGCCCGGGTCGGTACCGCCGGGCCCCGTGCTCGTGGCGGTCGAACGAGCGGGGACGGACAGGGTCTTGCCGTCCGAGAAGGTGACCGTGCGGGCGGTGGAGCCGTGGTTGTGGGCGGTGTAGGTGCGGACGCCGTCCTTCGAGAAGACCGCGGAGGTCGGCAGGTCGCCGCTGACCGCCATGTCGGGCGCGCCGACGGAGGCGAGGGTGGAGAGCCAGTGGTAGGTGTGCGCCTTGGACTCGCCCTGCTCGGGGGTGTAGTTCCCGTTCACCCCGTCCCACTTGGCCTTGGCCGCCGCCGGGTCGGAGAGCGATTCGAACTCCCAGAGCAGGTCGCGCCACTCCTGGGCCGGTCCGCCGTTCTCGCGCTCCATCTCGGCGATGTTCCGCTTGATGGCCGCCTTCTCCCGGGCCAGGTGGAGCGAACCGCCGGTCACGGGAAGGACGTTGATGCCGTGGATCTCCTCGGGGTTGGCGGTCCACCAGGTGGAGTACGCGCCGCCGCTGCCCCAGACCATGCCGACCGTGTCGTGGCCGAAGGAGGCGGGGAAGACCTGCTGGTTCGCGTCGAACCAATACTGGGTGATCGCCTCGGACTCGGTCGTCAGCAGGTAACTGCCCAGGTCCCGCAGCGCGTTGTCACCGGTGGCCGCGCCCCACAGGACGAGCCCGGCGCTGAGGTTGATGGACTCCGACGAGGACTCCTGGTTGTTGCCGGCCGCGAAGCCCTGGTGGCCGGAGGCCCAGCTGTGGCCCGCGTACACGTCGAAACCGCGCAGGAACGGGTAGGCGGAGTCGGTGCGGCTGGGGTTGGCGGTGTCGCGGATCAGGTGCTTGACCATCGTGCCCCAGGCCGGGTCGGCGGCCCACGCCTGGTCGTACTGGGCGATGATCGCCGCCGCGTACACGTAGTAGCTGTAGTGGAAGTGGTGGTCGTTGAGTTCGGTGTCGCTGCCGTAGGAGGCCGGGTAGCCGGTGAGGGTCTTCCAGTCCTTGTCGTAGCTGAACTCACTGGGCCCGCCCGCCGTGAACCACTCCTGGAGCCGGCCCTTCATCAGGCCGAGGAGCTTGTCGCGGGTGGCGGTCTGGCCGATCTGGTCGGCTACGGGCACCAGTTGGGCGAGGCGGCCGAGCGCCTTGCCGGTCCAGTAGGTGTCCGAGGCGCCGGAGAACGGGTCGGCGGCGTTCGCCACCTCGTTGAGGTAGCCGGTCAGCCGGGCCTTGTCGACGCCGCTGGAGGCGGGCAGGGCGGGCACGACCCCGTTGTTCTTCTGGCTGGTGGTGAAGGAAGCGGACTCGCGCACCTTCATCGTGCCGCGCGGCGATACGTACGTGTACGGGGTGAGCGCGTCCGTGGTGTGCAGCCACTGGTGGCGGTAGAGGGCCTGGAGCGTGGAGCGCTCGGTGCCCTCCTTGGCCTCGGTGGTCAGGCTGTAGGTCGCCTTCACCGTTCCGCCGGTGGACTGCCAGGCCACCTGGGAGCCGGTGACGAAGCTGAAGGCGTACTTCCGGTAGGTCGCGAGCGCGTCCGGGGAGGGCAGCACGGCGAGCGAGAAGTAGTCCTTCCCGCCGAGCCCGGCCGTGATCGCGGTGCCGGAGACGTTCCAGTCGCTGCCGCTCGGCGCGAAGAGGGCGTAGTGGTGCCCGGCGACGGTGATGCCGAGGACGTTGCCCTGGTCGGAGAAGACGGTCGGCGTGGAGGCGGTGGTGACGCGGGCGTCGCCACCGGAGCCCTTGGCGTACACGAAGGGCATGCCGTGGCCGATGGTGGCCCGGAAGGTGCGGGAGCCGTCGGCCCAGTAGGGCGTGACCGTCCAGTCGGACCAGGCGTCGGCCTTGGTGTCCGGGGAGTTCAGCCCGCTCAGCCCGACGGTCAGGTCGGCCTTGTGGGCGTACTCGTACTGGCGGCCGTCGCCGACGATGGCGGGCGTGGTCGGGTAGCCGACCTCCAGGCCGGACGCCTTGGCCTGGTAGGTGAGCGGGTGGCCGTACATGGGGGTGCTGTACGGGTTGTCGCCGTAGCGCTGGAAGGCGAGCGAGGACCACCAGTCGTTGGTCGGGACCGGCTTGTCGCGCGCGGCAGTGGTGAGCTTCGGGGTGACGGGCGCGCCGGTGTTGGTGGTCGGGCCCGAGGTGCCGGCGGGGCGGGAGTCGGTGTAGCTGCCGGCGCCGGCGGGGAGGGTGGCGGCGGCGGCGGGGGAGGCGGCGGGCCCCAGGCCCACGGCGGCCACGGCGACGGCGAGGAGCGTCGCGGCCACAGGTCTGGGAGTGGTGCGGAAAGCGGGTCGGGAGAGGGAGGTTCGCACGAGCAGCACCTCGATCATGGGGGGAGAGAGCGCGTTCGAGAGCGCTCTCAAGTGCCAAGGAACGTAAAACTCCTGAAACGTGAGTGTCAAGAGAACGCACACGCACGGCAGTTGGGCGGGCGTCCGGGCAAAGCCAAGCCGTTATGCGTTCGAGTCTTGACGGGGCGGGGGCGGTGGGGGACGCTCCAGACGCAGGTTTTGAGAGCGCTCTCAAGGCGCTCGGTTCATCCCGAAGCCAAGGGAGGCTTCCCATGCCCATCGCCCGAGCCGCCAAGAGAGCCACCGCCCGCCTCGGCGCGGTCGTCCTCGCCGGGGCCCTCCTCGCCGCCTGTGGATCCAGCGACCCGGCGGACTCCTCCGACGGAGCGGGCGGAAAGGTCACGCTCAACGTCGACCTCTTCGGCTCCTTCGGCTTCAAGGAGGCCGGGCTGTACGAGGAGTACCAGAAGCTCAACCCGAACATCACGATCAAGCAGAGCGACACCCAGGACGAGGCGGACTACTGGAAGTCGCTCCAGACGCGGCTGGCGGGCGGCGGCGGTCTGGCGGACGTGCAGGGGGTGGAGGTCGGCCGCATCGCCTCGGTCACCCAGCAGCAGGCGGACAAGTTCCAGGACCTGAAGGAGTTCGGGGCCGACAAGCTCAAGGGCGAGTTCGCCGAGGCGAAGTGGTCGGCGGCGACCACGAAGGACGGCAAGATCCTCGGTCTCGGCACGGACGTCGGCCCCGAGGCGATGTGCTACCGCACCGACCTCTTCAAGCAGGCCGGGCTGCCCACGGACCGCGAGGAGCTCGCGAAGAAGTGGGCCACGTGGGACGGCTACCTGGAGCTGGGCAAGGAGTACAAGAAGAAGGCCCCCGCCAAGAGCGCCTGGCTGGACAGCGTCGGCTCGCTCTACGGAATCATGATCGGCCAGGAGGAGGAGCGGTACTACGACGCCTCCGGCGAGTTGATCTACGAGAAGAACCCGGCGGTCAAGGCGGCCTGGGACACCTCCGTCGAGGCGGCCGAGGCGGGGCTGAGCGCCAAGCTCGACCAGTGGTCCCCGCAGTGGAACCAGGCGTTCGCGGCCGGTTCGTTCGCGACGATCCCGTGCCCCGCCTGGATGCTCGGCTACGTCAAGGGCCAGGCCGGCGAGGCGGGCAAGGGCAAGTGGGACATCGCGAAGCTGCCCGGCGGCGCGGGCAACTGGGGCGGCTCGTACCTCTCCATCCCGCGTGCGGCCAAGCACAAGAAGGAGGCGTACGCGCTCATCGAGTGGCTGACCGCCCCCGAGCAGCAGGCCAAGGTCTTCCAGAAGCAGGGCAACTTCCCGTCCTCGACGGGCGCCATCGAGAAGATCGCGGGCGCGACGGACGCGTACTTCTCGGGCGCCCCGATCGGCCGGATCTTCGGTGAGGCGGCCAAGGCGTCCCCGGTGCAGGTGCTGGGGGTGCACGACCAGAACGTGATGCAGCAGATCACGAACGCGCTGAGCGAGGTCGAGCGCAAGGGCGTGTCGTCGGACAAGGCGTGGGGGACGGCGAAGAAGGGCGTGGACAACGTGATCGGCTGATGCGCCGGTCGCGGGCCGGGTAGGGGCACCGGTTGCGGCGGGGGGGCAGGGGACGCCGGTCGCGGCCCGGGAGGGGTGCCGGTCACGGCCCGGGGAGGGATGCCGGTCACGGCTCGGGGAGGGGACGCCGGTCGCGGCCCTGCCCCTCTTTTCCGGGGCCGGTCCGGGCGCGGGTTCCCGGCCCGCCCGCCCGGTTCCGCCGCCCTTTTCCGGGGCCGGTCCGGGCGCGGGTTACCGATCCGCCCGCCCGGTTCCGCCGCTCCTTCCCCGCGCCGGTCCACCGGTGCACCCCGCGGTGGACCGGCCCCGCCCCCGTCCCCCTCCCGGCCGGCGCGCCGCCCCCGCGTACGCCTCTCTCCCCCGCCACCAGCCCGCTCCCGCCCCCGATCCCGAAGGGCCGTACCGTGTCCCTCACCGCCACCGCGAAGGCCGGGCCCCACAGCCCCGCCGGAACCGGTCCCGGCCCCGACGACGGCCGGGCCGCCGCCCTGCGGCGCACCTGGCGCAAGGCGTCCCCGTACGCCTACATCGCCCCGTTCTTCACGCTCTTCCTGGCCTTCGGCCTCTTCCCGCTCCTCTACACCGCGTTCGTCTCCCTCTACCGGGTCGAGCTCCAGACGAGCGGCGAGATGGAGTGGCGAGGCATCGCCAACTACACGGCGCTGTTCACCGACGAGTACTTCTGGACCGCGCTGCGCAACACGTTCACCATCGGCGTGCTCTCCACGGTCCCCCAGCTCGCGATGGCGCTGGGCCTCGCCCACCTGCTCAACTACAAGCTGCGCGGGCGCACTTTCGTCCGGACCGCGATCCTGCTGCCGTACGCCACCTCCGTCGCCGCCGCCACCCTGGTCTTCGCGCAACTCTTCGGCAAGGACTTCGGGCTGATCAACTACGTGCTCGGGCTGGTCGGTTTCGACCCCGTGGACTGGCAGACCGGCACGGTGGCCTCGCAGATCGCGGTCTCGTCGATCGTGATCTGGCGGTGGACCGGCTACAACGCGCTGATCTACCTGGCGGGCATGCAGTCCATCCCGCACGAGCTGTACGAGGCCGCGGAGATGGACGGGGCCTCGCGCTGGCGGCAGTTCGTCCACGTGACGCTGCCCGGCCTGCGTCCCACGATCGTCTTCACCGTGATCATCTCGACCATCGGGGCGACCCAGCTCTTCGGTGAACCCCTGCTGTTCGAAGGGTCGATCTCGGGCGGGATCTCGCACCAGTACCAGACCCTCGGCCTGTACATGTACGAACAGGGCTGGGGCTTCTTCCACCTGGGCCGGGCCGCCGCCATCGCCTGGGTGATGTTCGTCCTGATCGTGGTGCTCGTCGGGGCCAACGCCCTGCTCGTGCGCCGCCGCGCACGCAAGGAGGCCGGCCGATGACCGCGCTCGCCGCACCGCCGACCGCACCCGAGAAGGACGGTCCGCCGCAGAGCCCGCCGCCCGGCAGGCGGCTCCGCAGAGGAGGCGCGGGCCGCACGATGAAGGCCGGCTGGCTCTCGTACGTCATCCTCGGCTTCGCGCTGCTGATCTCCGCTTTCCCCTTCTACTGGACGATCGTCACGGCCAGCCGGTCCAACGCCGACATGGCGAAGGTGCCGCCGAGCCTGCTGCCGGGGCCGAACCTGATCAAGAACTTCGAGCAGGTCCTCGAAGAGGCGGACATCGGCACCGCGCTGCTGAACTCGCTGATCGTGTCGGGGTCGATCACGCTCGGCACGGTCCTGTGCTGCACCCTGGCCGGATTCGCCTTCGCCAAGCTGAGGTTCAAGGGGCGCAACGCGCTGCTGACGCTGACGATCGGGACGATGATGATCCCGCCGCAGCTCGGTGTGATCCCCCTCTTCATGCTGATCGCCGAGCTCCAGTGGGTGAACCAGCTCCAGGCGGTGATCCTGCCGGGCCTGGTCTCGGCGTTCGGGGTGTTCTTCATGCGCCAGTACCTGGTGCAGTCGCTGCCGGACGAGCTGATCGAGGCGGCCCGGGTGGACGGGGCGTCGACGGCCCGCATCTTCTGGTCGATCGTGATCCCGATCGCGCGGCCGGGGATGGCGGTGCTCGGGATGCTCACGTTCATGACGGCGTGGAACGACTTCTTCTGGCCGATCATCGCGTTGTCCTCGCAGGAACCCACCGTGCAGGTGGCGCTGCGGCAGCTCGGCGGCGGGTACGTGAACGACCAGTCGGTGATCATGGCGGGCACGCTGCTCGGCACCCTGCCGGTGCTGCTGGTGTTCGGTCTGCTGGGTCGGCAGATCGTCGGCGGGATCATGCAGGGCGCGGTGAAGGGCTGACCGCGGCCTCATCCGCGGCTTCATCCGCCGCCGCCCGCTCCCTTCCCGCGGCCCCTTCCCGCGGCCCCTTCCCGCCCCTGGGCTCCCGCCCGCAGGCCCCGGCGCCTCTCCCGCCTGCGTCCCGCTCCCTCCCGTCCCCTCCTGGCCCTCACCCCGCTCCCGCTCCCGCTCCCCCTCGCAAGTGCTTCCTCACCCTCTGCCCGTCGTCCCTCCTCCCCTCACTCTGGAGTGTCCGTCTCATGACCGCTGTCGATTCCCGCCCGGCGACCTCCCCGGGCGCCCTCCCCGAGACCGGTACGGTGCTCCGCTTCCCGACCGGGTTCCGGTGGGGCACGGCCACCGCCGCGTACCAGATCGAGGGCGGGGCCGCCGAGGACGGCCGTACGCCGTCGATCTGGGACACGTTCAGCCGGACGCCGGGCAAGGTGCGCAACGGCGACACCGGTGACATCGCCGCCGACCACCTGCACCGGATGCCCGAGGACGTACGGCTGATGAAGGAGCTGGGCGTCACCGACTACCGGTTCTCCGTCTCCTGGCCCCGGGTGCAGCCGACCGGCCGGGGCCCGGCGGTCGAACGCGGCCTGGACTTCTACCGCCGGCTGGTGGACGAGCTGCTGGAGGCCGGCATCAGGCCGGTCGCGACGCTCTACCACTGGGACCTGCCCCAGGAGTTGGAGGACGCGGGCGGCTGGCCGGACCGGGACACGGCGCACCGGTTCGCGGAGTACGCGGGCCTGGTGGCGGGGGCGCTGGGCGACCGGGTGCCGACCTGGACGACGCTGAACGAACCCTGGTGCGCGGCGTTCCTCGGGTACGGGAACGGGGTCCACGCCCCGGGCCGTACCAGCGACCTGGCGGCCCTGCGCGCCGCCCACCACCTGAACCTGGCGCACGGCGCGGGGGCGAGAGTGCTGCGCGACCTCCTCCCGGAGACGGCGGAGATCTCGCTGACCCTGAACCTGCACGCGCTGCGGCCCTTGAGCGACACCGAGGCGGACCGGGACGCGGTGCGCCGGATCGACGCGGTGGCCAACCGGATCTTCCTGGACCCGGTCTTCCACGGCAGGCTGCCGCAGGACCTGGTGGCGGACACGGAGGCGGTGACGGACTGGTCGTTCGTGAAGGACGGCGACCTGGAGGTGACGTCGACGCCGATCGACTCGCTGGGCATCAACTACTACTCCCCGAGCGTGGTTTCGGCGGGCTCCTCGGAGTCTCCGTCGCCGTGGGCGGGCGCGGAGCGGCATGTGGCGTTCACCCCGGCGGAGGGCCCGCGCACGGCGATGGACTGGCCGGTGGACGCGAACGGCCTGTACGAGCTGCTGACGCGGTTGCGCGACGAGTTCCCGGCTCTGCCGGTGCTGGTGACGGAGAACGGGGCGGCGTACGACGACTATGCGGACCCGGAGGGCGACGTGCACGACCCGGAGCGGGTGGCGTACCTGGACGCGCACCTGACGGCGGTGCACCGGGCGATCGCGGACGGGGCGGACGTACGCGGCTACTTCCTGTGGTCGCTGCTGGACAACTTCGAGTGGGCGTACGGGTACAGCAAGCGGTTCGGCATCGTGCACGTGGACTTCGCGTCCCAGCGACGCACGGCGAAGGACAGCGCGCGGTGGTACGCCGATGTGATCGCACGCGGCGGCCTGGAGGGCTGAGGCGGGGGGGGGCCGCCGATTCGGAGGGCCGCTCCCGGGGTGCCCGAGGGGTGCCGGCTGAGAGGCGGGGCGGCTTGAAGGGCGGGGCGGCCTGGGGCCGGGGGGGCTGCGGAGGGCCCGGAACGTCTGTTCCGGGCCCTCCGCATGTCCGGGCGCAGGGCACCGGACTTCTCCCCATGGCCGGGGGAACGGTACGGGCTCCCCCACGCGGCCGGGGGGAACAGTACGGGCTCCTCCACGCGGCCGGATGAACGGTACGGGTGATGCGCGTTTCCTCCCGGAATGGTGCGGACGACTTTCGGCCGGATGAATCCCCCGGCGGCGCCCGGCGCGTGGGCGGCGGGCAGACCCGGCGGGCGGCGGGGCCGCCGGTATGGCCGGAAACGGCCGCAGGGCGACGACCGGCCGAGCACGACAGATGTGTCGTCGAGGAAACGGAGCTGATCAGCGAGGGGCGGCCCGGGGCCGGTCCGGGGTGGGCCCGGCGCTGGCCCGAGGTGGGTCCGGTCGGTCCGGTCGGCAATTTGACCGCGGGTCGCACCCCTCGCCCCGATGAGACGACCGGTCGCGGGCCGCGCGAGCGCCCACCGATCAACTCCCTTTCCCCCGGTGCAACGTGGCGCGAATGCATGCCCTCCGACCGCAGCCGACTTCCCCACCTCTTGACCTCCCAGCCCCCACCCTTATGGTCTAGACCAAGCAGTGAGAGGCGGTCGGCGGCGCGTACCCGAGCCGCCCCCGCCTCGCCCACGGCCCCCGGTCGGCCGCGCCCACCCCGCGCACACGGCCCCGTACGCACCCCGCGCAGCGAAGCGGCAGAGCCGCCACTTCCCCGCGCTGCCCCACCGACGCCCCGCGGGCCTGCGCGGGCCGCCGTCATGCACGTTTCTTCCCACCCCCCACGGACACAGCGGGAGATCGCACATGAGGAGCTACACGGCAGAGCCGAGCCCGCCCCCGCCCGGCCGAACGCCCCACGCCCCGGCACACCGCCCCGGAACCGGCCGTGCACGATCCGGCGTCGGCCGCGAGCGCATGGCTGTGGCGGCATCCGGCGCACGAGCGCTCCAACGACTGGCCGACCACGTCAACACCCACGCCCTCGTCCTGCTGAGGGCGACGGTAGGCATCGTCTTCGTCGGCTTCGGCGTCCTGAAACTGTTCCCCTCGGCGAGCCCGGCGGAACAACTGGCCGTGGACGCGGCGACGAAGATGACGCTGGGACTGGTGCCGGAGACGGTGCTGCTGCTCTCGCTCGCGGCACTGGAGACGGCCATCGGCCTCGGCCTGACCATCGGCCGTCGACTGCTGCGCCCCGCCCTCGTCGCGTTCTTCCTCCACATGGGCGGCGTGTTCTCCACGTTGCTCCTCCTCCCCGACGCCATGTGGCAACCCCACTCCCCCGCTCCGACGATGGAGGGGCAGTACGTCGTCAAGAACGTGGTCCTGGTGGCGGTGTGCCTGGTGGTGGCCGCGCACGAGTGGAGCCGCGGGGACCGGTCGCACGGGCGGGACGGGGGCCCCGGCGCACCCTGACGAACCCCGACGCCGACACTGCCACCGCCGTCTTCACGGCCCACGGCGGGCCGGTCGGAAACGGATGGGCCTTCTCCCGCCCAGGAGGCCCACGCTTCCGACGGAAAGGGCCCATGGTCCGTGAGGAGCGCCCCCGAGGAGGCGGGGCGGCTCGGCCTGAGCCCCGCCCCCGCCGAGGACGACCCGAACCCGGCCGAGGTCGAGCCGCCCGACGCCCCACCGCGGACAAGCCACTCGTCGCCCACTGGTCCGCCCAGCGCGACGAGCCCGTCCCGCGCGCCATCTGACGGCCCCGCCCGCCACCGGTCCCGGCGTGCTCCGCATCAGGAACGACCCACGGCAGACCCGGACCGATCGGCACTTCGCAGTCGGCAGTCGGCAGTCGGCAGTCGGCAGTCGGCAGTCGGCAGTCGCTCCAGGATGACCTCCCGGCACCGCCGACAACCAGAGTCGTTAAGGTCAGCATCCATGACCGAGACTCCCACCGAAGCATGGCCGGAACCTCCCCTCGCCGGCACCGAGGCAGCAGCCATCCTGGGCGCACTCGAACGCCAACGGGCCACCCTGGCCTGGAAATGCTCCGGTCTGGACGCTTCCGGCCTCCGCGCCACGCTCGGCACGTCCACGATCACCCTGGGCGGCCTCCTCAAGCACTTGGCGCACGTGGAGGACAGCCACTTCGCCCGGCTGTGGCTGAACCGCCCGGTCGGCTCCCCCTGGGACACCGTCGACTGGGAGTCCACGCCCGACTGGGACTACCGCTCGGCCGCCGACGACACACCGGAGCAGCTGCACGCACTCTGGCAGGAAGCGGTCGCCCGCTCCCGCGCCACCGTCGCCGAGGCACTCACCAAGGGCGGCCTGGACCAACCCGGCGCCTACACCACCCGCACCGGCGAACGCCCCAACCTCCGCCGCATCCTCCTCGACCTCTTGGAGGAGTACGCCCGCCACACCGGCCACGCCGACCTCATCCGCGAATCGGTCGACGGCCTGACGGGCGAAGACCCGCCGAGGTGAAGCGGAAGAGGGAGCACCCACCCCTCAAGAAGCCGTGAAAGCCGGCCCGGGGGCCACCTGAACGCCTTGCGGAAGCCCCCAGGACCACCCTCAACCCCCGCAACCAACGCGTTGCTGCGCCCGGTCCCACAGCGGCACACCACCGCCCACGCTCAGCGGGAGCAAGCATCAACACGGTCAGGACGACGGCGAACCCCTCTTCCTCGGAAGCCCCCCTCGTGGAGCCGACAGCAGGCAGAATCGAAACCTCCAGACTCTCGACACGACCGTTTCACCACGACAGGCCCGATATGCCCGTATCTCAAGAAGTAAGCAAAAACCGCTACCCCACCACCTAAACCCGCAGGTCACGAACTGTGGTCCCCGCGCGTGCGGGGGTGGTCCCAGACCTGCGGCACCGTGATGCCGCCGGGCGGGGTGGTCCCCGCGCGTGCGGGGGTGGTCCCATCCAGGCGACGGTGCGGCGGGACAGCGCTGCGTGGTCCCCGCGCGTGCGGGGGTGGTCCCTCCGCCGCCTCCGGGATGATCAGCAGCGTCGGGTGGTCCCCGCGCGTGCGGGGGTGGTCCCTCCTCTGCGGCCTCCGAGTCGACCGGCGGCGGGTGGTCCCCGCGCGTGCGGGGGTGGTCCCGTTCATCGCGGCCAGGTGCCGGTTGTCGGCGTGTGGTCCCCGCGCGTGCGGGGGGGTCCCTCCGTCGGCTGATCGAGGCGGGCACCCGCATTGTGGTCCCCGCGCGTGCGGGGGTGGTCCCAGGACCTGGTGCGGCAGTGGAAGCGCTGGGAGGTGGTCCCCGCGCGTGCGGGGGTGGTCCCGGCAACGGGCAGGTCGGTGACCGGGACAGGCTGTGGTCCCCGCGCGTGCGGGGGTGGTCCCGTCATCGCCCGCTACCTCACCGTCGGCGGAGCGTGGTCCCCGCGCGTGCGGGGGTGGTCCCCACGGTCCGCTTCGGCTTGGCGTCGTCGCTCTGTGGTCCCCGCGCGTGCGGGGGTGGTCCCGCCTGGGCTCGCTGCTCCGGGCTCAGCAGAAGGTGGTCCCCGCGCGTGCGGGGGTGGTCCCAGGAACCTGCTGAAGCAGGTGCTCGACATGGGGTGGTCCCCGCGCGTGCGGGGGTGGTCCCGACATATGGCTTAAGTCCGCGATCCGCCGGTTGTGGTCCCCGCGCGTGCGGGGGTGGCCCCAGCACGTCTGCGTCTGAGCTTCGGGACCCGAGTTTCGGGATACAGGGTTCGAGACGGGTTGGGCTGGGTGGGTCGCTCGTTCGGGGTACGGGAACGGGGACTGCGGCCCGAAGCTCGGGTCCTGGGTCTCAGACGTCGGGATACGAGCCCCGAGACCCGAGCGCCTTCTTTAACCGGCGGGAAAAACAGGGGGGGTAGAGAAAACCTCCCCGCCCTCCCTACCCCGTCGCGGCCAGCAAGTATGACTAATGGTGACGGCTTGCGGCGCAGCGTGACGACTGTCTACGGTGCGAGAACCAAAACGACCCCAACGCGGTGTCATCACCACCACGCCAGGGTCTAACCGCAAGATCGTTCACCTAGAAAGCCGATCCCGTGGCTACTCAGCACCTTAGCCCTGCCCCGCCCGCGCCAGCAGCCCCACACGCCTACCCGATGGCCAAACCGGGGTACGGCAAACGCTCCGCGCCGGACCAACAGCCTCGCAGCCGTGAGGACTTCGCCTTACTCCCCACCCGCGAGCGGTACGTGGCCGGATTCATCGACCACCTCCCCGAGGGCGCGGCGATGAGCGTGAAGCAACTGGCCAAACAGCTCCCGCTCTACGGCCAGCAGGCCATCAGCACCTCCCTGTCCGCCCTCTCCGTCGCGGGCCACCTCCGCCGCGTACGGTGCCCGATCGGCACGGGCGACCAAGTCCGCTGGGCCTACCGCACGTTCTGGTCCCGCACCGCACGCGACAACGAATGGTGGAACACCTACCTCGCCACGGAGAACGCCGTACGGGCCGTTACCCCTGCCGGTCCTGTAGTGCCTCCCGCCGTGGCACCGCCGTCGTGGGCCCCTGCCGAGGAATTGTCGCCGCCCTCACAGCCGGAGGACTCGGCCGAGGACCTGTCCCCCGAGCCCGCCACCGTCCCGCAGCAACGTCCCCTGCTCCCGGTACTCGATGCGCCCCGGACCCGCGACGCCGAACCCGCACCGCCCACGCGGCCCATGACGCACACACCACCCCTCCAGGACCCGGCTCCCGCGCCGTCCGCCCAGGACGGGGTCCACACTTCGACCGCCCAGCCCGTCGCCGCCGCGCAGCCCGCCCGAGGCGCAGCCCTTGAGGCGTTCCGCACCGCCTCCGAACCTGCTCCATCTCCCGCCTACTTGGCTTTGGCCCGCCTCGGACGCAACGACCACCGCCTCGCCCTCTCCGCCTCCGACTGCACCGTCCTTGAACCACTGGCAGCGCAATGGCTCGCACGAGGCGTGAGCGTCGACTACCTGACCAGCGCCCTCACCGCAGGAATCCCCGCGCAGGTCGATTCCCCCGCCGGCCTCCTCCGCCGCCGCCTCACCGACAAGATCCCGCCCCAACTCCCGGCGACGGGCCCCACGTCACCCGCTCCAGAAGCCCCCGCCCCGGTTCGCCGCCTCCTCATGGAATGCACCAACTGCGGCCGCCCAGGCACTCCGGAAGCACTGCCGGACGGCCTCTGCCGCCCCTGCCGCCAAACCCACGCCGATGGTGGCGAAACCACACCCACCCCAACCGAGGTAGCCGCCGTAAAAGCCCACATGGCCAACCTGCGCAACCTCCTCAAACCCGTCTGAGCGTCCGGGCCCGCCACCCGGCCTACCGCCGCACCCGGGCCCACGTCAGCACAACGCCGCCCCGGCCTCTTTTACGGAAGCCACACCACTCAGCCAGCAGCAGGCAGAATTGCAGCTACCAAACCCCGAACGTGACCGTTTCACCATGACAGGCCCGATATGCCCGTATCTCAAGAAGTAAGCAAAAACCGCTATCTGGCAACCTAAATCCGCAGGTCACGAACTGTGGTCCCCGCGCACGCGGGGGTGGTCCCGTCCAGGCCCGGGCCGCCGCCCGCCACCGCAGGTGGTCCCCGCGCACGCGGGGGTGGTCCCGACTTCCGCGTCCGCGGCCACCGCATCGCCGGGTGGTCCCCGCGCACGCGGGGGTGGTCCCAGGCGTCCGCCGTCGAGGGTGATGTCGACGCCGTGGTCCCCGCGCACGCGGGGGTGGTCCGGTTCTCAACCTCCCGGAGCCCCGGAGCAAGGAGTGGTCCCCGCGCACGCGGGGGTGGCCCCAGGGCGGTGTAGTCGTTCGTGGAGAACTTCGTGTGGTCCCCGCGCACGCGGGGGTGGCCCCCTCGGCAACAACGCCGGCGGCTACTCGGTGGTGTGCTCCCCGCGTGCGCGGGGGTGGTCCGGCGGTCCGAGCACGAAGGTCCACCCCGTCAGCGACAGCCGTGCCCGGTCCCTGGCCCCCCGTACCCCCGCCGGTCAGGCGGGTGGCACCCCGGCCTTCGGGGCCGTCACAGCCGGTGTCCGTGTTCCGCGCGGCAACCCCGGAAGGTCAAGGACTCGGCCAGAAGTTGTCCTGGCGGAACGCGCGTACTGCGCCCGCGCGTTCCGGGACCACCTCCGTCGACGCGGCATCCTTGCTGTCATCCCCCGGCCGTCCGACCAGTCCGACCAGCTCAGCCGGTTCGGCCGGTTCGGCCACCTTCCGCGGCAAGGTCGCACCGGAGGCCGTCCGCCCGCCTTCGATGCCGAGACGTACGAGCAGCGCAACGCAGCCGAATGATGCGCCAGCCAACTCAAGCAAGGGCACGGCCCGGCCATGCGCGCCGCCAGGCTCGCCATCGCCTACCGAACCGCACCCCGCCCCACCTCGCCTCGCTGCGACCCCCATCTGGGCCCGCAGGTGACTTGTCTGGGGGGTTCTAGGACCGATCGTCGGTGCCGGTGGCGTGTTCCTTGAGGAACGCGCCCGCGTGGGCCGCCGCTTCCTCTGCGGTCGCGTACGGCGCCCCTTCGCCGCCCGCGCCGGGCGCCCCGTCAGCGCCTCGGCCGGTCCAGTCCCAACTACCGGAAGGCGACTGCACCAGCTCGGCAGCCCCTCCGAACAGCGCAAGCGTGCTCTTGCCCGCCGACGCGGACGCCGGTCGGCTTACCGCATCGGGCCATTTCTTACGGGCGCCCTGCCGGGTGATGCCCCAGACCGCTCCCAACTGCTCGTAGCTCGCGCCGTAGGAGCCGGCGGTCACTGCCGCCCGCTCCGTAAGCCGCTTGACCTCACCGTCCACCACCTTCCAAGCGGCCAGGACGGACAGTGCCACTTCGACGGGGTTCGCGTCCCACATACGGTCGGCGGACAACCCGGTCTCTCGGGAGCGGAGGGCCGTGGCCAGGGGGTTCAAGGCGTCGTACAGGGCCTTGTCGAGCTCTGCCTGCTCTTCTGGGGTGATCTCAGAGGCTGCCATGCGGCAACTTTAGTTTACGGAGCCGTCTACGTAAACCAAAGTTTCCGGGTTGCGTGCGGCTGTCACTCCATCAGATGGACAGGCTCCCGGTCCCAGAAGTGAGCCCCCGCGCACGGGAGGGCGCCCCCCGGGGCTCCTCTGGGCCATGCCCCCAGCCGCCCGCTGCGCGAGTCAGAAGCGGTCAGTGCCAGAGGCGGGCCGTTTCTCCGTCGCCGGCCGCGCCGGCCCACAGCACGTTGCGGCCGCACCCCTTCCCCGCCGTCACCACCTGGCGCAGCAGCCAGCCGTCCACACCGAACCCCGCAGGTCAGGGGCGGCCACGGGCCGCTCGCGCCTCACCCCGCCCACCTCCCCGTCAGGAACGTCAGCGCGACCAGCGTCGTCACCGGGGCCGCCACGCACAGGTACGCCGTCCTGAACCACGGGTGGCGCAGGCTCAGCGCCGCCAGACCGATCCACAGCGGCCACCACAGCAGCGTCGCGCGCGGGATGGACGTGTACCAGTACGAGGTGCCGAGCGCCCACAGGCTGAGGGCCACGTACACCGCCTCGGGCCAGTGGCGCCGGTACAGGAGTACGGCCACCAGCGCGAGCCCCACCAGCATCGCCGCCAACTCCGCCTGGAACATCAGCGCGTAGCCGGTCGTCTGGGTGTGGCCGAACGCCCCGGTCCACGTGTTCGCCCACGCCTCCCAGGGCGTGTGGAACGTTCGGTACCAGCCCCGTTCCTGCGCGTGCTTCCAGGCCATCCAGTCGCCCGTGTGCGCGTGCAGGTACCAGCTGTACGCGGCCGGGGGCAGCGCCGGAAGCAGCGTCCAGCCCACCGCCCGCCAGCTCCGCCGGCCCTCGCGCTCCCGCGCCGCCGTCAGGATGAACAGCAGCCCGATGGCGGCCGCGAGGAACAGGCCGCTGATCCGCACCGTCGTCCCCAGCGTGGTCAGTACGGCGGCGAGCGCCCACCGGTGCCTCATCGCCGCCAGCCAGGCGGGCAGCGCGAACGCCAGGAACAGCGCCTCCGTGTAACCCGCCGCCAGGAACACCGCGCAGGGGGAGAGGAGGAAGAGAACCGCGGTACGGGAGCCCGCCGCCTCCGCAGGCAGGTACGCCCCGGCGATACGGGCCAGGGCCACGACCGCGACGGCCCCCGCGACGAACGAGATGAGCAGCCCGGCCGCCGTCCAGTCGGGCACGACCGTGTGCACGGCCCGGAGGGTGAGGGGATAGCCCGGGAAGAACGCCTCCCGGTTGTCCCAGCCGTCCGTCCAGGGCCCCGTGCCCGCCGGGAAGTAACCGTCGCGCGCCAGGTGGAGGTAGTGGTTCGCGTCCCACTGCTGGAAGGGAGCCAGGAGCGGGGCCGCCTCCCGGGCGCCGGACCGGGCGGGGAACAGCCACCGGGCCAGGTGGGCCGTGATCCCCAGGGATATTCGGGTCAGGAGGTAGAGCCCGAGCACGGTGCGGTCGGCAGGGGTCACCCGCCCCGCCGCCCGGCGAAACCACCCCGCCCGGGGGTCGGGCGCGGGCCCGGGACCGCCGTCGGGCCCCTGGTGTTCCGGGGGTACGACGGGGCCCCGGGGCCCGGAGCGCACGGGGGTCCGGGGCCCGGGGGCCGCCGGGAGGGCGGCGGACGGCCGCGGCCCGGGGGAAAGCGTGGTCAACTCAGGCACCTTTCGGGCGCGCCTCGCGGACGCGCCGAGGCGTAGACGTACGGGATCGCCCGGGGAAACCACCGGGGCGGGGGCGCGGGGAGGAAGGCGGAGGGCGGGGGCCGCCCTCCGCTCGGGGTCAGGGCATCGACTCCGCCCCGTCCGTCGTCGCGGAAGCCGCACGGGTCGCCGGAGCCGTGGCCGTCGGCGGGGTCCGCGGCAACCCGGTCGTGCTCATGCCCGTACTCGTCCGCGTGGGGCGGCCGGACGGGTCCTCCGCCCCCGGGCCCCCCGTGCCCTCCGGGCCCCCCGTGCCCCCCGGCAGGGTCGTGGCCGGTGACGGCGGGGAGGGCGGATCGGTCGGCAGCCGGTCGGACGGTACGGGCGCCGGGTGGCCGGGCGACGGGTGGGCGGGGGTCGGGGCCGTGGCCGGGGCGACCGGTTCCGGCCGTACCGGCATCATGCCCACCGCCGCCGCCCCGCCCCCGCCGACGACGAGGCAGACGCCCACCGCCACCGCGGCCATCCGCCGGCGCCGGGCGCGCATGCCGCGCCGGGCGATCCTCGACGCGTCGCCCGCGTCGGCGCGGATCTGCCCGAACTCACCGGCCTCCCGGAACAGGGACCGCAACGGATCCCGCCGTTCAGACATCACGTGCCTCCTCGATGCGGGGGTCTCGCAGCCGATGCGCGAGCGCCGCCCGGCCGCGGACCAGATGCGTCTTGATCGTGCTGGTGGAAAGCCCGGTCTCCCCCGCGATCTGCTCGACCGTGAGGTCGCACAGGTAGTGCAGGGTCAGCGTCCGCCGCTGCTGGGCGGGCAGTTCCCGGAGCGCGGCGACCAGCGCCACATGGTCCGGGCCCGGCGGGGCGACGTGCTCCGGAGGCCTTCCGCTCCCCCGCCCCCACGCGTCCGCCGAACGCCGCCGGAACCGCCAGCGGCTCACCGCGAGCCGCCAGGCGACCGTACGGATCCACGCCTCGGGCTGCCCCTCACGCTCCAGTCGGCCGCGCCGGACCCACGCCTTGACGAATGCTTCCTGCACGACGTCCTGCGCCTCCTGGAGGTCGCCGGTCATCACGTACAACTGGCCTGTGAGACGCGCGACCGCCTGGGCGTAGAACTCTTCGAACTCCTCGACGGTCAACAATCGCTCCCGGGTCTTCCGCTTCACCGGGTATACGCCCGCCGCCGGTCATCCGGTCGACACTACCCACCCGGGAATCCGGGTGACGGTCGTCACAGCGGCCGAAGGTCCGTCCCGGGCCCCGGACGGGCCCGCCCGGCCCGGGACGGCGCCCCCCGCACCCACCCGACCGGCCTCACGCCCCCGCTTCCCGCGCCGCGTCCACGACCGCCCGCACCGCCGCGAGCACCGCCTCGTCGCTGAGGACGGCGCGCCACTGGCCGTGGCTGACGGGGCGCTCATCGGCGTCGAGCAGGTGCCGCACCTGCGGGGCCGCGTCCGCCGCGCAGGCCGGGTCGGCGGTGGCGACCTCTGCGAGGAGTTCCAAGGGCTCGACGATCGTGGGCGGGTGGCCGGCCGGCGGACAGATCCGCACCAGCCCGACCAGGACCGGGGCGGTCCGCCGCCCGTCCCGGGTCAGCTCCCACAGGGCCCGGAGGATCTTCATCGCCTCGGAGCGGCAGTCGCCCTCGACGCGCGCCCGGGCGGTGGCGCAGAGCCGCTCCGCCACCCGGTCGACCACGGGCGGACGGGTGGCGGCGACCTCGGCGAGCAGGAGCAGGGGCTCGACGCCTCCCGGGGTCGCGTACGCCTTCCGCGCGCTGTCGGCGGTCAGCTCCATGAGCGCCGGCACGACCTCCTCCGCGTCACCGGTCACCCGCCACAGGGCCCGAGCCCTCTCCACGGCGCCCTTGGGGGCGGAGGAAGGGCTGCGGGGCTTCTCGCGAAGGGCCTCCCGGAACAGTCCGCGCAGCCAGTCCGCCGATCCGGACGCGAGCGGCCCCAGCGCGGCGCAGGCGCGGACGCGGTCCCGGTCGGTGGCCCCGGCGCTCAGTTCGGGGAACCGGCTCTCCCCGGGGGAGCGCAGCAGGGCCAGCAAGGGTTCGCCGTCGCCGGTCAGGGCGAAATGGGCGAACGGATCGACCCGCGTGGTGTCCGGCCAGAACCGGGGCGGGCCCAGACGCTCCCGCAGCCGGTCGCGGTGAGCGGCCGCGACCGGGCCGGTGCCCAGCATCCCCAGGGCTTGTGCCGCTTCGACCAGCGTCTCGTCCTCGTCCAGCAGGCGGGTCAGCCGCTCGACGACGGGCCCGCCCTTCTCGTGCCACCGTCGCAGGATCGCGTAGTACGCGCCCCGTTCGAACGGGGACGCGGCCCGGGCCCGCGCCAGCAGGGGCCCCAGAAGCGTCTCCACGCGGTCGGCGAACGAGGCCAGCGCCTCCGGGTAGTTGAGGTCGCTCTCCTCCCAGGCGCAGGTGGAGGCGGAGGGGGCCCACGGCGCGAACCCCGTGGCCCGGCCCGACAGCAGCCCGGCGGCCAACGGCGCCACGCACCGGTCGTCCCCCATCCGGCTCAGCGCCCACGCCGCGTGCCGCCTCGCGGGCTCGTGCGGTTCGTCCTCCTCGGTGAGGTGCGCCGCCACACGGTCGGCCCAAGGGCGGGCCGCAGCACCGCACATGGCGAGGACCCGCAGCGCGAGGGCGCGGTTCACGGGGTCGGTCGTACCGATGAACTCCGCCACTGCCGGAAGGAGTTCCGGTACCGCCGAACGCCACCTGGACATCAGGGACGCCGCGACCCGCAGGCCGCCCTCGTGGTGGGCCGCGGTCTCCCGGCCCAGCAGCTCTCCGGCGAGGGCGAGCCGCCCCGGAAGATCGCCGTCGAGTTGCGCGTCGGCGGCGGTGACACGGTCGACGTACAGAGAGCGGGAGCCCCGGCAGCGGGCGGCCTCCGAGGGTGACGGCCCGAGCAGCACATCGGCGGTGGTACGGGCGTACGCCGGGTCCGGACGGCCGGGAAGGGCACGGCGCAGCGCAGCGATCGCGGACAGTCGGACATCGTGCCCGTACCGCTCGTACCAGGCGAGCCAGGCGTCGATGTCGTCGTCGCCATCGGGCTCCTCCCGCACCCCGGTGTCGCCCATCCGCTGCCGCAGCCAGGAGACGGCCTCCTCCCGCCGCTCCACCGCGTGGCCGGCCAGTTCGCCCACGCCGAGGACGAGTTGCTCGGCCACCCACCGGTTCGGCTCGTGATCGAAACGGTCCCGGATGCGGTCGATGACGTCATCCGCCCGGTCGGTGGCCCCCGCGAGAACCGACACCGCCCCGGCCCGTACGGTTTCGTCGTCGCCGGCGAGCTGCGGCAACAGGGCGTCGACCGCTCGGTCCCAGGCCGCCGGCCAGGCGGCGGGAGCGGTGGGCCGCCGCCCTCCGAGCTTCGGGTCGGGCCGCGCGGCGCGGGCGGCGTTGTGGGCGCGGGCCAGAACGGCGAGCGTGGCGAGGAGCTGCCGACGCACCTTCACCGCCGGATCCGCTATCGCCTGCACGAGGAACGGAAGCACTTCGAGCGCCGCGTCCCGTACCGAGCCGCCGTCGCCGCAGCACGCGAAGTGGAGGTCCTCGCAGGCGTCTTCGGCCGTCTGCCGGTCGGGCGACCAGAGGCGCACCAGCAGGTCCGGGCCGTACTGCCCGGAGCCGTAGGGATCGACCACCTTCGACCAGTCGACCTCCGCGGCGAACCGGGCGATCAGCTCCGCGCCCGCGCCGCACCCGCCGCCCGAGGACCCCACCCCTTCCAGGCCCTCCACTCCCTCCACTCCTTCCGCGTCTTCTACGTCCTCCACCTCCCCCAGGACGGGGAGGCCGCCGTCTCCGCACCCCTCACCGCACGCCCCTCACCGCACGCCCCACACGGCACGCCCCTCACCGCGCGCCCTTCACCGTGCGTCCGCCGCCAGCTGCGTCGTCGCCAGTTCGCGGTACAGCTCGTCCTCCGCGATCAGCTCCTCGTGCGTGCCCGCGCGGCGGACCCGGCCCTCCTCCAGGACCACGATGCGGTCCGCGTGCCGGACCGTGGACAGGCGGTGCGCGATGACCAGCACCGTCGTCCGACCGGCCAGTTCGAGGATCACGTCGCGCAGCGCCTGTTCGTTGACCGCGTCCAGTTGCGAGGTCACTTCGTCGAGGAGCAGCAGGCGGGGGCGGCGCAGCAGGGCGCGGGCGATGGCGATGCGCTGGCGTTCTCCGCCGGAGAGGGTGACGCCCCGGTGGCCGACCGCCGTGTCCAGCCCCTCGGGCAGCCGCTCGACCAGGGCGTCGAGGCGGGTGCGGGCGACCGCCGACGCCAACGCCTCGTCGTCGGCGTCCGGGGCGGCGAAGAGCAGGTTCTCCCGCAGCGTCCCGGCCAGGACCGGCGCGTCCTGTTCCACGTACGCCAGCGCGCCCCGCAGCTCGGCCAGCCGCCAGTCCCGGATGTCCCGGCCGCCCACGGTGATGGTGCCGCCGTCGTGGTCGTAGAACCGTTCCAGCAGGCTGAACACCGTGGACTTGCCCGCCCCCGAGGGGCCCACCAGCGCCACCATCCCGCCGGCCGGGACGTCGAAGGTCACCCCCAGGTGGGCGGGGGCGCGCTCGTCCCCGTACCCGAAGGCCACGTCCTGGAAGGCGACTCCGAGCGGGGCGGCGGAAGCCTCGTTCCGTACGGGTGCGGGGGGCGCGGCCGGTTCGCCGGGCAGGGACTCCACCTCGTCGATCCTGCGTACGGCCGCCAGCCCGCTCTGCAGGCCCGTCCACCCCTCGACCAGGCCGCCGATCGGGCCCATCAGGTAGAAGAGGTACAGCAGGAACGCGATCAGCGACGAGATCTCCAGCGAGCCGGAGGCCACCCGTGCGCCGCCCACGCCCAGCACCGCCAGGAACGCCAGCTGGATCGACATCATCATCGTGACGTCCGAGACCGACGACCACCGCGCCACCGCGACGCCCCGGTCGTGCGCGTGCCGGGCCGCCGCCGCCACGGCCGCCGTCTCCCGCTGCTCCGCCCCGCTCGCCTTGACCGTGCGGAACGCCTGGAGCACCCGGTCCAGCGCCGCGCCCATCGCGCCCACGGACTCCTGCGCGCGGAGCTGGGCCCGCTGGATGCGCGGCATCAGCAGGGAGGTCACCGCACCGATGCCGACGATCACCACCAGCGTCACGCCGAGCAGCGTCAGGTCCATGTACGCCATGAAGGCGATCGTCCCGAGCAGCATCAGCACGCTGTTGAACGACTCGACCAGGCCGCTGGAGAGGACCGTACGGAGAAGGGTCGTGTCGCTGGTGACGCGTGACTGGAGGTCGCCCGGCGTCAGCCGGTCCACCGCCGGAACCTTCAACCGCATGATCCGGCCCACGAGTTGGTCGCGCGCCCGGAGGACGACGCCCTCGCCCGTACGGGCCATGAGATAGCGCCCGTACGCGGAGAGGCAGGCCCCGGCCAGCACGAGCACGGTCAACGCGACCAGCGGGCCGGCGGGCGAGCGGTCCGCGGCGAACGCGTCCACCGCGTACTTCGCCGTCAGCGGCATCGCGAGCCCCGCCCCGGAGCCGGCGAGCGAGAGCAGGCCCGCGCGGACGAGAACGCCCCGGTGCGGGCGGACGCGGGCGAGGAGCAGCCGGAGGGGGGCCGGGCCCCGCGTTTCGGGGGTCTCGGAAGCCTTGCCGGCGGCCTCGGAAGCCTCGCCAGGGGCCCCGGAAGCCTTGCCGGGAGCCTCGGAAGCCTTGCCGGGGGCGTCGGAAGCCTTGCCGGGGGCCTCTCCCCCCTCAGCCGTACCGCTCGGCTTCCCCTCCTCAGGCGGCCCGCTCCGCCCCGCGCCTGCCGTCGTCCCCGCCGCCGTGCCCACCCGGACCCCCTCCGTCTGCCGTCACCACCATCAAGGGACGCAGATCGGCCGGTTCCGCCTGCTCCCCGACCGTACGGCCCCCCGCCTGTACCCAAGCATGCGGGGAGAACGGCGGCGCCGCCCGCACCCCCGCGCACCAGTCGGGCCAGACGCCGGACATCCGGCAGGCCAGGGCGATGGCGACCGAGCGCGGCAGGCAGCCGTAACGGCCCGCGCAGCGGCGGCTGGTGGAGACCACCGCCTCGAACACCTCCAGCGTCTCCGCGTACGAGGCCGGGCGGGCGCCCCGGGCGCACCGGGCCAGCACCCGGCGCAACCGCCCCGGCTTGAGACGCGCCAGGACGAACGCGGCGGCGATGGCCGTACGCAGCCGTACCCCGCCCGCTCCCGCGCCCCGGCGCGGCATCGTCATCTCGGTGGTCATGCGTGCAGGATCCTCGCCTCGACCAGCTGACGGGTCAGCTCCGCGACATCCGACTCCGCCTCGGCCCGCTCGACGTCGAACGCGGCGAGAATCCGCTCCACGGCGGTCTCGGGCGGGTGCCCGGCGGCCAGCGTGTCGACGACGATGACGCTGGTGTCGTTCAACTGCCAGTAGCTGCCGTCGTTCTCGTCGAGGAGCACGCCGCCGTACTCGGTGGTGGTGACGGCGATGCCTTTTCTGAGCTTCACAGGGATGCCTCGCTGGTACGGGTACGGGTAGGGGCAGGGGTCCGGTGGGGCGGGGGCGCAGGCCAGGCGTTCTCGGCCGTGCGGAGCCAGGTCTCCCCGGCCACGGTGGAGCTGATGGAGTGCTCGACCAGGACCGGTGAGAAGGGTTCGGCGGCGAGCCGGAGCAGGCGGCGGCCATCGACCAGGCCGCGTTCGGCGAGCCGGGAGCCGGTCCACAACTCCGCCAGCTCCGGGCCGTGTTCGCGCAGGCCCTGGTGTTCGTCGGAGGACATGTGGTCCTTCGTGGTCCGGGCCAGCAGCGCGTCCGGGACCACCCCGCGCATCGCCTCGACGAGCAGCGGCTTGTAGCGCCAGGGGCTGATCCGGTCCTGGAGGCGTACGGCGAGGGTCGCCTCCAGGACGCGGTCGTCGTAGAAGGGCGCGGCGACCGGCAGCCCGATCGTCGTGCCGATCTCCTCCATCGCCTGGAAGTGCCGGGCCCCCATCCGTACGGCGTCGATGTCGACGTGCCGTCCGCGCCACGGGTCGATCGGTTCGGCGTGCTCGGCGGCGGCCCGGAACTCCTCGGTGATCAGGGCGTTGGCGTGCTCGGTGAACCAGGGGCGCAAGGACTGCCGCACCCCCCAGGAGAGCAGCGGGGTCCGGGCGACCGGCTGGGGGGCGGCGGTGACCGCCCCGGCGAGCCAGCGGGGGAAGGCGGAGCGGTCCAGCAGGGCCTTCACCGTGGGCAGGAGCGGCCAGCCGAGCTGGTGGCGCAGGCCGCCGAGGTGGCTCCAGGCGGTGAACGGGTTCCCGTGGAAGAGGTCCTGGTAGGCGTGGGGCAGGCCCAGGAAGAGTTCGTCCCCGCCGTAGCCGGTGAGGTGGTAGCGGGAGCCGGTGGCGCGGGCGCGGCCGAGGAGGAGGTCCGCCCGGGCCCGGCCGGGGGCGACCGGGAGCGGTTCGTCGTTCAGCTCGGCGGCGCAGGAGGCGAGATCGGCGTAGAAGTAGGGGGCGTCGGCGGCGGGGACGACGCGGTGGTCCAGGACGGGGTCCGCGTGACGGCCGGCGGAGGGGCCCGTCCGGCGGGCGTGGGTGGAGGCCGGGTGCCCGGCCGGGGCGGGAGCCGTGCCGCGATCGTCCTGCCCGGCCAGCTCGACCGCCCTCCGCGCCCATGTCTCGTCCTCGCTGTAGCGGTCGCGGGCGGCCACGGTGAGCAGCGAGAGCCGCTGCGGACCGGTGGCGCGGGCGGCGAAGGCGAGGGCGGTGGAGTCCAGGCCCCCGGACAGTTCGCAGCTGATCCGGTCCAGACCGCCGACATGGGCCCGTACGGAGGCGGCGATGGCCTCACCGAGCGCCCGCGCCCCCTCGGCCAAGGGGAGTTCGGCGGGCGGCGGCTCCCACCAGCGGTGCTCCGTGGGGCCGGGGGCGGCGGCCGTGCCCGGTGCTGCGGCGGGCAGGGCCAGACCGTACCCGGCGCCGGTCTCGTGCACCCCGCGCCACACGACACGGCGGCTCAGGGGGTGCGGCAGGAAGTCGAGCATGCGCAGGGCCAGCGCACCGTCGTCCAGGGGGGCGTCGATCAGCCGGGCGAGGACGGCGGGGCGGTCGGAGGCGATGGTTCCGGCCTGGGGGTGCCGGGCGTGATAGACGCGGCGCAGCCCGGAGGCGGTGCCTCTGATCCAGGTCTGCCCGGAGAGCCGGGCGATCACGTGGTGGAGGCCGGGCAGCCGGGCGAGACGGCGCTCCAGGGCGGTCCGGTCCCGGGCGCCCTCCAGAAGGCCGGAGAGCACGGCCTCGGGAACGCGGTCGGGGCCGATGAGCACGAGGGCGTCGTCGCCCCGGCGGAGGTGGCTCACCCTGCGGAACGCCGGACGGGCGACGACCCAGGGCCGGCCGGACGGGTGGGCTACGGTCAGGACGTCGCCCCCCGTCGCGGCCCGCCCGGCCGGGTCAGGGGCGGCGAACCGCCCGGCCGGCTCCTGTACGGGAAGCCGCCCGGCCACCGCCGCGCCCGCCGCGCTGTCCGGCAGAACGACGAAGTAGTCACGCAGATGGCCGGGCATGTTCACCTTCCGGAAGTTCTCGTACCTCGCACAGGAATCCGGGGTCCGGATCAGATGATGCGGCGGACCCAGTACTCCTTGTACGAGCCGTAGAAGTAACCGGCGGTCTTCTTCGAGAAGTCGCCCTGCTTGAACAGCGACGGCTTCACGTAAGCCTTCTTCTGCTGCTTCACGAGATCTCCCCTTCCAGGTGACGGAGTACAGCTATGCCCCATATGCGTCTGCATAACTGGCGTTATCCATGCGACTGGTGTTCACCATGTGAACACCAGAGCCATCATGTCCCTCTGCGGAACCGGTACGCATGGTTCCGACTCACCGCGTGAATTTGGCCGGATAGCGTGAGCGGCAAAGGGCGGAGGCCGAGATTCCGGCCCGGGGCGCACAACCGTCCGGTCAGCATGTGCAGTCGCACACCGAGGGCGCGCACCACTGAAGTGGAGTGGACCAATAAGGGGCCGGGGCCGCCGGATCGGTCGGTGAGCTGCCGGGAGAGGGAGGCGCTACCCGCATACCCGCAGAACCGCCCCCGGGGCTTCCTGCCCGCCTCCGGGCCCGCATTACCCCACGCGCGACGGGCACGCCACCGACTTCGGCGAAACCGCACCGGCCCGTGCTGCCGTACCGCGAAGATCGCGGCAAGACATCATTCGGCCACGCCGAACGCCCACAGCGACCGTCCGACTACCGAGCGGCCCGGCGTTCCCGGGCCGAACCCCTCCGGACCCGAGGCCGAGCCCCCTCCGCACCCGAGGCCGAGCCCCTCCGGACCCCGGGCGGGCCTCTCCGGACCACGGGCGGAACCACGGCCGAGCCCTCTCCGGACCACGGGCGGAACCCCGGACGGACCACCTCCTCCTGCCCCCCGCAGCCGCAGCCACTCCCCAGCCGCAGCCACCCCCACAGCCGCGCCACACCCGTGCCCGCCCCCGCTCCCGGCTTGCCGGCCCCGCAGACGCCTCAGGGGCGGCACCTCCGTGAAGGAGGTACCGCCCCTGAGGGACGTACGCGGAACTTCGCGATCGGCAGGCCGATCAGAAGTCCATGTCACCGCCCGGCATGCCGCCCGGAGCGGCCGCGCCGGCCTTCTCGGGCTTGTCGGCGATGACGGCCTCGGTGGTGAGGAACAGCGCGGCGATGGACGCGGCGTTCTGCAGGGCGGAACGCGTGACCTTCGCCGGGTCGAGGATGCCCTCGGCGATCATGTCGACGTACTCACCGGTCGCGGCGTTCAGGCCGTGGCCGATCGGGAGGTTGCGGACCTTCTCCACGACGACGCCGCCCTCGAGACCACCGTTGACGGCGATCTGCTTGAGCGGGGCCTCCAGCGCGAGCTTCACGGCGTTGGCGCCGGTCGCCTCGTCGCCCGTGAGGTCGAGCTTCTCGAAGACGGCCGAGGCCTGGAGCAGAGCCACGCCACCACCGGCGACGATGCCCTCCTCGACGGCGGCCTTGGCGTTGCGCACCGCGTCCTCGATGCGGTGCTTGCGCTCCTTGAGCTCCACCTCGGTGGCGGCGCCGGCCTTGATGACGGCCACGCCGCCGGCCAGCTTCGCGAGGCGCTCCTGGAGCTTCTCGCGGTCGTAGTCCGAGTCGGAGTTCTCGATCTCGGCACGGATCTGGTTGACGCGACCCTGAACCTGGTCGCTGTCACCGGCGCCGTCGACGATCGTCGTCTCGTCCTTGGTGATGACGACCTTGCGGGCGCGGCCGAGCAGGTCCAGGCCGGCGTTCTCCAGCTTGAGACCGACCTCCTCGGAGATCACGGTGCCGCCGGTGAGGATGGCGATGTCCGCGAGCATGGCCTTGCGGCGGTCGCCGAAGCCCGGAGCCTTGACGGCGACGGACTTGAAGGTGCCCTTGATCTTGTTGACGACCAGGGTGGAGAGCGCCTCGCCCTCGACGTCCTCGGCGATGATCAGCAGGGGCTTGCCCGACTGCATGACCTTCTCCAGCAGCGGGATCAGGTCCTTGACGCTGCCGATCTTCGAGTTGACGATCAGGATGTACGGGTCGTCGAGCGACGCCTCCATACGCTCCATGTCGGTGGCGAAGTACGCCGAGATGTAGCCCTTGTCGAAGCGCATACCCTCGGTGAGCTCCAGCTCCAGACCGAAGGTCTGGGACTCCTCGACGGTGATGACGCCTTCCTTGCCGACCTTGTCCATCGCCTCGGCGATCTTGGCGCCGATCTCGGTGTCGGCGGCGGAGATGGAGGCGGTGGAGGCGATCTGCTCCTTGGTCTCCACGTCCTTGGCCTGCTCCAGCAGAGCGGCGGAGACGGCCTCGACGGCCTTCTCGATGCCGCGCTTGAGGGCCATCGGGTTGGCGCCGGCGGCAACGTTGCGCAGACCCTCGCGGACGAGAGCCTGGGCGAGAACGGTGGCGGTGGTCGTACCGTCGCCGGCGACGTCGTCCGTCTTCTTGGCGACCTCCTTGACCAGCTCCGCACCGATCTTCTCGTACGGGTCCTCGAGCTCGATCTCCTTGGCGATGGAAACACCATCGTTGGTGATCGTGGGCGCGCCCCACTTCTTCTCGAGGACGACGTTACGGCCCTTGGGGCCGAGGGTGACCTTGACGGCGTCGGCGAGCTGGTTCATCCCGCGCTCGAGACCGCGCCGTGCCTCCTCGTCGAACGCGATGATCTTGGCCATGTGAAGTGGTCCTCCCGGACAGGGGTGGATTGCTCCGGACCGAGAGGCGCCCGCGACGGACGGCCTGCCGTGTGGTGGTTCCTTGCCCCACCGCACCTGCGGACCTCACCGGCCCGGTCCAAAATTCTGTCACTCTCACCTGGAGAGTGCTAACGCCAATGATTAGCACTCGACCCCCGAGAGTGCAAGCGCCTCGGGCGAGTACCCGCCAGGCGGTCCGGGGCCGCGGGGGCGCGACAGGGGGCCGTCGGCCGTACGGCCCCCGGGGGGGCTCCGCCGCCCCCGGACGCGCGTAGGGCCCGATCCCCGGCTGGAGCATTCCCGGGGTCGGGCCCTACGTGCGTGAGTGGTGTCGTCGGACGACCGTGCCGAGCTCAGCCGACGGCGAGCTTGACCATGTCGGCCTGGGGCCCCTTCTGGCCCTGCGAGATCTCGAATTCAACTCGCTGACCCTCTTCGAGGGTGCGGTACCCGTCCATCTGGATCGCGCTGTAGTGGACGAAAACATCCGCACCACCGTCGACCGCGATGAAGCCGTACCCCTTCTCCGCGTTGAACCACTTGACGGTGCCCTGAGCCATGCCTAACTCCCCTATTACTGGCCCTTGCACGGGACCGCACTTCGCGGGCCCGGGTCGCGACTCACCCTCCGACAGGAGAGGGTGCGCGGCGCCGCAGCGCGTCGACCGCGGCCGAATGTATCCGTCCAACTGCCCTCTGCAACAGGTCAATCGGACGAGAAATCTGGGCGCGCTTGAACACGCGAATATGCGGGTTTCCTGAGATTTACGGGCAAGTCGGGCCAGACAAAGGGCACTTAAACCGCAAGAGGTTCACGTACTTTGGCTGCTTCTTATCGGGGCCGGGCGCATTCTCATATGCGGGCGGCACGAGCAGCGAACGGGGCTTCCCCAACTGTACCGCGCTCAACCATGCAGAATTGCCCCCTCCGCTTCTGGAGCGGAGGGGGCAACTGAGGTCACACGAAAGCACCATGGCCGCACGGGGCCCGACGGTCCCGCAGGGCTCGACGGTCCCGCGGAGCCCGGCAGCCCCATGGGGCTCGGCAGCCCCACGGGGCTCGGGCCGGGCCGGCTCAGCCCGGATCGGACCGGCCCGGCCCGAGGCGGCTCGGCCCGGATCGGCCCGCCCGGGACGGTTCAGCAGCCGCCGGCGACCGCGGGGATGATCGAGACGCCCGCGCCGTCCGGGGTGGCCGCGTCCAGGCCGCCCTCGAAGCGCACGTCGTCGTCGTTGACGTACACGTTGACGAAGCGGCGCAGCTTGCCCTGGTCGTCCAGGACGCGGGCCGCGATGCCCGGGTGGTCCTTCTCCAGGGACTCGATGACCTCGGAGAGCTTCGCTCCCTCCGCCGTGACCTCGGCCTGGCCGCCCGTGTAGGTGCGGAGGATGGTGGGGATGCGGACCTTGACGCTCATGACGGACGCCTTTCTCGGTGCTGCGGTCGGGATGGTCAGGCGGAGGCGAGGCCCGCGGCGCGGAACGCGTCCAGGCTCGGCTTGATGGTCGCCGTGGCCTGCGAGGTGGGGGCGACCGCGTCGAGCGTCTTGAGGCCGTCGCCGGTGTTCAGGACGACGGTGGTGAGCGCCGGGTCGATCACGCCGGCCTCGACCAGCTTCTTCGTCACGCCGACGGTCACCCCGCCCGCCGTCTCGCCGAAGATGCCCTCGGTGCGGGCCAGCAGCTTGATCGCGTCGACGACCTGCTCGTCGGTGACGTCCTCGACCGCGCCGCCGGTGCGGCGGGCGATGTCCAGGACGTACGGGCCGTCCGCCGGGTTGCCGATGGCCAGCGACTTGGCGATGGTGTTCGGCTTCTGGGGCCGTACGACGTCGTGGCCGGCCTTGAAGGCGGCGGAGACCGGGGAGCAGCCCTCGGCCTGGGCGCCGAAGATCTTGTACGGCCTGTCCTCGACGAGGCCGAGCTTGATCAGCTCCTGGAACCCCTTGTCGATCTTGGTGAGCTGGGAGCCGGACGCGATCGGGATGACGATCTGGTCGGGCAGCTTCCAGCCGAGCTGTTCGCAGATCTCGTACGCCAGCGTCTTGGAGCCCTCGCCGTAGTACGGGCGGAGGTTGACGTTGACGAAGCCCCAGCCCTCGCCGAGCGGGTCGCCGATGAGCTCGGAGCAGAAGCGGTTGACGTCGTCGTAGGTGCCCTCGATGCCGACCAGCTCACCGCCGTACACCGCGGCCATGACGACCTTGCCCTGCTCCAGGTCGTGCGGGATGAAGACGCAGGAGCGCAGGCCGGCGCGGGCGGCGGCGGCGCCGACGGCTCCGGCCAGGTTGCCCGTGGAGGAGCAGGAGAGGGTGGTGAAGCCGAAGGCGCGGGCGGCCTCGACGGCGATCGCGACGACGCGGTCCTTGAAGGAGTGCGTCGGGTTGCCGGAGTCGTCCTTCACGTACAGGCCGCCGGTGACGCCCAGCTCGCGGGCGAGGTTGTCGGCCTTGACGAGCTTGGTGAAGCCCGGGTTGATGTTGGGCTTCTCCGCCACGTCGGCGGGGACGGGGAGCAGCGGGGCGTACCGCCAGATGTTGTCCGGGCCGGCCTCGATGCGCTTGCGCAGCTCCTCGGGGGAGGCGGTGGGCAGGTCGTACGCCACTTCCAGCGGCCCGAAACAGGAGGCGCAGGCGAAGAGGGGGCCGAGCTCGAACCGCTCGCCGCACTCGCGGCAGGAGAGCGCCGCGGCGGGACCGAGATCGACGGCCGGGGCGGAAGAAGTGGTGGTGCCTGCAACGGTCTGAACAGCCATGATGGCGGAGGTCCCTTTCTCCTCATCTTCCTCGCGACGCATTTCGCCGCAAGACGGAATTGGCACCTTCCCCACCGTGACCTCGCGGTCGGCAGGAGGGTTGCCGGGACTTCAACGGGCCGTTCCCTCAGTCCCTCTGGATGAGCTCTGTGGCACTGGATCTTCGATCCAGGCGTTTATGCGCGCTCCGACCCCGACATGCGATGGCTCCGCGCGTTGCTCAAGACTGTAACCGAAGCACCGGACCGGCGAGATAGTCGTCCGAACCGCGAGATGGATCACACACAGGGAGTGCCGACCGTGCTCGAAGAGGTGGAACGCTGGCTGACCAGGCGTTCCTGGTCGTCCGGCGACCGCCCGCTGAACCGGCTCACCGAGGCGCGGGCCGCCGACCCGCGGCGTACGACCGTGAGCGTGGTGCTGCCCGCGTTGAACGAGGAGGCCACGGTCGGCGCGATCGTGGCGACGATCCGGCGGGAGCTGATGGAGGAGGTCCGGCTCGTCGACGAACTCCTGGTGATCGACTCCGGCTCCACCGACGCCACCGCGTCCGTGGCGCGGGCGGCGGGCGCGCGGGTGGTCCACCGGGACGCGATCCTGCCCCGGATTCCGGCGGTGCCCGGCAAGGGCGAGGTCCTGTGGCGGTCACTCCTGGTGACCAGCGGCGAGATCGTCTGCTTCGTGGACGCGGACCTCCGGGACTTCTCGGCGGACTTCGTCTCGGGGACGGTCGGGCCGCTGCTGACCGACCCCGACGTGCAGTTCGTCAAGGCGATGTACGACCGCCCGCTCGGCGACGAGGCGGGCCAGGGCGGCCGGGTCACCGAACTGGTGGCACGCCCGCTGCTCAATCTGCACTGGCCCCGGCTGGCCGGGTTCGTGCAGCCGCTGGGCGGCGAGTACGCGGTGCGGCGCTCCCTGCTGGAGCGGCTGCCGTTCCCGGTCGGTTACGGGGTGGAGCTGGGGCTGCTGGTGGACGCGCTGCACACGGTGGGGCTGGACGCGCTGGGCCAGGTCGACGTCGGCGTACGCGTCCACCGCCACCAGGACGGGCGGGCGCTGGGCCGGATGGCGGCGGCGATCTACCGCACGGCGCAGCTCAGGCTCTCCCGCGGCCATCTGGTGCGGCCGTCGCTGACCCAGTTCGAGCGCGGCGAGGGCGGCTTCGTCCCCCGTACGCATCCGGTGGACACCGAGGAGCGGCCGCCGATGCGGGAGATCGCGGAGTACGCGGAGCGGTGGGCGGCGTGAGGCGGTGAGCGCCCGGAGCGCCGCGGCCGTGTGAGGCGGTGGGCGGATGGAGCGCCGCGGCCGTGTGGGGCGGTGGCCGGGTGGAGCGTCGGGGCGTTTGGGGGCCGGGCTCACGGGCTAGGTTCCGGTACATGGTCTCCGAGCACACGCCTTCCCCCGGTTCCACCGCTTCCCAGGTCCTCGTCGCGTCCAACCGCGGCCCCGTCTCGTACACGCTCGGTGAGGGCGGGGAGCTCGACGCCAAACGCGGCGGGGGCGGCCTCGTCTCCGGGCTGAGCGCCGTCGACGACAAGGTGTGGGTCTGCGCGGCCCTCGGCGAGGGCGACCGCGAGGCGGTCCGCCGCGGGGTCGGGGAGCCGGGCGTCCGGATGCTGGACATCGACGCCGAGGTGCACGCCGCCGCCTACAACGGCATCGCGAACTCGGTGCTGTGGTTCGTCCACCACATGCTCTACCAGACGCCGGTCGAACCGGTCTTCGACGCGGAGTTCCGCCGGCAGTGGGCCGCGTACGAGACGTACAACCGGGCGTTCGCGCGGGCGCTGGCCGAGGAGGCGGAGCCGGGGGCCTCGGTCCTCGTCCAGGACTACCACCTGGCCCTGGTCCCCGGAATGCTGCGCGAGCTGCGCCCGGACCTGAGGATCGGCCACTTCTCGCACACCCCGTGGGCGCCCGTGGACTACTTCCGGCTGCTGCCCGACGACATCGCCGAACAGCTGCTGCGCGGCATCCTCGGCGCGGACCGGGCCGCCTTCCTGACCCGCCGCTGGGCGGACGCGTTCATCGCCTGCTGCACCGAGATCCTCGGCGGGACGGGCCGGACCCGGGTCGGGGTGCACGGCCTCGGGGCCGACGCGGACTTCCTGCGCCGGCGTGCGCACGAGCCGGACGTGGACGAGCGGATGGCCGCGCTGCGGGAGCAGGTGGGCGAGGGGCGGAAGACCATCGTCCGGGTGGACCGCACCGAGCTGTCCAAGAACATCGTGCGCGGCCTGCACGCCTACCGGACCCTGCTGGAGTCCCATCCGGAGTGGCGCGAGCGCGTCGTGCACATCGCCTTCGCCTACCCCTCCCGCCAGGACCTCGCCGTCTACCGGGACTACACGGCGGCCGTGCAGTCGCTGGCGACGGAGATCAACGGCCAGTACGGCACCGAGGGCTGGACCCCCGTCGTCCTCCACGTCAAGGACGACTTCGCCCGCTCGCTGGCCGCGTACCGGCTGGCGGACGTGGCCCTGGTCAACCCGATCCGCGACGGCATGAACCTGGTCGCCAAGGAGGTCCCGGTCGTCTCGGACCAGGGCTGTGCGCTGGTGCTGTCACGGGAGGCGGGGGCGTACGAGGAGCTGGGCGAGGACGCGATCACGGTGAACCCGTACGACGTGACGGGCACGGCGGAGGCCCTGCACGAGGCGCTGACGATGCCCGGCGACCAACGGTCCGCCCGCACGGAGCGGCTGGCCGGGGCGGCGACGGCGCTGCCGCCGCAGCAGTGGTTCCTGGACCAGCTGGAGGCGCTGCGCCAGGAGTGAGGGGAGCGGCCGGAGGGCCGCACGGCCTGCGCAGGCCGCAGGCGCCGGTGGGGCGCCGCCGGACGTGCGCCGGGAGCCGGGCCGCGCGGCCCGGCTCCGCACTGCGGCGCGGCGCGGCCGGGAACTACAGCCGTTCCGCCAACGCCGCCAGGAAGGCCACCACCGCCGCCGGGCCGGGGACCGACAGGTCCGCGCGTTCGGCCAGTTCGGGCACCTCGGCGCTGCCGCTGCACACCAGGAGGCCGGGGACGCCGTCCGGGCCCTCGGTCCGCAGCTTCTCCACGGCGGCGAAGGCGGCGAGGTCCCCGAGGTCGTCGCCCGCGTAGATCACGGACTCCGCGTCCAGCTCGGCGACGAACCGGGCCAGGGCCACGCCCTTGTCCATGCCGGGCGGCCGCAACTCCAGGACCAGGCGGCCGGGTTCGATGATCAGACCGTGCTGCGCGGCCAGCTCGCCGAGGGGGCCGGCCAGCGTATCGAAGGCCGCCTGCGGGTCCTCGGCGCGCCGGGTGTGGACCGCGACGGCCTGCCCCTTCTCCTCGATCCAGGCGCCGTCCCCCACGCCGAGCTTGTCGAGGAGGCCGGGAAGTTCGGCTCGGACCGCGGTGACGCCCGGGTGCGGGGCGGGGGCGTCGACCGTTCCGGTCACGGCGTCCCAGCGCTCGGCGCCGTAGTGGCCGAGCACGACCAGGTGCTCCAGGCCGGGGACGCCCGCGAAACCGCCGTACCGCACCGCCACGTCCGCCGGGCGGCCGGTGATCACGGCGACGGCCGCGACCTTCGGCGCGAGGGCGGCGAGCGCCTCGACGGTGCCGGGGTGGGCGCGCGCCTGCTCGGGGTCGGCGACGATGTCGGCGAGCGTGCCGTCGAAGTCGAGGGCGACGACCGCGCGGTCGGGCCGGGCGAGCACGGCGTCGAGCCCCTCGCGGCCGGCCGGAGTGGTCGGGGTCGGCAGGTTTTCCGGGTGACTGCCCATGGGGCGAGCCTAATCCCTCGGCGTCGGAGAGCGCATACGTACGCCGCCGGCCCGTGCGGACGCCTGCGCCGGGGCGACCGAGCTTGACACCCGCTCCCTCACAACTCCATGATTCCATTAATTGACTCATGGAATCGAGGTGAGGCGCGTGGCAGACACGAGCACCCCCAACGCGGCGCCCGGCAGCTGGGCACTCGAAGCCCGGGGCCTGGGCAAGCGCTACCGACGCGGCTGGGCGCTGCGCGACTGCTCCTTCCGGATTCCGGCCGGCCGCATCTGCGGTCTGGTCGGCCCGAACGGGGCCGGCAAGAGCACCCTGCTCGGGCTGGCGACCCGGCAGGTACAGCCGACCACCGGCGGCCTGCGGGTCTTCGGCGTACCGGTCGACGACCCCGCCGTCCTGCCGAAGATCGCGTTCCTGGGGCAGGACAAGCCGCTGTTCAAGCGGTTCACCGTGGCCGAGACCCTCCGGATGGGCGCGGAGTTGAACCCCGAGTGGGACGCCGCCGCCGCGCACCGCATCGTCCGCGCGGGCAACGTTCCGCAGAACGCGCGGGTCGGCACGCTCTCCGGTGGCCAGCGCACCCGCCTCGCCTTCGCCCTCGCCTTCGGCAAACGGCCCGACCTGCTGCTCCTGGACGAGCCGATGGCGGACCTCGACCCGCTGGCCCGCGACGAGATGAGCACCCTCCTGATGGCGGAGGCCGTCGAGCGCGGCACCACGGTGGTGATGTCCTCGCACATGCTGACCGAGCTGGAGGACATGTGCGACTACCTGCTGGTCGTCGCCGAGGGCCGCATCCGCATGGCCGGTGACGCCGACGCGCTGGTCCCGGCCCACACCCTGGTCACGGGGGTGAGCCACGACGGCTCGCTCCCTCCCGAGCTGGGCCACCACACGGTCGTCGAAACCCGCCTCCAGGGGCGGCAGTTCCAGGCGATGATCCGGCCGCGGGGACCGCTCCCGGCCGACTGGGAGACCGCCGAGCCCTCGCTGGAGGAAGTCCTCCTCGCCCACCTCCGCTCCCCGGACGCACCCTCGCTCTACACCCAGGGCGCCCGCGTCGACGCCGAAGGGATCCAGGCCGCATGAGCGCCACCCTCACCGAGAAGCCCACCGCGACCGGTTCGGACCGCCGCCTGCTGCGCGGGCTGCTCTGGCTCGTCGTCCGCCAGCACCGGATCGCCCTGACCTGCGTCCTCGGCCTGACCCTGCTGACCGCGATCTGGATCGTGTACGAGCGCAACGAACTGGTCCAGTTCCTCGACGCGAAGGGCTGGCCGGAGAAGGACGCCGGGCAGCCGATGGAGAACCACCGCGGCTACGAGTACATCACCAACATCATCAACGGCCTGCCGCTGATCCTCGCCGTCTTCATCGGCGCCCCGCTGATCGCGGGCGACCAGGAGAGCGGCACCGCGCAGCTCGTCACCACCCAGTCGGTCTCCCGCCGCCAGTGGCTGATCGCCAAGCTGGGCCTGGCCTACACCCTCGCGCTGGTCTCCGGCGTGGTGCTCTCGGCGCTGTTCACCTGGTGGTGGAAGCCGTACCGCTCGATCTTCCTCAGCGGGTGGACCGACGGCGTGATCTTCGACAACACCGGGCCCGTCCTGCCCGCGTTCCTCCTCTTCCTCACCGCCGCGGGCATCACCATCGGCGTCTTGGTCCGCCGGGTGCTCCCGGCCATGGTGGGCGCGTTCCTCTTCACGTCGGTCACCACCCTGTTCGTCTGGGACGAGATCCGGTTGCGGCTCGGCTCCTCGCAGATGTTCACGTACCCGAAGGACACCGAACTTCCGGAACGCTTCGCCGACGCGTACGAGGTCGACCGCTGGGTCGGCAGTGCGGACGGGACTCTGTACAACTGGGGCATCTGCGCCGAGACGACCGAGAAGGCGCAGAACGCGTGCATCGAGAAGCACGGCATCGTCAACGACGTGATCGAGTACCTCGACTACAGCCAGATGGGCGCCATGCAGTGGACCGCCACGGGCCTCCTGCTCGCCGGGACGGCCCTGCTCACGGCGTTCACCCTCTGGTGGGCCTCGCGCCGCCCGCTGTAGGTCCGGCCCCCTGTCCTACGTAAAGTGTCGGCAATCGAGCGGAAGGTGAAGTCCGTGGTCGTGTTCCGCATCGACCGGCGCAGTGGGGTGTCGACCTACCTCCAGATCGTCCGGCAGGTCGAACAGGCTCTGCGCATGGGGGCGCTGGAGGAGGGCGACCGGCTGCCCACCGCGGCCCAGGTCGCCGCGACCACCAAGGTCAACCCGAACACGACGCTCAAGGCGTACCGCGAGTTGGAACGTATGGGACTCGCCGAAGTACGGCAGGGCGCCGGAACGTTCATCACCCGCACCCTCGCCCAGCCCCAGTCCGGCCCCGACTCCCCCCTGCGGTCCGCGCTGGCCGACTGGATGGGCCAGGCCCGTGCCGAGGGCCTCACCGGGCAGGACGTCAGGGCCCTGTTCCACGCGGTGTTCGCGAGCGCGTACCCGGGCGAGGCGCCGGACTGACCGGCGCCGGACCCCTGCGACCGCGCCTGACCGGCGCCGGGCCCACCGGCGCCGGTCAGGCGCGGTTGTAGCGGTAGCCGCTGCCGTGGGCGGGGCCGACGTCGTGCAGGATGCCGGAGCCGGCCAGGGTGAAGGACGAAGGATCGGTGTCCCGGCACATACCGGTGGACCGGGCCGTGTCCACCACGCCGGCGCCGACGTTGATCCGCGTCCCGCCGGACGCCACGGAGCTGAGCTTCGCCGTGTACTCGCAGTGCCCCGAGCCCTGTACGTCGGAGACGAGGGTCACCGCCGACCGGCCGGGCGACACCCGCCGGATGACCACGGTGTGGGGCTGGAGGACGTCGTACTGGGACGCGATGGACCAGGTACCGACGAACTGCTGCGGCACCCGGCCGTCCGGGGCGGGGCCGGGGTCCGACGCGGGCGGCTTCGCGCCGTCTCCGGACCCGCTCGACGCCGACGACCCGGCGCCGCCCTGCCCGCCCCCGTCTCCGCCGGCGCCTGCGGCGTCCGCGGACCCGCCCTCGCCGGACCCACCGCCGCCGGGCACGGAGCCGCCGCCGCCGGCGTCGTCACCCTCCCCGGCGCTTCCCTCCCCCTTCTCCCCCTTCTCTCCCTCGTCCCCCTTCTCCGCGCCCTCGTCCTTCGGGTCGTCCTTCCCGCCGTCCTTCGCCCCGTCCTTGTCGTCGCCCTTCTCGGAGGGCGAGGCCGCGGGGCCGGAGGAAGCGCCAGCGGAACCGGGTGGCGTCGCGGCCTCCCCGCCCCGGGCGTCCCCGGGGCCTCCGGGGTCGCGGTTGAGGAACGCCGTGGTCCCACCGGCGGCCAGCACGGCGACGACGACGGCCGCGACGATCCAGACCCGGCGGCGACGCGACCGGCCCCCGTGGGAGGCGGAAGGCGGCTCAGCGGCGGCCGGGACGGGCTTCGCGGCCGGTTCGACGGCCTCCACCGGAGCCGGGCGCAGATCGACCGTCCCGAGGTCACGGTGAGCGGGGGCGGCAGCGGGCACGGGGACCGGGCCGGAGGCCGGGACCGGGGCGGAAGCGGCGGTCGGGACCGGGCCGGGGGCGGGAACCGGGGCGGAAGCAGCGGGATCAGCGGCTTCAGGCGCGGGAGCAAGGGGTTCCGGCGCGGAGGCAGCGGGCGCGCGGTCGGGCCCCTCGGCCCCGGATACGTCTGCGGCCTCGAGAACACCCTCCCCCTCGCGTGCCCCCTCCCCCTCACGTACAGGTACGAGTACGGGTACGGCCGTGCCCCGGTCCTCCGGCGAGTCCACCCCGACCGCGCCCTTCGAGCCCCCCGAACTCCCCGGCTCTCCCCCCTGCCCCGGAACCTCCGCGTCGAGCAACAGGGCCGACTGACGCGCCAACCGGGCCAGCAGCACGGGCGGCAACCAGGCGCCATGCGGGGCGGCCTCGGACTTCGAGGCCGCAAGCTCCTCCAACAGGGCTTCCACACTTGGCCGTTCGGCGGCACTCTTGGTCAGGCAGCGTTCGATCAGCGCGCGCAGGTGAGCGTCCGCCACGGCGGTCAGATCCGGCGAGGACTGAACGATCTGGAACATCACGGAATGCTGGTTGCTCGCGCCGGCCCCGAACGGCAGCTGCCCGGCCGCCGCGTACATCAGCACACAGCCGAGGGAGAAGACGTCCGCCGCGGGACCGGTCGCCTCGCCCAGGATCTGCTCGGGCGCCATGAAGCCGGGCGAGCCGATGACCATGCCGGTACCGGTCAGCAGGGACTCGACGGACACCTGGAACGCGCGGGCGATACCGAAGTCGATGACGCGGGGACCGTCGACGGTGAGCAGAACGTTGGAGGGTTTGAGATCCCGGTGGACGATCCCTGCGGCGTGAATGCCCCGCAGGGCCCGCAACAGCCCCTCGGCCAGCGCCTGCACGGACGCGGCGGGCAGCGGACCGTGCTCCCGGACGGCCTGCTCCAGAGAGGGGCCGGGTACGTAACCGGTGGCCACCCACGGCTGCTCGGCGTCCGCGTCGGCGTCGAGCACGGGGGCGGTCCAGCGGCCCCCGACCCGGCGGGCGCTCTGGATCTCCCGGCGGAAGCGGGCCCGGAACTCCCCGTTCGCGATGTGCTCCTCGTGCACCACTTTCACGGCCACGGTGCGCCCGCCCGCCGACCGGGCCAGATACACACGGCCCATCCCGCCCGCGCCGAGCCGGCCGAGCAGCGGATAGGGCCCGATCCGCACGGGGTCGCCGGCCGCGAGCGGGCGTATGCCCTCCATCGCCGTGTACCGCCGGCTGTCCGCGCCCGTACGCCCGCCGCCGCCCGCTCCCGCGCCTTCGTCCGTTCCCGCGCCTTCGCCCGTGCCGCCATTCATCCTGAACAGTTCCCCCGATGGCCGTGACCCCTGCGGTAGTTCACGCTCGACCGGAGCCGCGCGCCCGCCCAGGATAGGAGCATCGCGCTCCGGGAGATCATGGGGCTCCCGGTCCCGGGGCGGTCACGCGGGGCGCGGACCACGGAGCCCGCGGTGCCCGTTCCGGTCGATCGGCCGGCAGCACCTGCCGCCCGTCCGTCCCGGTACGGGTACCGCGCCGGGGCGTACGGGCGCTGCCTCCGGGCGGCCGAGGACCGGCGAATACAATCGGCTCCATGTCGAAGCCTGACGCACTGCTTGTCGACGTTGCCGCCCTGGTGGAGTCAGGGCACAGCAACCAGATGCCTCTGACCGTGGTCGCCGGGGGCGCCGTCATCACCGGCCGCCTGGCCCCCGAAGCCGTGTGGAGGCAGCGGGTCTCGGAGGTCCTGGCCGACTCCGCCCACCTGAGCGACTTCTCCACCGTCTTCACCACCACCACACCCGGAGAAGGCCCGCCCACCCACCTCCACTTCCACGTGGCCCGCATCCTGCAGGGCACCGTCGGCATCCCCGAGACCGGCGGGATGTACCGCGTCGCGATCCAGGACGTCAGCGCCTGGACCATGGGCGACTTCAGCTACTCCGACCACTGACCCACCACCCCACCACCCCGCCGCCCCGCCGGGAAGCCCCGCCCCCAGGAGCCCATCCCCCGGCCGCCCCCCGGCAAGGCCCTCTTCAGCGCGCCCGTGACGCTGCCGCCGGACCTCCCCCGGGGCCTTCCCGGGCGGGGAGGCCGGGGGCCGTTCGCGGCCGGGCCTCTCCGAGCCGTCGACGGCGAACTCCTCCACGGGCGCTCCGGCAGGGTGCGGTACCGCACCGTCCGAGGGCGGGGCGCCAGCACGACGTGCCTGCCCGCGGGCGGCGCCCCAGGGCCGGTCGCTCCGCGGCGAACCGTGACGGAAGCGACGATGTGAACCCTTCGTGAAGACACACGGCCTCTCTGTGTTGACTTCGTGTTTCAATCGTTGATCGATTGAACTATGAGCATCGTGTCCGGCGGCGCTCCTCGGACGCGAGGGCTCCGCACAGCACGGTACGGCGGGGGACGTGGGGGATGCATGACGGAGCGGATACGGTTCAGCCTGCTCGGGCCGCTGGAGATCGAGGCGGGCGGGCGCCCCGTACGGGTGAGCAGCGGTCGGCAGCGGGCGGTGCTGGCGATGCTACTGATCTCTCCGGACCGGGTCGTCTCCGTGGACGCCCTCACCGAGACGGTCTGGCAGGGGACGCCGCCCGCCACCGCTCGTAACCAGATCGCCATCTGCGTCACCTCGCTGCGCAAGGTGTTCCGGGCGGCGGGGGCGGACGACGGGCTCATCGAGACGAGCCACCCCGGGTACATCCTGTCCTCGCGGAACTGCTGGATCGATCTGAAGGAGCTCGGCGAACTCATCGGGCGGGCCCGCCTCGCGGCCGCGCACGAGGACCGGGCCCGCGAGGCCACCGACCTGTTCGAGCAGGCCCTCGTGCTCTGGCGGGGGCGGGTCCTGGACGGTCTCGGCGGCGGCCGGATCGACGACACGGTCACCGAACTCGACGAGCTCTGGCTCGATGTGAACGAGGAGTACGCCGCCCTCCAGCTCCGGCTCGGCTGGCACCGCCCCGTCATCGCGCGGCTGACGCCTCTGGTCAGGGAGCACCCGCTGCGCGAGCAGGCCCGCGCCCACCTCATGCAGGCGCACCACCTCGCGGGGCGGCGCGCCGAAGCACTGCAGCTCTACCGGCTCGGCCGCGAGGCCCTCGTGGAGGAGCTGGGGGTGGAGCCGGGGCCCGCGCTGCGGGAGATGCACCGCCAGGTGTTGCGGGAGGAGGACGGGTCCGCCGCCGCTCCGGGCGGGGAGGCCCCGGCGGGGGCAGCGGCGCCGGCCGCGGCCGCGCCGCCGGCGAGGGCGTCGGTGCCGGCCCAGCTTCCGCTGCCGGCCGCCGCGTTCACCGGCCGCGAGCCCGAACTGGCGACGTTGGACGAGATGTTGCCGGGGCAGGACGACGGCGTGCTCGCCGTCGCCGTCGTCTCCGGGGTCAGCGGGGTCGGCAAGAGCGCGCTGGCCGTGCACTGGGCGAACCGGGTGGCCCGGCACTTCCCCGACGGGCAGCTCTTCATCGATGTCCACGGCTACCGCGAGGACGACCGGCCCCTGTCGCCGATGGCCGTGCTCGACCAGGCGCTCCGCGCGCTGGGGGTGTCCAGCGCGCAGATACCCGCGGGGCTGCCGGAGCGCTCGGCGCTGTACCGGTCGGTGCTGAGCGGCAGACGGCTGCTGATCATCCTGGACGATGTGCGGTCCTCCACCCAGATCAGACCGCTGCTGCCCGGGCGCGGCCAGTGCGTCGTCCTGGTGACCAGCCGGGACCAGCTCGACGAGCTGGCCGGGGACTACGCGGCCGTGCACATCCCGTTGAAGGTGATGACGCCCGACGAGGCCGACCGGATGCTGGCGGCGGTCATCGGGGCCGAGCGGGTGGCCACGGACCCCGTGTCGGCGGCCCGGCTGGTCGAGCTGTGCGGACGGCTCCCGCTGGCGCTGCGGATCGCGGCGGGCCGGCTCGCCACCCGGCCGCACTGGTCGCTGCACCAGCTCACGTCCCGTCTGGAGGATCGTTTCAGCAGGCTCGACGTGCTGAGCCCGAACGACGGCGGGGTACGAGCCGGATTCCAGCTCAGCTACCGCGAGCTGTCCCCGGAAGCGGCGCAGCTCTACCGGCGGCTGGGTCTCCTGCCGGTGGCCACGTTCACCGGCTGGATGGGAGCGGCGGTGCTCGACGTGGGAGTGCACCGGGCCGAAGACCTGATCGAGCAACTGGTCGACGCGCAGCTGCTGGAGGTGTCGACGCCGGGGACCGGCGCCCTGCAGAGCCGTTTCCGCATCCAGGAGCTGCTCCGGCTCTTCGCGTGGGAGCGGGCCCACGTCGAGGACGACGAGCAGGAGCGGGAGGCCGCCGTGGCGCGCGCGTTCGGCACGTTGCTCACCCTGGCCGACGAGGCCCATCGGCGGCTGTACGGCAAGGGCACGCTCCTGCCGCACCGGGCGCGGCACGCGGTCGCCCTGCCCGGGGCCACGGTGGACCGGCTGCTCGCCGACCCGATCGCGTGGTTCGAGTCGGAGCGCACCGCCGTGCTCGGCCTGACCGGGCACGCGGCGCAGAACCCGGCGCTCGGACACGCCTGGGAGCTGATCGCGCGGACGGTCCCGCTGTTCGAGACGCGCAACTACCTGGACGACTGGGAGCAGGCGGCCCGGGTGTCCCTGGAAGCGGCACGGACCGCCGGGGACGGGCCGGGCGCGGCGGTGATGCTGCGTTCGCTCGGCACCCTCGCCATCACCCGCCGCCGGTACGGCGATGCGGAGGAGCTGCTGTCGCAGGCGATGGGGCTCCTCGACGGATGGTCGGCGGGCGACAGCGGGGAGCGGGCGCTCGTGCTGCGCAACCTCGCCCTCTGCGCCCGCTTCAAGGGGGACCTGGACGGGGCGGCCCGCTTCTGCCGGTCCGCGCTGGACCACTTCGGGCACGGCGACGATCTCGCGGAACGTTCGCACGCGCTCGGGCTGCTGGCCCAGATCGAGTTGGAACGCGGCGACACGGAGGCGGGCATCGCGCTCACCCGGGAGGCGATCAGGTCGGGCGAGGCGGCCGGGTCCGTGCGGGGCAAGGCGCAGAACATCTACCGGCTCGCGGAGGCGTACCTGCGGGCGGGAGAGGTGCGGTCGGCCGAGGAGTCGTGCCGGGAGGTCGTCTCCCTCACCCGGGTGCAGGGCGACCGGCTCGGTGAGGCGTACGCCCTGCGCGCCCTCGGCGAGGCCCAGTGGCGTCAGGACCGGCCGCACGAGGCGGAGGCGACGCTGAAGGAGGCGCTGGCCGCGGCGGAAGAGGTCGCGGACCGGTTCCTCCAGGCCCGTACGGAGATGGACCTCGCGTGTGCGGAGGCCATCCGGCGGGGCGCGGGGGCCGTGGGCCGGCTCCGCCGGGCGCGGGAGGTCTTCCGCGGGATGGACGCCGGGAGCTGGGAGCGCCGGGTGGGCCGCGCGCTGGAGAAGGTGATGGCCGGCGAGAGGGAAGGCGTCGTCGTGGAGGCCGCGGTGCTCGCCCGGGAGCTCGCCGCACGGTGACGGGGGCGGGGCGCGAGAAATCGGGGTGAAAGGCCGGCTTCCTATGTTCGGGGGATGAGACGCCATGGGGTAGACGTGGTGCCGTTCCGCGGGGTGCGGGTCGGCGCGGGAGGAGTCCTCGCCTTCGACGAGTGGCCCGCCCTGTACGGGTACGAGTGGGGCGGCGGCCGGCGCGGGGTCATCGGCGCGGTGCGGCTGACCGGAGCGGTGGTGCCGCACGAGGACGTGGCGGCGGAGGCCGTGGAGGAGCGGACGGCGTTCCTGCGGGCGGGGCGCGCGCAGCTGGAACCGGTGCTGCTCGGGTACCGGGGCGGCGACGGCGGGGCCGCCGGAGTGCTGGACCGGACCGCGCGCGAGGAGCCCGCGCTCCTGGACGCGTGGGATCCGGACGGCGTACGGCACCGGCTGTGGGCGATCACCGGCCGCGCCGACCAGCGGGCCGTGCGTGCGGACCTCGGTGTCCGGCAGGCGCTGATCGCGGACGGGCACCACCGCTGGGCGGCCTACCGCGAGCTGCGGGAGGTGGACGCGGCGGCCGGGGAGTTCGGGCTGGCGCTCCTCGTGGACACCGGCCGCCACCCGTTCGCCATGGGCCCCATCCACCGGGTGCTGCCCGGGCTGCCGCTCCGCGACGCGCTGGCGGCGGTCGCGGGCCTCTTCCGCGTACGGCGGCTGGCCGGTGGCTGCGCGGAGGCGCTCGAAGCGCTGGACGGACGGGCGGCGGGCCCGGAGGTGGAGGGCAGCGCCTTCGTGGTCACGGACGGGCGGGCCTTCCACCTGCTGGACGCGCCCGCGCCGGAGTTGACCTGGCACACCGTGCGTCACGACCGGCCCGCGCGCTGGCGGGAGCTGGACGCCACGGTGCTGCGGGACACGCTGCTCGGCCACCTGTGGAAGATGCCCGCGCACGACGCGCGGCAGGTCGGGCACGCCCACGACGCGGAAGAGGCGGTGCGGCGGGCGGGCGGCGGGACGGCGGTCCTGATGCGTCCGGTGGGCGAGGACGTGGTGCGCGAGCTGGCGCAGGCCGGAGTCACGCTGCCCTGGAAGTCGACGTCCTTCGAGCCCAAGCCGCTGCGCGGACTGGTCTTCCGAATGCTGTGAGCGGGGCGGGGGCGGGCCCGGGGGCCGGGGCCCCCCCCCCCCCCCCCACACCCCCCCCCGCCCCGCCCGCCCCGCCGTCGCGACGACCTGGGCCAGGGCGTCGTTCGCGACCAGGTGGCGAGCGCCCAGCCCGCCCGCCAGGAACTGTTCGCGCATCGCGGCCCGCTGGATCTTCCCGCTGGTCGTCCTCAGTACGGCCCCGCGCCGGACCAGGGCGACCGCGCCGGGCCGGACGCTGAACGCGCGGGTGACGTCGGCCCTGATCCGCTCCGCGAGCGGGCCGAGCGCGTCGGGCCGCACCCCGCCGCGTACCTCGTGCACCACGACGAGCTGTTCGTCCACCTCGCCGTCGGCCGTCGTCACCGGTACGAGGAACGCCGCGCCGAAGAGGCCCGCCAGCTCCTCGTGGCCCGCGCGCATGAAGTGCTCGATGTCCTGCGGATAGATGTTGCGGCCGCGCAGGATGATCAGCTCTTTGATGCGGCCGGTGACGTACAGGTCGCCGTCGTGGACGGTGCCCAGGTCGCCGGTCCTGACGTACCCGCCGTCACCCTGGGCGGTCCGGGCTCCGAAGGCCGCGGCGGTGGCCTCGGGGCGGTCCCAGTAGCCGCGGGCCACGCTCGGGCCGCGCAGCCACAGCTCACCGACCCGGCCCGCCGGCAGCGCCGCCAGGGTGGCGGGGTCCACGACCGCGACGTCGTAGTCGAGGGCGGCGCCGCAGCTCACCACCGGGCGGCCCGCACGGTCCGCGTCGACCGGGGCGAACACGTGCTCCTCCAGGGCCCCTTCGTCGACCCGGGTGACGGTCAGCTCACGCGGCCCGGTGCCGGAGACGAACACGGTCGCCTCGGCCATGCCGTAGCAGGGGAGCATCGCGTCGGCGCGGAACCCGGCGGGTGCGAACCGCTCGCTGAACGCGGTCAGGGTGGCCGCCTGGATCGGCTCCGAGCCGTTGGCCGCGTACCGCCAGCGGGACAGGTCGAGCGTGGCGAGCTGCTCGTCGGTGATCTGGCGGGCGCACAGCTCGTACGCGAAGTTGGGCCCCGCCGACCAGGTGATGCCGTAGTCGTCGATGACCTTCAGCCACCAGTACGGGCGCTTGAGGAAACTCGTCGGGCTCATCAGGACGCAGGAGCCGCCGAGCAGCAGCGGCGGCAGCAGGATGCCGAGCAGCCCCATGTCGTGGTACTGCGGGATCCACGAGCCGAAGCGGGTGGTGCGGTCCAGGCCGAACGCCCTGCTGAGGCCGTCCGAGTTGTGCAGCAGGTTCCCCTGGGTGACCATCACGCCCTTGGGGTCCGAGGTGGAACCCGAGGTGAACTGGAGCAGGGCCAGGTCGTCGTGGGTGATCGCGTCGGGCATCACCCAGGCGTCCGCGTGCGCGTCGGTCAGCTCGGGGCCGTCGGTGACCAGGCAGGCGGGGGCGGTGTCCGAGGCGGCCGCCCAGTCGAGGACGGACGGCGCGACCGCCTCGCTGGTGAGCACCGCGGAGACGGTGGCGCTGCGCGCGATGGAGTCGACGCGGCGCCGCTGGTGGGCGTAGGCGCCCGGCAGCGACGAGGGGACGGCGACCACGCCCGCGTACAGGCAGCCCACGAAGGCGGCGGCGAACTGGAGGCTCTCGGGGTAGAGGAGCAGGACCCGGTCGCCCGGCGCGCAGAGCTCCTGGAGCCGGCCGGCGATCTTCCGCGCCTCGTGGTCGAGCCGTTCGTACGTCCATCGCTCGTGGCTCTCGGGGCCCGGGGAGGCGGGGTCGCGGACGAAGACGACGGCGGTCTCGCCGGGTGCGGCGGACGCGTTCTCGCGGATGCGGGCCGTGGCGCTCGACGCGGACGGCAGGTCGCTGGGCTGCCAGGACATGTTTCCCCCAAGGGGTCGGCTGGATCGGGCGGAGCGGGCTGGGCGGCGCGTGCGGGGTCGTGGCGGCGGGGTCACCAGTCGTCGTCCGCGCCGAGGGCGAGCAGCGAGTCCAGCTCGCCCGCCCGCACCAGGGCGGGGCCGGTGACCGGATCGCCGGGGCGGTCGACGGCGGCGGTGAGCAGCTGGACGTAGTGGTCGAGCAGTCGGCGCACCGTGCTCTCGTCGAACAGGTCGGTGGCGTAGCGGAAGACGGCCGTCAGGGTCGTCTCGCTCTGCCGCATCTCCACCGAGATGTCGAACTGGCCCTCCAGCATGGGGACGTCGACGAAGGCGACGTCGAGGCCCGCGTACCGGGCGGTGCCGCCGGTGGCGGCCGCCTCGGTGACGCGTTGCAGGAGGGGTTCCAGCCGCGTGGGGGCGACCATGGTGAACGCCATCCGCACCGGCGGGTTCCGGGTGCTGTACGGGTCCTCGCCGGCGAGGAGGGCGTAGGGGAAGGCGATGTTGCGCATCGCCGTCATCACCTGGCGCTGGGCCGCCCCCGCCGCCTGGGCGAACGTCGTCTCCGGGGTGAAGTGCGCAGGTACCACCAGGGTGTTGACGAGGTAGCCGACGACCTGGCGCATACCCGGCCCGCTCCGGGTGGTGGTGGGGGTGCCGATGAGGAAGTCGCGTCGGCCGCCGTAGCGGTGCACCAGGCTCTGGAAGACGCCGAGCAGCAGCGCGAAGCCGGTGACCTTGGTGCGCCGGGCCGTCTCCCGCAACCGCGGCACCAGTTCGTCGGGCAGCCGCAGTTCGCAGGTGGCGCCGTGCAGGACGCCCGCCTCCGCGGTGGCGCGGGGGCGGTCGGTGGGCAGCTCCCCGGCCGGCGCTCCGGCGCAGAAGTCCTTCCAGAACGCGGCGAGTTCGGCGCGCCGGGCGCTGCCCAGGATGCGCTGCTCCTCGGCCACGTAATCGTCGAAGGTGTGGTGGAGCGGAGGCGGCGGCTGGTGTGCGTACAGGTCCAGGAGGTCCTGGAGGAGGAGCCACTGGGAGGTCGCGTCGGAGACGATGTGGTGGGTGCACACCGCGAGGACGGCGTCCGTCGGGGAGCGGCGTACGAGGAGGGCGCGGGAGGTTCCCTCGGCCGTCAGGTCGAAGGGCAGCCTGCCGAACTCGGCGACGAGCCGGGTGAGGTGGTCGTCGTCGGTGGCCCCGGGTACGTCCATGACCTCCAGGGGGAGCAGGGCGGGGGGACCGGGCACGCGCTCGGGGCCGCCGGGGCCCTCCGTGAAGGTGGAGCACAGGACGTCGTGGCGTTCGGCCAGGGCGCGCAGGGCGTGCCGCAGGCGGCTCTCGTCCAGGGGGCCGCGTACGCGCAGGGCGGCCTGGACGTTGTAGGCGGGGCTCTCCGGGGCCATCCGGTACAGGAACCAGAGGGCCTCCTGGCCCACGGAGAGGGGTCTGCCGGGGGCCGTGGTCATCGCGGGCCGGCGATCTGCGCGTGGATGTGGGCGGTGAGGGCGTCCACGGTGGGGTGGTCCCAGGCGAGGGTGGCCTCCACGACGATGCCGAACCGCTCCTCGACGTCCCCGCAGAGGGTGAGGGCGTAGACCGAGTCGAGGCCGATCTCCACGAGGAGGACGTCGGAGGCGATGTCCTGCGGCGTCACGTCGAGGAAGTAGGCCACCCGCTCGGTGAGCCACGCGCGGACCTCCTCCGGCGTCCGGGCGGCGGTCGTGGCGGTCGTCGTGGCCTGGTCGGTGCTCATGGGTGCTCCTTGGTGGGGTGAGAGGCGGTGCGGGGCTGCGGGTCGCGGGCCGTCGGTGGCACGTCGGCGCGCGGGTCAGGTGCGGCTGAGCGACAACGGGGCGTCGCCGCCGGTGAGCGCGGTGAAGAGGACGTCCTCGGTCTCCGGCGGGAGGGCCGCGGCGTGTCCCAGGCGGGTCGCCAGGCGGGTCAGGGCGGCGGTCAGCCAGTGCGGCGGGGTGAGGAACGGATCCGCCGCGTGCTGGTTGTGGAACCAGATCCCGAGGCAGGCCGAGGCGGCCGCCAGATGGGCGTAGCGGTCGGCGAGGGCGTACCCGGCCCGGCCCGCCGTCACGGAGGTGTCGGTGGGCCGCAGGGCGAGGCAGCGCTCCCGCAGCTCCGCCAGGTCGGTGCGGAACAGGGCGACCAGGCGGGCGGCGGCGGGCGGCAGGAGCTCCGCCGCGCCCGGGTGGCCCAGCGTCGAGGTCAGCCGGTCGGCGCCGCGCGCGGTGAGTTCGAGGGCCTGGTAGTCGATGTCGCCCAGCGGCGCGTCCAGCCGGAACAGGCCGGCCGGCGGGGGCTCGGCGAGCCCCCAGCTCGTGGCGGCCATCCGGGGCAGCTGGGGCAGCATCGTCGCCAGGCAGACGGAGGCGTTGGCGTGCGCGAAGGTGATCGCGGGCAGGTCGCGGGCGAACTTCTGGAAGACCGCGTAACCGCCGTCGCGGAGGAAGGAGTTGGCGCTGAGGATCGCCCCCAGGTCGCGGGTGGCGCGGTGCAGGAGCTTGGGGGCCAGGTACTTGTTGGCCGCCGTGAGGACGCTCGTCTGGTCGGGCAGGACGTGCAGCGCGCGGCAGGAGACGGTGGTGAGGGCGTCGGCGGCCAGCAGATCGGCGTACGCGGCGACCAGGGCGGCCCGCGCGTGCGGCAGGTCGGCGACCCGGCGCCCGTACAGCCGGCGCTCCAGGGTGAAGCGGGTCACCGTGCGCAGGATCGTGTCGAAGGCTCCGGCCATCATGCCGGGGGCCACGGCGCGGGTGGTCTGGAAGGCGCGCAGGACGGTCTCCATGGCGCCGCCCACCGGTCCGATGTGGGCGTCGGCGGGGACGGGGAACGCGGTGAACTCGGCGCCGCCGATGAGGCAGCCGCGCAGCCCCGCGGTGGGGAAGCGCTCGTCGCGCCGCACCCGGTCGGCGTGGCCTTCGGCGAAGTCCACGAAGACGTGCGAGTGGCTGCGGTTGCCGGGGCCCTCGCCGGTGCGGGCGAGCAGCACGACGGCGTCGGCGCGTCCGATGTTGTTGACGACCTGCTTGTGCCCGTCCAGCAGCAGCCGGCCGCCCCGGGGGGTGGCGGTGAGGTCGGTCCGGGTGAAGTCGTTGCCGTGCGGCAGTTCGTTGTACCCGGCCGCCGTCTTGCCCCCGGCGAGCAGGATGTCGGCCATCCGGCGCTGCTGGGCCGGGCTGCCGGAGGTCCACATGGCCGAGCCGGAGATGTAGTTGGTGAAACCGTAGCCGAGGGCCAGCGTGGGGTCGCGGCGCGAGACGGCGCGCATCACGTGCATGAGGCGCTCGACGTCGGTGAGCCGTCCGCCGAGCCGGGCCGGTACGAACTCGGCGTTCAACCCCCAAGCGTCCAGGGCTCGTTCGCCCTCGGGCAGCAGTTCGGCGCGCTCGTCGGCGGCCAGGACGGCGTGCAGGCCGAGCGGGTTGGCCGGGTCGTGGGGATCGCCGAGGACGGCTTCCAGGCCGGCCGTCGAGGGACGGCCCGTGGCGGGGGCGGGGGCGGGGGCGGTCGGGGTCACGGCGTCTCCTGGAGCTGCGGTACGGCGGCGGACCGGACGGGCCGCTCGGCGCTGTCCGGGAAGGGGGCGAGGGGGAAGGGCAGCAGCGAGAACATGTGCCCCTCGGCGTGCTGGTCGAGGAGGTGGGGCAGGAGGCCGTCCAGGACGGCCTCCTCGTCCCCGGCCTCCCGGTCGGGCAGCCTGCCCGGCGCCAGCCGGGCCGCCAGCCGGGCGAGGCACGCCTCCAGCCAGAGGCCGTCGCGCCAGACGCCCTCGGTGCGGGCGGCACGGTTGTGCAGGTAGATCTGTACGCAGGCCGCGGCAGCGGCGCAGAGCGTGTAGCGGTGGGCCAGGTCGAAGGCGTCGGCGGGCACGTCGCGGGGGGTGGGCCGGTGGGCCGCCATCCGCTCGTGGGTCTCGTCGGCGACCTCGCGCAGGTGCGCCGCGCGGTCGGCCAGGGAGGCGGGCACCGCACCGGCGTCGGCCAGCACGCGCAGCGCCTCGGCCCCGGCGGGCAGCGACGCGGTGACGCTGTTGCCGCGCCGGGAGGTCAGTTCGAGCCGGACGGGGTCGAACTCGGGTACCGGCAGGCCGAGATCGGCGGCGGTGGCGAGCGCGTCGGCCTCGGTGCGCCCGGCCCGGTAGCCGCGGGCGAGCGAACCGAACTGGTTGATCAGGGCGTTGAGGTTGACCAGGGAGTTGCCGTCGAAGATGCCGACGATGCGGTGGTCGCGCTCCAGCTTGGCGAACGCGCCGTGCGCGAAGTTCTCGCTGAGGAAGGACCGGGCGCCGAGGAACTGGCCCATGTCGGTGATGAGCTGGTCCACGGTCGCGGGCACCAGGTACTTGAGGGCGGGCGAGGTGACGCTCATCTCCTCGGTGAGGGTGTGCACCCCGCGCGCCGCGAGGAGGGTGACGGCCTCCGCCGTGAGCAGGTCCGCGTACGCCTCGGTCAGGGAGCGGCGGGCCTGCGGGAGGTCGATGAGGCGCTTGCCGTACAGCTGGTGCTCCAGGCCGAAGCCGGTGGCGATGCGCAGCGCGTGGTCGCCCGCCCCGAGGGAGAGCGAGGCGCACAGGGTGCGGGTGATCTGGAGGGCCCGCAGCACCGTCTCGATGCCGCTGCCCTCCGCGCCGTGCAGGGCGGAGGCGGGCACCCGCGCGCCGGTGAAGGAGATGCCGCTGATGTCGGCGCCGCGGATGCCGTGGGTACGGGCGGCGGGCAGCGGGGTGTGGGAGCCGTCGGCGAGCGTGGAGCGGTCCACGAGCAGCAGGCTGTACCCCCGGGTGCCGCCCGCGGGTTCGGTGCGGGCGAGTACGCAGATCAGGTCGCAGCGGGTGGCGTTGTTGATCAGCCACTTCTCGCCGTCCAGCCGGTAGTCGCCGTCCGGGGTGCGGGTCGCGGTCAGGGCGCCGGACAGCAGGTCGCTGCCGTGCTCGCGCTCGGTCAGCCCCCAGGAGACGACCGCCCCGGCCGCGACCCGCTCGCCCAGGGCGCGGGCCTGCTCGGCCGAGCCCCCGACCCAGGTGCTGACCGCGCCGAGGTAGGTCTTGGTGTGCGCGATGGCGACGGTCAGGTCCCGCCGCGCCACCACCCGGACCAGGTGCAGCAGGTCCTCGTAGCTGTGCAGGGCGCCGCCGTGGCGGGCCGGCACGTAGTACGCGGGCAGGGCCGTCGCGTCGAGGAGCCGCACTTGGTCGGCCGGGAAGTCCTCGGCCGCGTCCAGTTCACGCAGCCGGCCCGGGAAGAAGGGGAGATCGGTGCGGGCGGGGTCGCCCAGCTCCCGGTCGAGAGCGCCGGCCAGCGCGTACGGCGGGTAGTCCGGGGCGGGCCGCGGCCCCGGTGGCGTCACCGCCCCCCGGCTCTCCCCCGGTCCGGCGTGCTCCTCCGCCTCCGCGCCCCCGCCGGAAACGCCGGCCCTCCCGAAATCCACGACCTCACCTGAATCCACTGCCCCCACCTGAATCTGCGAACGGTTCACGGCTGTTTCCGATGGCCTCAGTCTTGGCCAACAAGAGGCCCTGTGACGGCCCCGGGGCTGTCAGGACCTTGCGGTGACACTTCCCTGCCATGGCCAAAACTGCTCCCTGGCGAAGTCGCGCTCTAGTGTCCTCAGTGCACGCCCAACAGGTGAGGGGGAATCCATGCCGAGCACATCGCATTCGGGGATTCTGGGGACGATCGGCAAGACACCCCTGGTGAAGCTGGACCGCATGTTTCCTGGCGAGAACGCACACGTATACGCCAAGATCGAGCGGTTCAACCCAGGAGGCAGCATCAAGGACCGGAGTGGCCTGAACATGCTCCTCGAAGCCCTGCGCAGCGGCGACATAGAGCCGGGGCGTTCGGTGGTCGTGGAGTCCAGTTCGGGAAACCTCGCAGTAGGGCTCGCACAGATATGCAGGTACTTCAACCTGCGTTTCGTGTGCGTGGTGGACGCCAAGACCACGGAACAGAACCTGGCCATTCTCCGGGCCTACGGAGCCGAAGTGGAGGTCGTCGACGAGCGGGACGAGGAGACGGGCGAGTTCCTGCCCAACAGATTGCGCCGGGTGCGCGAACTCATGGCACGGATTCCGCACGCCTATTCGCCCAACCAGTACGCGAACCTGTTCAACCCGAAAGCGCACGAGAACACGATGCACGAGATCGTCGAGGCCCTCGACGGCCGCGTCGACTACCTCTTCGCCTCGGTGAGCACCTTCGGCACGCTGCGCGGCTGCGCGGACTACCTGCGCAAGGCGGGGCTCGGCACGAAGGTCGTCGCGGTCGACGCCGAGGGCAGCGCGATCTTCGATCAGTCGCCCACCCGCCGCCTCATCCCCGGCCACGGGGCCTCGGTGCGGCCGGCCCTGATGGACCCGGCGGCGGCGCACGAGGTGATCCACGTCTGCGATCTCGACTGCGTGGTGTTCTGCCGCCGGCTGGTCGGGCGCGAGGCGATCCTGGCCGGCGGATCGTCCGGCGCGGTGCTCGCCGCCGTGGACAAGTTCCTGCCGCGGATCGAGCCGGGTTCGGTGTGCGCCGTCATCTTCCCCGACGGCGGGGACCGCTATCTCAAGACCATCTACTCCGACGACTGGGTGCGCGAACACTTCGGTGAAGTCTCGCACCTGTGGAAAGGCTGACCCCTCATGCTCATCATCCGGCAAGCGGATGTGGAGAAGCTCCTCAGCAACAAGGAGCGGGAACACATCGATGCCGTCAGGGCGACCTATCTGCTCCACGAACAGGGCGCCACCGTCATTCCGCGCTCCGTCTTCCTGCGGTTTCCCGACCAGCCGTCCGACCGCATCATCGGGCTTCCGGCCTTCCGGGGCGGGGAGCACCCCGCGGCGGGGATGAAGTGGATATCCTCCTTCCCCGGAAACGTAGAGTCCGGAATTCCCCGGGCGAGCGCCGCCATGCTGCTCAACTCCCTGCGCACCGGCCACCCCGAGGCGCTGCTGGAAGGCTCCCTGATATCCGCCGCGCGCACGGCCGCCTCCGCCGCGCTCGCCGCCGAGATGCTTACCCGGGAGAGCCGCCCCACCGGAATCACCCTGGTCGGCTGCGGCGTCATCAACCTGGAGATCCTGCGTTATGTGAACGCGGCGATCGACACCCTCGAAGAAGTGACGATCCACGACAGTTCCGCGGCTCGCGCCGAGGAATTCGCGCGCCGCTGTGCGACATTGCTGCCGCAGGCCCGCGTCGCCGTGGTGGATTCCCTCGACGAGGCGCTGGCCGCCCAGCGGCTGGTGTCCTTCGCGACCTCCGCCGGCGTCCCGCACACCGATCTGACCGCGGTGGCGCCCGGGTCGGTCGTCCTGCACGTCTCGTTGCGCGACATCGACCCCGAGACGCTGCTGCACACGCACAACATCGTCGACGACGCCGACCACGTCTGCCGTGAGCTCACCTCGCTGCACCTGGCCGAGCGCATGAGCGGCCACCGCCGCTTCATCGACGCCTCGATCGGCCAGCTCATCGCCGGAACCCGCACCTTCACGCCGGACCCGGAGAAGGTGACCGTCTTCTCCCCGTTCGGGCTCGGGGTCCTCGACCTCGCCCTCGCCGTCGAGGTGCACACCGCGGCCCGGGAGCTCGGACTCGGCGTCGACGTCACCGACTTCCTCGCCTGAGCGCGCCCGCGGCCACCGCGGGCGCGGCCACGGCGCCCCGGGCGCCGGACACCACCCACCACCCCTTTCCGAAGGAGAACCACCATGTCCAGCGAGCAGACCTCCTACCGCGTCGTCCTCAACGACGAGGAGCAGTACTCGATCTGGTGGACCGACCGCGACCTGCCCGCCGGCTGGCGGGCCGAGGGCACCGAGGGAACCCGCGAGGAGTGCCTCGCGCGGATCGCCCAGGTGTGGACCGACATGCGTCCGCTGAGCCTGCGCGAACGCCTCGCCGCCTGACCACCGTCCCGCGAGGGCCCCGCTCAGGGCCCGTTCCCTCCATCCCATGCCTAGTTCACACCTGGCGCCAGTTCATTTGAGGAGTACCTGTTGAACGCCGCACAGTTGCCGGGGACGTCCCTGAGCGGAACCGTCTCCACCGCGCAGCCGGAGTCGCTGTCCGCGCTCTTCGCCGCGCAGGCCGCCCGCACCCCCGACGCGATCGCCGTCGTCGAGGGGGAGGGCCGCACGGTCGACTACCGCACGCTGGACGCCGCCGCCGAGCAGGTGGCGCGCTTCCTGCGGGCGGCGGGCGCCGGCCCCGGAACACTGGTCGGCGTCTGCCTGGACCGGGGCAGCGACCTCATCGCCACCCTCCTGGGCGTGGGACGGGCCGGGGCCGCCTACCTGCCCCTGGACCCCTCCCACCCCCAGGACCGGCTGACCGGGCTGCTCACCGACGGCGGGGCCGCCCTCCTCGTCGCCGAACCGCGGCTCGCCGCCCACATCGTCCCGCCGGGGGTACGCGCCCTCACCCCCGCCGACATCGACGCCACGGGCCTGTCCGACGCGCCGTTCGCGGCGCCCGACCCCGCCGACGTCGTCTGCACGATCTTCACCTCCGGCTCGACCGGCCGCCCCAAGGGCGTCCAGGTCACCCACGCCGGCCTCGCGGGCCGGATCGCCTGGTCCGTACGCAAGCACGGGCTGGGCCCCGACGACCGCTGGCTGTTCAAGACGTCCCCCGGCTTCGACGCGGCGGGCCTGGAGATCCACGCCCCGCTCGTCAGCGGCGGCCGGGTGGTCTGCGCCCCCGACGGCGCCGAGCGCGACCCGCGCGCCCTGCTGGCCGCCGCGGCCGACGCCGGGGCCACCGTGCTCCAGGCCGTGCCGTCCGTCCTGCGGCTGCTCGCCGAGGAGTCCGGCTGGGCCGGCTGCGACCGGCTGCGGCTGCTGTTCAGCGCCGGCGAGCCGCTCCACGCCGAACTGGTCGCGCGGCTGCGGCAGGCCGCGCCCGGCCCGGTCGAGGTGTGGAACACCTACGGGCCCACCGAGTGCTCCATCGACATCACCGCCCACCCCGCCGACCCCGCCCAGGAGTCCGGTCCCGTCCCGATCGGCCGCCCCCTCAAGGGCATGCGCGTCCTGGTCCTGGGCGCCGACGGCACCCCGGTCCCCCAGGGCGTCGCCGGTGAGCTGTACGCGGGCGGCACCGGCCTGGCCCGGGGGTACGCGGGCCGCCCCGACCTGACCGCCGAGCGCTTCGTGCCCGACGCGTACGGGCCGCCCGGCAGCCGCCTGTACCGCACCGGCGACCTCGTGCGCTGGAACACCGACGGCGTCCTGGAGTACCTGAGCCGCCTCGACGACCAGCTGAAGGTCAACGGCGTGCGCATCGAGCCCGGCGAGGTCGAGGCCGCGCTCACCGCCCACCCCGAGGTGACCGGGGCGGCCGTCGTCGCCTTCACCGCCGCGGACGGGGGCCGCCGGATCGGTGCGGCCGTCACCGCCCGGACCCGGATCGGCTCCGCCGACCTCCGCCGCCACCTGCGCACCCGGCTGCCCGACAGCCACGTACCGTCGCTCTTCCTGCCGCTGGACGCGCTGCCGCTCACCGCGAACGGCAAGGCCGACCGCAAGGCCGTCACCGCCCTCCTGGACGAGACGACGGCCACCGGACAGGACGCGTACGTCGCCCCGCGCACCCCCGCCGAACAGCAGGTCGCCGACGTCTGGGCGGCCCTGCTCGGCTGCGGGAAGGTCGGCGCGACCGACGACTTCTTCGCACTGGGCGGCACCTCCCTCCAGCTGACCCGGCTGGCCGCCCGGCTGCGCGCGGCGGGGGTCACGATCTCCATGCGCGGCCTGTTCAGCGCCACCACCGTGGAGGCGCAGGCCCGCCTGATCGACGCCCCGGCCGCCGACGCCGACGCCGTGACGGCCGTCCCGCGCACCGGTGAACTCCCGCTCTCCTCCGGCCAGCGGCGCCTCTGGGTCCTGGACCGGATGAACCCGGGCAGCCGCGAGTGGGTCGCCCCGCTGATCGTGCGCCTCCCGGCCGCCACCCCGGTCGCCGCCGTACAGGCGGCCCTGGACGAGCTGTCCGCCCGCCACGAGATCCTGCGCACCCGCTACGAGGAGAGGGACGGCGAACCCCGGCAGGTGATCGGCGCCCCCCTCCCGGTGGAGCTGCGGGTGGCCGACACCGGCCGCGAGGAGCTGGCCGGCCGCTTCGAGGAGCAGTTCGCCCGCGGCTTCGACCTGGCGGCCGGACCGCTGTGGCGGGCGCTGCTCGCCCGCGTCCCCGGTGAGGACCACGTCCTGCTGGTCACCCTGCACCACATCGCCTGCGACGGCTGGTCCACGGTCGTCCTCGAACGCGAGCTGCGCGAACTGTGCGCGGCCTCCGTCGAGCGCCGCGCGCCCCGGCTGGCCGCGCCGGGCCTCCAGTACGCCGACTACGCCTCCTGGCAGAGCAGGCGGCTCACCGACGCGTTCCTGGCCGGGGAGCTGGCGCACTGGCGCGCCGCACTCGACGGCGTCGAGCCCGTGGAGCTGCCGGCGGACCGGCCCCGGCCCGCCGAGCGGGACTCCCGCGGCGCGGTCGTGCCGATCCGCGTGGAGCCGGAGCTGTTCGCACGGGTGGAGAAGCTGGGCCGCGACCACGCCGCGACCCCGTTCATGACCCTGCTGACGGTCTTCGCCACCGTGGTGGCCCGCTACAGCGGCCGGTGGGACGTCCCGGTCGGCACACCGGTGGCGGGGCGCGGCCGGCCGGAGGTGGCCGGCACCGTGGGGTTCTTCCTCAACTCCCTCGTGGTGCGTTGCGCACTGGAGGGCGACCCCACCTTCGAGGAGGCGCTGGGCCGGGTGCGGGCCGCGTCCGTGGCGGCCTTCTCCCACCAGGACCTGCCCTTCGACCGGCTCGTGGACGAGCTGGCGCCGGAGCGCGACCTGTCGCGCACCCCGCTCTACCAGGTCGCCTTCGACATGCACAGCGAAGGCGTCACCAGCGTCGCCACCGGCACCGCCGACCTCGCCGCCTTCGCCGAGGCGTGGACGGTCGCCAAGACGGACCTGTCGGTCTTCGTGGGCCGCTCCGCCGACGGCGCCCTGGAGGGGGTCCTGGAGTACGCGACCGCCCTCTTCGACGAGGCCACGGTCGTCCGCTTCAAGGAGCACTTCGTCCGGGTCATGGAGGAGGTCACCACCCGGCCCGGGGTGCGGCTGTCGGAGGTGGCGCTGCTGCGCCCCGAGGAGCGCGCCCTCGTGCTGGACGGGTGGAACGCGACCGGGGCCGATCTCGGGGACGCGAGCGTCGTCCGGCGCTTCGAGGAGCAGGCCCGGGCCACGCCCGAGGCGCCCGCGGTCTCCTTCGGCGACGCCTCGGTGACGTACAAGCAGCTCGACCTGCGGGCCGACCAGCTCGCGCACCACCTGCGCGCGCTGGGCGTGCGCCCGCACACTCCGGTCGGCGTGCTGCTCGACCGGGGGCCCAACCTGCTCGCGGCGTTCCTCGGCGTGTGGAAGGCCGGCGCGTCCTACGTGCCGATCGACCCGTCCTACCCGGCCGAGCGGATCGCCTCGATGCTGGAGACGGCCGGCGCCGCCTTCGCGGTGACGCAGGAGGCGTACGGGGAACGGTTCAGCGGCTTCACGACCGTGCTCGTCGACCGGGACCGGGCCGCGATCGACGCCCGTCCCCGCACGGCCCCCGAGCGGGTGGAGGACCCGCAGGCGCTGGCGTACACCGTCTTCACCTCCGGCTCGACCGGCCGCCCCAAGGGCGTCGAAGTCACCCACCAGGGGCTGGCCAACCACGTCGCCTGGGCGGCACGGGAGCTGGCCTCCCAGGGGCAGGGCGGGGCACCGCTGTTCTCCTCGGTCGCCTTCGACCTCGTCGTCCCCAACCTCTGGGCCCCCCTCGTCACCGGCCAGAAAGTCCACACCGTCGCCCAGGACACCGACATGGCCGACCTCGGACGGGAACTCGCCGGATCACGTCCCTACAGCTTCATCAAACTGACCCCCGGACACCTCGACGTGCTGGCCGAGCAGTTGACGCCCGAGCAGGCCGCCTCCCTCGCCCCCGTGCTCGTCGTCGCCGGGGAAGCCTTCACCCGCGCCACCCTGGAACGCTGGCGGGCCCTCGCCCCCCACACCCGCCTGATCAACGAGTACGGACCCACCGAAGCGTCCGTCGGCACCTGCGTCTACCCGGTACCGGCCGACGAAACGGCCGAGGTACTGCCCATCGGCACCCCCCTGCCCAACATGACGATGTACGTCCTCGACGCGGCGCTCGAACCCACCCCGGTGGGCGTTCCGGGCGAGCTGTACGTGGGCGGGACCGGGGTGGCCCGCGGCTACGCCGGACGCCCGGACCTGACCGCCGACCGCTTCGCACCCGACCCGTACGGGCCCCCCGGCAGCCGCCTCTACCGCACCGGCGACCTCGTCCGCACCCGCCCCGACGGCGCCGTCGAATTCCTCGGCCGCCTCGACGACCAGGTCAAGATCCGCGGCTACCGCATCGAACCCGGCGAGATCCAGAGCGTCCTCGCCGACCACCCCGCCGTCCGCGAAGCAGTGGTGGTGCCGCGCACGACCCCGGTCGGCGAGCTCCGCCTGGTGGCGTACTACGTGTCCGCCGACGGCAGCGCGGTCGACGCGGCCGACCTCGGGAAGCACGCCGCCGCCCGGCTGCCCGACTACATGCTCCCCGCCGCCTACGTCGCCCTCGACGCCATCCCCCTCAACGCCAACGGCAAGACCGACAAACGCGCCCTCCCCGACCCCGACGACACCGCGGGCGCCCCGGGGGGCCTCGCCCCCCGCACCGTCACCGAGGAGCGGATCGCCGACATCTGGAGCGAACTCCTCGGCACCCGGGTGGGCGTGGAGGACAGCTTCTTCCAGAGCGGCGGGAACTCGATCCTCGCCATCCGCCTCATCTCGCGGATCCAGGAGGAGTTCGACATCGACTTCAAGGTGCGCACCGTCTTCGAGGGCCCGACCGTGGCCCGGCTCGCCGCCGCCGTGGAGGCCGCGGTCGTCGCCGAGATCGACGCGGAGCTGGCCGCGCTCCCCCCGGCCGCCTCCCCGCACGCAACCCCGCACGCAACCCCGACGAACGGCCAGGCACTGGCGAAGGAGTTCACCGCATGAGCACGGACGCGATCACCCCCGTCGGCCTCGGCGCCGAGGGGATCGGGGCGGGCCCGGAGGCCCAGGCCGTCGAGCAGGCCCGCCAGGAGCTGATCCGGCGGCGCCTGGCCGGCCGGGGCGCCGGCCGCAGATCGGCGATACCCCGGGCCGACCGGGCGGCCCCCCTGCGGCTCTCCTACGGCCAGGAACAGATGTGGTTCCTCAGCCGCCTCGACCCGGACAGCACCCAGTACCTCGTACCGCTCGTCGTCACCCTGACCGGGCCCCTCGACGCGGACCTGCTCGGCGCCGCCTGGCAGCGCCTCACCGACCGCCACGAGATCCTGCGCACCCGCTACACCCTGGCCGGGGAGGACCCGGTCCAGGTCGTCTCCGACGCCGAGCGGGCCGTCCTGCCCCTCGTCGACCTGACCGGCACCGCCCCCGGCGCGCGGACGACCGCCGTCCAGGACGTCATCGACCGCGAGCTGTTCCTCCCCTTCGACCTGGAGCGCGACCTGCCCGTCCGGGGCCGGCTGCTGCGGCTCGCCGACGACGAACACGTCCTGGCCCTGGTCTTCCACCACATCGCCTGCGACGCCTGGTCCACCGAGGTCGTCGCCCGTGAGCTGAGCGCCCTCTACACGGCCCTCGCCGAGGGTACGGAGCCCGCCCTCCCCCCGGTCCCCGTGCAGTACGCCGACTTCGCCGCCTGGCAGCGCGCCGAGATGTCCGGCGCGACGCTGGAGCGCCACCTCGACTACTGGAAGAGCCAGCTCGTCGGGCTCACCCCCGTCGAACTGCCCACGGACCGCCCCCGCAAGGCCGTCCGTGACGCGTCCGGCGCCACCACGGCCTTCTCCCTGCCCGGTGAACTCGCCACCCGGCTCCGGGCGTTCGCCGAGGACCAGGACGCCACCCTGTTCATGGTGGTCCTGGCCGCCTACCACGGCCTGCTCGCCCGGTACACCGGCACCGCCGACATCGCGGTCGGCACCGTCGTCTCCGGACGCGGCCGCCCCGAGCTCCAGGGCATGGTCGGCTACGGCATCAACAGCCTGGTCCTGCGGGGCCACTGGGAGGACGAGCCGACCTTCCGCGAGCTGGTGGCCCGCACCAAGGACACCGTGCTGGGCGCCTTCGACCACCAGGGCGTGCCCTTCGCCCAGCTCATCGACGCCGTACAGCCCGAACGCGACCTCTCCCGCAACCCGCTGTTCGACGTGGCGCTGACCATGCACGGCGAGCGCACCGAAGCCTTCGCCCTGCCGGGCATCGCCGCCGAACCCTTCCGGGGCGAGGGCGACGCCGCCAAGTACGACCTCGACCTCCAGTTCCGCGAGGGGGCCGACGGGGCCCTGCACGGGCACCTGGAGTACGCCGTCGAACTCTTCGACCGCGCCACCGCCGAGCGGCTCACCGGACACCTGGTGCGGCTGCTGGACGCGGCCGTCACCACCCCGGACCGCGAGGTCGGCGCCCTCGGCCTGCTCGGCGCGGACGAGCACGCCCTGCTCACCGCGGGCGCCGCCCTCACCGGCGAGGTCACCGGCACCGTGCACGGCGCCTTCGAGGCGCAGGTCCGGCGCACCCCGGACTCCGTCGCCGTCACCTTCGGGGCCGAGGAGCTGACGTACGCGCAGCTCAACGAACGGGCCAACCGCATCGCCCACCGCCTGCGGGCGGCGGGCGTCGGCCCGGAGACCCTCGTGGGCGTCTGCCTGGAGCGCTCGGCCGATCTGGTCCCCGCGCTGCTCGGCGTCCTCAAGGCGGGCGGCGCCTATCTGCCGCTCGACCCGGCGGCCCCGGCCGACCGGCTCGGCTTCATGATCGCCGACGCCGGCGTCCCGGTCGTCGTCACGCAGAGCGCGCACGCGGAGCTGCTCGCCCCGCTGCACTCCGGCACCACCCTGGTCCTGGACGCGGACGGGGCGCCGGAGGCGGCCCCGGCCCACGACCCGGAGCCCGTCACGGGCGCCGACCACCTCGTCTACGTCATCTACACCTCGGGCTCCACCGGCCGCCCCAAGGGCGTCTGCCTCACCCACGCCAACGTGCTGCGCCTGTTCGAGGCCACCGGCCGGCGCACCGGTTTCCGCGCCGACGACGTGTGGACGCTGTTCCACTCCTACGCCTTCGACTTCTCCGTGTGGGAGATGTGGGGCGCGCTGCTGCACGGCGGGCGGCTGGTCGTCGTGCCGAAGGAGGTGACCCGCGACCCGTCCGCCTTCCTCGACCTGCTCGTCGACCAGCGGGTCAGCGTCCTCAACCAGACGCCCTCCGCGTTCCGCGCCCTGGTCGCCACCGCCCGCGAGGGCGACCCGCGCGTGGACCGGCTGGCGCTGCGCACCGTCGTCTTCGGCGGGGAGAAGCTGGAGGTCGCCGACCTGCGGCCGTGGGCCGACCGGCTCGGCCTCGCCCGGCCGACGCTCGTCAACATGTACGGGATCACCGAGACCACCGTGCACGTCACCCACCACGAGCTGACCGCCACCGACCTCGGCGCGGGCGCCAGCCCCGTCGGCGTCGCCCTCGACGACCTGGCCGTCCACCTCCTCGACGGACGCGGCAACCCCGTCCCCGTCGGGGTCTACGGCGAGATCCACGTGGCGGGGCGCGGTGTGGCGCGCGGCTACCTGGGCCGGCCCGAGCTGACCGCCGAACGCTTCGTGCCCGACCCGTTCGGGGAGCCCGGGAGCCGCCTCTACCGCAGCGGCGACGTGGCGCGCCGGCTCGCCGACGGCAGCCTGGAGTTCCTCGGCCGCAACGACGAACAGGTCAAGATCCGCGGCTTCCGCATCGAGCTGGGCGAGATCAACGCCGCGCTCGGTGCGCAGGAAGGCGTCCGCGACACCGTGGTCCTGGCCCGTGAGACCGCCCCCGGCGACCGCCGGCTCGTGGCCTACGTGGTGCCCGCGCCCGGTACGGAGTTCGACGCCGCCGCCCTGCGCGCCGCGCTCGGCCGCGACCTGCCCGAGTACATGGTCCCGTCCTCCTTCGTCGCCCTCGACCGGCTGCCGCTGACCGTGAACGGCAAGCTCGACGCCAAGGCGCTGCCAGCCCCCCGGCCCGGCGCCGTGCGCGCCGCCGGCCAGACGTACACCGCGCCGCGCACCGATCTGGAGCGCCGGGTGGCCGCGATCTGGGGCGAGGTCCTCACGATCCCGTCCGTCGGCGTCCACGACAGCTTCTTCGACCTGGGCGGGCATTCGCTGCGCGCCATCAACCTCGCCGGGCACCTGCGCGAGGCCGGTCTCGACGTCTCCGTGCGCGACCTCTTCGAGCACCGCACGGTGGCCCGGCTGGCGGAGCGGCTCGCCGAACGCGCGCCGGTGGTCCGTACGGCCGGCGTCCAGCCCTTCGAGCTGGTCACGGCCGCCGACCGGGAGCGGATGCCGGCGGGCCTGGCCGACGCGTACCCGATGTCGCAGGTCCAGATCGGCATGGTCGTCGAGATGCTCAGCGACGACCGCCACCCGTACCACAACTCCACGTCGTTCCGGGTCCGGGACGACCGGCCTTTCTCCATCGAGGCGCTGCGTGCGGCGGTCCGGGCCGCCGTGGCGCGCCACGAGGTCCTGCGCACCTCCTTCGACCTCAACTCCTATGACGTACCGATGCAGTTGGTGCACCGTGACGTCGAGCCTCCGGTCGCGGGCAACGATCTCGGGGGCCTGGACGCCGCCGGCGTCGAGAGCGCGCTGCGGGAGTTCACCGCCCGTGAGCGGGCCGCGCTCATCCCGCTGGACGCGGCCCCGCAGCTGCGGCTGACCGGGCACGCCTGCGACGACGGCAGCTGGTGGCTGACGATCACCGAGTGCCACGCCATCCTCGACGGCTGGAGCCACCACTCCCTCCTGATGGAGCTGGTCGAGGGGTACGACCGGGCGCGCGGCGGCGCCGCGATCGCGCGTCCCGAGGCGCCGGGCGTCCGGTTCGCGGACTTCGTCGCGGCCGAGCTGGCCTCGCGCGAGGAGGGCGCGGACCGCGCGTACTGGACGGAGATCGTCGAGCGCTACGAGCCGTTCGCCTTCCCGGAGGCGTGGGCGGGCGACGGGGAGGCGGGCGACCCGCACCGCGTCAAGGTTCCCGTGCACGACCTGGAGGACCGGCTGCGCGCCCTGGCCTCGGCGGCCGGCGCGTCCTTCAAGAGCGTGCTGCACGCCGCGTACCTCACGACGATGAGCGCGGTCACCGGCCAGGAGAGGTTCTTCACCGGCCTGGTCTGCAACGCGCGCCCCGAGGCGCTGGGTGCCGACGGCGTCTACGGCATGCACCTCAACACCCTGCCGTTCGCCTTCGACGGCGCCTTCGGCACCTGGACCGACCTGGTGGCACGGGTCTTCGGCCGCGAGGTGGAGCTGTGGCCGCACCGCGGCTACCCGATGCCCGACATCCAGCGTGCCGCGCAGGACTCCGGCCGGCTGGTCTCGGTCCGCTTCAGCTACCACGACTTCGACCAGGTCGACCGCGAGCAGGTCGACTACCTGGCGAGCATCGACGACAGCCCCACCGAGTTCCCGCTCGGCGTCTCCGCCCGCCTGGGCCACCTCTTCCTCACCGGCGGACGCAAGCACCTGAGCGAGCAGGCCCTGCGGCGCCTCGCGGGCATCCTGCGGCAGGTGCTGGAGGCCATGGCCGCCGACCCGCTCGGCGACGCCGCCGCCTCCTGCCTGCCCCCGGCCGACCGGGACCGCCTGCTGGCCGAAGGCGCCGGTGAGCGGGCCGATTTCGGCACCGCCTCCGTACCGTCCCGGTTCGAGGAGCAGGCCCGCCGCACCCCGGGCGCGACGGCCGTCTCGCAGGCCGGCACGTCGGTGACGTACGCGGAGCTGGACGCGCGCGCCAACCGGCTCGCGCACCACCTCCTGGCCCGGGGCGTGCGCCCCCACACTCCGGTCGGCGTGCTGCTCGACCGGGGACCCGACCTGCTCGCGGCGTTCCTCGGCGTGTGGAAGGCCGGCGCGTCCTACGTGCCGATCGACCCGTCCTACCCGGCCGAGCGGATCGCCTCGATGCTGGAGACGGCCGGCGCCGCCTTCGCGGTGACGCAGGAGGCGTACGAGCCACGGTTCAGCGGCTTCACGACGGTACGGATGGACGACGCGGCGATCGACGCGCGGCCGGCCACCGCCCCGGAGCGGGTGGAGGACCCGCAGGCGCTGGCGTACACCGTCTTCACCTCCGGCTCGACCGGCCGCCCCAAGGGCGTCGAAGTCACCCACCAGGGGCTGGCCAACCACGTCGCGTGGGCGGCACGGGAGTTGGCCTCCCAGGGGCAGGGCGGGGCACCGCTGTTCTCCTCGGTCGCCTTCGACCTCGTCGTCCCCAACCTGTGGGCCCCGCTCGTCACCGGCCAGAAGGTCCACACCGTCGCCCAGGCCACCGACATGGCCGACCTGGGCCGTGAGGTGGCCGCAGGGGGGCCGTACAGCTTCATCAAGCTGACCCCCGGTCATCTCGACGTGCTGGCGGAGCAGTTGACGGCCGAGCAGGCCGCGTCCCTCGCCCCGGTGCTCGTCGTCGCGGGTGAAGCCTTCACCCGCGCCACTCTGGAACGCTGGCGGGCCCTCGCCCCCCACACCCGCCTGATCAACGAGTACGGACCCACCGAGGCGTCCGTCGGGACCTGCGTGTACCCGGTACCGGCCGAGGAGCCGTCCGAGGTGCTGCCCATCGGGCACGCCCTGCCCAATATGACGATGTACGTCCTGGACCGGTGGCTCCAGCCGGTCGCCACCGGTGTCCCGGGCGAGCTGTACGTCGGTGGGTCCGGGGTGGCCCGCGGCTACGCGGGACGCCCGGACCTGACCGCCGACCGCTTCGCACCCGACCCCTACGGGCTCCCCGGCAGCCGCCTCTACCGCACCGGCGACCTCGTCCGCACCCGCCCCGACGGCGCCGTCGAATTCCTCGGCCGCCTCGACGACCAGGTCAAGATCCGCGGCTACCGCATCGAACCCGGCGAGATCCAGAGCGTCCTCGCCGACCACCCCGCCGTCCGCGAAGCGGTGGTCGTGGCCCGCGCCTCCGCCACGGGTGAGACGCACCTCGTGGCGTACTACGTGACCGCCGACGGCAACGCGGTCGACGCGGCCGGGCTCGGCGAGCACGCCGCCGCCCGGCTGCCCGACTACATGCTCCCCGCCGCCTACGTCGCCCTCGACGCCATCCCCCTCAACGCCAACGGCAAGACCGACAAACGCGCCCTCCCCGACCCCGACGACACCGCGCTCGGCGCCGGCACCCCCTATGTCGCCCCGCGCACCGGAACCGAGGCGCGCGTCGCCGAGATCTGGGCGCAGGTACTCCAGTTGGAGCGGGTCGGCGTCGAGGACGGGTTCTTCGACCTCGGGGGCCACTCCATCCGCGCCGTCGCCCTGGTCGGCGCCCTGCGCGCCGCCGGGTTCGACGTCGGGGTGCGCGAGGTCTTCGAGCACCGCACGGTCGCCGAGCTCAGCGAGTTCCTGACCGGGCGCCCCGCGCCGGCCGAGGCGGCGCCGCCCGTCGAGCCGTTCGCGCTGCTCGGCCCGGACGACCGGGCCCGGCTGCCCGAGGGGACCGTCGACGCCTACCCGATGTCGCAGGTCCAGCTCGGCATGATCGTGGAGATGCTCGCCGACGAGGAGAAGCGCGCCTACCTCAACGTGGCGTCCTTCCGCATCACCGACGGCGTCCCCTTCGAGGTCGCCGCGTTCCGCCGGGCCCTCGACATCGTCACCCGGCGCCACGAGATGCTGCGCACCTCCTTCGACCTCGACGGCTACAGCACGCCCCTCCAGATCGTCGCCCCCACCGCCCACGTGCCGCTGGCGGTCGAGGACCTCAGGCTCGCGGGCGACCGGGAGGAGCGGACGCGCGCCATCCTCACCGAGGAGCGCGCCGTCCTCTTCGACCTGGCGAAGGCGCCGCTGCTGCGGATGACCGCGCAGCTGGAGGACGACCACGCCTGGCGGCTCGTCGTCACCGTCTGCCACGCCATCACCGAGGGCTGGAGCCACCGGGCCCTGCTCATGGAGCTCCTGGAGACCTACCGCGCGCTGCGGGACGGTGGCGAACCGGCTCCGTACACCGCCCCTCCGGTGCGCTACGCGGACTTCATCGCCGCCGAACTGGCCTCCTTGGACTCCGAGGACGACCGCGCCTACTGGAAGGACGTGGTGAGCGGCCACGCCCCGTTCGCGCTGCCCGCCCCGTGGGCCGGGAACCCCCTCGCCCCGCGCGAGAAGTACCGGGCGGCGGTCGAGCTCTTCGACCTCCAGCCCAGGCTGCGCGCGCTCGCCACGCAGGCCCAGGTGTCGCTGAAGAGCGTCCTGCTCGCCGCCCACCTGAAGGTCCTCTCCCTGCTCACCGAGGAACCCGCCTTCCACAGCGGCCTGGTGTGCAGCGCGCGCCCCGAGTCGCCGGGCGCCGAGCGGGTGTACGGCATGTACCTCAACACGCTGCCGTTCGCCTTCGCCGGGGCGCGGGGCACCTGGACCGACCTCGTACGGGAGGTGTTCGCCGCCGAAGGGCGCGTCTGGGACCGCCGGCGCTTCCCGATGCCGGTCATCCAGCGCGACGCCGGGGCCGGCCGGCTCCTCGACGTCCGCTTCAGCTACCAGGACTTCGACCACGTCGACACCGGGCTGGTCGACCCCGAGGCCAGCAGCGGCGAGGGCGGCACCGAGTTCGCCCTCGCGGTCTCCGCCGTCTCCGGGCACCTGCTGCTGACCACCCACACCCACGCCCTGGCCCGCGAGCACGCCGACCGGCTGACCGGCCTGTACCGGCAGGTCCTCGAGGCGATGGCCGCCGACCCGGACGGCAGCGCGGAGTACGCCCCGCTGCCCGCGGGCGAGGCGGAGCGGCTGGGGGCCCTCAACGAGACCGCCGAGGAGTACCCGGCGCTCTCCGTCCTGGAGCGCTTCGAGCGGCAGGCCCGGGCCACCCCCGGGGCGGTCGCCGTCACCTTCCGGGGCGAGGAGGTCACGTACCGGGAACTGGACGAGGCCGCCAACGCGATCGGCCACCGCCTGCTCGCCGAGAACGCCGGCCCGGAGTCCGCCGTCGGCGTGCTCCTCGACCGCTCGCCCCGGCTCATCGCGACGCTCCTCGGGGTGTGGAAGGCGGGCGCGGCGTACGTGCCGGTCGACCCGTCCTACCCGGCCGGGCGCATCGCCTCCATGCTGGAGACGGCCGGCGCGACGCACGCGGTCACCCAGCCCGAGTACGCGGCGCGCTTCGGCGGCCTCACCCCGCTCCTGGTGGGCGAGGGCCCGGAGAGGCAGGAGCGGGCGCCCGCCCGGACCGACGACCCCGACCGGCTCGCGTACGTCATCTTCACCTCCGGCTCGACGGGCCGGCCCAAGGGCGTCCAGATCCCGCACCGGGGCCTGGCCAACCACGTGGCCTGGGCGGCGGCGGAGCTGGCCGCGCGCGGCACCGGCGGCGCACCGCTGTTCTCGTCCGTCGCCTTCGACCTGGTCGTGCCCAACCTGTGGGGTCCGCTGGTCACCGGGCAGGCCGTGCACGTCGTTCCGCAGGACACCGTGCCGGGCGACCTCGCGGAAGCGCTCATGGACCGGGCCCCGTACAGCTTCGTGAAGCTGACCCCGGGCCACCTCGACATCCTCTCCGAGCAGCTCGCCACCGACGAGGTGGACCGGCTCGCCCGGGTGTTCGTCGTCGCGGGCGAGGCGCTGCCCGCCGCCACCGCCAACCAGGCGCTCGAACTCCTGGGCGCGGGACGGATGATCAACGAGTACGGGCCCACCGAGGCGTCCGTCGGCTCGACCGTCCACCCGGTGACCGCGCCGGTCGCCCTCGACGTGGTGCCGATCGGCACGCCCCTGCCGAACATGACCACCCACGTCCTGGACCGGGCCATGCGCCGGGTGCCCGTGGGCGTGGTCGGCGAGCTGTACGTCGGCGGGACCGGCGTGGCACGCGGCTACGCGGGCCGCCCCGACCTGACCGCGGAGCGCTTCGTCCCCGACCCGTACGGGCCCACCGGGGGGCGGCTCTACCGCACCGGCGACCGGGTGCGGATGCTCGCCGACGGCGCGGTCGAGTTCCTCGGCCGCCTGGACGACCAGGTCAAGATCCGCGGCTACCGCGTCGAGCTCGGCGAGGTGCAGGCCGTCGTGGCCGCCCACCCCGCCGTGCGGGACGCCGTGGTCACGGTCCACGAACCCACCCCCGGCGACAAGCGCCTCGTCGCCCACTGCGTGCCGCACGAAGGACAGCGGCTCCCCGACGCCTCGGCCCTCGCCGAGGAATGCGGCCTGCGGCTCCCCGCGTACATGGTCCCCTCGGCGTTCGTCGCCCTGGAGGCCATGCCGCTCAACGCCAACGGCAAGGTCGACCGGCGGGCGCTGCCCGCCCCCGACCGCTCCGCCCTGCGCGGCGACGACCACCCCTACGTCGCCCCGCGCACCCCCACCGAACAGCTCCTCGCCACGATCTGGCAGGAGGTGCTCGGCGTCGGAACCGTCGGCATCCACGACCGGTTCTTCGACCTCGGCGGCCACTCCATCCTGATGATCCAGGTACTGGCCGCCGCCCGGCGGGCGGGCCTCACCGTCTCCGTCTGGCGCATGTACCAGCACGGAACCCTCGTGGACCTGGCCGCGGCCATCGACGAGGACGCACGCGAGGCGGAGGCGGAGGCGGCCCCCGCGGCCCCCGCCGCCCCCGCCCGCGTGGAGGTCTCCGCCGACCTGCTGGCCTCGCTGCTCGACCGCGCGAGCGGCGGAGACAGCGCCAAGCTGGCCGAGGGGCCGCTCGCGGAGGTGGCCGCCCTGATCGGGCGGCCGGCCGCACCGGCGTTCCCCCTCGACGAGCTGAGGGCTCTCATGGCCGAGCACCGGGTGCCCGGTGTGAGCGTCGCCGTTCTCGGCGCCGACGGCTCGACCGAGCTGCACGGCGTCGGCCACCTGCGGGCAGGGGGCGGCGAACCGGTGACCCCGGGGACGCTGTTCCAGGTCGGCTCGATCAGCAAGCACGTCACGGCGTTCGCCACCCTGCGACTCGTGGCCCAGGGGCTCATCGGCCTCGACGACCCGATCGACCGGCACCTCACCTCGTGGCACCTCGCCGACCTGCCCGAGGCGCCCGGACCGGTCACGGTCCGCCAGCTCCTCGGGCACACGGCGGGCTTCGCACGCCACCGCAGCGTCGGGTTCCGGCCCGGCGGGCGCGTGCCCACCCTGCGGGAACTGCTCGACGGGACCGGGCCGGTATCCACCCCCCGGGTCAGCCGACAGCTCGTCCCCGGTGAGGTCTTCCGCAAGAGCAGCACGCACTACTGGGTGCTGCAGCAGCTCCTGGAGGACGCCACCGGCCAGTCCTTCCAGGAGCTGATGGACCGGCTCGTGCTGACGCCCATGGAGCTCACGGGCAGCAGCTTCGACCAGTCCTTCCCGCACACCGCCGGGCGCCCCGTGGCGCTCGGCCACCACGTGAAGGGCAAGCACCTGGAGGGCGGCTGGCGCGACCGCGCCCACCTCGCCGCCGCCGGGCTGTGGACGACCGCCGAGGACCTCGGCAAGGTCGCCCGCCACTTCCGGGCCGCACTCCTCGGCCTGGACGGCGCCCTGATCCCCCGGGAGACCGCCGCCGAGCTGCTCCACACCCATCCGGGCAGCTTCTACGGACTCGGCACCATCGTCGACGACACGGGCGACGACGCCGAGTTCGGGCACGGCGGTGAACCGGCCGGCTACTGGAACCTCTCGCTCACCCATCTCAGGAGCGGGGTGGGGCTGGTCGCGCTGACCAACTCCGACAGCGGCAAGGACGTCGTCAAGTTCCTCACGGCACACCTCAGCAAGCGTGAGAACTCCTTCGGCCAGGGCGAGTTGATGGCCGACTGGGCGGCGGCCGGCACCGGCGCCGACGCCCCGGCCGACCACCCTCTGCTCACCCCCGTGGTGACGGAGGAGCCCCGGGCCTGATCCGACGCCGGGCCGCCCCGACCGGGCGGCCCGGCCCCCCGGCCGACTTCCACCCCCTCCAGGAGGACTCCGTGACCCACCCGCCCGCACGCCACCTCATCTCCATCGACGACCTCTCCGACTCCGACCTGCGCCGGATCGTCCACGACGGCGTGGCCTTCGCCCGGTCCGGCCCCGGCGCCCGGCGCCCGCTGGCCGACCAGGTGGTGGGCGTCTACTTCAAGCGGACCTCCACCCGGACCCGCACCGCCTTCTCCAGCGGCGCGCTGCGCCTGGGCGGCCACCTGATCACGTACGGGGCCGGGGACCTCCAGCTCAACACCGGCGAGACCAGCGAGGACACCGGCGCGGTCCTCTCCGGGATGCTCGACGTGCTGGTCGCCCGCACCGCCGACGACCCGGCCGAGATGCGGGCCTGGGCGAACCAGCGGCGGATGTCCGTCATCAACGCCATGAGCGCCGACGAGCACCCCACCCAGGCGCTCACCGACCTCACCACCCTCCAGGCCCACTTCGGCCGCCTGGACGGCCTGCGCGTCCTGTACGTCGGCGAGGGCAACAACTCCGCCTCCGCGCTCGCCCTGGCCCTGACCCGCTTCGAGGGCGCGCACCTCGACCTGCGCACCCCGCCCGGCTACGGCCTCGACCCCGCTTTCCTCGACCGCGCCCGGCGCACCGCCGCCCGCTGCGGCTCGACCGTCACCGAACGCCACGACATGACCGGCCTGCCGGAGGAGGTCGACGCCGTCTACACCACCCGCTGGCAGACCACCGGCACCACCAAGGCCGACCCCGACTGGCGGCGGGTCTTCGCCCCCTTCCAGGTCACCGCCGACCTCTGGCGGACCAGCCCCGGAGCCGTCTTCCTCCACGACCTGCCGGCGCACCGCGGCGACGAGGTCACCGCCGAGGTCCTGGACGGGCCGCACAGCCTCGCCTTCCAGCAGGCCGAGAACAAGATGCACAGCGCCATGGCGGTCCTCGCCTGGGCCCGCGGCGCGCGGGACGGTTCCGAGGCAGCGGCCACCGCATGAGCCTCCTCGACGAAGCGCCGGCCGCCGCGCCCCCGCCGCTGCGCCGCAACCGCGACTTCCTGCTGCTGTGGGGCGGGGCCGGGTTCACCCTGCTCGGTTCCCGCGCCTCCATGGTCGCCTACCCGCTGCTGCTGATCTGGTCCACCGGATCGGCGACCGCGGGGGCCGTGGCGGCGGCGGCGGCGCAACTGCCCCACCTCCTGGTGCAGTTGCCCGCGGGCGTCCTGGTCGACCGCTGCGACCGGCGGCGGCTGATGGTGCTGTGCAGCGCGGGCTGCGCGCTCAGCACCCTCAGCGTGGTGGCCGCCGTGGCGAGCGGCCGGGTGTGGCTCGCGCACCTGGCGGCGGCCGCCTTCGTCGAGGGCTCCCTGATGGTCTGCTACCGGCTCGCCGAACGGGCGACCGTGCGCCATGTCGTCCCCGCCGCACAGCTCACCGCCGCGCTCTCCGGCAGCGAGGCGCGCGGCCGCGCCGCCGGGCTGCTCGGCCAGCCCCTGGGCAGCACGGCGTTCGCGCTCGCCCGCTGGTCGCCGTTCCTGCTGGCCGGCACCGCCCATCTGCTCTCGCTCGCCGCGGTGCTGCTCATCCGCTCCCCGTTCCAGGGCCCCGCCGAGCACCGGCCGCCCCGCGAGCGGCTGGGCCCGCAGATCGCCCAGGGGCTGCGCTGGCTGTGGCGCAACACCTTCCTGCGCCTGGTCATGCTGCTGGTCTCCGGCAGCAACGTGCTCTTCCAGGCCCTCGCCCTGCTCCCCGCCTTCGTCCTGTACGAGGACGGGCTGTCGCCCGGCACGGTCGGCGTCATCGCCGCCATCAGCGGGGCCGGCGGCGCGCTCGGCGCCCTGGCCGGCGGCCGGGCGATGAAGCTCCTGGGGCTGCCGTCCCTGGTCCGCTGGGCGCTGGTCGCCTGGGCGGTCCTGGTCCCCGCGCTCGCGCTGACCCGCTCGCCCTGGCTGCTCGGCGCGCTCTTCGCCGTGATGAGCATGGTCGGCGGCGCCGTGAACGTGGCGGGCGGCGTCCACCAGGTGCTCACCACCCCCGACCGGCTCCAGGGCCGCGTCAACAGCGCCCTCCAGCTGGCGGGTTCGGGCGCCAACGCGCTCGGCGCCCTCCTCGGCGGGCTGCTCCTGGACGCGACCGGCGCGGCCGGCACGGCCGCCGCCCTCGGCGCGGCGATGGCCGCGCTCGCGCTCACCGCGCTCCTCATCGACCTTCCACGACACCACCGGAACACTCCTCAAGGAGATCAGGAATGAACACAACGCCCAGCTGGTCCCCGCTCGTCATCACCCCGCAGGACGCGGGCGTCGAGGCCTCGGCCGCCGGCCTGCTCCGCGTGGTCGGCGACACCGCGGCCATCAGCGACCAGCTCGTCAAGGAGAAGGCGCTCGTCTTCCGGGGTTTCGGCGTCACCGAGGAGACGCTCGACCCGGTCATGGACGAACTGCTCCCCAACCGCCTCGCCTACGTGCACGGCAACTCGCCCCGCACCAAGGTCGGCAAGAACGTCTACACCTCCACGGAGTACCCGCAGGAGTTCACCATCTCGATGCACAACGAGATGTCCTACGCCGCCGCCTGGCCGGCCCGGCTGCTGTTCTTCTGCCAGAAGGCGGCCGCGACCGGGGGCGCGACGCCCGTCACCGACTCCGCGCTGTGGCTGGCCTCGCTCGACGACGAGGTGCGCGAGGCGTTCGCCGGCGGGGTCCGCTACCAGCAGAACCTCCACGACGGGCTCGGCCTCGGCAAGAGCTGGCAGGACACCTTCGAGACCACCGACCGCGGTGTGGTGGAGGAGTTCCTCACCCGGACCGAGGCGGAGTACGCGTGGCAGCGCGACGGCTCGCTGCGGGTGCGCCAGATCCGGCCCGCCACCGCCGTCCACCCGGTGACCGGTGACGAGGTCTGGTTCAACCAGTCCGACCAGTGGCACCCGGCCGGGCTCGGCGACGACACGGCCGCCGCGCTCGCGCAGATCCTCTCCGCCGACGAGCTGCCGCAGTCCGTGACGTTCGCCGACGGCTCCCCCATCCCCGACGCCCACATCCTGCAGATCCGGGACCGGGGCCTGGAGCACGCCCGCGACTGCGACTGGAACACCGGCGACCTCATGCTCATCGACAACATGCTCGTGTCGCACGGCCGCCGCCCCTTCACGGGCTCCCGCCGGGTGCTCGTGGCGATGTCCGACTGAGGCGCCGTGAGCGACAGCGACTCCCCGGCGGAGTACCGGGCGCTGGTGGCGGACGGCGGTGTGCACGTCTGGCAGGGCTCGACCCGCGACGCGCCGCCCGCCGCCGCCCTGCGGCTGCTCTCCGCCGCCGAACGCACCGTGATGCTGCGCAGGCCGCCCACCGAGGGAGTGCGGTATGCGGGGGCGCACATCGCCGTGCGGCAGATCCTCTCCCGCTACCTGGGCGTCCCCGCGGCGGGCCTGCGCTTCGGCACCCGGCCCTGCCCCTGGTGCGCCGACCCCGGCCACGGCCGCCCCGTCGTCGCCGGCCCCCCGACCGGCCTCGACTTCAACCTCTCGCACGCCGGACCGCACTGGGCCCTGGCGGTCACCACCGCGGGCCCGGTCGGCATCGACATCGAGGACGGGCGCTCCGGCAGCTCGGCCGGGACCGCGGAGCTGGTGCTCTCCGCGTCCGAACTGACCTACGTGAACAGCCGGCCGGAGGGCGCCGCGCGGGAAGCGGCCTTCCTCCGGTGCTGGACCAGGAAGGAGGCGGTGGTGAAAGCGATCGGCACCGGCATCACGGCGGACCTCCACGAACTGGAGGTCCGCCCCGAACGCCCGGGCCCGCTGACCGTGCGCAGCACCGGGCAGGGCGGCGCCGGCTCGTGGCTGGTGCAGGACCTGCCCGGCACGGGCGGCCTGTTCGTCGCCCTCGCCCGGCCCGCCGGCAGCACCGGCCCGGTCGTTCCGCGAGCCCTGACCAGCGCCCCCGGCACCACGGCGCCCCCCGTCCCCGCACGGGAGACCGCCGCCTCCCTGCTCGTACCCTTCCGTTCCTGAAGGAGCCCGTCACCATGACCATCACCACAACGCCCCTGCTCGACCCCACCGTCCGTGCCGGCCACCTGCCGCACGTGTACGAGGCGCCGGCCGCCGGCATCCCGGTCGCGGAGTTCATCGAGGGCAACCGCCCCGCCATCCGGGCCGCGCTGCACTCCCGCGGGGCCGTGCTGCTGCGCGGCTTCGACGTGGCCGGCGTCGACGGCTTCAACGGCTCCGTGCACGCCCTGTCGGGCACGCCGCCGCTGACGTACGCCGAGCGCTCCTCGCCCCGTTCCACCATCAAGGGCCAGGTCTACACCTCGACCGACTACCCGGCGGACGAGGAGATCTTCCTGCACAACGAGAACTCCTACCAGGCCGTCTGGCCGCAGGCGCTGTACTTCTACTGCATCGAGCCGGCCCACACCCTGGGCGCCACCCCGCTCGCCGACATCCGCCAGGTGCTCCGCGCCATCGACCCGGACGTGCGGGAGGAGTTCACCCGCCGCCGCTGGCGCGTGGTGCGCAACTTCCACGAGGACTTCGGCGTTCCCTGGCAGCAGGCGTTCAACACCGACGACCGGGCCGCCGTCACCGCGTACTGCGAGGGCAAGGGGCTGGGCGTCGAGTGGACCGCCGGCGGACTGCGGACCACGGCGGTCCGCGACGCCGTGCACCGCCACCCGGTGACCGGCGAGGACGTGTGGTTCAACCACATCACGTTCTTCCACGTCAGCACGGTCGCTCCGGACGTCCGCGAGGGCCTTCAGGAGATCTTCGCCGACGAGGACCTGCCGACCAACTCCTACTACGGTGACGGCGCCCCCATCCCCGACGACGTGGTGGCCCACCTGCGCCAGTGCTACCGCGACGCCTCCACCCGGTTCGACTGGCAGCGCCACGACATCCTGGTGGTGGACAACATGCTCGCCGCCCACGCCCGTGAGCCGTTCACCGGGCCGCGCAGGATCGCGGTGGCGATGGCCGAGCCGTCGCAGCCGGCGGCCGGCTGAACCGCCGCCCGCCGGACGCACGAGGGGGCCGGGCGCCCCCCCCGGGCGGGCGGGGGCCCGGGGCCCCCCCCCGGGCGCCGGGGCCCCCCCCCCCCGCGGGGCGCCCCCCGCCCCGGCCGGCGGCGCCCGCCCCCCCCCC